>NZ_JBIIMC010000019.1:0-42521 GCF_044338195.1 Sphingorhabdus sp. | reverse complement strand
CCCCCTGCCCAGCCCAACGGCGGTTAACAGACTTTTCTAGCGCGGTCTCTTCCCCCTGCTTGACCGTGTCGTTCTTGGCCGGAGCCGCTCCACAGGCGGTTCCGGATTGGGCCTTACCATCGCGCGTGCCATTGCGCGCGGGCGCGGTTGCCATGAGGGCCACATAGGGTCTAATCGTCATATATTGGTTTCCATCGGAGAGTTTTCATGCGCATCGCGCTCTATCAGCCGGACATGGCCGGCAATGTCGGGGCGGTATTACGCACAACCGCATGCTTTTGTGTCCAATGCGACATCATTGAACCTTGCGGCTTTCCCTTTTCAGAACGCGCACTTAGGCGTGCCGGTATGGATTATGTCGCGCATGCAAAGATCCAGCGCCATACCGACTGGTCAGCGTTTCTTGAAACATTGAACGGTGCGCGGTTGGTGCTGATGTCGAGCAAGGCGTCAACCGCCCTGCCCACATTCGCCTTTCGGCCCGATGATGTCATCCTGATGGGGTCCGAAAGCAGCGGCGCCCCGCCCGAAGTGCATGCCCGCGCCGACGCCCGCGTATATATTCCAATGGGCGCTGGATTTCGGTCCTTGAACATTTCGGTGTCGGCTGGCATCGCGCTGGCAGAAGGTCTTCGGCAGACCCAGCAATTTCCGGAAGGTGCAGTATGACTCTGGTCCTAGACAATCGTCAGCAAGCAGCGCGCAGTTGGTTCGAATCGCTGCGTGACAGCATTTGTGCGGCGTTTGAAGCCATCGAACGTGAGGCCGGATCAGACGCATCATTCGAATATATCCCTTGGGATCGCCACGACCATGATGGCTCGCCCGGTGGCGGCGGCGTACGCGGCGTGATGAAGGGTAAAATCTTTGAAAAGGTCGGCGTGAACGTTTCGACCGTCGGTGGCAGCTTCAACCCCGAATTTGCCAAGACCATTCATGGCGCGGCTGAAGATCCCAATTTTTTCGCGACCGGCATCAGCCTTGTCGCGCATATGGCCAATCCACATGTGCCCGCCGTGCATATGAACACGCGCTATCTTGTGACGACGAAAAGCTGGTTTGGCGGCGGTGCCGACCTCAACCCGCCCATCCCGTATGAAGAAGATACGGCAGACTTCCACGCCCGCCTGCGTGCGGCATGCGCGCCTTATGGCCCCGACGTGTACGAACGTTATCGCAAATGGGCGGAGGATTATTTCTGGATTCCCCATCGCAATGTGCATCGCGGTGTTGGCGGTATTTTCTACGACCATCTGGAAAACAGCAGCGATGCGCTTTTCGACCAGAATTTTGCACTGACCCGTGATGTAGGTGAAGCCTTCCTCGATATCTTCCCCAAGCTGGTGCGCCGCCGGATGAATCAGCCATTCACAGCCGAAGAAAAACAAGCGCAGCGCCGCTGGCGCGGGCTCTATGCCGAATTCAACCTTGTCTATGACCGCGGCACGACCTTTGGACTGAAAACCGGCGGAAATGTTGACGCGATTTTGATGAGCCTTCCGCCCGAAGTGTCTTGGGACTAAGCCTAAATGCCGTTTAGCCCGATTGCGGATGGCGACCTTGGTGCCATTGTAACCTCGCTGGAAATGACCAAGCGTCCGCCCTTGCGCGCGCTGCCAGCTTCGGATTTGCGGTTAGAGCCTTGGCACGCCCCGCATGCCGACAAATACCGGACGCTCTATCGCCGCATTGGCGAACCATGGCTCTGGTTCTCACGCCTTGAGATGGACGACGAGACGCTGATTGAGACCATTCACGACCCCAAGGTACGGATTTGGGCGGTGGTCGACAGGCGGGGGATTGAAGTTGGCATATTGGAACTCGACTTCAGAACCGATGGCGCATGTGAAATCGCCTTTTTTGGCCTGATCCCTGAACTCGGCGGTAAGGGCCACGGAAAATGGCTGATGGCCATGGCGCTTCAGCTGGGCTGGGCAGAGGCGGGCGTGCAACGCATGTGGGTGCATACATGCACGCTAGACGGTCCAACGGCGCTCGCCTTTTACCAAAAGGCTGGGTTCACGGCCTATCAAAGGCAATTGGAGACATTTAAGGACCCACGGATCAGCGGGCTCATCCCACGAGACGCCGCCCCGCATATTCCGATTATTGGGGTGCCGTCTGTGCCCCAAGCTGACGGTTAACCGCCGTCACAGCGATAACATAAATAACAGCCTCAACCGCTGCGAAAAACGCGCTGACCGCAGCTTGAACGATAGGTACGCCGCCCTCGCCAGCCAATGCTTGGCATATCCCGGCGACTGCATCACCAACGATCCCTGAAACCAGGCGTATGGCGATGGCGATAAACAAAGTCAGTATCACTATGGCCCAACCGCATGTGCGCGTTGTCGCCCAAGTCTGCTTCACCGCATCTATGATGCCCAGTGCCGGTTCTCGTGCCATGACCGCAGGCAACACGGCAAAACGGCCCGTGAGATAAAGTCCGGGAATGATGAACAGCAAGAACCCTGCAAATGTCGCCCAGCCGGTCAATATTGTCGCGGTTAAATATGTCGGGAACAAAGCGGCGGCGATGACAAGCGCATCGCCGACTTTGGCCAGTTTGCGTCCCGAAATCAGGACATAAAGCGCAAGGCTACCATACATTGTCACGAGCATGGCCGGTAACAAGACCCGCCAATTTGCTTCGAAATAGCTGCTGAAAGCCGCGATGACTTTGGCGGTGTCGTCAAAGCTTTCAAGGATGAGCGGTGGGGCCAGATAGCCAGCGATCCAATTCGACATGAAAATGAAAAAGCCCGCAATGGCGATGATGGCTTCACGATGCGCAGCGAATGAAGCGCGCGCATCTTTTGCCACCGCACGATAATCAAGCTTCTTTTGCATATACACTCCCTGACCCTTCGCGGCGTAGAGGCTGACATATCCGGTGGCAAGCGGCTTGCACCATGCTAAGCACCGCGCATGAAGATCGATTGCAATATTGATTGGGACGTTTCCGAAGGGCTAACCCCCTATCCCGAAGCCGTTGCCCGTATGGAAACGTTGCAGGCGGCCATACGTGACGAAAACGCACGGGAACTTATCTGGCTGCTGGAGCACCCGCCATTATACACAGGCGGGACAAGCGCAGACCCGGCCGAATTGTTGAGCACCGCATTTCCGGTTTACGACACCGGACGCGGCGGACGGTACACTTATCATGGGCCGGGGCAGCGTGTGGGCTATGTCATGGTCGACCTTGCCAAGCATTGCAAAGATGTCCGCTGTTACGTGCATGCGCTAGAGGGTTGGGTGATCGCCGCGCTTGGCCGTTTCGGGGTGGAGGCACGCCGCGCCGAGGGCCGCGTTGGCATATGGTGCGACACCAAAAATGGTCAGGAAGCAAAAATCGGCGCAATTGGCGTGCGCATCCGCAGATGGGTGACGATGCATGGCTTTGCGGTCAATATTGCGCCTGATTTAAATCATTTCGGCGGCATCGTGCCGTGCGGGCTATCCGAATATCCGGTCACCAGCCTCGCAGACCTTGGCATTGAAGCATCGCTTCAAGACTTCGACGCAGCTTTGCGCGCCACCTTCCCCGACTTTCTCATTAGCCTTGCCAAAGCGGGCGGAAATTGTACGGTCGCGCCGGAATAGAGAACTGAGGACGATATGCGTTTCACCATCATAGCACCTGCCTTTGCAGCCTTGCTGGCATTGTCCGCATGTGGCAGCGGCAAAGAAGACAATCAGGTAACCAAATCGCGGATGGATGATCTCGAAAGCCTTAAAGGCACGATCAGTGACGACATGATTAACACCGACGAATCCACCGATGAGGCACCTGTTGAAGCGATGCCCGTACGTGCCGATACCGATGCTGCAAAAGCAACGCCGGAAGAAAGCGACGAACCCAAAACCGATGGTTCAGATGAACCAAAAATTGAAGAACCAAGTGAGCCAAAGTGATCTTAAGTAGCGCCATACAACTGCCCTGTGGGGCCGTACTCAACAACAGAATCGCAAAAGCCGCGATGACCGAAGGGTTGGCGGACACGCAAGGTGTACCTACGCCCGAATTGCAGCGCCTGTACGGTGTCTGGTCTGACGGAGGCGCGGGCCTCCAGATTTCGGGCAACATCCATATTGACGCCGACCATCTGGAACGGGCCGGAAACGTCTTTTTCGGCGGACAGCCGGACGAGGCCATGATGGACGCGCTCAAATCGTGGACCAAGGCCGCGACGCGCAATGGCAACCATTTTTGGGCGCAGATAAGCCATGCGGGCCGCCAGACCATGCGGGGCATCAATCCACGTCCCAAGGCACCTTCCGCCGTGAAGCTGGGCCTGCCCGGCGGACAATTTGGAATGCCGGTTGCACTGACCGAGGATGAAATTCTAAATCTGATTGGCCGGTTCGGCCAGGCGGCACTGCATTGCAAAAACGCCGGGTTCACGGGCGTTCAGATCCATGCAGCGCATGGCTATTTGATCTCCCAATTCCTCAGCCCGAAGTCAAACCAGCGCAACGATCGCTGGGGTGGCAGCCTCGTCAACCGCGCCCGCTTCCTGATGTTCACCGTCAACACCGTTCGCACACTGGTTGGCCCTGAGTTCCCGATTTCGGTGAAGCTAAACAGCGCGGATTTCCAACGCGGCGGCTTTGCGTTTGAAGACAGCCTTCAGGTGGCCCGCTGGCTTCAGGATGCTGGCGTTGATCTTATCGAGATATCGGGCGGCACTTATGAGCAACCTAAGCTATTGGGTATCGAGGGGATGGAAGCCGAAGAGACGCAAACCGTCGCGGAAACCACACTCGCACGTGAAGCCTATTTCGTTGATTTTGCAAAAGCGATGAAGAGCGAGTTGACCATTCCATTGATGGTCACAGGCGGTTTCCGCAGCGCATCGGCCATGGAACAGGCGCTGCGCAACAGGGCGGCTGATGTTATCGGATTGGCGCGGCCATTATGCGTCATGCCCGAAGCGCCTAAGCGCCTGCTCGGTGGCTTGGCGATGCTGCCCAAGGTTGAAAACCAGCTTAAGCTGTTGCCCGAATGGCTATCCGGCCTGCGCAAGATAAAGGCCGTGCGCAGTATTGAGGGCTTTGCGATCCAATATTGGTTTTACAGCCAGATATACGCGCTGGGACGTACCGGCCGGACTAAGCCGACCGTCACGGTCTTCGAGGCTCTACGTGAAGTAGAATCCTATCAAAGAAGCTGGCTTAAAGAGCGGCGCGGCGCGAAGGCTTAATCGCCTTCGCCGGGCTCCGCGCTGAAATATTTGTCGAATTTGCCTTCTTCGCCCTTATGCTCGTCTGCGTCTGCAGGCGGTTCGCGGCTTGAAGTAATGTTCGGCCATTCTGCGCTGTAGGTTGCGTTCAGCTCAAGCCATTGTTCCAAACCGCTTTCGGTGTCTGGCAAAATCGCTTCTGCAGGGCATTCAGGTTCGCACACGCCGCAATCGATGCACTCATTTGGGTTGATGACGAGCATATTGTCGCCTTCATAGAAGCAATCCACCGGACATACTTCAACGCAGTCCATATATTTGCAGCGGATGCAGGCATCGGTAACGACATAAGTCATTGGCGGAACTCTCCCATACACGACGGCGGATTAGCCGTTTCAATACGTCTGCCTATTGCGAGGTGCAGGGGGAAGTCAACGCCGGATTGCACCGAGTCGCCAATTTTTTAGTCGATACGCTGATAGAAAAGCTGTGCCTCTGATGCCGGACCACGCCGAACGGGGACAGATAACAGCTTTAAAGTCAAAACAGCCTCGCCCAATGGCATAGTGATGATATCGCCGACGCGTACTGCGGCGCTGCCCTTTTCGATCCGGCGGCCATTCAACCTTATATGGCCAGCCTCCGCCCAACTCAACGCGAGCGAACGGCTTTTGGCCAATCGCAGAAAGAACAGCAGCTTGTCGATCCGCAAGGTTTGCCTGACCTTTTAGAGCTTGAGGCCCTTGAGCGCAGCCAATTGCAAGGCCAATGCAGACGGCGGCGCACTTGGCTTTGGTGCTGGCGGCGCGCGATCGGGCTTAGCCTTTAGCTTTGCCGATGCGTGTGGCTTTCGTTCTGCAGAAGCATGCGGCCTGCGCTGTTCGGGCGGACGGGGTTTGGGCAAGCCCACCCAACGCCAATGCGTCAGGACGACGGGCGTGCTTTCTTTCGGCGCGGTTTGCTCGGGTGCAACGGCGTCGGCGACTATTGCTTCAACTGCAGCCTCGGGCGCTGGCGTTGCTTCGACTGGCGTGTTTTCTTCGACCACGGGAGTTTCGTCAGCCGCCGCTTCATTTACAACCGCCGCTTCGGCCGGACGGAAACCGGCGTCACGCATCAGCGCTTTCAAACCGGCCTCGCTAATACCCAGCGACGTTGCAAAGGCCATGTCCATGCCAAAGGCATTGTTCTGCCCCCGCGCTTCATGCGCTTTTTTGATCACGCGTTCGGCCAAATCGATACGCACATATTCATCACCAATCCGGCGATAGCCCGCGTTTCTGGCTTCCGACGGGTTCGCAAAATTCCATGTCTTCAGGTGCACCGCGCTTTCGGGTGGAAGCACGGGCATGGCGCGGCTGTCGCGTGCGGCAAACAAGGCTGCGCGCCATTTGGCGGCAGCGGGTTTCAACGCGGCATGGTGATAAATATCGAGCGCGCCGAATACGATTCCGCCCTTGCGTGCGGCCCCGCGGGCTTCCTTGGGAAGCGCGGCGATGGCGTCGGCAAGATAATGCCGCCCCGCAATCCCGCCTTCATCCGCAAGACGCACGGCGAGCGCACGAACGTTGCCGTCGACATCAGCCTGTTGAGCGAGATCAAGCAATCCGACAATGCCGCCCATCGCCTTGGCCAACTGGCTTTCAATCCAGCTTTCAGCGCGCGTCACAATCTCGCGCAGCGCGTCGCCCTCAAGTCCGGCGACGGCCTTCATTGGCGTAAATGCAGGTTGAAGCAGCGTGCGGCCTTTGGTCAATGTGCCCAGAAGGTCATCCTTCCAAAAGATCGAAGGTTTGCCCTCCCCATCGGCTGCGAGCGAGAATTCGCTATCCTCTGCCATAGATACGTCCTTTGCCTTTTGTCTCAAATGCGCTGCCAGATGTCGTTCTGCGGCAGCCAATAACAATTTACGGTCACCCGCTTTTGCCGCCGGGTCAACCCGAAAGGCAAATCCTTGTAAAGTCCCAATGTCTTCGCCATCCACAAGAACGCGATTATCTGGCTGGATTTCAACGGGCAACAGCCCGACATCGCCAGCACCTTTGCGCAGCAACATCGATGTCCGTTTGTCGACAAACCGCTGACGCAGCGCATCGTGCAACGCGTCCGATAATTTTTCTTCGAGCGCCCGCGCGCGTTCGGCCATCGCCGGCGGGTTCGCCAGCCAATCGTTCCGGTGCGCGATATAGGTCCAAGTCCGCACCGCTGCGATTCGGGCGGACAGCGTGTCGACGTCGCCTTGAATATTATCCAGCCGCGCGAGCTCATTTGCGTAAATGCCGTGCGGAATGACACGCTCGCCCTGCCCCAGATATTGCCACAAGGACGCGACAAAGCGGCTATGATGTTCCTCACCCATTTGCCGGAAATCGGGCAAGCAGGCCACTTCCCATAACCGGGCGACGTCAACAGGATGCCGGATTAGCGATTTTACGTCGGGCATTTCGGCCAGCCGCTTCAGCACCAAAAGGTCAATGACCTTGGGCGCGGGTAACAGGCCCGGACGGCCCGGTTTTTTCTCAAGATCCGCGATCAGCGTCGCGATGTCGTTAAATCTTGGCTTGGCTTCACGCCAATATAGCCAGTCTAGCCGTGGGAAACTGTGCCCCTCAATCGCCAGCACCTCTTCGGGGGTAAACTCGCTGCCTTCGCCCGCGAGCGTGCCAAAGCTTCCGTCCCGTTGATGTCGTCCGGCCCGCCCGGCAATTTGCGCCATTTCGGCGACGGTCAACCTGCGCCTGCGGGAACCGTCGAATTTCGACAGGCTGACAAAGGCGACATGGGCGACATCAAGGTTCAGCCCCATGCCAATCGCATCGGTGGCCACGAGATAATCAACCTCACCCGACTGAAACATCGCCACCTGCGCATTGCGGGTGCGCGGCGACAAAGCACCCATCACCACCGCAGCGCCGCCGCGCATCCGGCGTAATGTTTCGGCGACCGCATACACCTGCTCAATTGAAAACGCGACGATGGCAGACCGTTTGGGCAGGCGGGACAGCTTCTTTGCGCCGGCATAGCTTAATGTGGAAAAGCGCGGGCGAGAGATGATCTCCGCATCGGGCAGCAGCGACCGGATGATCGGGCGCAGACTTTCCGAACCCAAGATCATCGTTTCCTCACGCCCGCGGGCATGCAAGATGCGGTCTGTAAAAATATGCCCGCGTTCGGGGTCCGCCCCCAATTGCGCTTCGTCAATCGCAACGAAGGCAAATTCCTTGTGGATGGGCATGCTTTCAACGGTGCAGCAATACCAGCGGGCTTGCGGCGGCTCGATCCGCTCTTCGCCGGTAATCAGCGCGACATTTTGCGCGCCTTTGATCGCCACCAGCCGGTCATAGATTTCCCGCGCCAGCAACCGCAAAGGAAAGCCGATCATCCCGCTCGAATGCGCACACATCCGCTCAACAGCGAGATGGGTCTTGCCGGTGTTCGTTGGACCTAAAATGGCCGTGAGGGCTGAACGGACTGGAGGCAAAAGTTTAGGTGGCTGTCAATTCTGCGGCGAGTTCTTTCAAGGGAACTTCGGTGTTTGCCAATTGTTCAGCGGAAGGTGACAAGCCCTCTGTCACAAAGGCGCGGCCCTGCACATAATCCTTGGTCGCGTTCACACAATCGAGGGCAATGACACGGCCCGATTTCAAATAGATGAGCGAAAAGCTGCGTGCATCCAAATCGCCGCGCAGCACCGTTGCGTCATAACCGGCGCTGATGCCAACGGTTTGCAGCCTTAAGTCATATTGGTTTGACCAGAACCACGGCACCGCATGATATTCGGTCAGCACACCCGTCAGGCTTTTCGCCACTGCATTGGCCATGTCATTGGCATTCTGCACCGATTCCACGCGCATGACATTGCCGCCGGCAAAGCTGTTGGCATGGGCAGCGCAGTCACCAATGGCAAAGATATCTGGCAAGGACGTCCGGCAATAAGCGTCGACATCAACACCAGCGCCACCAGCCGCGCCTGCCGTCAACAAAGGCGCGACCGACGGGATGATGCCAATGCCAACGATGACCATTTGCGTTGGTATAACGTCGCCATCGGCCAAACGCACGCCGGTGGCGACGTCGTCGCCTTCAATCGCCGTAATGCCGACGTTGAGGCGTAGATCAACGCCATGGCTGCGATGTTCGGATTCATAAAAGCGTGACAACGGTTCGCCAGCGACCCGCGCAAGCACGCGATCCATCGCCTCCAGCACAGTCACTTTCTTACCCATTTTGCGCAGCACCGCTGCGGCCTCAAGCCCGATATAGCCGCCGCCAACAATCACAACGTCAGCGACATCATCAAGCCCTTCGACCATGTGATCCACATCGGCCCGGGTTCTGACAACATGCACACCGCGTAGGTTACCCCCGGTGACCGGCAATTGCCGCGGATCGCCACCTGTGGCCCAGATCATATGGCCATAAGTGATGACTGTGCCGTCAGACGTCGTGACGGAATGCGCGGCGGCATCCACCGTCTCCACGCGCTGGCCAAGCAGCATATCCACCGAACGCTCCGCCCAAAACGCAGCAGGCCGGATCATGATGCGTTCAAACGCCTTGTCGCCAGCAAAATAGTCCTTGGACAATGGTGGGCGCTCATAAGGATATTCAGGCTCGGCATTGACGATAGCGATGCTGCCTTCGAATTTTGCCTGCCGCAATGCGATGGCCGCTTGCGCGCCGCCATGGCCGCCACCGACGATGAGAATGTCATAATGCATCGTTAAAGATTCGCTCGTTAGGAAAATATCAAAGTGCGGTAAGCAAAAGGTCAGCAACTGGCTAGTCCCATGCTTGCGGCACTATCAAATAAATGGCAGAGGATGGCGATGACTTTAGACTTTGCCCTCGGCGAAAATGCCGACATGATCCGCGATACCACCAAGCGCTTTGCGACGGATAAAATCGCGCCCTTGGCCACCAAAATCGATGCCGATGACTGGTTTCCGCGTGAGGAATTATGGCCAGCCATGGGTGCGCTTGGGCTTCACGGGCTGACGGTTGCGCAAGAAGATGGCGGCCTTGGCCTTGGCTATTTGGAACATGTTGTCGCCGTTGAGGAAGTTAGCCGGGCGTCCGCATCCATCGGACTGTCTTATGGCGCGCATTCCAATCTGTGCGTCAACCAGATCGCGCGTTGGGCCTCGCCTGAGCAAAAGGCGAAATATCTGCCCAAGCTGATTTCGGGCGAACATGTCGGCAGTTTGGCCATGTCCGAAACCGGCGCAGGTTCGGACGTTGTTTCGATGAAGCTAAAGGCCGAAGCGGTTCAGGGCGGTTACATCCTGAATGGCACGAAATTCTGGATTACCAACGCGCCTTATGCAGACACTTTGGTCGTCTATGCCAAGACCGCGCCTGAGGCTGCATCACGCGGCATCACTGCCTTTCTGATCGAAAAGGGCATGGAGGGTTTTTCGATCGGCCAAAAAATCGACAAGGTCGGGATGCGCGGATCGCCGACTGCGGAGCTCGTGTTCAACGACTGTTTCGTATCCGAAGAACAGATGATGGGCCCATTGCATGGCGGCGTTGGCGTGCTGATGTCGGGCCTCGATTATGAACGTGTTGTGCTTGCCGGGCTTCAGCTTGGCGTGATGCAGGCCTGCCTCGACGTCGTCTTGCCCTATGTCCGCGAACGCAAGCAGTTCGGCAAACCCATCGGCAGTTTCCAGCTGATGCAGGCGAAGATCGCGGATATGTATGTCGCGCTCAATTCTGCACGCAGCTATGTCTATAATGTCGCGCGGGCGTGCGACGCCGGGCAGACCACCCGCTTTGACGCAGCCGGCGCAATATTGTTGGCGAGCGAAAACGCCGTCAAGGTTGCGGGCGAAGCCATTCAGGCACTGGGCGGCGCTGGCTATACCAAGGATTGGCCTGTCGAGCGTTATTGGCGCGATGCCAAATTGCTCGACATTGGCGCAGGGACAAATGAAATTCGCCGGATGTTGATTGGCCGGGAGCTGATCGGAGCAGCGTGAGCAAGAAATAGCGCAGGAGTAAGCAGAATGAGCCGTCCGGTATTGGGTGTCATCGCGTGTAACCGCATGGTCGGCAGCGAAGTCGCCCAAGCTGTGATGAACCGCTATATCCGCGCGGCCATGACCTATGCCGATGTCGCGGCGTTAATCATCCCCTCACTGCCCGACCTGATGACCGCCGCTGAAGTCGCGCCACGGATAGATGGCATATTGTTGACCGGCAGCCCGTCAAATGTCGCAACGCGGCATTATGGGGAAGAAGGCGGCGATGGTCCGTTCGACGACGGCCGCGACGAGATCGCAATGTCGATGGTCGACCGCATGATTGACGCGCGCAAGCCCGTCTTTGGCATTTGCCGCGGCTTTCAGGAAATCAATGTCGCCTTAGGCGGTACCTTGCGCCGTGACACGAGCGCGAGCGATGCGCTCATCCGCCATCACGCACCCGATGATGTTGATTTCGACGCCATGTTCGACCACCGCCATCCGGTTGAACTTGCGGACGGTGGCATGCTGTCCACTGCCTATGCCAAAGGCGCTTTGGACGTAAACTCGGTGCATTTTCAAGGCATCGGCACGCTCGCGGATGGGCTGACGGTTGAGGCACGCGCACCCGATGGACTTATCGAAGCCTATAGCGCCCGACCCAATGGCGCCCCCTTGCTGGCGGTCCAGTGGCACCCCGAATGGGGCACGGAAAATGACACAGATTCGCAAACCTATTTCCACCTTTTGGGAAAGGCGTTAAGAGGTAATCTGTGAATACGACCGTGACCCGTTATAACCGCTATCAAGCGCGGATAGGCTTTTCTCCCTGACGCTTTGCGCACTCCGCAAATGCAATCAATATCAAGGAGAAAACTCATGCCCCGCAATTACGACATCGCCGAACTTCGCCGTTTAGACATCGCCCACCATTTGCCCGCGCAAGCCGACTGGCAGGAAATCGAAGACCTGGGCGGTAGCCGCATCATCACCCATGCAGAAGGCTGCTATATCCATGATGGCGACGGCAATCGCATATTGGACGGGATGGCTGGCCTGTGGTGTGTCAACGCGGGCTATGGCCGCGATGAGCTTGCAGAGGTTGCGCGCGAACAAATGCTTGAGCTGCCATATTATAACAGCTTCTTCAAAACCGCGAACGCACCTGCCATCTTGCTGGCCGAAAAAATTGCGGGCCTGACTGGCGGCCGCTTGCCGCATGTATTTTTCAACAGCTCCGGTTCCGAAGCCAATGACACCATATTGCGGATGGTACGCCATTATTGGCAGGTGAAGGGCGAACATAGCCGCACCATCGTCATCAGCCGCCACAATGCCTATCATGGTTCCACCGTGGCAGGCGTCAGCATGGGTGGAATGAAAGTCATGCACGGGCAAGGCTTCCCTGCCCCCGGCGTCTTGCCAATGGCCGGCATTGAACATGTCCGCCAGCCTTATTGGTATAATGAAGGCCGCGACATGACGCCCGAAGATTTCGGCACCGCATGCGCGCAGGCGATTGAGGACAAGATATTAGAAGTAGGCCCGGAAAATGTCGCCGCCTTCATTGGTGAGCCTGTCCAAGGCGCAGGCGGCGTCATCATTCCGCCAGCCAATTACTGGCCACAGGTGGAAGCGATCTGCCGCAAATATGGCATATTGTTGGTCTGTGATGAGGTCATCTGCGGCTTTGGCCGGACGGGCAATATTTGGGGCCACGAAACCGTTGGCGTAAAGCCCGACATCATCGCGATGGCCAAGGGGCTGTCGTCGGGTTACATGCCGATTTCCGCTGTCGCCGTCAGCGCGGAGATCGTCAAGGTTATCAAAACCGGTGGCGATTTCGTCCATGGCTACACCTATTCCGGCCACCCCGTCGCGTCCGCCGTAGCCTTGCGCAATATCGAGATCATGGAGCGCGAGGGGCTGTTTGAAAAAGTCCGGAACGAAACAGGCCCCTATCTTGCCGAGAGACTGACGACACTGAGCGACCACCCGCTGGTCGGTGAAGCCCGCTCGGTTGGCTTGCTGGGTGCAGTGGAGGTTGTCGCCGACAAGGCCACTGGCGCGCGTTTCGGCGGGGCTGAAGGCACGGCAGGGCCATTGGTGCGCGATATCTGCATCCGCAACGGCCTGATGGTCCGCGGCATCCGCGACAGCATCGTCATGTGCCCGCCACTGATTATCACGCCATCGCAGATCGATGATTTGATTGGCATCATTCGCAAGTCACTGGATGAAGCCGAGCCGAAGCTGCGCGCGATCGGGTAGGTTATTTAGTCCGTCTATTTCCGTCATGCTGAACTTGTTTCAGCATCTTACTTGCGGCGGCCAATAAGTAAGTCCCTGAACCAAGTTCAGGGTGACGGGTCGGGATGGTTATCGCGGCGGCCTCTTCACGCTAGACAAACCACATCCAATGATTACCTTGGCCCCATGACATCCAAAATGCTCCAGCGCGCCCTCACGGCTGCGATCACCCCTACTCTGCTTCTTCAATTTGCGCCTGCATACGCGGCGGCCCCCGTTGCGGCAAAGCCCAAGCCACCCGTTCTGACATGCACGACCACGACCCCCGAAGGTCTGTCCTACACCGTCATTAAGGCGGGCAAAGGCGAACGCCCGAATGCTGAATCGCGCGTCATGGTCAATTATAAGGGCATGCTGACCGCTGACGGCACCGAGTTTGATTCCGGGCAGAATGCACAGTTCCCCGTTGGCGGTGTTATCCCCGGTTTTGCGCAGGGTCTGCAATTGATGCAGGCAGGCGGCAGCTACCGTCTCTGCATCCCGTCAAAGCTTGGCTATGGCGAAGCTGGCACTGGCCCCATCCCGGCCAATGCGGATCTGGTGTTCGAAGTCGATTTGCTGTCCTTCAAAAATCCAGCGCCAAAGCCAGTCATTCCAGTGGCCGACCGCAGTTGTTCGCAAACCACCGCAACCGGATTGGGCTTTGACCTCATAAAGGCCGGCGCAGGCAAGAGCGCGACCGATAGCGACATGGCACTTGTCGACTTCACCGTTTTTGACGCCAGCACCGGCGTTGTGCAGCAACAGCGCGAATGGGAAAAAATTCCGTTGAGCCAAGCATCGCCCGTGTTCGGCGAGGGCCTGAAAATGATGCAGACAGGATCAATCTATCGTTTTTGCATGCCCAAGTCCGCCGATTCCGGCCCAGAAAGCAACATCATCGTGGCCTTGTTGGATGTCCGGCCTGCGCCAACCGCTGACAATTAAGGCCGGACGCGGCGGACGCGCTTTGCGTCTAGCTTAATAGGACTACCGGGCTGTCCGCACGCCAGTGCATGCTGACCTTGTCATCCCATGTGAAATCCTCTTGATCATGGCGTGACAGGTTCGGGCGGCTGACGCGGATCATCTGCCCGCCCTCCAGCTGGATTTCATACAGCGTGATATCACCAAGATAGCTCATGCCCTTAATCGTGCCGCGCGCGAGGTTGTGGCCATCGGGCGCGTCTTGGGCAGCTGCGCGAATGGCTTTGCCTTCGCCGGGCACGTGCAGGTAAATCTTTTCCGGACGCAGCGCGACCCAGACGTCGGCGCCATGCGGCCCGGTGACACCATGATTGAGGTAAATTTTGCCAAGGCCGGGGCAATCAACGGCGGCCTTATCCGGCTCGTCCAGCGTCAACTTGCCCTCGAATATGTTCACGGAGCCGACGAAATCGGCGACGAAGCGGTTGGCGGGATATTCATACAGATCAGCGGGCGGCGCGAGCTGCGCAACTTCGCCTTTGTTGATGACGGCAACCCGGCTTGCCATCGACAACGCCTCATCCTGATCATGCGTGACCGTGACAAAGGTAATCCCGACCTTGTCCTGCAGGTCCGATAATTCAAACTGCATTTGCGCACGCAATTTGGCATCCAGCGCTGACAAGGGCTCGTCGAGCAACAGCACCTTTGGCCGCATCACTAGGCTGCGCGCGAGTGCAACCCGCTGGCGCTGACCACCCGACATCTGGTCCGGCATCCGGTCTTCAAATCCGCCCAGTTTTACCAGCTCAAGCGCCTCAGCCACGCGGTCGCGGATCTCACCCTTTGATACGCCGGATATGCGCAGGCCATAGCCGACATTGTCGGTGACGTTCATGTGCGGGAAAACGGCATAGCTTTGGAATACCATGTTCACCGGCCGCTTGTTCGGCGGCACAAGGCTCATATCCTGCCCATCGATAATGATCTGCCCCTCGGTCGGCATTTCAAAGCCTGCGATCATCCGCAGCAACGTGGTTTTGCCGCAGCCAGACGGTCCCAACAGAACGAAGAATTCGCCTGCGAGAATATCCAGACTGATATTGTCGACAGCGGTCACCTTGCCAAAGCGTTTGGACACATTGCGGATTTGAATGATGGGCTGTTTGGCTTGGGTCATAAGGATGATCTCTAATGGGTTTCCGCAATGCCCTTCACGCCCTGCAATTTCAGCGCGATGAAGGTCAGGATGACAGTAAGGAGGATGAGGATTGTCGACGCAGCGTTCACCTCTGGCGTGACCGAGAAACGGACCATCGAATATACCTTCACCGGGAAGGTAATCGTGTCCGGACCGCTGGTGAAAAAGGTGATGACGAAATCATCAAGGCTAAGCGTGAAAGCCAAAAGCGCCCCCGCCACCAGCGCAGGCCGTATGTGCGGCAGCAAGACATCGCGAAACGCCTGCCATTCCGTTGCGCCAAGGTCTTTTGCGGCCTCTTCCTCTTCCTTGTTAAAGCTCGCCAGCCGTGCGCGAACAACCATCGCAACGAATGGGAAACAGAATGTGATATGCGCAATCGTGATCGCGGAAAGATTGAGCGGCCATGGCAAATCGGTTGGCCAGTCGACCTTTGCAAAAAAGATCAAAAATGCGACGCCCAAACAAATCTCAGGCACGATAATCGGCAGGGACATGGTCCCTTCGACCAGCCCCTTGAACGGAAACCGGAACCGCCAAAGCGCAACCGCCGCAAGCGCACCAATCACCAGGCTGACGATGGTCGCGAGCGCCGCGATGGTAAGCGAGTTGACCAACGCCTCCACCAGACTATCGTTGTTCAGCGCTTTCTCATAATATTTGAGCGTAAAGCCCTTCCAAACGACATTGCGCTTACTGTCGTTAAAACTGAAGACCATCAATACGATCAGCGGCGCGTAGAGAAACAGCATGGTCAATCCGACCCAACTGCGCATCCACAGCTTTCTGGTATATTCCAAAGGCGCGATGGGGGTGCGATTAAACATCCTCACGCCGCCTTCACTTTGTTCGCGCGCATCGATTGGAACGCGATCAGAATGAACATCGCGTAGATCAACAGGAACGAAAGCGCAGCGCCAAATGGCCAGTCATTCGCACGTTTGAATTGCCGCTCAATCACATTGGCGATCATCTGGCTGTCTGTTCCGCCCATAAGGTCAGGGGTCAGATAGGCGCCAAGTGCAGGGATCAAGGTAATCATCACGCCCGCGAATATGCCCGGCGCGGCCAGCGGAACCACGATCTGCATGAAGGTTTTGAAATGCCCTGCGCCTAAGTCGAGGCTGGCCTCAATCAGGCTTTTGTCCAGCCGGTCGAGCGCGGAATAGAGCGGCAAGACCATGAATGGCAGATGGACATAGACCAGCCCAAGCACGACCGCGAAATTGTTGTAGAGCAACTGCACGGGCGTCCACGCCTCAAGCGGCTGCATCCCAACAAGCGTGCGCAGCCAACTTGCGCCTTCCCACAGTCCGCCCAGACCCTTGTTCATATATCCGTTGCTGCCCATCAGTGCCATCAACGCATAAGTACGGATCAACAGGTTGGTCCAAAAGGGCAGCATGATGCCCAGCAGCAACCATGGTCGCCATTTCGGCGCGGCGAAGGTAATCGCCATGGCAACCGGAAAGCCGATGATGAGGCACAAGAGCGTGGTGAGTGCCGCGACCGCAAAGCTTTTCAGGAAAATCGATAGATACAGCCACTCGGTCGCGCGCTTGTAATTGTCGAGCGTGCCGGAAATTTCAATGTCGGCAGGCCCGGCATTCTGCCCAAAGCTGTACAGCCAAACGATGGCCATGGGCGCCACAAAGAATAGGGCAAGCCAGAACACAGGTGCCGTCACAACGGCGGCAAAAGGTTTCTTCTGGCTTTTCCAGTCTTGCAGCGCCCCCGACATATTTTAGGCCGCCCGCACGCGGGTGAACGCCTCCTCATATTTTGGCTGAAGCTCTGGATTGAACTTTGCATATTCGCATTTCGCCAAAACATCTGCTGGCGGGAAGATCACCGGATTGTTCTTGTACGCATCGGGCATCAGCGCCTTTGCCGCGTCATTTGGCGTTGGATACAAGATGGTTTCGGTAATCTTTTTGCCGGCTTCGGCATCCAGCAAATAATTGATGAATGCGTGGGCATTTTTCGGATGCGGCGCGCCCTTGGGAATGCACAGATTGTCCGAGTTCAGCTGGCTGCCCTCTTTGGGGATGACAAAACCAATGTCGGAATCTTCGACCATCGCCTGCGCAATGTCGCCATTATATTCGAGCACCACATCGACTTCGCCCTTGAGCAACAAGTCCTGACCATTGTCTTCGTGGAAGGCTTTAATGTTCGGCTTTTGCTTGGTCATCATGGCTTCAATGGCCTTCAAATCGGCATCGGTGAGGCTGTTGACCGACTTGCCCATATATTTGCCATATAGCCGGAACATGTCGCCCGCCTCGGACAGCACCGCGATGCGGCCTTTATATTCATCGCTGTCGAACAGCACTTTCCAACTATCCGGCACCGCCTTCACCTTGGACTTACGATAGCCAATGCCCAGCGCCAGCCAGGTGTAGGGCATCGAATATTTGCGTGCCGGATCATAGGGAACATCCTGATAATCTTTGGCAACATTTTTGAAGTTCGGAATTTGCGCCTGATCAAGCGGCATGAGCATATCGGCCGCGGCCATGCGCTCCACAAAATCGTTGGACGGGACGATGACGTCATAGCCCGGGTTTCCGGCGCGCAGCTTCGCGAACAGTTCGTCATTGCTCGCGAACAGCGTCATGTTGACGTCTACGCCAGCTTTGTCCTTATAATCTTCCAACGTGGTTTCACCAATATAGGTGTCCCAATTGTAGAAGTTCAGCTTGGCCTCTTCGCCATTGGCCAGCTTCTTGGCTTCTTTCTCACCGCAGCCAGCAAGCGCGCCGGTCAGCGAGAAACCCACAGCCGCAACGCCCATCCCTTTTAACATGGCCCGGCGGTTGCTGCCCGCGTGTAAAAACGTCTTAAAGTCCATGATTTTTCTCCAGCAGAAGCATATCGTTAACATGCACATGCTGGACTATTAATCGGACTTAGAAAAGACCCTTTTTCCCGCATGTTGCGGCGCAATTTTATTACGATTTAACGCAATTATTGTGCACCGCAACATGAGGCTCTATTCAGCGCTTTTTCGCGTCGGCATCTACCGCAGCTTGGACCGCCTTGTAGAAAGCTTCGCGCCCTGCGCCGACCGTGTCTGGATCGGTCGCCTTCGGCCAATTGCTATTGGACGCGATGATCAGCTTCCGTTTGGGATCAATGAAGATGCCCTGCCCGAAAATACCTTGGGCGGCGTAACTACCGTCATCATAGGTCCACCATTGATAGCCATAGCCCTTGCCAGCCATGCCGATGTCGGCCTGTTTGACTGTTGCAGATGCCATCCAGTTATCCGGCCATATGCTTTGCCCGTTTATCTTGGCACCGCCCATAACGAACAAGCCAAAACGGGCATAGTCACGGGTCGAGGCCTGAATGCAGCAGCCGCTGATTTCATGTCCGGTTGAACCCAAGAGCCAGCTTGCGTCTTGTTCCATGCCATAAGGTGCCCAGACTTTTTCGGACAGATAGTCAGACAGCTTTTTCTTTGTGGCAGAGCTGACCAACACGCCAATCAGGTTGGTTTCGCCGGTCTTATACACCCACTTCGTTCCGGCGGGCGCTTCACGCGGCAAATTGCGCATATAGCTGACCGTGACGTCCATGCCCTTTTCGGGCTTGTGCAGGTTGAACAATGCGACGTCGGATTTGGGATCGGCATAATCCTCATTCCATTTCACGCCCGACGTCATCGTCAGCAGCTGCGCAATCGTCACGTCATCATAGGCAGAACCCTTTAGGTCGGGAATATAGGCCGAAACCATGTCGTCGACGCTTTTGATGTAGCCATCCTTGATGGCCGCGCCGACAAGCGTCGAGGTGAAGGACTTGGCGACGGAGAAGCTTGTCCACTTGCCCTTTGCGTCAAAATCGAGACCATATTTTTCAACACGGATCTTGCCATCTTGGACAATGACGAGGCCAGCCATGCGCTGCGCCTTCATATAGGCGTCGACATCCATATCAATGGTCAGCGGTTCGCCCTTGGGCATCGGATAAACCGTATCACCGGCTTTAATGATGTTCGATTTCGCCAATATGGGAATGCGGTCCAATGCGCGGAAACCGGCGTCGCGCTGCTCTACGCTCCAGAACAGCACGTTAGCGTCCGTTGGTAGGTGAGAGATGAGCGCTTTCATATCCTTGTCCGCGCTGGCCCAGAAACCGCCAGCCGCAGCCGCGGTCACAATCAATATACCGAATATCCATTTTTTCATCTTGCTCCCCCAGTGGTTATTTTTTGAGCGACGTTCATTCCGCCGCCCCTGAATCTACCTTCGCAATACATCAGAAAATAGCGCGAAAGCGAAATGAATTTATCATCACATCCATTGGGCGGCGCATCTCTTTACAATGCCCCACAGCAAAACATGACATATTGCCGATAGCAGACATTGCGAAAGCCATAGCTGCGCCTTATGTATGTAACACACGCCGATTAAACGGCTGAAATCTGGGCGACAGCCCATTGGAGGAGCTCTTTCGATGCGTAACCAAGTTGTAAAATCTTTGCTATTAACCGCTGCAGCCCTCTCTCTTGCAAGCTGCGGTATCAACAGCGTTCCGACCGCTGAGGAAAATGCCAAGGCAAAATGGGCCGACGTTCAGGCCGCGTTTCAAGAGCGCGCCAACCTTATTCCAAATCTGGCAAATATCGTCAAAGGCGCAGCTGCGCAGGAAAACAAGACGTTGACCGAAGTCATCGAGGCGCGCGCGCGCGCGACATCGCCAAATATTCAGGTCAATCCTGATGATCTGGCCAACCCGGCCAAGATGGCCGCTTTCCAGTCCGCACAAAACCAATTGTCGGGCAGCCTCTCACGCCTGCTCGTATCGGTTGAGCAATATCCGCAGTTGAAGAGCCAAGAGGGCTATTTGAAACTGCAGGATCAGCTTGAAGGTCAGGAAAACCGGGTGCGCATCACCTTGCGCGATTATAACGAGGCTGTGCGTGGGTATAACACCACCATCCGCACTTTCCCCGATATCATCGGCGCAAAGATCATTCACGGCGCGGAACCGATGGTCCCATATCAAGCCACCACGCAAGGCGCCGAAACCGCACCGACGCTTGATATGGCGCCCGCAAACTAACCCCTTTTGGGATTACACACATGAAAAAGGCCCTTGGCCTGCTGACAGCGCTGCTTTTGGCCTTAACCGGTCAGGCAGCGCTTGCGCAAAACTTCCCCAAGCTTTCGGGCCGCGTTGTCGATCAGGCGAACTTGCTCGATCCGCAGCAAGAGGCGGCGTTGACCGCCAAGTTGCAAGGGCTCGAGACGCGCACCAAGCGACAAGTGGTGGTGGCCACATTGAGCAGCCTCGAAGGCTATGAAATATCCGATTATGGATATCGGCTTGGTCGCCAATGGGCGCTTGGGCAGGACGGCAAAGGCGAGACCGAAAAAGACAATGGCGCCATCCTGATCATCGCGCCCAATGAACGCAAAATGCGTATCGAGGTTGGCTATGGCCTTGAACCCGTCCTGACCGATGGCTTGTCATCAACCATCATTCGCAACGACATCAGGCCGCTTTTTAAGGCGGGTGATTTTGCGGGCGGCATCAATGCCGGGGTCGACCGCATCGTCACGCAGCTTGAGTTACCAGCCGACGAAGCCGCCAAAATTGCGCAAGCGGCAGAGCAACGTCAGGGCAAGGACGAAGGCATACCGTTTGGCGCGATTATCTTCATTCTGTTCATGATCTTCTTTGTATTTCTGCCCATGATCCGATCGACAAACGGTGGCGGGCGCAAGCACCGGCGCCGCGGCATCGCTCCGGTCATCATCTGGGGCGGTGGCGGTGGCTTCGGTGGCGGTGGCTTTGGTGGTGGCTTCGGCGGCGGTTTTGGCGGAGGCGGCGGCAGCTTCGGCGGCGGCGGTGCTTCGGGTGGTTGGTAGAAAGTATCGTTATGGCCTTAACTAAAATTAGCCGGATGATCGAAGCCGACCACGTGTTGGTAACGGCCGCAGTTGCGGATGCCGAACATCACACAAGCGGCGAAATCGTGACCATCGTCACCGATCTGTCCGACCATTATGAAGACATCGGCATTGCATGGGCAAGCGGCGTCGCCTTTGTGGCGCTTGCAACCTATGCGACCTTCCCGGACATCTACATCGGTCTCATCAACCGCCTGACCGGTGGTTGGGGCCATGAATATACCACCAACGAATATGTCGCGCTGCTTCTGACAGCGGTTGCCCTGAAATGGGTTGGAACATGGCTGATCCTGAAATGGATGCCTTTGCGCCTATTTTTAACACCCAAAGCGACCAAATTGGCACGCGTGCGTAACCATGCGATCAGCCTGTTCAAAGTCGGCACCGAATCCAAGACTGTCGGCCGCACCGGCGTTTTGCTATATTTGTCGATGCTGGAACATCGCGCCGAAATCGTCGCGGACGAAGCCATTGCATCAAAGGTCGCGCCAGAGGTTTGGGGCGATGCCATGGTCGCGCTGCTTGACCATGTGAAGGCGGGCAACCCCGGACAGGGTGTCGCCGCCGCTGTTGCGCAAATGGGTGTTGTTTTGGCGGAGCATTTCCCCAAAGGCAGCGAAAACCCCAACGAACTACCGGACAGGCTCATCCAGTTATGAATGCAGACGAAGACGTCGAAAACGTGATGTGGCAAGGCCGCTTCATCACGGCGAAGACACGCGGCAAATGGGAATATGTCAGCCGCGCGCGCGGTATCAAGGCCGGCGTTATCCTCGCTGTCGAAGATGACCATGTCCTACTCGTCGAACAATATCGCGTGCCACTTGGCGCGAATTGTATCGAGCTTCCCGCTGGTCTGATTGGCGACCATGAGGAAGGCGAGGACACGCTTACGTCTGCTGCACGCGAGCTTGAGGAAGAAACCGGCTATCGGGCAGACAGGCTTGAAATCGTCGGCGAGTTTTTCTCATCCCCCGGCATGGTCAGCGAAAGCTTTTCACTGGTGCGCGCACATGGCCTTACCAAAATAAGCGATGGCGGCGGTGTTGATGGCGAGAATATCATTGTGCATCGCGTCGCCCTGCCCGATTTGCCCCGCTTCGTTCAATCAAAGCGCGACGAGGGCTGCGCCGTCGACGTCAAGCTGCTGATGCTGCCCGGGATGCTGTTTTAACGGAAATTATCCGCGTACGCCTGAAGCTTCAGGGTCTTGGGCGGCGTAGGAATGTAGGTCGCGGCGATGCCTTTTTTGTCGGCATAAGCGCGCGCGGCATCAAGCGTTGGAAAGGTCAACTGGACCTGCGATTGCGTATCGCCTGAACCCGCCCAACCCATCAACGGGTCGGCCTTGCGCGGTTCATTCGACTGAAATTCCAGCACCCATTCGTTCGTGCGGCCACGGCCCGATTGCATGGCATTTTTGGGACGCTGAAAAATACGGGCAGACATGGATGTTTCCTGAAAATTACGTTCGCGGCTACCTTGCCCGAACGGCAATGGATTCGTCAAGCGTTGCGGGGCACATCACGCGCTTGCGCCTTTTTCGTCTTTAGGCTGGCCACACTCTCCCAAGGCGCATCGGGCCAATTATGCCGCGGATATCTCCCCCGCATTTCCTTGGCCACGTCACGCCAGCTACCACGCCAAAACTCTGGCAGATTGCGGGTGGTCTGTATTGGACGACCAGCAGGCGATGTCAGGCTCAACACCAACGCAATGCGCTCCGCACCAACCGTGGGATGGCTATCAAGGCCAAACAAACCCTGTACGCGCAGCTCAACCGTTGGCCCGGCCTCTGCCGCATAATCGATGGCATGCGTCGTTCCAGCCGGGCTAACAAAGGATGCTGGCGCGATTTGGTCAATGCGCGTGCGCTGATCCCAGCCAAGCATATTGTCGAGCGCTGTCGACAATGCCGCGGGTGAGACATCGCGCAGCCGGTTCACACCCATCAGCAGCGGCAAAAGCCACTGCTCGGCCGCTTCACCCAATGCCTGGTCACTGACCGTTGCTATACCCGCAAATTGTGCGCGCTCCCGAAGCGCCAGCGCCGCTTTTGACCATGGCAGCGCGCCCACGCCCATTTCGCGCACTGCGGCCAGTAACGCACGCGCCACGGCCGTCTGGTCGGGTTTTTCTATGCGACCTTCGCTTAAGACTATCGCACCAAGCCGCCGTTGCGCGCGCGCATCCACGCGGTCGATATTCTTATCGTAAGACAGGGCCTCTTCCTGCGTTATCCGATGGGCGAAATTGCCGAGTATCTCCGCTTCCGTCAGTGGCGCCGCCGACAATATGCGCGCGCCCGATGCAGCGCCTTGAACATCGGCCACCGCGAGCCATTCTTCACGCGCCAGAAGCGACGCCGTGTCCAACTGCAACCCGCGTCCCATCGCGCTAATCCATTTTTCGCCTTTGTTGTCGCGCCGCTTGGCAATGCGATCGGGATAGGAAGTGGCGATGAGGCCGCCGATGCTGAGCGGCTCTTGTTCGCCAGTACCGCTGCGGCACATCCGCGATATGCGCTGTGCGAGCTTGCGTGCGGCATCCGCCTTAGGGCTGCGTTCGCCCACAAAGCGTTCAAATCGCGTTTCGATATTTTCGCCTTGCCCGCCAAGGCCGCGTTCCTGCAACAGTAGGGCCAGCATCGCCGCATCCTCGGCCTGTCCGCTCTTTGACGCTTCAACGACCATATGTGCGAGCGGTGGCGGTAATGGGAGGTCCGCAAGCTGAATGCCATGCGGTGTAATATGCCCCGACGCATCGAGTGCGTTGATGGACAGCAAAAGCTTGCGCGCTTGCTGAAGCGCGGGTGCTGGCGGGCCATCAAGCCAACGTAACTTGGTCGGGTCATTCTCTCCCCAACGTGCGCAGTCGAGCAGCAACGGCGCAAGGTCGCTTTCCAATATTTCGGGCGGGTCAAATGGCGGAAGTCCGCCATTGCCTGCTTCCTGCCACAACCGATAGGCAATGCCCGCCTGCTGCCGCGCAGCACGCCCTGCCCGCTGGGTTACCGCAGACAGGCTCGCGCGCTCGGTCACCAGTCGCGTGACGCCGGCGGCTTGGTCGAACCGCGCGCGCCGTGCCAAGCCGCTGTCGATGACAATGCGAACGCCATCGATCGTCAGGCTGGTCTCGGCAATGTTGGTCGCAAAAATGATTTTCCGACGTTGCTGCGGGTCGCGGCGGACGGCCAGCCTTTGGGCCGCCGGGTCAATTTGGCCATGCAATTTATGGACGACGATGTCTTCGCCAATTGCGCCCAGACTGTCCACGGCGCGGTCAATTTCGCGCACGCCGGGCAAGAAAACCAGAATATCGCCCTCTTCCTCGGACAGCGCCAGCCGCACCGCGCGCACGATATCGTTTTCGATTGCCTGTTCAGCGCGCCGGCCGACATATTGGAAATCCAGCGGCCATCTTTTGCCATCACTCTCGACGACTGGCGCATCGCCCATCAACTGCGAGAATCTAGAACCATCCAACGTGGCAGACATGGCAAGCACACGCAGATCGGGCCGGAATGCCGCTTGTGCCTCAAGCGCAAGCGCAAGGCCAAAATCGCTGTCGATGCTGCGTTCATGGACTTCGTCAAACAGCACCGCAGAAACGCCGACAAGCTCCGGGTCGCTGATGATGCGGTTGCGGAAGATGCCCTCGGTCATGACCAAGATACGGCTATTGGGGCCTTGTTTGCTATCCAGCCGTGTCGTGTAGCCAACCCGCCCCCCGACGGCTTCGCCCAGCCCCTCCGATATGCGTTCTGCCGCCATACGCGCGGCGAGGCGGCGTGGGGACAACAGCAAAATCTGGCCATCACAATAAGGCTCGTCCAACAATGCAGGGGCGACCATCGTGGTTTTGCCAGCGCCCGGGGGCGCAATCAGGACGGCATTGGGCGATGAACGCAACGATGCCAACAGGTCTGGCATCACGGCCATAACGGGCAGCATATGGTCCGACATCTTTTCAGCCATGGTGGTTTCCGGCTGTCATCATGAATACCGCCTGTGCCCGTGCTGCATCGGCACTGACCGTGCGATCAATATGCGCGTGCAATGGCGAATTCGACCGCCTCAGTCAGCGCAGATTTGGCTTCACCATTGGGGAAATGCGCAATCGCATCAATTGCGCGTTGGCCATAATGCCGCGCGCGATCCAGCGTATCATCAATCGCATTATGCGCCTGCAGCAACGTCCGCGCATGCTGCAAATCCGCATCCGAAATGCGGTTGCCAAGCATCGCGTCGCGCCAGAATTTCTGTTCATCGGCATTGCCACGGATATGGGCCAGAATGACGGGCAAGGTTACCTTGCCATCGCGGAAATCGTCACCGCTGTCTTTGCCCATGGTTGCGCCATCGGAAACATAGTCAATCGCGTCGTCGACCAATTGAAATGCGATCCCCAGATTGCGGCCATAAGCGTCCAGCGACATTTCTTGCGCGTCACCGCTTTCGGCGACGACCGCCGCAATCCGGCAGGCAGCTGCGAACAAGGCAGCAGTCTTCGACCCAATGATTTCGAGATATTTCTCTTCGGTCGTCGAAATCTGCCGCTGGGCGGTCAATTGATTGACCTCACCCTCGGCAATGACAGCAGAGGCGTTCGACAAGATTTTGAGAACCTTAAGCGATCCATCCTCGACCATCAGCTCAAATGAGCGGCTGAACAGGAAGTCACCGACCAACACGGCGGCAGGGTTGCCGAAAATGAGGTTGGCGGCGGTTTTGCCACGGCGCATGTCGCTGCCATCGACAACATCATCGTGCAGCAAGGTTGCGGTGTGAATAAACTCGACAGCTGCCGCAAGCTTGTGATGACGATCACCGGGATAATCGAGAAGCTGCGCGCACGCCAATGTCAGCATCGGGCGCATCCGCTTGCCACCGCCAGCGATAAGATGCCCGGCGAGTTCAGGAATAAGCGGGATTTCAGACTGCATACGGTCCAAAATGACCGCGTTTACCTTGTTCATTCCGGGTGCGACCAGCTTGAACATGGGTTCCAACGATGGCGCACGATTTCCGCCGATTTTATGTATGGTTGCAGTCATAATCGTTTCGCTCTGACGACAGCCGCGTCGCAAGGCAAGTGCAAATGGCGTATTTCCTCTTGTCCGTTGCAGTCAATATCGGCACAGGATGCAGTTATGGACGATAAAGAGACCCTCACCCGCTTTCGTGAAAGCATCGACAATATCGACGCTGCGCTTGTATTCATGCTGGCTGAGCGGTTTAAAATAACGCAGGCGGTGGGCGAGTTTAAGGCAAAGTCTGCGCTACCGCCAGCCGACCCTGCCCGCGAAGAACGGCAGATTGAACGGCTTCGGCAACTGGCCCGCGATGCCAAGCTTGATCCGGATTTTACCGAAAAATTCCTGCGCTTCATCATCGATGAAGTCATCCGCCACCATCAGCAGATCCGCGACGCCAGCTGATTAGCTTGTTGCTTTGGGTAACCTGAGGCGGACGAGCAACCCGCCCAAATCTTCGCTTTCTTCAAGGCGGACGGTCCCGCCGTAAATTTCCACAACATCGCGAACAATTGCCAAGCCAAGCCCCGTGCCTGGCTTACCGGTATCGAGACGCGCACCGCGGTCGAACAAACGCTCACGCTCGCCCTCGGGTATGCCTCTGCCATCGTCCTCAATTAGCATTTCGACAAAATCGCCCGCGTCCTCGACCGTCACAAACACGCTGCCGCCGCCATATTTGGCTGCGTTTTCGATCACGTTGCCCAGCATTTCATCGAGATCCTGCCGTTCGACACGCGCGGCAATTTCCTTATCGCCGGCCATGTCGAGCCGGACGTGCGAATATAGGCGGCTGACGGCGCGTTCGACGGACTCAAGGCTGTCCCACACTTGCGCGCGGCTATGGCTATGTCCGCGCCGTCCGACGGCACGCGCACGCGCCAGATGGTGGTCCACCTGACGCCGCATCGTCGTGGCTTCGCGAATGATGGTGTCGGCGAGGTCGGGTGATTGCGCGGTGGCGCTGTTCATGATGACCGTGAGCGGCGTCTTGAGCGCATGCGCCAAGTTCCCTGCATGCCGCCGCGATTCTTCGGCCTGCTTCTCGTTATGGTCAAGCAAGGCGTTCAGTTCATTGACCATCGGCATCACTTCGTCCGGCAAAGCATCGGTAACCCGGCTTTCGCGGCCACTGCGCATCTGCGCAATCGCTTTGCGCACCGCACGCAGCGGCCATAGGCCATAAAATGTCTGGAGCGCGGCCAAGATAATGAGACCAAGACCGAGCAAAAGAAAACTCGTTACCAGAACGGACCGTAGCTCGATAATTTGCCGATCAAGGCTGCCACGGCTTTGCGCGACCATGAAGGTCCATGCGATGTCGGAATCGGGCAGCTTGATCGCGCGTTCGGCAATGCGCAGCGGTTCGTCGTTAAATTCGTTGCTGTTCCGGAAATGAACGGCTTGGTCGTTATGATTGGCCGGCGCACTCAATGCGCGGTCCCATAATGACCGGGATGGGAACGGCATCGCACCCTTGCCGGTAATTTGCCAATACAGGCCGCTATTGGGTTCAAGAAAACGCTGATCGCCCAATGGGCGGTTCATCCGGATTTCACCATCGGGACCGATTTCCGCAGAAGCAATCATCGCCGTCAGAACATATTCCAACTGATTGTCAAAATTCTGCTCGACCGAATTGACCAACACGCGGTCAAGCGCGGCACCGCCGCCGATCAACAAAATCGTAATCCACGCCGCAGCGGTCAGAATCATCCGGCGGGTCAGCGAACCCGTGCTCTGAAACTGGCTTCGCCACGTCGGTGCTTGATTGGCCGTTTTCATGGCGACCGGCGGTTTCAGCTGACCGGTTCCTCAAGGCTGTAGCCAAGGCCGCGGATCGTCGAGATCACATCTTGGCCAAGCTTTTTGCGGATGCGCGTTACGAACACTTCAATCGTGTTGGAATCGCGGTCGAAATCCTGATCATAAATATGCTCGATCAACTCGGTCCGCGAAACAACCTTGCCCTTGTGGTGCATCAGGTACGACAGCAATTTATATTCCTGCGCGGTCAATTTCACGGGCTGGCCACCCAGCGTGACGCGGCCCGAGCGTGTATCAAGGCGAACCTCGCCAACGGTCAGCTCGGACGAAGCATTGCCCGATGCGCGGCGGATGAGCGCACGAAGACGCGCGATCAGCTCTTCGGTCTGGAATGGCTTGGCCAAATAATCGTCGGCACCCGCATCCAGACCAGCAACCTTGTCGGACCAGCTGTCACGCGCCGTCAGCACCAGAACAGGGAATTTGCGGCCTTCCTTGCGCCAGCGATCGAGAACCGTCAGGCCGTCAATTTCGGGCAAGCCAAGGTCAAGAACGACCGCATCATAATTTTCGGTCGAACCCATATAATGGCCGTCTTCGCCGTCGGTCGACAAATCAACCGCATAGCCAGCACCTTCAAGGGTGGACTTCAGTTGCTTGCCCAATGTGGGTTCGTCTTCGACGATCAAGATGCGCATGCTGTCCCCTTCAAATATTAATTATGATGTCGAAATCGGGCTAGCAGATTCACGTGCAGCCACAAAATCCTATCAGCGTTGGCGTAAAATGTTACCGGTTCGGGCATCTACATCAACGAAGATGACGCGGTCCTTGTTGATGAACTTCAACCGGTAAACCTGCGCGCTTGGATCATATTCAGGGCCCAGATACTGCATCCCGCGCATGCGCGGCACAACGCTTGCCTCGATCTCGCGCAGCGATTTCACTTTTCCAGCCGCCATATCCTGACGCGCATCGTCCTGTTCCCCGCGACGCGCATCGGCGGGAAAGGCAGCAAGCAACGCAATTGCGGAAAGCCCTGCAAAAACTGAAATTCGGTTCAACATTCCTGCGCACTACCCCCATGGCATTGAACGTAAAATGAATGGAGGCCGATCATCACAACCGGCCTCCGACAAGATTATTTCACCATTTCAAAGGTGAAGGAAAGCGTTGCCGCGACGCTTAGCGCACCCGGCGCGATGGGTGTCGACTTTTCAGACGCATCCATCGCGCGCATGACCATGGGCCGTGGATAGCCACCGCCTTGGCTGTCGGTTTCTTCAACGCGCAACACGCGGACATCATTATATCCGGCCTTTCGTGCAAGGTTTTGTGCGCGGTTCATCGCCGTTGCCCAAACCTTGTCACGGGCAGCGCCGCGAAACGCACTGTCGTCATCAATGCTGAATGTCGGACCATTGAAGCTTGTCGCGCCATCGACCGCAAGCGCATCCAAAAACGCACCCAATTTCTTCAGGTCGCGCAGTTTCGATGTCACCATGTTCGACGCCTGATAGCCTTTGAAAATCTGCTGCCCGTCGCGATAGTCAAATTGCTGATTGAGGCTAATCTGCGTGGTTTGGATATCGCGTTCGGCAATGCCCAATTTCTTCAGCCGCGCAACGACAGAAGCCATTTGCACATTATTCGCCCGAACCGCCTCGGTCGCTGTTGGTGCCATATTTTGGACACCCGTTGAGAAGGTGGCGATATCTGGCTTGGTGTCTACAGATTCGGTGATCGTCAAATCAATGACGGGATTTGCGGCGGTGATATTGACCTGCGTCGCCATCGCTTGGCCCGATGCCAAAGCTGCGGTTGCCAGTAACGCTGCAAAAAACATTTTACGCATAAGATGCTCCTATGTGATGCCAACCAATTATATCGCGGTTTGGCGTGCCCAATCGATATAGGCTTGGCGAAGCTGAACGGTTGCCGAACCGGGCGTTCCATTGCCGATGGTTTTCCCATTTATTTCTACCACGGGCATCACGAAACCCGAGGCTGATGAAACAAATGCTTCCGCCGCTTGTTCCGCCTCGGCGACCGAAAATGGCCGCTCTTCGATTGTTTGCGCGACCATTGGCAAAACGGCTGCACGGGTGATGCCATGCAGGATTTCGCGGTTCAGCGGGTGCGTCACCAGCACGCCATAATGCGTAATGATATGCGCGTTTTGCGCGGTCCCCTCAGTCACGACGCCGCCACGTTCCATCCACGCATCGTCGACACCGCGGGCAATCGCCTCATTCTTCATCAGCGACGCGTAAAGCAATTGCGTCGTTTTGATATCGGCCCTGCCCCAGCGCAAATCAGGCAAAGTGACCACACGAATGCCGCGCTTTGCCAATGGCGTGTCCGCCAATGCACGGCTTTGGCTAAAGGCCAGAACGGTCGGCGTTGTGTCTTCGGGTGGGAAGACAAAATCGCGGTCCGTCGGCGCGCCGCGCGTGACTTGCCAATAGATCATGCCTTCCTCTACAGCATTGCGCGCAACAAGCTCGCGGCAAATCGTGAGCCATGCTGCGGCATCAGGCGCGCCTTTGATGCCCAGTTCGCCCAGCGATCGGGCCAGCCGCTGCACATGGCCTTCGAAATCCACGAGCTTGCCGCCCAGCACAGAGACGACTTCATAGACCGAGTCAGAAAACAGAAAGCCCCGGTCAAATACCGATACTTTGCCGTCGATTTCGGGAACATATGCCCCGTTGAGATAAATAGTGCGCATATGACGTCTGTGCTGGAAGCGTCGCTAATCGTCAACATCGACATTGTCATTCCCGTTGCGACCCCCTATCCGCCAGCGCATATGTCCCAACCCCCAATCTTCGCATTCGAAAATCTCGCGCTGCAACAAGGTGGCGGCTGGCTGTTTCAGGATATCGACCTGTTTATTGGCGCACGTGATCGCCTTGCGCTGATTGGCCGCAATGGCGCGGGCAAGACAACGTTGATGAAATTGGTCGCTGGCTCGGTCGAGGCGGACAAAGGCACGCGCGTTGTCGTTCCCGGCACAAATATCGTGATGCTGGAACAAGACCCCGACGTGACATCATTCGAACGGCTCGTCGATTTTGCCATTCATGGCGAAAAAGGCCCGCCTGAATATGCGGTGCGCGCCATTGCGGACCAACTGGGCATTAATCTGGACCGCGAAGCCAAGACCGCAAGCGGCGGTGAGAAACGGCGCGCTGCGATTTGCCGCGCATTGGCCAGCGAACCCGATTTGCTGTTGCTGGACGAGCCGACCAACCATTTGGACCTCGCCGCGATTGAATGGCTTGAGGATTGGCTGACGCGGTATCGCGGCGCCTTCATGGTCATCAGCCATGACCGGACGTTTTTAACGCGGCTGACGCGGCAGACATTCTGGCTGGACCGTGGCCTGCTGCGCCGGAATGAGATTGGCTTTGGCGGTTATGATGCGTGGACCGAGCGCGTCTATGCCGAAGATGCGCGCAATGCGGACCGGCTGGATGCCAAGCTGAAGATCGAGGCACATTGGCTTGAGCGCGGCGTCACTGCGCGGCGTAAGCGCAATCAGGGACGGCTCGCGAAGCTTTGGGAAATGCGCGCCGCACGCGCCGCAATGATCGGCCCGCAAGGCACTGCCAAGCTTGCCGCCGCAAGCGACGATAGCAAAACCAAAACCGTTATCAGCGCCGAAGGCATCGGCAAAAGCTTTGGCGACCGGACGATTATCAAGGATTTCACGCTGCGTATCCAGCGTGGAGACCGCATCGGCATTGTCGGCGCAAACGGCACCGGCAAAACGACCTTAATCCGTATCCTGACCGGTGAAACGCAGCCCGACAGCGGCAGCATCACGCTTTCGCCAACGCTGACCGGCATCGTCATCGACCAGCAACGCAAATTGCTGACCCCCGAAAAGCGCGTGCGCGATGTGCTCGCCGATGGCAGCGACTGGATTGATGTGCGCGGCGTGCGCAAACATGTTCAGGGTTATTTGAAAGAGTTTCTGTTTGACCCGGCATTGATTGAGGCGCGGATCGGCTCATTATCGGGTGGCGAGCAATCGCGCATTTTGTTGGCCCGCGAATTCGCGCGTGAAGCCAATTTGCTGGTGCTGGACGAACCCACAAACGACCTCGACCTAGAAACGTTGGATCTGCTGCAAGAAGTCATTGCCGATTATGACGGTACGGTTCTGATCGTCAGCCATGACCGCGATTTCCTTGACCGAACGGTGACGCTCACCCTTGGCCTCGATGGATCAGGGCATGTCGATATCATTGCCGGCGGTTATGCCGATTGGGAAGCCAAGCGGGACAAACGCGACAAACCCGCAGCGAAAAAAGCCGACAAACCCGCCGCGCGACCAGAGGCGAACAGCGTCACTGCGCCCGTCAAAAGGGTTAAGCTGACCTACAAAGACCAGCGCGACTATGATCTGCTGCCCAGCCGCATTGCCGAGATCGATGCCGAGGTTGCGGCCGCAGAAAAGGAAATGGGTGAGCCGACGCTCTACACAAAAAACCCGGCGCGATTTGCCGAACTGACGGCAAAGGCCGAAAAGCTGCGCGCCGAAAAGGATGCGGCGGAGGAGCGTTGGCTCGAATTGGCCATGATGGTTGAAGAAGCGGCGACCTAACCCGCTATCCGGTAGAAGGTCACAAGCCGGTCGAGCGCGATTTTCAACACGAGCTTTCCAGACCGCACAGGCCAAGACATTTCACGTTCTGCCGCAGGCATACTCTCGCCCACGCAAATCACCCGCCACGCGATGTCCGACAGGTCAGGACCAAGCGCGGACAAGGCGTCGTCAAAACGCGCCTTTTCGGTCATCATCCGCTCGGTCCGGTTCAAGCCAGACGGTGCAGCGCGTTTTTGGCGGCCGATCGGAATATTTTCCCAAGACATGGTGACATGCGGGCCAAGCGCCGCCAATTCATAATCGCGGCGCAAGGTTTCCCCCGCCAACATCTGCCGGTCCGACAAGTGGCCGCGCGCATGCAACCATGAAAGCGGAGATTCCGCGAGATTGACGGTCACCGTGCGGCGTGTTTTCGCATTTCGCGTCACTGGCCCGCTTTCGCGCAACCCGCGCTCAGCCAATAGCCTTGGATCGGGCAGGTTGCGATTTGAATGGGACTTTGAGGGCATATTTATTCTCCGCTTCATCAGCGAATCACCCTTGCCATGTGGTAAATATTGTAGGAAAGAAAAAACCTATCTGGTGATGGAGTATTTTATGCAAAGCCGAATTCGTGATGTGCGCAGGGCCAAGGGGATGACGCTTGCCGATGTGGCCGAACGCTGCAAACCCGCAACGACGGCGCAGACCATTGGACGGCTCGAAACCGGGACGCGGGTGCTGTCGCTGATTTGGATTAACCGCATTGCAGACGCCTTGGGTGTTGAATCGAGTGATTTGGTGGCCCTGCCCGACCAGCAGTTTTTGCCGGTGGCAGCTATCTTAAGCGAGGACGGCACACATGCGCCGACCAAGGAAGAGCGCATCATGGTGCCGAACGTGGGCGGGACGATGGTCGGCCTGCGTATTGCCGCGGCAACGGGAGAATATCGCCGTGGTGACGAATTATGGCTTGAACAGATTCAGCCCGATGCTTTTGGATCTGCGCTCAATCTCGACGTTTTGATTCCACGCCCCGGTGGCCGTTTCCTCTTTGGCCGATTGTTGGGGCGCGAGGCGGGCAAGCTGCATTTGCTGCCGCTGGAAGCAGGCGCACGGCAACAGGTCGTCACAGACCCCGCGTGGATTGCAAAAGCCGTACGGCTCGTCCGCAAGCTTTAGAACGATTGCAGCAGCATATGTCACTGCGAACGTGCGGGCATTCTCGTGGAAAGAGAATGCCCGCCAACTTGCTGACTTTTTCCGGACACCAGGATTAAGATTCAAAACCTTCGCTGATGCGCTCGGCCTTTGAACCGGCTTCATCGGACGGCACAAAGCTGTGCGAGCCGACCTTAAGCCAGATGAGGATTGGCGCAGCCTGATAAATCGACGAATATGTTCCGACGACAATACCGAACGCCATCGCCGCGCTGAACCCGAAAATAACGTCTGGCCCGAACAACACGAGCACGATCAACGGCAGCGAGATCGACACGCTGGTCATGACCGTACGCGACAATGTTTCGTTGACCGAAAGGTTCAAGAGCGATGCCATTTCCATCTTGCGGAATTTCATCAGATTTTCGCGAATACGGTCATACACAACCACGGTATCGTTCAACGAATAACCGATGATCGTCAGCAGGGCCGCGATGATGTTCAGGTCGAACTCCCAACCCGTCAGCGCAAACAGGCCGAAGGTGAGCGTAACGTCGTGGACAAGAGACCAAATGGCACCCACGCCGAACTGCCATTCGAAGCGGAACCAGATGTAAATCGATACACCAGCCATCGCCGCGAGCAGCGCGAGGATACCCTTGCTGAACAATTCCTCCGACACCTTACCGGACACCGAATCCACACCGTCAATGCGGACGTCGGGGTGACCTGCTTTCAATGTATCGGTGATCTTTGTCGCCATGGCATTGGCAAGCTCAGGATTCTTATCGGCGCCTTCCGGCAATTTCATGCGGATCGAGACCTGATTTTCAGCGCCAAACCGCTGAATGGTCGGATCGCCGTAGCCGAGCTTCGCAACCGTTTCGCGCAGCTCGCCGACCGGCGCGGAGGTGCTCTCCGTGAATGTCGCGCGGATCATTTGGCCGCCGATAAAATCGACGCCAAAGTTCAGGCCCTTTGTGGCCACCAAACCAACCGAAGCGACCATGAGCAACAGGCTGATGCCAAAGGCCCAGGTCCGCCATTTCAGGAAATCGATATTTGTATCGTCAGGAACGACTTTGAGCAGTTTCATGTCAATATCCTCAAATCGTCAGTTCATGGGGACGCGTGCGTTTCACCCAGCGTGAGACCCACATGCGCGTGATGGTAACTGCGGTGAAAACCGATGTGACGATCCCGATCATCAATACCACTGCGAAACCGCGAATGGGTCCGGAGCCAAAAATGAACAGCAATACCGCGGCAATGACGTTGGTGCTGTTCGCGTCGAAAATGGCGCGGCTGGCTTCTTTATAGCCAAATTCAATCGCCTGCACGACACGGCGGCCCCGTTTCAATTCTTCGCGGATACGTTCGTTGATCAGCACGTTTGCGTCAACCGCAGCACCAATGGTCAGAACGAAGCCCGCAATACCCGGCAGCGTCAGCGTTGCATTGGCAAATGCCATCACGCCAAGGATCATGGCGACGTTGATGATCAACGCGACGTTGGCATACATGCCGAAGCGACCATAAACGAGGAACATCAGCACCAGAATTGCAGTGGTGCCGATAACCGCGGCCAAAATGCCGCGACGAATGGAGTCGGCACCCAAATCCGGGCCAACCGAACGTTCCTCAACAATCTTCAGGTCAACGGGCAATGCGCCCGACCGCAGCGAGATGGACAGCGCGTTCGCACTTTCCGTCGTGAAGCTTCCAGAAATCTGCGAGACACCACCAAAAATGGGCTCACGAATTTGCGGCGCGGAAATCACCTGTCCGTCCAACACGATAGCGAACAGCTTGTTGACATTCTGCTGCGTCATACGGGCAAATTTCTGCCCGCCTTCGCTATCGAACTGAATGGTGACCGCTGGCTCATTTGTCTGCGAGTCGAATGTCGGGTCTGCCTTCACCAGCTTGTCGCCCGAAATGCCGCCCAACCGGCGCACGGCAATGTACGGCAGACCGGAGGGGTTATCGGGATAGGGCAGAACTTGGCTACCAACGCGGGCCTTGCCCTGCGCGGTCTGATCGGGATCGGCTTGTTCATCGACAAGTTTGAACTCAAGCTTGGCCGTCTTACCAATCAACGCCTTCAGCGCCTCTGGATCATCCAATCCGGGGACCTGAACGACGATGCGATTTTCACCCTGACGAATGATCGTCGGCTCAAGCGTGCCCAAGGCGTTGATGCGGCGATCGATAACATCCTTCGCCGTGTCCATGGCTTGGTCGAGAGCGGTTTCATCGCCCGCGCCCGCTGGCGTCAGGATCATGCGGTTGCCGTCGTTCACGCCGATGTTCCAGTCGCGGCTGCCGGTCGCATTGCTGGTCAGCGGCAACAGCGCCTCGCGGGCTGCGTCGATTTGCGCGGGGCTATCGACGGTGAAGCTCAATTGCCCGTTGGCACGCGACACATCCGAAATCGCAATCCGCGGTTCGGCGCGGCGCATTGCCGTTCTGACGCTATCTTCCAAAGCTTCCAACCGCGTTTCGGCAAGCTGCGAGGTGTCGGCCTCAAGCAGAATGTGGCTACCACCCGCAAGGTCGAGCCCAAGGTTGATGGTCGGCGTCGGCACAAATTGCGCGAGCTGCGCCCTGATGTGGGTAGGCAACACGCTTGGTATGGCAAAAAGCACACCCAGAATAATCAGGGTGTTGAGCATCCATACGCGCCAACGGGGGAAATCAAGCATAGGCTGGGTCCGAACGAACTGGGAAAACGGAATTTGGGGTCGGCAGAACGGCTGTTCAACCCCAGCGATTAATCGTTAGCAGCCTTGGCGCCGCGCGGCTGGACATTGGCGATGGTGGATTTAACCGCCTTCACCCGCACATTTGGCGCGATTTCGACTTCGACATAGTCATCAGCAACTTTCGTTACCTTGCCCATCAGGCCGCCTGCTGTAACGACTTCATCATTCTTCTGCACCGCGTTGATTTTAGCCTCATGCTCCTTGGCGCGCTTTTGCTGCGGGCGAATGAGAAACATGTAGAAAACGACGAAGATCAAAAGCAGTGGGAACAGCTGCACAAAAAATGCCGAACCACCCGCGCCACCAGCTGCAGCGCTCAAGATAACAAACTCCATCGGAAACCTCACATTTTAAAAAAGGCGCCCAATGCAGGCGCGGTCCTGAACAATCGGGCGCGATTATCACCTGCACCCATCGGACGCAACGTCAAAGCGTCCAAACCGCGCTTGCTTTTAGGAAACCAGCGCCATATAGGCGCGCTTCCACTGGCCTCGGCGAGGTCTTTGGCGGTCGGGACGTAGCGCAGCCTGGTAGCGCATCACACTGGGGGTGTGGGGGTCGCAGGTTCGAATCCTGTCGTCCCGACCAATTATTCCAAAAAATATTCATCAAATATGCCCGCAACGCGCCAGCGCTGCGGCTTTGCGTTTTTCACTTTCCTACAAATAACCATATTGGTTATTATTGTTGCGAAAGTGAGGACTCGACGACAATGGTACATATTGACGATCTGATTGATGAGCTGATTGCCCGCGAAGGCGACTATGTACATCATCCGGCGGACAGAGGCGGCCCGACCCGTTGGGGCATTACTGAGGCGGTGGCGCGTCGGCACGGCTATCATGATAAGATGACCCAGCTGCCCCGGGCCGAAGCCGCAGCCATTTATAAACGCATATATTGGGACGCACCCGGCTTTGCCGATGTCGCCGCAATTGCGGCCAAATTGGCGGCGGAATTGTTTGATACCGGCGTCAATATGGGCACCGGAACGGCAACAGGATTTCTGCAACGCGCGTTGAACGCATTGAACCGGAATGGGCGCGACTATGCGGATATTGTGGTGGATCGCAAAATGGGTGCGGCAACTTTGTCGGCGCTGTCTGCCTTTTTCGACACACGTGGACGCGCCGCAGAAAATGTTCTGCTGAAGGCAATGGATGCGCTGCAGGGCGCCCATTATGTCCGGTTGGCCGAAGCGCGGCCATCGCAGGAAGCCTTTCTGTATGGCTGGTTATCGAACCGTATTGGATAAAAAAAGGATTTCATTATGGCACTTGTTGACGGATTAATTGGGCCAATTGCCAGCATCATCGACAAAATCATTCCCGATCCGAAGGCGCGGGATACCGCCAAGCTTGAACTGCTTAAATTACAGGGCAGTCAGGAGCTCGAGAATATAAAGACGCAGCTGTCGGGCATCTTGGCCGAAGCGCAATCGGCGGACCCATGGACAAGCAGAGCGCGGCCAAGCTTTTTATACGTCATGTATGCCATGCTGCTTTGGGCTATTCCGATGGGGCTGATTTCCGCCATCCAGCCCGAGACCGCCGCCAACATCGCCGCGGGCATGAATGCCTATCTCAACGGCCTGCCAGAGCCATTATACGCGCTATTTGGTACAGGCTATCTTGGCTACACCGTCGCCCGCCAATGGGGGATTTCGCGGGGAACGGAAAAATAGTTGCCTATGCAGGCCTTCATCCGTTACCCCTCAATACCCAATAGAGTTTATGGGACTGAGGAGAACCAATATGAAGAAAGTTGTCGCAACTGTTGCCGCCCTCGCATTCACAATTTCGCTCGCTGCATGCGGCGAAGCTGGCGAAAAGGCAGCTGAAGAAACCGCAGAAGCAGCCGAAACAACGGGCGAAGCTGCTGAAGCTGGCGCAGAAAATGCCATGATGGCTGCTGAAGGTGCAGCTGACGCCACTGCAGAAGCAGCAGGCGAAGCTGCCGACGCAACCGCTGATGCCGATGCGGATGAAACGAAGGAAGAAGACAAGTAAGAGTCTTTTTCCGGAAAAAACATCAAGTCCGCCCTGCCCAGTGCAGCGGCGGGCTTTTTTATCTCATTTTACCTTATGCGCAGTCTGGAAAAGCACATTCGGGCGGGGGGTATTGCGAATGTCAGTCACAGATGAAGACATGGGCCACAACATACACACAAAACCCCGCTGGTGGTTGATCCTGATTGGATTGGCTATCGTTCTGGCAGGGGCGTTTCTCGCCCAAAGCGTTCGTACGGCGGATGGCACAATCGTGCGCGACATACGGTTTAAAGGCACCAATGGGACAGTCATGAGCGCTTTGCTCTATGTCCCCAAAAATGCTACGCCAGCGACACCCGCGCCGGGCATAGTTGCGGTCCACGGTTACATCAACTCGCGCGAGACGCAGGACGGTTTTGCCATTGAATTTGCCCGCAGAGGCTATGTGGTTTTGTCCCTTGATCAAACAGGCCATGGCTATAGTCAGGGGCCCGCATTCTCAAATGGCTTTGGCGGCCCTGATGGTTTGAAATATTTGCGGTCCTTGCCGATGGTCGATGTTGATCAAATCGGGCTGGAAGGACACAGCATGGGCGGCTGGACGGTGCTTGCTGCGGCCGCGGCCATGCCCAACGACTATGCGTCGATGGTGCTTGAGGGATCATCCACCGGCGCGCCTTTCGCGCAGGAAGGATCGCCCAATTGGCCACGCAATGCTGCGGTGGTTTTCAGCCGCTATGACGAGTTTTCGAATTTGATGTGGGGCGTTGCCCGTGCGCAGGATGTTGCGACAAGCAGCAAGCTGCAAAAATTGTTTGGCACGAAGGCCCCCGTTGTCGAAAATCGTTTATATGGCAGCGTTGCGGACGGGACCGCGCGCAAGCTTTATCAGCCGGCAACAACCCATCCCGGTGACCATGCGTCCACGGCAGCCATTGGAAACGCGATTGATTGGTTTGGCGCCACACTGACCGGTGGCACACCCAGGCCGGCAAGCGATCAAATTTGGTACTGGAAAGAATTTGGCACGGGCATTGGCCTTATCGGATTTGTGATGATCATGCTCGGTGCGTTTGATGCGCTTGTCCGATTGCCGTTCTTCGCTTCGGTCAAAGGCACAGCGGTCCCTGCATCGGCAGAACGCGATGGCGCGTGGTGGAAAGGCTTCGCATTAAGCACCTCGCTTCCTGCTCTGTTATTCTTTCCGACGTTCATTGCCGCCTATCTTCTTCTTCCGGCATCGCAATGGCTCCCGCAGGCGGTGACGACGCAAATTACCCTTTGGGCTGTGACCAGCGCTGGTGTGAGCCTTTTGATTGGTCGCTTGTCTGGACGCCGCATTGCCACGCATCAATCCGAATGGTTTAAATCCATATTGTTGGCTCTGGCGACGGTCGCAGCTGGCTATGCCGCGCTATGGCTCGTCGATATATTGTTCCTAACAGATTTTCGGCTTTGGGTCGTCGCGGTCAAGTTACCAAGCGCCAGCCAGTGGGGGATTGCCGCGATCTACGTCGTGCCGCTTACCCTCGCCTTTCTGGTCACAACCAAATCACTGGCCAATGCGACAGTGCGCAGCGACAGCGACAGGCGTCGTTACATGGCGGCAATATGCACGCTCATAACGGGCTTCATTGTCTTGTTGAGCGTCATTTACGGCCTGCTGTTCATGAGCGGATCGCTGATTACCGCATTTGATCCGCTCAGCACCGTCATTGCGATCCAGTTCGTGCCTGTGCTGATTGCCATCGCCATCATCGCGACATTCACATGGCAACGCACGGGCAGCTATCGTTCGGGCGGGCTGATAGCCGGAATTTTGGTGACGCTGTACACCGTTGCGGGAACAGCGACGCAAATCTGATCTGGTCGCCACCGGCTGATGCTAGGCGACCATTGCCGCTTAAGCAGCGTGTGTGACGAACTTGATAATTTCGGGTGCGCTGGGGCCGATGGACATGGGGCAGGCATGGCCGGTGATGACGGCGACGTCAAAGAGCTCTTTGACCGCGCCATCAATGCGGAACCATTCGGCGCAGGTGCCCTTGGCCAGATCAATGATCTGGATCCCGCACCAGGGTTCGCTGTCGGCGTCTTTCAACTTCTGATCGAGCGCCAGCCCTTCAAAGCGTTTGTAGCGTGGCTTCGATAGGCCGATATAAGCAAAGCCGTTGCGGATGGTGTTTTGAAACAGCGATTAAAGCGGTACCTTGTTAGCATCGCCATGTCTGCTTTGCGCCCAGTTGCAGACATTCTCGATGCTGGTTGAAACAACTAAAAGCAGACACAATTTTATAAAGACAGATGATCGAAAGTGGGTGGATGCTGATAGGCGGCTCTCAGTGATTATTTTCGAAAAGCCGTCCATTGTTCATCATGGTAGCTTGCGTTCGATTGCGCGGCGCAAATCATCTGGAATAGGCATTTGCTGAAACGCACTGACGTTCGACCGTCCAGTGTTGCCGATAGGAATACGTCCAGTCAGCGCGCCTAGTGGCGCAAGAGCAAGTCTGACTAGCTGCCCCGTAACTTCACGCCAATCGCGCTGCTCGATTGCATATCTCAGCATTGCCCGGTGATTGCCAAGATGAGGCCCAAGAAAGGGCTGCGAGATGATATGTGCGCGTTCGAGTGCTCGCCATGCGGGGTCCCTATCGCCTTCTGAGCAGGCTTTCTCGAAGTCTGACATCTCATGTTTGATCAGACGGCGGGTATGCAACGTTGCCGCAAGCCCACGCCAGCGTCGCTGCCGATGTCGGTAGAAAAGTTGCGCGAAGATCCAAACAAAAGGGGTCAGCACACCTGCCCAAATCTCGACTTCATCTCGGTAATCGGTGCCACCATCTGGATTTGGCGCAACCGTAATCCAATGATCCCATTTCCTGATCATCGCGCTGTGGCCGTCGTCGCGAAGGCGCTTGGGCCATGTGCCGTTTTCAGCTTCGTGCAGCGAGGTTACGATCCATTGCGTTCCAAACGGCAGGAACCCGAAAAGGCGCAGTTTCATAAGATAGCGGCCACCATCTTTGAATGCGTTAAGCGGCTCTTTACCTACTGGCACAAACCGCATTAGCGGCCACGCAATGTGCATCAGTAAGGGCGCAGTCTGCACTTCCGCCCAGACAGCCTCGGCCGGAAGGTCTATTGTGGTTGAGAGATCTACTTTCACTGCGTCTCTCCAGTTATCTTACGCTTGATAAACATTTTTTCCTTCTCGGCAGATTTAGATCCGGAGATCTATCTACACCCTGTAGCAACGATATGGTCAAGCGATGAAGATTGGTGAGCTGGCAAAGGACTTAGTTGGCTTTGAGTATCGATACATCGGCCGGGGGAAGGGTTCTTTGGCCTAGCAGTAAATCCCCAGTTACGGTGTCCGGCAAGTGAACCGTTTCTTTACTATAGTTGAAGATAAAAGTCTTATTTCCAGCCCGACGTAGCCTGAGTCCTTCAGGCAAAGCGTGCGTGGCAAGGCCGGCATCTTTGGCTGCGCGCGCTAGAACGGCGTGTGCAACTTCTTGGTTGGGCCAGGCCGACATATAGCGCACTTGCCTATGGCGCCAGCATGCAACTGTGCCGTCCAAAGCAATCATTTCAGGTTCGGCGGCAGTTTCAAGGTGTTCCAGCCATCGCTCAATCTCCCAATCCTTGCCGGGATGTGTCAGGCCTGGGCGCAGGCTTTCCACCCTTACGACCTTACCGGGGAAAA
>NZ_JBIIMC010000018.1:0-42716 GCF_044338195.1 Sphingorhabdus sp. | reverse complement strand
GTCCGGATTTATCCTATTCAACATGCGTTTTTGATTTGGCCAATGGCCCCGTGTTGCTCGACATTGAACCCGTGCCTGACCATTATTGGTCGATCAGTATATTCGACGCCCGCACCGATGTCGCGGCCGTCCGCAGTGATCGTGATACCGGCGGTAAATCGGCGCGCCTTGCCTTGATTCGAAAGGGTATGGCTGTCCCAAAGGGCTATGAACCCGTGGCGTTGCGTTATGATAAAGGATTAGCTCTCATTCGCATTCTGATGACGGACGCGGCAGACTTTCCAACGATTGATGCCATCCGCAGAAAATCGACCTGCAAGCAGCTTTGAGGTTCAATTAGCTATTGCACAACGGAAGGCACCACCCTAATAGCCGCCTTCCAGTGCACCCGTAGCTCAGCTGGATAGAGCATCAGACTACGAATCTGAGGGCCGGGCGTTCGAATCGCTCCGGGTGCACCACTTTTCTTCTCTCTGAATACAGAGACCTCTCGCCATGACCGCAAAATCCAAATCTGCCATCGTTCTGTTGTCCGGTGGCCTCGATTCAATGGTTGTTGCCGGCTTGGCGCGCGAGGCGGGCTATGACCTGATCGCGCTGACCATTGACTATAATCAGCGGCACAGGATTGAACTCGACAGTGCAGCGACCATCGCCGCGCATTTGGGGGCGATTGAACATATCGTCCTGCCGCTTGATCTGACGCGCTTTGGCGGCTCCGCGCTAACCGCGGACATTGCTGTTCCCAAAGAGGGCGTTGAAGAAAACGCCATCCCGGTGACCTATGTGCCTGCGCGCAACACGATATTCCTGTCCTTATGCCTTGGTCTTGCCGAAGCACGCGGCGCACGGGATTTGTGGATTGGCGTGAATGCGCTCGATTATTCGGGCTATCCCGATTGCCGCCCGGAATTCATCCGCGCCTTTGAAGGCATGGCCAATTTGGCCACCAAGGCGGGCGTTGAGGGCGATCATTTCAGCGTCCACACGCCGTTGCTGCACATGAGCAAGGCCGATATCGCCACGCAAGCGGCGCGGCTTGGCCTTGATGCGGGCATGAGCTGGTCCTGCTACGATCCGACGCCCGATAACAAAGCCTGTGGCCGCTGTGACAGCTGCCGCTTGCGCGCCAAGGGCTTTGCCGATGCGGGATTGCCCGATCCCACCATCTACGCATGAGCTACGCGGTTAAAGAGATTTTCCTGACGCTTCAGGGCGAGGGCGTTCATGCGGGCCGCCGTGCGGTGTTCCTGCGCTTTGCCGGATGCAATTTGTGGACGGGTCGCGAAGAAGACCGCAGTTCGGCCATCTGCCAATTTTGCGATACGGATTTTGTCGGCATGAACGGCGAAAATGGCGGCCGTTATGACGCGGCTGACCTTTCTGCAAAGGTCGCGGCTTTGTGGGGCGATGGCACGCAATCGCGCTATGTCGTGATCACGGGCGGCGAACCCATGTTGCAGGTCGATGATGCGATTGTCGACGCATTGCATGCGCACGGGTTTCAGATCGCCATTGAAAGCAACGGCACTATCGCGGTTCACCCCGGCATCGATTGGGTCTGCATCAGCCCCAAGGCGGGGTCCGACGTGATCCAACATCAAGGCGATGAACTGAAACTCGTCTGGCCGCAATTGGCGAGTGATTTGGACCGCATGGAGGGATGGCAATTTGCCCATTTCCTCATCCAGCCCATGGATAAAGGCCATGCCGAGCTAAATGCCGCCAGCGTAGAGGAAGCCACGCGCTTCGTCATGGACCGCCCAAAATGGCGCTTATCCCTGCAAAACCACAAGATTTTGGGGCTGCCCTGACCCATATTAAATATGCTTGAAACCTATTCCCAAAGATGACAGTCTTGTGATGGGAAGAGGAGAGCAGAAAAATGGCAAAAGCCAAACAGGCGCAATTGCGCAGCTATAAAAGCTATTCAAAACGTATGTCCGACCATGTCGCCTTTGCGCTGGTGGTCTACACATTGGCACTGATATTCTTGGTGACGCCCACCATTGAATCGCGTGGCACGTCGATTTTTCCTTATTTTGTCTTGGTCCTCTTTGTGGCTGTGGTCATTCCGCCATGCCGCAATATGGAGCGCCGCTGGCAGGCACTGGATGCCGCTGCATACAATGGCGACGGTCTGAAGACGCATTATGTCGCGGACCGGCTGAAGCTTTGGGCTGCTGCCGTGGCCATTCCGGCATTTTTAGCGGTATTGTTTACGGTATTTTGACCGCCGCTTGATTGACGCTGTAACGGCCCGCGCCTAAGCGGGAATCATGCTTAAACCTCAAGAAGCGCTTGATCGCGCGCATAATCTCGTTTCCCAAGCCATTAAAGCCGGTGCCGATGCCGCTGATGCCGTTTATGTGTGTGACGCATCAACGGACGTTCAGGTGCGGCTGGGCCAGTTAGAGGATGTCGCCCGATCCGAAGGCGAAGATATTGGCTTGCGGGTTTTTGTCGGCCAGCGATCGGCAACAATTTCATCGTCCAATATGAACCCCGATATTTTGGCCGGTCTGGTGGCGCGCGCGATCGATATGGCGAAGGAAGCACCCGAAGACCAATATGCGGGCCTCGCACCGCACGACCGGCTGCTCACCGGAGCAATTCCGGACTTCGACGGCGATGATGGCCAAGACCCCGATCCGGCACAGCTTCGCGCAGCGGCGCTTGAATGCGAAGACGCCGCACGCGCCGTTCCCGGTGTGACCAACAGCGAAGGCGCGGGCGCAAGCGCCTCGCGTTCGATCTTTGCGCTCGCCACCAGCCATGGCTTTGCAGGCGTAAAGGCGGGATCAGGCTATGGCATATCGGCCAGCGTGCTATCGGGTGATGGCGACGCCAAGGAACGCGATTATGACTGGCGTTCGGCCCGGCATCTTGCCGATCTCGCCAGCCCCGCCAGCGTTGGCACACGCGCCGGTGAACGCGCAGTGAAACGGTTGAACCCCGGCACCATCAAAAGCGGACAGATGCCCGTGGTCTTTGACCCGCGCGTGGGCAGTTCCTTTGTCGGGCATTTGCTGGGCGGGATCAGCGGGTCGGCCATTGCCCGCAAAACAAGCTTCCTGCTGGAATCGCTCGGCGCGCAATTGTTCGACAGCGGCATATCCATCATCGACAATCCGCATGTGCAGCGCGGGCTTGGGTCGCGCGCCTTTGATGGCGAAGGCCTGCCCACCGCGCGCCGTGCGATTATCGAAAATGGCGTTTTGACCGGCTGGTTGATGGAAAGCGCATCGGCGCGGCAATTGGGATTAGAACCCACCGGCCATGCGAGTCGCGGCGTCAGCGGCGCGCCGGGCGTCAGCCCATCCAACGTACATTTGGAAGGCGGCAGTGTCAGCGTTGCCGAACTGATCGCCGACATCAAACATGGCGTCTATGTGCACGAACTGGCCGGACAGGGCGTTAATCCGGTGACGGGCGATTACAGCCGCGGTGCCGCCGGTTTCCTGATCATCAACGGCGAAATTGCCGGACCCGTGAGCGAATTTACCATTGCCGGCAATTTGAAGGATATGTTTGCAGCAATGACCGCCGCGAACGATCTGGAATGGATCCGCAGCATCAACGTGCCCACCTTGCGGATCGACGGCATGATGATCGCAGGTGCCTGAACGCCAACTGGATAGAGACGCCGTAATCGCAGCCACGCAGGAAGCTGCGGCGTTGGCGTTCGCCAGCTGGCGCGATGGCGCAGTGCCCGATGCGAAGGTATGGGAAAAGAGCCGCGACAATTTCGTGAGCGACATCGACATGGCCGTCGACGCGTTGCTGACGACGCGTTTGCAGGCGATTTTGCCGGAGGCGGCATGGCTGTCCGAAGAGACGCTCGATGACCCAAAGCGGCTAGATGCGCGGCTGTTGTGGCTGGTCGATCCCATTGATGGCACGCGCGATTATGTGCGTGGACGCAGCGGATGGTGCGTGTCGGTTGCCTTGGTGGCCGATGGTATTCCGATATTTGCGGTGATGGCTGCGCCAGCCGAAGACAAAATCTGGGTTGCGGCGCGCGGTGAAGGCGTGACGTGCAACAATGCGCCACTGTCGGGCAGCACACGATTGGATTTTAATGGATCACGCGTGCCCGCCGATGAATTGCCACGGCTCGATGCGGACCTTGTCACGGTGACCAAGCCCAACAGCATCGCGATGCGGATGACGATGGTTGCCTGTGACCGCGCTGACTTGGTCGCGACGCTGCGCTGGGGCCATGAATGGGACATCGCCGCTGCGCACCTCGTCGCGCAGGAAGCAGGCGCCGTCGTGACCGATGCGCTTGGCGGACCGATATTATATAATAAGCGCAAGCCATTGGATTTCGGCCTGATCTGCTGCGCGCCGGGGATACATGACGCCGTGGTCGAGCGCTTGTCGGGGCGTGCGGCGCGGTTGTTAAATCCGTCCGTTTGAAGTTGGTTTGGGGTCCGCCCCCAAAAGGTCGTCATGCTGAACTTGTTTCAGCATAACATGCAACGTCGCCCGTTATCCTGAAACAAGTTCAGGATGACGAATTGGGGGTAGGTGCGTTCGGCTAATTGAGCGCCACAAAGCCCGCGCTGCTAAACCCGCGCCCGCGTCCACAATGCCGCACGGTCCATATCACGCGGGTTGTTCGCAACAGCATCGACAAACGCCTTGCGCACCCAGCGAAACTTTTCGGGGCGGCTGGTGAAAATACGTTGGTCCCATGCGTGGCTATCGGCGGCGCGGACTTTGTGGGCGATCTCGCCATAAATACCTGCGGCGGATAGCACCGCCCAGCGTGCACGCAGCGGCAGACGCGCTGCCCCGACGCGTGCCGACGCTTCATATTGCTCCGCCTCATCCGCGAGCCAACGGCCCATCAGCGCCAGTTTCTTGCGGTTATGCGGCTTCATATGCTCGCCCGGCCCGATATCGAGCGTCGCTAGCCAGTCGTCGGGCAAATAGCAGCGTCCGGCGGCGTCATCTTCGGCAATATCCCGCGCGATATTGGCGAGTTGAAAGGCGAGGCCAAGGTCGCAGGCGCGGTCGAGCGTAGCGTCATCATCCGCCGGAACGCCCATCACCACGGCCATCATCACGCCCACGGCGCCCGCAACATGGTAGCAATATTGGTACAGGTCGCTTTCGCGGCGGGGGTGCCAGTCTGCGGCATCCAGTGCGAAGCCCTCAATGACATCCTCCGCCATGCGCGCCGTTATGCCGCACTCCCGCGCGACAACGCCGAGGCAGTCAAACGCAGGCTCACCCGTGGGCATGCCCGCCAGCGCTTTTGCGGTCAGCGTGCGAATGGCGGCAAGGCTTTCCTGCGGATCGGTGACCGCTGCCATCGCGCCGCCATGGTCCTGACCATCGGCCATATCATCGCATTTGCGGCACCATGCATAGAGCAGCCAAACCCGCTCCCGCGTGGTCCGGTCAAACAACCGGCTGGCGAAACGGAAGGACTTTGATCCCCGCGATATGCTGTCCTGCGCAAATTGAACAAGGGCAGGGCGATCAAAATCAGCCACGGCAAAAATCTGTGCAAGGGCTGATGGCGGCTTGGTTCACAAATCGTCAGCTTTCATCTGGAAGATAGTCTTGTGCGGCACATAGACAGCCATTTTGTCCAGCAAGCCGTCCAGCGTGTCATCGACGATCATGATGCCCGCATGTTGCGGCCGGATAAAGCCGACATCGATCATATTCTGGTTGAACGCGATAAGCTGATCATAAAAACCCGCAATGTTCAAAACGCCGACGGGTTTTTGATGATAGCCAAGCTGCGACCAGCTGATCGCTTCCCACAATTCGTCCATCGTCCCGACACCGCCGGGAATGGTGATGAAACCATCGGACAGGTCGGTAAAGCGCGCCTTGCGTTCGTGCATACCCGAAACGACGTGCAGTTCGGTGCAGCCCTTGTGCGCGACTTCAGCGCCGACCAGTGCTTCGGGGATGATGCCAATCACTTCGCCGCCAGCCGCAAGCGCGCTGTCGGCAACGGCGCCCATCAGGCCCAATCGGCCGCCGCCATAGACGACGCCAATGCCGCGTTCCGCCAGCATCTTACCGACGCTGCGCGCCGCATCGATATAAATGGGGTTATCGGGCGTAGCCGAACCGCAATAGACCGCGAGCCGTTTCACTTATGTGCGTCCTCCAGCATTAATGCGGCCGTTGCCTTTGCACTGCCGACAACGCCGGGGATGCCAGCGCCGGGGTGCGTGCCTGCGCCAACGAAATACAGATTGTGTATCGCATCATCGCGGTTGTGCGCACGCATATAGGCCGACTGCCACAAAACGGGTTCAAGGCTGAACGCGCTGCCCAAATGCGCCGAAAGGTCGCGGCCAAAATCGGCCGGTGTGTAATGGAACTGGGTCATGATCCGGCTGCGGATATCAGGGATCAGACGGCGCTCAAGCTCATCCAAAATCCGTTCCTTCAACGCTTCACCAACATCGCCATCCCAATCGAGCGGCGCTTTGCCCATATGCGCGACAGGCGCGAGGACATAAAATGTCGAGCATCCTTCGGGCGCTAGGCTTGGGTCAGTGACGGTTGGATGGTGCAGATACAGCGAGAAATCCTGCGGAAGGACACCGTTTTTATAAATGTCGTCCAGCAGGCCTTTGTAGCGCGGGCCAAACAGGATCATATGGTGCGGAATGCCTGGCCATGTGCCCTTGATGCCAAGGTGAAGCACGAAAAGTGACGGCGACCAGCTTTTGCGCCGCAGCGATTTGGTTGCGCGTTCGCCGCGTTTGTTGCTGGTCAACAAATCCTTGTACGTGTGCATCAGGTCGCCATTGGACGCCGCCATGTCGCAGTCCATACGCCAGCCCGATTTCGTGCGCACGCCAATGACCTTGTCACCGCGTGTTTCGATTTCTTCCACCGGATCGCCCAAACGGATCGTCCCGCCGAGCCGCTCAAAATGCGTCACCATTGCGGCGACAAGCCGGTTGGTACCGCCCTTGGCAAACCAGACACCGCCCTCTTTTTCGATGGTGTGGATGAGCGCGTAGATCGCGCTGGTGCTCATCGGGTTTCCGCCGACGAGCAATGTGTGGAATGACAAAGCTTCGCGCAGCTTTTCATCTTTCACATACGACGAAACGATCGAATAAACCGAGCGCCATGCCTGATACTTCATCAGCGCTGGCGCGGCCTTTATCATTGATGCGAAGTCAAGGAATGCGACGGAACCGAGCTTTTGATAGCCCTCTTTGAACACACCCTTCGAATATTCGAGGAATTTGCGATACCCCTCGACATCGTCGGGGTTCAGCTTTTCGATTTCCGCTTTCAGCCCGGGTGCGTCGTTCGAATAATCGAAATTCGTGCCATCGGGCCAGTTCAACCGGTAGAACGGGAAAACGGGCATCAATTCAACGTCGTCCGACATTTTATGGCCGGACAGCGACCATAATTCTTCGAGACATGGCGGGTCGGTGATGACCGTTGGGCCACCGTCGAAGGTAAAGCCGTCTTTTTCCCAATAATAGCCGCGGCCACCGGGCTTATCGCGCGCTTCGATAATCGTCGTGGAGATGCCTGCAGATTGAAGCCGCATTGCAAGCGCAAGTCCGCCAAATCCGGCACCAATAATCGCTGCTGTCTTCGTCATATATTGTGTCCCAAAAGTGCGTCATCCTGAACGTGTTTCAGGATAACAGGCGACCCCATTTTGTTATCCCGAAACAAGTTCGGGATGACGAAAAGTGCTAGAGTCCTGCTCATTTCTTCTTGCTCCGGATCGCGGTGATGGCTTTCCCTATGGGAATGGGCGGCTTGCCAATCAGGATGCGCGCCTTGTCACTATTGGTGCTATTCCCAGCATAAAAGCGTTCAATCAATCCGGGTTTTAGCCTGTAGAAACGTTCTAATATTTTATATCGGTCGCGGCCTTCGGCACCGCGGAACAGCATCCGGTTGAGTATCCGGAAAAATCTGCCCTTGTCCCAATGGTCCTGCGCACGCTGGCGCAGAACAAGATTGAGCTTGTCGCCGTCAAGATCGGGCTGCTCTGCAATGAAGATCGCATTGCGCACAGCATCGGGCAGGGAATAGCTGGTCACCGACTGAAAAAATGCACCGCGCGCGCCGGCCTTTGCCGTGCGGCCACTGCCACTGGCCCAATAGCTTTCCAGATCGCCGCCCATTACGACGGGCAAGACGCCATTTTCTTCCCGCAAGACGCGCTCGACTTTCCAGCCTTGTTCATCGGCATAAGCCGCAATCCGTTGACGCAGGACACGCGGGTCCAAATCGGGCTTGTCGCTGTAATACGTGTCTTCGACAAACAGCTTGTCCATCCCAAAGGGCAGGACATAGACGAAGCGATAGCCATCATGCTGGTCGACGGTCGCGTCCATGACGATGGGTTTTGTAAGATTGTGCGGCTCTGACAATTGCATCAGCTGGCCGGTAAATTTCTGCCAACCGCAATCGAGATGGTTCAGGTCACCCGCGCCCCGCGCGTCGATCACGCCGCCGGCGTTAATACGCTGCGCGCCATCGAGAACCACAAGCCGAGGGGATACTGCCTTTACTTCACGGCCAAGCATCAATGATGATGCAGGCAGGTTTTTGCGCAGCACCCAGTCAAGCCGTTCGGATTCAATCGTGTAATAAATATTGTCGAGCGTGCGGCTGTGCCCGGGAAATTTGACGTCATAACCCGACCAGCCATAAGTCACCAATGGCGCAGTCAGCCATCGATGTTCAGGCAATATGTCGCTCGCAAAAAAGCTCCAAATATGGTTGCCGCCAAAGCTGTCGCCTTGTTCAATCAGGACGATTTTCAATTCGGGCCGCATTTTTGCCAGGGCAAGCGCGATGAGCCCGCCGGCAAGCCCGCCGCCGACAATGGCCAAATCGCATTTGATATTTTCGCGTGTCACCATGCGGCCCTAGCGCAGCCATTTTACAAGGGGAAGGCTTCTGCCAAGGTAATGCACAGCTTTATGTGTGGTGATACGGCGGCGCACCGACGTCGTCATAATTTTCCTATATGCTAACGCTATCAAAAACGCGTACGTACGTCGTCAAACGGGGGAGATGTATCATGCGGAAAAAATGGCTTTTGGCCGTCCTTGGCGGACTGGTCGTTGCGGGCGGTGCAGCATATGTAAAACGTGACGCACTGGCGATGGCGCTGATTGCGCGGGCCGCGGACGGCGCAATGTCGCGCAACGTCATGGCGGAATTGCCCGAAAATGCCCTGCATGTCGGGTTTTGCGGCACGGGCTCGCCCTTACCCAACCGTGACCGCGCGGCCGCGTGCACCGTTGTGATCGCCGGTGGCCGGTTGTTCGTGTTCGACATGGGTGAAGGCTCCGGCAAAACCCTGTCTCTCATGGGCATGCCGCTCGATAAGATTGAAGGCGTGTGGCTCACGCATTTGCACAGCGACCATTTTGAAGGCCTTGGCCCCTTCACATTGCAACGTTGGGCAGGAACAAGCGCGAAAACGCCGCTGCCTGTGTCTGGCCCCGAAGGCGTCACGGAAATCACCGATGGGCTGAATGCGGCGTACCGGATTGATTCAACCTACCGCATTGCCCACCATGGCGCAGCCGTCGTGCCGCAATCGGGTTTTGGCATGACGGGCAAGGCGATCCAGCCCGGCGTGGTTTATGATGCCAACGACGTGCGCATTACCGCCTTTTCTGTGGACCATGATCCGATCAAACCCGCCTTTGGCTATCGCGTCGATTATAAGGGCCGCAGCGTTACCATATCGGGTGACACCGCGTTTACCCCGGCGCTCGCCAAAGCCGCCAAGGGTTCGGATGTATATGTCAGCGAACTGCTGTCGCCGCGCATGGTCGATATCCTCGCCACCAGTGCGCAAAAGGCTGGCATGATAAATCGGGCCAAAATCTTCGATGATATCCAGAATTACCATATCAGCCCCGAACAAGCCGCTGATGTCGCAAAAGCGTCTGGCGCTGGCATGTTGGCCTTTACCCATATCGTCCCGTCGGTGCCCAAGCCTTTGGAATTCGCGCTGATTGGGGATGCCGCCAGCCGGTATAACGGACCAATCAAGGTCATGCACGATGGCGACCTGATCAGCATTTCCGGTCCCGATGATTTCGAAACACGCAATTTGCTAAACCGATAGCATAAGGGCTAAGGCCGCCAGATGGGCTCATGGCTGATCTTATTATTATCAACGCTGGCGATGACGGCGATTGTCGGCGTGCGCTATCTGGTGGTGAGCGGTGCTTTTGCATGGGCGACGAAATTGCGCGAGCCGGGCCTTTATCTTGGCCTTGACCAACAAATCCGCCGCGAAATCGGTTGGAGCCTCGCCAGCGCCGCGATTTACGGCATTCCTGCGGGTGTCGTCGCGTGGGGATGGGATAATCTCGGCTGGACGTTGATTTACCGCGATGCCGGCGCTTACCCTTTTTGGTATCTGCCGCTGTCGGTATTTCTATATCTGCTTGCGCACGACACATGGTTTTATTGGACACACCGGCTGATGCATCGCCCGTTTTGGTTCAAGGCCGCGCACGCGGTCCATCATGAAAGCCGCCCGCCGACGGCATGGGCTGCCATGTCTTTCCATCCGTGGGAGGCATTGTCGGGGGCGTTCGTCATTCCGTTTTTGGTCTTCGTCATTCCCATTCATGTTGCGTCTTTGGGCGTCGTGCTATCGGTGATGACAATCATGGGCGTGACCAACCATATGGGGTGGGAATGTTTCCCAAAATCCATCGTCAACGGCAAATTAGGGCAGTGGCTGATAACAGCGACACATCATCAAAAGCATCACGACGCATATCGGGGGAATTATGGGCTATATTTCAGGTTTTGGGATAAAATGTGTGGCACTGACCTTGGTCTCGGCCATTGGGATCGCAACCTTAAGCAGCGCGGCTGAGGCTACGTCTGCAACCTCCACGCTCGAAATCAACATTTACGGCTTGCGCAGCACAAAGGGCAATGTCCTTGTCTGCGTTACCGCCAATCCGCGCTTTTTCCCCGATTGCGGCAAGGATCCCAAAAGCTTCAAAACCAGTATATCGGCGCGCGATGCCGCCAATGTATCGTTTACGGGCGTAACAAAGGGCACATATGCGGTCGCGTTGGTCCATGATGAAAATGCCAACAACAAAATGGATATGGCCATTTTCCTGCCCAAAGAAGGCTTCGGCTTTTCCCGCAACCCCGCGATTGTTGCGGGCCCGCCCAAGTTTAAGGCTGCGGCGTTTGCGGTTGATGCCGCCGCCGTCAGCCAGCGGGTGAAGATGAAATATATGTTGTAACGGCGCGGTCGTGCGCGGCGGCGGAACTTTCTGACCCGCCTTAACGAGTTGGAAATCATGTGTGGGTCATAGTCCCGATTCTCCGCAAATAGGGCGCCCAATATGATTTCGTCGCACGACCAGTTTACATCCAATTCCTCTCACCCCGCGTCGGCAAAGTCCGCCGACGCGCCACGTGCCCTTACGCGTGAGGCGCGCTTGAGCTGGATCGGATCAAAGCTGGCGCAGCTGATCGACGTTGAAGCCGCCCGGCTTGATGCCCTGCACCACCGTATGTGGATGCGGATATTGCAAAGCGGCCTTGAACCCGCCGCACCGCGCAATGAAACCGATCAGCTGGCGATCCACATCCTTGCGGTCGCAACATTGGCCGACGACGTCGCGGCGAAAGATGGGCCACAGGCCGCAATTGCCGCCGTCATGCAAGCCAGCGGCAAAACGCTTGAACCGGGGCTGGCGGAAAAATTCCTGCACCTTGCAAGTTCGCCCATATTCTGGAGGGCGCTGCAGTCGGATGGGATTGCTGCTGCCTAACATCATTGCCGTCGCGATGTTCATCCTGCTGGACTGATACGCTTCACGCGCCTATTGCATCTTCATCCCCGGGGAGTCGTGTGACTGAGAGGGATGGGTAACGCCATCCGACCCGCTGAACCTGATCCGGCTGATACCGGTGTAGGGAGGGTCCGCTTTTCATGGCGTCTCCTCCCCCAAATGGAGTGAGAGACATGGCAGACATCCCCGCACGCACCGAAATTGGCGTCACCACTGGCCCGATCCGTGGATCGAAGAAAATCTACGTCGGCGATCGCAAAGTGGCCATGCGCGAAATCTATCTTGAGCCATCGTCGGGCGATCCGCCCGTGCGCGTCTATGACTCCAGCGGACCATATACCGACAGCAACGCGCGCATCGACATCAGCATGGGCCTGCCCGAAATCCGCAGCAGCTGGATCCGTGAGCGCGGCGATGTGGAAGAGGTGCTGCAACGCGAAGTCCGCCCTGAAGACAATGGACAGCTTGGCCCCGACCGCAGCGGCGGCGTTGCGCCATTCCCCAATGTCCGCAAACATGTGCTGCGCGCAAAGCCGGGCATGAACGTCAGCCAGATGCATTATGCCCGCCGCGGCATCATCACGCCGGAAATGGAATATGTCGCCGAGCGTGAGAATCTCGGCCGCGCGCGCCTTGCCGAATATATCCGTGACGGCGAAAGCTTTGGCGCGGAAATCCCCGATTATGTGACGCCCGAATTTGTCCGCGAAGAAATCGCCCGCGGCCGCGCGATCATTCCCAACAACATCAACCACCCCGAATCCGAACCGATGGCGATTGGCCGCAATTTCCTGGTCAAGATCAACGCCAATATCGGCAACAGCGCGGTTGCGTCTGATGTCGCGACCGAAGTCGACAAGATGGTCTGGTCCATCCGCTGGGGCGCGGACACCGTCATGGACCTGTCGACCGGCCGCAACATCCACGATACCCGCGAATGGATCATCCGCAACTCGCCCGTCCCCATCGGCACCGTGCCGATTTATCAGGCGCTGGAAAAGGTCGGCGGCGTTGCCGAAGACCTGACATGGGACATCTTCCGCGATACACTCATCGAACAAGCCGAACAGGGCGTCGATTACTTCACCATCCACGCGGGCGTGCGCTTGCCGTACGTTCCACTCGCGGCAAAGCGCATGACCGGCATCGTGTCACGCGGCGGTTCCATCATGGCGAAATGGTGCCTCGCGCATCACAAGGAAAGCTTCCTCTACGAACATTTCGACGACATTACCGAGATTATGAAGGCCTATGACATCGCCTATAGCCTTGGCGATGGCCTGCGCCCCGGATCGATTGCCGACGCCAATGACGAAGCGCAATTTGCCGAGCTCTATACGCTGGGCGAGCTGACCCACCGCGCGTGGAAATCGGACGTGCAGGTGATGATCGAAGGCCCCGGCCATGTGCCGATGCACAAGATCAAAGAGAATATGACCAAGCAGTTGGAGGTGTGCGGCGAAGCGCCATTCTACACGCTTGGACCGCTCACCACCGACATCGCGCCGGGCTATGACCATATCACCAGCGGCATTGGCGCGGCGATGATCGGTTGGTACGGCACCGCGATGCTCTGCTACGTCACGCCAAAGGAGCATTTGGGCCTGCCAGACCGTGACGATGTGAAGGTCGGCGTTGTCACCTACAAGCTGGCGGCGCATGCCGCTGACCTTGCAAAGGGCCACCCCGCCGCACAAGTCCGCGACGATGCGCTCAGCAAGGCGCGCTTCGAATTCCGCTGGCGCGACCAATTCAACCTCAGCCTCGATCCCGACACGGCGGAGCAATATCACGACCAAACGCTGCCCGCCGAAGGCGCAAAGTCAGCGCATTTCTGTTCGATGTGCGGACCAAAATTCTGCTCAATGAAAATCAGCCAAGAAGTGCGCGAATTTGCGCGGTTGCAGAACCAGCCTGCGGAAGCGTTCATCGCGACCGAAGAGGCAGAGGCCGGCATGGCGCAAATGAGCAAGGTCTATGACGAAACCGGCCGCGAGTTGTACATGGGTGCGGGTGATCGGGAGCATGATTGAGCTTTAATCCGCGCGGCTAACCGCCAATCGCTTCCTCGATCCACACACGTGCATCGGGGAAGCTGCGCTCCACCTCTGGCAAGTCATTGACGCATAGAAACTTGATTGCGTCGCGCTCCGCCCCGCGCAGAAAGCCGCTGACATCATCGGCGGAATATTGGCCATGCGCGCCGACGGCAATGTGCAGATAATCGCGCGTGTCCAATATCGCCGCGCTATTATCGGCAAGGCAGGCATGGTTATGCAGGCTTTGCGGCAGGAATTGCGCGGTGTCGCGAAAGCGATAGCTGGCGTTGTGCGCAAATTCGGCCGCGTAAGTTGCACACAAGTCCGCCATCACCGAACGCTGCATCGGGTGCACGACATGCGCGCTTTCGAACACATGGTCGGCGGTATAGCCAATCATTTGCGCGGCGTTGATCTGGTTAAAATGGTTCAGCAGGCTGGCCTCATCACGGCTCGCGCCACAGGCCGCCAGATCGCTGTGGTCGGTCCATTTGCCGCGCAGCACGGGGCCATCGCCGGCAAAGAAATCCGACGGCGTAACTGGCGCGGTTAGGAAGACATCATCGTTGAAATATAGGAAATGTTCGGCAAGCCCGGGGATGCGCCACAACATCGTTTCAATCGACAGCGAATTGAACGTCGGCAACGCATCGTCCACCCCGTCAAAGATGTCGCGATGGTCAACGATGCTGATCTTCGCCGCACATTCGGGCGGCAATTGCGTGATCTGCGGAATTTGATTGTCGGTGACGATCCATATCCGCCGCACCCAAGGCGCATTGTTGGCGATGGAGCGCACGCAATAATTTAGCTCGTCACTGCAGACCCAGCGATGGGGGTTGGTGCCATTATCATGGAGCGGCGCACGCGCGAAAGCATCCGCCTCCGCCTTGGCCTGCGCCAGATAGAAATCCCGCCTCGCCTTATGCGCGGGGTCCGCCCCGTCGACCCACGTAATGACTGCATCGACCTCTATCATTCACCCACAATTTACGCCCCGCTTTTTTCCGCTGTAGGTTTATGCAGAGGTTTTGGGAAATGTAAAATCTTTGGGGGGAGGGGGTGATCGGGAGCATGATTGAGGGGTATCAAAACCGAAGCGTCTAAATGGGGTCTTTCCATTTACCTCTCGGTTGAGAGGGAGGATTGGGCAAATTTGCGTTGGCTTGCACAAATAGATGTATGTTGATCCGCGCTGCAATAACTTCAGGATTAGTTTTGATGCCTCCCGGTAACCCTAGTGCGGTCTTTTCAATCATGCCCGTACCCCAGATTTTGGGATGATCTGCCCATTCGGGAAGGCGTGTAATTCTTAAAGCTGCATCTTCAAAATTCCATCCATCCCTTGCGGACCTCGCCATTATCCAATGAGTGGTCACCGGGTAGTCTATTCTAGGTCGGGGAGCGGAGCCGTGCCCGTCATATTTTCTAGGTTTTGTGCTCGCCCAATCGCCAAAAAACACAGCATAGTTGCCAAATTGTGCTTTGACATCATTGAAATATTGTCTGGCAGAGTTTGGTTGGCTTTGACTAAAATTGTCAAAGTCGGAAAAGTCATTAGGAAAATTTGATCCGCTAACCACGATTTTGAACCCAGGCGAAACCTCAAAAATCCTGCTCATGAATTCTTTAATGTAGGTACTAACGTTTTCTGAATAATCACTATATCCAAAATCGATAACGAGCAGGCAATCATCATTCCTTATGTTCTCAAGAAGCGGAGCTGGATCGTATTCCTTAGGCAAATTGCTTATTTCATAACGTATACAAAATCCTCGGCGCAGTGTCCGCGCCCATGCGATTTGCTCGTGAACAAGGTCTTCACTCGTCCCCAAAAACTGTAAGCAAGGAATGTAGTTCTCGTGAGCCTCCACGAGGCTCATCCAATTTTTTGGACCGTCATTTTTGTCGAGTAGAGACCAAAAATATTGTCGAGATTCCAGCGTTGAAGAGCTCTGGTAGTACCTGTCCACGTCTACAATGATGGGGATATCACCGACACTGCCCTTTACTATATTGATTGAGTTTTCAAAACGTACTGAGTTCAGCCAAGGCGCGAGCAGCACGATAGGTAGCATTTTTTGCTTTTCGCCATCGGGCAATTTCTTGAAGGCTCTCATCTCACCGCGACGTAAGGAGATTGTGGGGTAGTAGCGGTCATAAAACTGGGTCATCAGATTCCAAACCTATAGCCGACCGCGAGGTCTGAAGCGCGAAATTTCTCCGCTATGGCCTTCAAATTCGTCTTGTTTACTGGCTCACCAAATTGCTCAAAATGCCAGTCTTTGACAGTTTTCCATGGCAAGAGCAGAGCGGCTGCAAAGCGATTGGCCTCTGCTTCCTGCGCATTGGAAAGTTGTGAACGATAAAGGATGTTATCCTCAATGCCTTCTGCATCGATAAATGATGTGTGCAGCAGATAGTGGGCTATTTCATGGCAAACGGTAAAGCGCTGGCGGACTGCCGCATCAGTGTCATTCACTTGTATCTCAAATTTTGTTGGAGCAACGCGTCTAATCGAGCCAGATATGTTAGGATCAAGGGTGACGCTGTAGACGTCTAATCCAAGCCTTTCGGCGATGCTGCCAACAGGCACGGGTATTTGCTCCATCAAATCCCAAAATTTTTCGAGATGGCCAGGAGATGCTCTTAAAAGCAACCGCTCGGCAGGATCATCATGGGGAATATCAACAGGCATCAATCTACTTGCCCCTCATCCTCTGACGCTTTCGGATCAACGGGGCCTACACTTGATTTCACTGCGACACGATCAAGGATTAACGGCAGAACCGAAATGACCTGCCGCTCCACCCGCAACTCCATCCAATCTTTCACTGGGCCCTCGTTTGGAGGGAACCCATTTTCAAGCAACGTGGTGGCCTTACCACCCGGCTTCATCGCTTCTTCTATGCTCTTCAGCACAGCTTTTTCGGCATATTTCGTGGCTTCTCGGCGTATTGCACGAGGCCCCATGAATGCCAAAATACCAATGACAAGTGCGGCTACGGTAAAAAGGACTGTCACCGTAGTAAGTAGAATTACAACTATCTCTTCGTAGCTGGTCTCGACTTTAGCTGTTGGAGCAGCCGCATTTAGAAAGCCCGATATTTGAACAAATGCCAAAATGGCTATTCCGATAGCAATAATCGAAAGAATAATGACGTTCGGATGCTTCATTTCTGTTCCCATCGTTCGACTTTTCCAATCTCTGAAAAACAAAGATTTACGGTGACAGTGCACTGAATAGGAGTTGGGCGCACTGTCACCGAAACCTAGTGAGAAGGTAGCGTTCATCATTGAGTGGTCCAAGTACGAGCGGCTCGTATACGAGCCGTTCGTATATTCAGACCCTCACAAATTACCGCGACACCTAAGACAAACCCCAAATATTAACCGCGCTTTTGGGGTTGTGTTCTATAATCCGTTGCGCAAGCACGCTGGGAACGGGATGCTGTCACCCGTCGCGTTCGAACGGCAGCAGATTGTGAAAGCAGAAGGCGTCTAGAAAACTAACGGCTATTCAATTAGATATCCAATCGAGCTGCTGAAAAAGACGGCGGCCAAAACGTAATGGAGGTCTCGGTGGACAATATCATCCCCATTGAGCGGGCATTCGCCTTTGTACGAAAAAAGCGACAGTTAGGATGAGTGGCTCATTAAACATATCTATTCGACAGGAAGAAGCCCGCGATGTGGCCGACATCCGTGAACTGGTTGATGTAGCGTTCAAGCCGATGTGGTTTAGTGATGGCACGGAGGCAGAGTTGGTAGATAGGCTCCGCTCGGCGGGCGATTTGTACCTCTCTTTGGTCGCGGTCACGGGCACCAATCAGATTATTGGTCATGTTGGTTTTAGCCCAACAACAATTGATGGATTGGATTACGGCTGGCTTCAAATGGCGCCAGTATCTGTCTTGCCAGATTATCAACTCAAAGGTGTCGGATCGGCATTGATTCAAGCAGGGATTAGCGCGTTGATAACGCGCGGGGTTGCCGGTGTCGCAGTGGTGGGCAATCCTGTTTACTATGAGCGTTTCGGCTTCCGCAATATTCCGGGACTAGAGCCATTGATTCCAAGTGATGCGCCTTATTTTCGCGCCCAAAGCTTGTTTGGGCCAGAACCCCAAGGCCGGCTTCGCTACGCTCCTGCGTTCGACTAGCCCTAGCTTTGGCCCCAAACACTGACCGCGCCTCGCCGGGGACACGCAATGGCATGTCCCCGTTTTGCTCTCCAAAAAAACAACTTTCCTACAATGCCCGCTTTATGTTTCAGTCGCGGACATGACACGTGCATCTTCTCCCAATCCAAACGCCCCCCAAAACCCCGCCCCAAACCCCGACGCTGGTTCCGATGCGGATTTTGATGATCTGTTGGCCTTTACCCCCGTGCCGATGCAGCGCCGCCGGGCCGATGGGTGGAGCGCGGAGCGGCAGCGGCGCTTTATCACTGCCTTGTCGGTCATGGGTGCGGTTGGCCCGGCGGCGCGGGCGGTGGGCATGGGGCGGGCATCGGCCTATCGCTTGCGCGAACGGGCAGGGGCGGCTGGCTTTGCCGAGGCATGGGATATTGCGATTGCATGCGGCGCGGACCTGCAATTTCACACCGCGCTGGATCAGGCGATTAACGGCGTCACCACGGTGCGCGTGATGCGCGGCGGCACGGTTGAGGTCGTGAATGCGCCCGACCGCAAAGTTCTGAACGCGGCGTTATTGCCTAAGACGCGGCTGTCTGCGGCGCTTTCGGCGCAGGCGCGCGCGGTTAAAGCGACAAGGGAGACATAAATAATGCGATATGCGGTCGCTTTTGTCGCTTTTGGCGTGCAATATTGCCCTATGGCTGTGCATGCCAAGGGCATAGATGTTCGTCATTATGGCCATCAACCAAATAAGGATTTACATATCATGCGCGTCATTGCCTCGCTTCTTATCCTCGCCGCTGCTGCAGCAGCCCCCGCCTTTGCCCAGCCTGCGTCCGTGGATATCGCCGCCGCGCGCGCCGCGATGACGGGGACATGGTCGGGGAAGCTGGAATATCTGGATTATGGCGCGAACAAATGGTTCGGCATTCCGGTCAAGACGCAGATTGAGGATCAGGGCGACGGCGTGACCATGATCCGCAAGTCTGATTTTGACGATGGTCCAAAGGTCGGGAATGTGCGGATTACCTCAGTCGAGCTTTTGGATCCGGCGGCGGGGACGGTGGCCACCGGTACATTTCGCAAGGGACGCAGCGTTGAGATATTTACCTATGCGGTGCGGTTTGACGGGGCTCCGGCTGATGTGACGCATTGGACGATGGTTGAAGACGCGTTGGGGAAGGATGATGACCGCCCCGCAATACTGCGCCTGACGACCACGCGCGATGGCGACAGCATCGAAACGGTAAAGCAGGTCGATTTTCAGGATGATGACAAGGCCGAATGGATCACCCGCAACCGCACGCGCCTTTCGCGGATTGCCGGTTAAGGAATGGCTGGCATAACCCCCGATCCGCGTTATGCTGCGCGTTCATCGCCCGCAAAAGTTGAACCATCATGACAAAGCCGAAAAATCCCAGCTGGTTTGACATTTCCATGGATGCCTTCGCGCTTGCGGCGGAATCCAACATGGTGATTGCCGCGCGCTTGGGCAGTCTGGCGCTTGGCGGGCCAAATGCGGTGCGCGAGGCGGAGCGGATGGTGAGCGAGAAGGTCGCGGCGAACTTGGCGCTTGGCGCGGACCTGATGACCGGAAAGCACGGGCTTACCCCCGAAAGCATGGTCAGCGGCAGTATCGATCATTATGCCAAGCATGTGACCGCCAACCGCAAACGGCTTTTGGGTTAAAGCGGGCGGCGCGGAGGCGGGGGCTGAACCTTGCGAAAATGGCTGTGAAGCAGGGGAAAATCAGGATTCGACCTTGTTATTTGCTAATGCCGTAAATTAGGCGTATAAGCCAAACACGCTATCGTCGACCGCGACGGAATTTGAGGCGCGTATCTGATGAAATAAGCGGAGCGTGCAACGTTTTTCCCAACACGACTTGGCTACCCACTTGGCGCTGTTGCCCGGTGGTCACCTGTTTCGTGAAAGGAACATATTATGCCTACTGGCACCGTAAAATTCTTCAATGCCGATAAAGGCTATGGCTTTATTGCACCCGATGGTGGTGGCGATGACAGCTTCGTGCACATCTCGGCTGTTCAAGCTGCTGGCATGCACTCGCTCGACAAAGAGCAGCGCGTAAATTTCGAAGTCGAAATTGGCCGCAACGGTAAAGCTTCGGCTGTAAATCTTTCAGCTGCTGATTAATCAGCGCTTAGGTTTAAAAAAAAGGGCTGCCAAATGGCGGCCCTTTTTTTGTGCGCTGCGATTGCAGGTTAATCGAACAGCTCTTCCAGAAATGACTTCCTCCGCTTTTGATACGGATAGCCATGGCCAAAGCCCGGTTGCTGGTGGCCATAGCCTGGCGGTGCAAATCCGGCTGGCGCTTGCGGTGGAACGGGTTGTGGGGCAGCTTGCGGTGCAGGCATCTCGGCAGCAACGCTGCGTTCGATGATCTTGTCCAATTCGCCACGATCAAGCCAAACGCCGCGGCATTGTGGGCAATAGTCGATTTCGACGCCCTGACGGTCACTCATGACAAGCGCGACCTTGCAAACAGGGCATGGCATTCCAACGGCTGGGTTCATATCGGGTCTCCTCTTTATTGGTTTAAAGCGGTCCGACATCGCCGTCAGGTGACGACCAGAGGGGCCCGGCCCGCAAAACGCAGTTGGGCATTGGCAGGCATTATTTCAATAAGCTTGGCTGTTAATTCCAAAATGTGCCGGACATCCACATCGCGGACCGCCGATCCGAACCATCAGCGTTTCCGGACAAACTCCGCGCGCAGCACGAGTCCCTTGATCCCGTCAAACCGGCAGTCGATCTCCTGCGCATCGCCCGTCAAGCGGATGGATTTGATAAGCGTTCCGCGCTTCAATGTTTGGCCAGCGCCCTTTACCGTCAGGTCCTTGATCAACGTGACCTGATCGCCGTCCGCCAGAATATTGCCGACCGCATCGCGGACCTCAACTGCGCCGTCCTGTTCGGATTTGGCATTGGCCTCCGCCGCGCTAATCCATTCGCCAAATGCCTCGTCGTAGACATATTCGTCGTCGGTTCCGTCTGCCATCATTCAATCCCCGTTTTGATATCGCCACGCCCTAGCGCCATTTACGCGCGCGCGAAAGCCGGTTGCAATTTGCAACGATGTCAGTAAGATTTTTCGGATAGAGCGGAGAGTGACATGGCCCAGGCTGAAACGGTTGTAGATGTATTGATTGTGGGCGCTGGTTTATCCGGCATTGGTGCGGCGGCGCATCTGACCATGCAGTGCCCCAATAAAAGCTATGCCATTGTCGAACAACGCGCTGACATGGGCGGCACTTGGGATCTTTTCCGTTACCCCGGTATCCGGTCGGACTCGGACATGCACACCTTGGGCTACCGCTTCAAACCATGGCTGCATGAAAAAACGATCGCTGATGGCCCATCGATCCATGAATATGTGCACGAAACGGCTGATGAATATGGCATCGCGCCGCATATCCATTTTGGGCACAAGGTTGTCTCGGCAAATTGGTCCAGCCCCGATGCGCGCTGGCATGTAACGGCCAAGGCTGTGGACGGTGGCGAGGAACGGCACTTTGCTGCGCGCTTCCTGTTCATGTGCGCAGGTTATTATGACTATGATCAGGGCTATAAGCCTGATTTTCCCGGCGAAGCGGACTTTGACGGCCAGATTGTTCATCCGCAGCATTGGCCCGAAGGGCTCGACTATAGCGGCAAGAAGGTAACGGTTATCGGTTCGGGTGCGACCGCGGTGACGATTGTGCCCGTGATGGCGCAGCAAGGCGCGCAGGTGACGATGCTTCAGCGTTCGCCGACCTATATGGTGTCGCGTCCTGCCATCGACCCATTCTCCAAATTTGTTCGCAAAATCTTGCCGGAAAAAATCGCTTATGCACTGACGCGCTGGCGCAACATTAACATGCAGCGGTTCACTTATTGGTATGCCCGCCGCAACCCAGCGAAGCTGGGCGAAAAGCTGGTCAACATGGCCCGCGAAGCACTGCCAGCCTCCGTGGATGTAGATACCCATTTCGTGCCCAAATACGGCCCATGGGAGCAGCGCCTGTGTCTTATTCCAGACAGCGACATGTTCACCGCCATAACCGAGGGTAAGGCCGAGGTCGTGACCGACCATATCGACCATTTCACCAAAACGGGCATTCAGCTGAAGTCCGGCAAGCATATTGAATCCGATATCGTAATCACTGCGACCGGTCTGAACCTTGTCACGATGGGCAAGACAGCGATCAGCGTGGACGGCGAAGCGGTCAATTTTGGTGAGCATTTCAATTACAAGGGCGTGATGTTCAACGACATTCCGAACTTTGCCAGCGTGTTTGGGTATATCAACGCGTCTTGGACGCTGAAGACCGATATCGTTGCGGATTATGTGTGTCGTTTGCTTTGGAAAATGGATGACAAAAACGCGCTTGTGGCAACCCCGCATCTCGATGATCCGGATATGCCCAAGTTGCCGTTTGTGACGGACTTTAGCTCAGGCTATTTCGCCCGCAGTTTTGACACGCTGCCCAAGAATGGGGACCGCCATCCTTGGCGGGTGCTGCAAAATTATGCGGCTGAAAAGAAAATCCTGACCCAAGATCCAGTTGATGACGGCGTCATGGTCTTTTCGGCACCGCATTTCGCAGCATCGCATAGCGAGAATGCGGAAACACTCATAGCCGCCGAATAATTGTCCAGATGGTGGGGCCCGCCTCAGGGCTCCGTATGGCGAACCGTCGCGGCAACGCGGCGGGTTTCGATGGCGGACTCTGGCGCGATGATATGCGTGCGGTTGCGAACCACCCAAATAAGTGAAGCAAGCCCGGCCAGTGCAGCAAAGGCAACCGTCATAAGCGCGTAGATTGTGTAGCGTTTCATATCCTGCGTGTGCGTAACCAATTCGGGCGCTTTGTCGGTGGTCGTGACATCCCAATATTCGATCATCGGCTTGTTACGGTACCGGACCACGCGTACTTCGGACGTAACCCACATTTTCCCATGCTGGCCAGCGAACGTCAGATAAGCCCCGGACCCTTGACGTTGTTGAATGGCCGGAGCAAGTCGTGGCGCATCCTTCAAAATTCGCGACATTTCGGTAAACTGCACGCGGCTGTCGTCAATGAAGCCCGGTGCGACATATTTCTCCGCCGCCTTTTGGTCTCCGCGCCGCACAGCCGCATAAAAAGGCTTCACTACTGCGGCAATTTCCTCGGGCAGCGGCGGACGTGCGTCGGTTGATCGGTTGCATGCGGATAAGCCAAATGCTGCGATCGACATCCAGAACAAAAGAAAAATACGTGACATTTCTGAATTATCTCCCGTTCTTGGCCTATTGCCGCTATCGCATCCTTCATGCGTTATGACGATCTAATCCAACCTGACAACGGCCAACCGGCCACTCCAATCCACATAGTCGATAAAAATGACTTTGCTGCATGGCTTGCTGCGCAACCCGACCCTGTCCGCACGGCCGTAAAAGCACAGAAGTTTGAAGGTAGCGTAAACGATACCGCGATACTTCCTGGCGACAAGCCGGGGGAATGGGCTGTCGTCGCCGGTGTGGCGGATGCCGCCGCGCTTGGGCTTTGGAACCTGGCCAAGCTATCTGACATTTTGCCCGAGGGAAGCTATCGCTTGTTGGATGCCGACGCTGGCGAAGCGATGCTTGGATGGGTGCTTGGTCAGTATCGATACCATGAATATCTGAGCGAACCGAAAGTAACCGGCGCACGCGTGTTGCTCGTGCGTGAACCTGGTAAAATCCATAATATCGTGCTTCAGGCGCGCGCCACGGCGCTGGTTCGGGATCTCGTCAACCGTCCGGCGGGTGACCTTGGTCCCGATGCGCTTGAGGCTGAGGCTAAGCGCATCGCCAAGGCGCATAAGGCCGACGTGGCAGTGACAGCAGGCGAAGCGTTGGAATCAGGCTATCCGCTCATCCATGCTGTCGGCAAGGCAGCGGCGCGCGAACATGCACCGCGGCTGATTGAGGTGGAATGGGGCGACCCGCGCCACCCACGCATCGCGATTGTGGGCAAAGGCATAACGTTCGACAGCGGTGGTCTTGATATGAAACCGGCGAGCGGCATGCGGCTGATGAAAAAGGATATGGGCGGCGCTGCCCATGCGCTTGCGCTGGCCGAGCTTATCATGGCTGCGCATTTACCCGTGCGCTTGCATATGCTCGTCGCTGCTGCCGAAAACAGCATATCGGGCAATGCTATGCGGCCCGGCGACATCGTTAAAAGCCGCAAGGGCATTACGGTTGAAATCGACAACACCGATGCGGAAGGACGCCTTGTGCTTGCCGACGCGTTGACCAAAGCGGTTGAGGATGCGCCGGAACTTATCATCGATTTTGCGACGCTGACCGGCGCGGCGCGCGTTGCCTTGGGGCCTGATTTGCCAGCGATGTTCAGCAATGATGATGACACAGCAGACGCGTTGATTGCAGCATCAAAGGCGCAGGCTGACCCGCTGTGGCGGATGCCATTATGGGCACCTTATATGGAATTGTTGGATAGCGATATCGCGGACATGACAAACAGCGGCGGCGCTTTTGCAGGCGCAGTAACGGCGGCGCTCTTTATGCAGAAATTCGTTCCTGATGATGTGCCTTGGGTGCATCTGGATACCTTTGCATGGCGACCCACGAATAAGCCTGGCAGGCCAAAGGGCGGCGAAGCCCTTGGATTGCGCGCTGTCTTCGGCTATCTGGCGGACAAATATCCGGCACGTTAGGGTGCCGAACATGTTACATTTTCGGGGGCGTAATTAGTTGGCAGACGGACAGATGGGGGCGGGGAAGCGGCCCATATATACATTGAGTGGGCACAGCCTTGTCGGAGACAAGCGCACAACGCCCATTCGCGGGGACCTTGCCGACATCAGTCTGGCTGGAAAGCTGTTCGCGCCGCATTACGCGGTGCCGATGCTGCGCACGGGCATTGCGCCGGTTACCGAAATTCATGCCGAGGCGCACGCTACATCCATGCCCGTTAGCGCGTTAATGCACGGTGAGGCGTTCGCCGTGCTTGATGTCGCGGGCGAATGGGCATGGGGTTATTGCCTGCACGACAATTATCTGGGTTATGTCCGCTTTGCCGAGCTTGGCGATGATTTTGACGCCACGCATATCGTCAGCGCACCTGCGACATTGCTGGTTTCCGCACCATCGACAAAGGCGCCTGTGCTGGCGCGCTACCCCATGGGTGCGCAATTGCTTTGTGGCAGCCCAAGCGAATGCGGCAACTATCTGGCGTGCGAAAACGGTTTTGTGCCGCTGGCCCATTTGTCTGAAATCGGACGCGTTGCGGCATCACCCGCGGATTTGGCAGAACAGTTGATTGGCACGCCCTACAGCTGGGGTGGGCGCAGTGGAAACGCCATTGATTGTTCGGGCCTTGTGCAGTTGGTGTTCGGACTAAAAGGGCACATGCCGCCACGCGATGCCGATATGCAGCAGGCAGACTTTGGCGAAGAGCTGGCCGACGGCGACGCGTTGCAGCGTGGTGATCTGGTATTCTTCCCCGGTCATGTTGGTATCATGGCCGATGCCGAAAACATCATCCACGCCAATGGCACCGCGATGGCAGTGAGCATTGAACCGCTGGCAGATGCGGCGGCTCGCTTTACCGAGTATGATGAAGCGATTGTTGCGCGCAAGCGGGTGATGTTTTGACCATGACGTTGGTCTTGGCCCGTACCGTAGCCCTGAGCAGCAGTTGCGAAGCAATTGCGTCTGTCGAAGGGCGCTTCAAGGTTTGCGCTGCCGCCGATAAGCACCCTTCGACGGGCGCGGTCGCTGCGCGCCCGCTGCTCAGGGCTTCGGTCTATTTGAGCGGGTGAGTTAAAATGACAAAGAGTATCTTCATCGACGGTGCATCGGGCACCACTGGTCTTGAAATCGCGGACCGGCTCGCTGGCCGCGCGGAATTCACGCTCATCACGCTCGATGATGACAAACGCAAAGACCCCGCTGCAAAACGCGAGGCATTGAACGACGCGGACTTCGTCATCCTGTGCTTGCCCGACGATGCAGCAAAAGAGGCGGTGGCAATGACGACGTCAGGCCATACGCGCATCATCGATGCATCGACCGCGCATCGTGTGAACCCGAACTGGGCCTATGGCTTTCCTGAATATCGTACCGGTCAGCATGAACGCATTGCCAATGCCCGCCTTGTCAGCAACCCCGGTTGCTACCCCACCGGCTTTTTGGGGCTGATCGCACCCCTGGTTGCGGCCGGATTAATCCCCGCAGACTGGCCCTACAGCGTCAACGCGGTGTCGGGCTATTCGGGCGGCGGGAAAGCATTGATTGAACGGTTTGAAGGCGGCGACGGCGCGGACATCGGCTTTCGCACTTATGGTCTTGATCTGAATCACAAGCATGTCGCCGAAATGCAGCAACATGCAGGGCTCGGCCTCGCGCCGATATTCTCGCCTGCCGTGGTGCGCGCGTTCCGTGGCATGGTGGTCGAAATACCGCTGCCCATCTCGGTCATGCCCGGCAGCGATGATCCCGACGAAATGCGCGCGGCCTTGTCGCAGCATTATACCAAATCGCCCGTCGTGAAAGTGCACGAAGACGCGCCGCCAGCGGAACTGCTGATCCGCGCTAACCAAGAACCATCCGACAGGCTTGATCTCTACGTTCTCGGCTCACCCGACGGCGCGCAAGTCCGCTTGCTGGCATTGCTCGACAATCTCGGCAAAGGCGCAAGCGGCGCAGCGGTGCAGAACCTGAACATCATGGCCGGATTGGACGAGACGATTGGGTTGCGGTTGTAAGCCTGACCACGCGCAAAAAGTAAGATGCTGAAACGCGTTCAGCATGACGTGGTAGAGACCTCAATAAGGCGGCTGGTGCCACCCCTTCGGACTGCTCGTAAATATCTCGCAGCCGTCTTCGGTGATGCCGATGCTATGTTCGAACTGTGCGCTCAATGAACGGTCACGCGTGACGGCCGTCCAGCCATCGTCGAGGACTTTGCCTGCGGCTTTGCCAATGTTGATCATTGGCTCAATCGTGAAGATCATGCCGGGACGCAGCTCTGGCCCAGTGCCGGGGCGGCCGACATGGACGATTTCGGGGGCATCGTGGAACAATTGGCCAAGGCCATGGCCGCAGAAATCGCGGACGACGCCATAGCGGTGCTTTTCGGCGTGGGTCTGGATCGCGTGGCCAATGTCGCCGACACGGTTGCCGGGCTTGGCGGCTTCGATGCCGAGCATCAGGCATTCATAGGTCACATCGACCAAGCGTTTTGCCTTTACCGGCACGTCGCCGACGAGGAACATGCGGCTGGTGTCGCCGTGCCAGCCATTTAATTGCGGCGTGACGTCGATGTTGACGATGTCGCCATCCTTCAATTTCTTGTCCGATGGAATGCCGTGGCAGATGACATGGTTGATCGAAATGCAGCAGCTGTGCGTGTACCCGCGATAGCCCAAGGTTGCCGGCACCGCGCCGCCGCGTATGGTCATCTCGCGTACGATATCGTCGAGTTCCTCAGTGCTGACGCCCGGCACGACATGCGGCACTAAGGCATCGAGGATTTCGGCGGCCAAGCGGCCCGCCTTGCGCATGCCTTCAAAGCCTTCTGCCCCGTGCAATTTGATGACCCCGTCGCGGGCTTGCATCGCCTCTTCGGGCGTAACGCTTACATATTGTTCCATGGAAGCGACATAAGGCAATAATCCGCACTTTGCGAGGGGGTGAATTATGCTATCGCGTCTTCATGACAGATTCCCGCATATACACCGCAGCGCTCGTAATCATCGGCGACGAGATCCTCTCTGGCCGAACACAAGACAAAAACGTCGCGCAGATTGCCCTTTGGCTCAATATTCAAGGCATTCGCTTGCGCGAAGTGCGTGTGGTGGCCGATGATATGGATGCCATCATTGAGGCGGTGAACCTCTTGCGCGCGCGCAATGACTATCTGTTCACCACCGGCGGCATTGGCCCGACGCATGATGACATTACCGTTGACGCGATCGCAGCCGCGCTCGGCGTCGATGTTGTCATTCATCCAGAGGCAAGTGCCGTCCTGCATGCCTATTATGAAACGCGTGGTGGCATTAACCCGGGCCGTCTGCGTATGGCGCGTGTGCCCGATGGTGCTGATCTTATCCCCAACAAGATGTCGGGTGCGCCCGGCATTCGCCATGGCAACATCTTCATCATGGCTGGCGTGCCGCATATCACCGCCGGTATGCTGGATGCCCTGACCGGTACATTGGAGGGTGGTGCACCCTTGTTGTCCCAACAAATCGGCTGCTGGGTGGCCGAAAGCGAGGTTGCCAAGTTGCTGGGTGATACCGAAAAGCATCATGAAGGTTGCCAGATCGGCAGCTACCCCTTTTTCCGCGAAGGCAAGGTCGGGGCGAATTTCGTTGTCCGCACAACCGACGCGGATAAGCTTGCTGAATGCATCGAGGCGCTGAAACTTGGTTTGCGTGGTTTAGGTTATGATACCGTCGATGGTGGAATTTAGTCACCATGCCGGGAAAAATATTTCGTCATCCCGAACTTGTTTCGGGATAACAAACAACGGTGGCATGTTATCCTGAAATAAGTTCAGGATGACGACACCGTGATTGAAACGAAGTAGCCGCTTTTTTTCGGACGTTCATGTGCAGTCAAGCCTTCGTTCCGTTATGAGGATTGTAATGCGCAAATTCACTCAATCGCTCGCTTTCGCAGCCCTGCTGCTGTCCACCTCTGCTTACGCACAAAATGTTGCGCCCGCCGCAACGGTCGCCGCAAAGGCGGCCAAAGTTCCATGGCTGTATGAAGGCAGCGACGTACCGGTGGATGACACTTGGACCTTTGGTGTGCTGCCCAATGGGCTGCGCTATGCGGTGAAGAAAAATGATGTGCCTGCGGGGCAGGTGTCCATTCGTGTGCGGATCGATGCGGGCGCGTTGCATGAAAATAATGACGAGCAAGGCTTTGCCCATCTGATCGAGCATTTGTCCTTCCGTGGATCAACCTTTGTGCCCGATGGTGAGGCAAAGCGTATTTGGCAAAGGTTCGGAGTCACCTTTGGCAGCGACAGCAATGCGCAAACAACCCCGACGCAGACGGTCTACAAGCTCGACCTGCCCAATGCGACGCCCGAAAAACTGGACGAGTCCGTCAAAATCATTTCGGGCATGATCCGCAACCCGCGTATCTCGCCCAGTGCCTTAAATGCCGAACGTGCCATTGTCCTTGCGGAGCTGCGCGAAAATAGCGGCGCGCAAATGGTCTATAGCGATGCCCTGCGTCAGCACGCGTTTCAGGGGCAGCGACTGGCAAACCGGTCGACGATTGGCACGCCTGAAACATTGCAGGCGGCAGACGCCTTGCGTTTGAGCGCCTTTCATGACCGCTGGTATCGGCCCGAAAATGCTGTCGTCGTGATGGCCGGCGATATGGAGCCCGTGCAGCTCGCCAATTTGGTGCAGAAATATTTCAACGACTGGAGAGGGAAGGGCGCCCGCGCGCCTGAGCCTGCCTTTGGCGACCCAACGCCGCAGGGCACACCAACGCGCGTGCTGATTGAACCAACATTGCCCACCACCGTCAGCATCGCGTATCTGCGCCCCTGGCGGAAGGTGGATGACACTATTGCGTATAATGAGCAGTTGTTGATTGACGCCCTTGCGCTTCAGATCATCAACCGCAGGCTTGAGGTGCAGGCGCGCAGTGGCGGCAATTATCTGTTCGCCGAAATCGCGCAGGAAGATATTTCGCGCACAGCGGATACGACTTTGGTGTCCGTCACCCCCGTTGGCGACAAATGGGAAGCGGCAACGCGTGATGTCCGCGCAATCATCGCCGATGCCATTGCCACGCCACCATCGGTTGCGGATATCGAGCGTGAGAAAACGCTTTTCGGAAATGCGTTGCGCACAATGCTCGACAGCTATCCGTTTGAAGCCGCCGCCAAGCAAGCGGACGATATCGTCAATGCCGTGGATATTCGGGAAACGGTCGCCGCGCCCAAAACGGTTGTTCAGGTCTATGAAGGCATGAAGGACAAGTTCACGCCACAACGGCTGCTGGCGTCGACGCAAAAGCTTTTCATGGCGAACGCAACACGACTGATGCTGTCTTCACCTGCGCCGATTGCGGACGCAGACAATCGCGCGCTCGCTGCATTGAACGCCGTCGTGTCGGCGAATACGACGGCGCGTTTATCCGAAAACACCCTTGGCTTTGCGGCGTTGCCGAAGCTGGGCGCATCCGGCAAGTTGGTGAGCGAAGAGACAAACTCACAGTTGCAGATGACCCGGCTTGAATTGTCGAACGGCGTGCGGGCTTTGCTGGACCCGAACAAGGCCGAAAGCGGTCAGATTCGCGTGCTCGTCCGCTTTGGTCGCGGCTACCAAGCCGTTACCCCTGACAATGGCAGCTTGCTGTGGGCAGGGCCGATTGTTTTGCCGGAAAATGGCATTGGCAAACTTAAGCGCACAGAAATTGACCAGATGGTCAATGGGCGGCGCATTGAACTCAACTTCTCCATTGATGATGATGCGTTTCAGTTTGGCGCAAATACGCGGCCTGATGACCTTGCGGATCAGCTGACCTTAATCGCGACAAAGATCGAGCATCCCGGTTGGGACCCGGCGCCGGTTGAACGGGCAAAGGCGCTCGCGACGTCGGGTTATGCGAGTTTCGAAATGTCGGCGACCTCCGTGTTGCAGCGTGATTTGGAATATCTGCTGCGCAACAATGATCCGCGCTGGAAAGCCGCGGCACCGGCGGACGTTGCGAAAGTCGATGCCGCGAAGTTCGAAGCATATTGGAAGCCATTGCTGGCGCAGGGACCCGTTGAGGTTCTGCTCTTTGGGGACTTTGACAAGGCAGCGGCTGTCGCTGCCTTGGAAAAAAGCTTCGGTGCGTTATCGCCGCGCGTACCTATGCCCGTAGCGGCAGCCGCGCGCAATGTCCGGTTTCCCGCACCGACCGCGAACCCCATAAGGCTGACGCATCGCGGTGCGCGTGATCAGGCCGCAGCGGTGATGGCATGGCCCACGGGCGGTGGAATTGCTGGCATCAGCGAAGGACGGCAGCTGGAAACGTTGGCAGCCATTTTCCGTGATCGGTTGTTCGAGAAATTCCGTGCGGAGCAGGCAGCGAGCTACAGTCCCGACATGGCGGCCAATTGGCCCGTTGATTTCAACAGCGGTGGATATTTGATGGCCTATACACAGGTCAAACCAACCGACGTGGACCGCTTTTTTGCATTCGCGGATTCGGTCGCGGCGGATTTGATAGCCCATCCGGTGAGCGCCGATGAACTTCAGCGTGCGGTTGAGCCGACAAAGCAAGCCATTGAGCGTGCGGCGTCGAGTAACGCATTTTGGCTCAACCAGCTCAAGGGATCGACATATCATCCTGAACGCTTTGCGGCATTGGGTACGCTTTACAGCGATTATAACAGCGTGACGCCCGAGATCTTGCAATCACTGGCGAAACGCTATTTCGTTAAGGACAAGGCGTGGAAGCTTGTGGTCGCGCCACAGCCCGAAAATGCAGACGCTGCAAGCGCGCGCTGACACCCCTGTTGTCCTTACAATCCGCTTAGGCAGAAAGCGTCAAAGCACATATTTCGACAGGTCGGTGTCTTTTGCGATGCCCGATAGCTGCTTGTGCACATAGTCCGCGTCGATCAGGATTACGTCACCTTTGCGGTCTTCGGCATCGAAGCTGATATCTTCCAGCAGCTTTTCCATAACCGTTTGCAACCGCCGCGCGCCGATATTTTCAACGGTTGAATTTACGTCGACCGCAATGCGCGCGATGGCATCAATCGCATCGTCGCTAAATTCGAGCGTGACTTCTTCAGTCGCCAGTAACGCAGTGTATTGCTGCGGCAAATTGGCGCGGGTTTCCGAGAGGATACGGACAAAATCGGCATGCTCCAATGCGCGCAGTTCGACACGGATGGGCAAGCGACCCTGCAGTTCAGGCAGCATGTCGCTTGGCTTTGAAATGTGGAACGCGCCTGATGCGATGAACAGCACATGGTCGGTTTTCATGGGACCATATTTGGTAGCAACCGTGGTGCCTTCGATCAGCGGCAGCAGATCGCGCTGGACGCCTTCACGGCTCACGGATCCACCGCGCACGTCTGACACGGCAATCTTGTCGATCTCATCGAGGAACACGATGCCATTGGCTTCCGCATCGGCCAAAGCTGCGCGGTTGACGTCGTCTTGGTCAAGGCGCTTTTCAGATTCTTCCTCGACAAGCTTGGTCCAAGCGTCGGGGACCTTCATTTTGCGGCGTTTCAGATTGTCTTTGCCAAAGGCTTTGCCCATCATTTCGCCAAGGTTGATCATGCCGACATTGCCGCCCATGCCGGGAATTTCCATGGGCGTGGTTGGACTGTCCGATACTTCAATCTCGATTTCGACATCATCCATGTGGCGATCACGAATACGTTGGCGAAATGCTTCGCGCGTGGCTTCGCTTGCGGTGTCACCCGCCAACGGCTTCAGAATGCGTTCCATCGCGGCGGCTTCGGCGGCCTCACGCACATGTTCGCGGCGGCGTTCTTTCTCAAGACGCACAGCCTCTTCAGCCAAGTCGCGGGCGATCTGCTCAACGTCTCGACCGACATAGCCAACTTCCGTGAATTTGGTCGCTTCGACCTTGATAAACGGCGCATCCGCAAGCTTGGCGAGGCGGCGCGATATCTCGGTCTTGCCGCAACCGGTGGGGCCAATCATCAGGATGTTTTTGGGCGTCACCTCATCGCGTAAATCCGCACCGAGGCGTTGGCGACGCCAGCGATTGCGCAGTGCAACCGCCACGGCACGTTTTGCGTCGGCCTGGCCAATAATATGTTCGTCGAGAGCAGCCACAATGGCTTTGGGTGTCAGAGCGTTTTTCATTACTGCCTAGATGGGAAGTTGCTGGTGCCGTTCAAGTCGCTGCCGCGTTATGCCGCGCTGTCCAACGTCTCAACGGTCAGTTGGTCGTTGGTATAAACACAAATTTCAGCCGCGATTTTCATGGCATGACGCGCCATTTTTTCGGCATCTGCCTCATAATCCGCGAGCGCCCGTGCCGCTGACAAGGCGAAATTTGCACCAGACCCAATCGCTGCGATGCCATCATTGGGTTCAAGCACATCGCCATTGCCCGTGAGGATCAATGTCACGTCTTTGTCCGCAACAATCATCATCGCTTCCAAATTGCGTAAATATTTATCGGTGCGCCAATCTTTGGCCAATTCGACCGCAGCGCGCATCAATTGGCCGCGATGCTGCTCCAATTTGCGCTCAAGCCGCTCGAACAGCGTAAATGCATCTGCGGTCGCGCCGGCAAAGCCACCTATGACCGAGCCGTCATGCAGCTGGCGGACCTTCTTGGCATTGGGCTTCATGACCGTTTGGCCCATGGAGACTTGGCCATCACCAGCGATGACGACTTTGCCGTTTTTACGCACAGACAATATGGTGGTGCCGTACCAAGTGGACGGATTTCCGTGAGAGTGATTTTCCATATTTTGGATATGGGTCGATTGACACTAAAGCGCAAGAGAGGGCTTAGCCGCCTTGAATATCTGTCAGGCGGCGTTCCCATGCGAGCGCGTGCTGGACGATTTGGTCCAGATTGTCGTAGCGCGGTTCCCAACCAAAGCGGTCCTTGATTGCCCGATTGTCAGAAATCAGCGAGTCGGGATCTCCGGCGCGCCGACCTTCCATTTTGCGGTCCAATCTCTTGTTGGTCACGCGGTCGACAGCGTCGAGAACCTGCATGACCGAATAGCCATGGCCGTATCCGCAATTGAGCGTGTGGCTCCGTTCGGGGGCGGCGATAAGTGCTTCAAGCGCGGTGACATGCGCCGCAGCAAGGTCGCTAACATGGATGTAATCGCGCACGCCCGTACCGTCTTCGGTCGCATAGTCAGTGCCAAAAATGCTGACGCTGTCCCGTTTTCCGAGGGCAGCCTCAACCGCAATTTTTAGCAAATGCGTTGCGCCAACGGTTGACTGTCCCGTGCGCGCAAGCGGATCGGCACCCGCGACGTTAAAGTAACGCAGCGCGCAATAGTTGAAATCATGCGCCGCCGCGACATCGCGCAGCATCAGTTCAGTCATCAATTTCGATGTTCCGTACGGATTGATGGGCTGTGTCGCCATATCTTCACGCACCGGGCTGGTTTCGGGAATGCCATATGTCGCCGCGGTCGACGAAAAAATCATGTGTTTCACGCCGGATGAAATGGCGGTCTCAATCAAACTGCGGCTTTTTGCAGTGTTGTTGTTGTAATATTTGAGCGGGTTCTCAACAGATTCGGGCACAACCACCGACCCCGCAAAGTGCATGATCGCGTCGATATGTTCATCGTGAATGATGCTTTCGACGAGTTCTGAATCGCTGATGTCACCCTGGTAGAATCCGGCGTCTTCAGCCACGGCCCAACGAAAGCCAGTCACAAGATTATCGATAACAACCGGGTGATGACCAGCGTCGATTAACGCGAGCACGGCGTGGCTGCCGATGTAGCCGGCGCCTCCGGTTACCAAGACGTTGAGTTTTTGTTCCATGGTCGCATTTCCCGTTATCATGATTGCGGACACGTCCGGAATCCGTGCCGTTTTCTAACGTGCCTCTATTTTCCGGACTGTTGCATTTTTCATTCAATACTGCGAACCATTTTGCATGGCCATGTTTCTACAAAATCATGCTGCGGTTGGACGCGGAACCGGCGGTATGCCTTGCGTATAGCGGTGCACCAGATGACGAGCGGTGTTTTACCAGCGGCGAACGTTTCGGACATGGTCGGGGCGATCGAAACGGCTGCGCAGGGCGGGGCCGTCATGTATTTTGCGCCCGAAATGTCGATAATGATCAACCGAAGGCGCGACGAAGCGCGCTTGCACATATGTGAAGAGGCAAAGACCGAATCGATCGAACACATCGCTGAAGTTGCATCTCGCAATAACATTTGGGTTCACTTGGGCTCTATTCCGGTGGTGCATGGTGCCGGGCCACGGCTCGCAAACCGCAGCATCGTCATCTCGGCCGATGGCGAAATTATCGCGCGGTATGACAAAATCCATTTGTTTGATGTGGATTTGAAAACGGGTGAAAGCTGGCGCGAGTCTTCGGCCTATGTCGGCGGCGACACCCCCGTAATCGTGGGCACGCCATTGGGACGAATGGGGCTGGCGGTTTGCTACGATATGCGTTTTCCAGACTTGTTCAGCGCCTATGCAAAAGCTGGCGTCGATATCATCACGCTGCCATCGGCATTTACAGTGCCCACAGGCGCGGCGCACTGGCACGCGTTGCTGCGGGCACGGGCGATTGAAAGCGAATGTTTCGTGATTGCAGCAGCGCAATGCGGGGCACATGAAGATGGCCGTGAGACGTACGGCCATTCACTTGTGGTCGATCCTTGGGGCGAGGTTATCCTTGATATGGGAAGCACGCCCGGGCTCGCTATTGTTGATTTGAATCTCGATAAAATTGCGGAAGTTCGCCAGCAAATTCCCGTGGATCAAAACCGCCGCGCAATCGCTGAGCCTAGATTTTGTGAATAGAATGACCGAGAGCCTTCTGGAATGAGCAGCTTGACCTGATGCATTGGCAAGACCATTTTTGGGCAGGATTGTCTGCGGCGTCGGCATTGCTGGTGCTGATTAGCAGCGTTGCGGACCGACGACGCCATAAACGCACTAAGCTCGACCAAGTCGGTATAATGCCATGGACCGGAATTACCGTGTTTTCCGTGCTGATTACGGTATTGGCAGCCGCGCTGGCGATTAAAGGGCTTTAGGTCCTGACACTACCCGAGGCACGCCTCAAGGAACGGCTGGTCAAATCCGAACTGCCGTGCCTTTTCCAGCGTATAAGGACGAACGCCGCCCGGGACCCACTCACCGTGGATTTTGCCGTCAGAATCTTCGTCGCGATATTCAAATTTGAACAGGTCCTGCGTCACAATGACGTCGCCTTCCATCCCGATGACTTCCGTAATTTGGGTGGTACGGCGTGAACCGTCACGCAAACGCTTCACCTGAACGATTAGGTCGACCGATTCCGCAATTTGCCGGGAAATGGCTTCCTTGGGTATTTTGATGTCGCCCATCATGATCATATTTTCCATACGACCCAAGCACTCGCGCGGGTTGTTGGCGTGGAGCGTACACATGGATCCATCATGACCTGTGTTCATTGCGGCGAGGAGATCGAAACACTCCGCGCCACGAATTTCGCCCAAGATGATGCGGTCGGGGCGCATACGCAGCGCGTTCTTCACAAGGTCACCGATCGTGATAGCGCCATCGCCTTCCAAGTTCGGAGGGCGCGTTTCAAGTGGGAGCCAGTGCGGCTGTTGCAGCCGAAGTTCGGCGGCATCTTCAATCGTCAAAACGCGCTCGCCGGGGTCAATCATTTTGGACAAAGCGTTCAGCATTGTCGTTTTGCCGGAACCCGTACCGCCTGAAATGACGATATTCATGCGGCTGGCCCCAGCAATCTTCAATGCCGTTGCCATGGGTTCGCTCATCGACCCAAAGCCCTTCAACATGTCGATTGTGATTGGTTTTTCGGAAAATTTACGAATGGAAATGGCGGTGCCGCGCAGCGACAGCGGTGGAACAATGACGTTCACGCGGCTACCGTCTTTCAATCGGGCATCGGCCAAAGGTGTGGTTTGGTCGACGCGGCGACCGACTTGGTTCACAATGCGCTGCGCGATTTGGAACAAATGCTCTTCGTCACGAAACTGGATCGGCGCAATCTGCAGCTTTCCCTTTTTTTCGATATAGGTCTGCAACGGGCCATTGACCATGATATCGGTAATGTCCGGATCGCTGAGCAACTCTTCAAGCGGACCGAAGCCGAGCAGTTCGTCGACGAGCACTTTTTCCAAAGCAAATTGTTCGCGGCGGTTAAGCGTCAGCTTGAGTTCCGCGAGCACTTCCAGAATGATCGGGCGGAACTCTTCGGTCAGCTCTTCTTTATTCAGCGATGCCGCCGCTTCGGGGTCCACACGCTCCAAAAGACGCGGGAGAACCTGTTCTTTTATTTTGTGCACCGAAGCTTCAAAGCCTTGGGGACCTTCATCGACGGGTGCCGCGTTGTTTGCGCGGTCTGACAAGCGCGACATCGCTTCCTGCATGGCGGACTGTGGACTGCCGTTACTGCCGCTGGGCAAGTTTATCGATTCAATGGGTGGAAATTGTTCGCCACCGCCCGTCGTTTGCGGGTTTTCTGGCTGTTGCGCAATCGAGGGCCCACCGCCGGTCATGGGGCGCGCCACGCCAAATGATGAGCGCCCTAAAGACAAGCCCGGTTTTTTCCCAAATGCGCTCACGCTATCCCGCTCCGATATTCTATGGACTATGGATTTTTGGCTACCGACAAATGGTAAATAAATCGGTAACAGTTTGCTTTTCTTGGGTTGCCCGACACAAATTTCTGCCGCTTTGCATTCCCCGCAAACACTTTTAAGAGAACGCGGTAATCGAGGGAAATCCAGTGCACGCATCGTCGGCCCGTTCGGGTCTTTTATATGCCGTTTGCGGCTTTGCTCTTTTGTCCTTGGGCGATGCGGTCATCAAATCGATTGCCGGTGCATGGCCGGGTACGGCCGTGGCGGCGCTGCGCTATTCGATCGGTGCGGTCGGCTTGGGCACGTTGTTGTACCTTAAGGAAGGCAGGCAGGGATTTGCTTTGCCCATGCCCAAAGTTCAGATCCTGCGCGGATTTGCAGTGGCCATGGCCACCATCTGCTTCTTTTTGTCGATCTTCGTCATGCCATTGGCTGAGGCTACGGCAATTGGTTTTACAAGCCCGATGATCACGGCGGTCTTGAGCGCCATTTTTCTACACGAACGGACGAATGTGACCAAATGGACGGCCACATTCATTGCCTTCGGCGGCGTTCTTCTCATCATGCGGCCCAATGTTGCCGAATTGGGTTGGGTTGCTTTGTTACCCCTTGCAGCGGCTATGTCGATGGCGCTTTTGATGATTGGCAATCGCGCCGTCGCTGGGGCAGGGACACCGATTTTGATGCAATTTCTGGTCGCGTCGCTTGCGGTGCCATTCATCCTGACCGCAGCGATTTTGGGTCATTTTTCGGGCTTTCCAACATTGCATATAGGCATGCCGGACTGGACCATCGTCGCGCGCTGTGCCGTCGTGGCGGTCAGTGCAAGCTTCGCGCACTGGCTCATCTTTATGGCAACAACCCGTGCTTCGGCCGCGGACATCGCGCCGATGACTTATGTCCAATTGTTGATGGCCCTCGCGCTCGGCATATTGGTTTTTGGCGATTGGCCAGACATGACATCGCTTGCCGGGTCCGCGATCATTATCGCCAGCGGTCTTCTTTTGTGGCGCAAGTCGCGCGCATAGTTTCACCGCAATCGCCTGCAATATGGGTGCCAATAGCGTCGCTGCAAATTAGGAAAAGACTTGGCCAAAACGGGCTGCTATCGCTTCGCCATGTCAGACCAAAAGCATCTCTATCTCGTCGATGGCTCCGCCTATATTTTCCGGGCCTATCACCGGCTACCGCCGCTCACCAACAAACATGGCGAACCGGTTGGCGCGGTATATGGCTATACGACCATGCTGTGGAAACTGGCGGACGACCTAAACCAAGCGGATGGTCCAACACATATGGCTGTTGTCCTCGATAAATCGAGCCAGTCATTCCGCAACCGTATCTATGACCAATATAAGGCGCATAGGCCCGACCCGCCTGAGGATTTAAGACCACAATTCCCCATGATCCGGGATGCGACACGGGCGTTTTCTTTGCCGCTGGTCGAAGAGGATGATGTCGAGGCCGACGACATGATCGCAAGCTATGCGCGCGCTGCCTCCGCAGCCGGTTGGCATGTGACCATCGTCAGCAGCGACAAGGACCTGATGCAGTTGGTAGAACCATCCATCGATATGTTCGACACGATGAAAAACGAACGCATTCGCGCTGAGGAAGTATACGAAAAATTCGGTGTCGAGCCCGAACGGGTTGGCGATGTGCTGGCGCTGATGGGCGATAGCGTCGACAATGTGCCGGGCGTCCCCGGCGTCGGTCCAAAGACAGCGACGAAGCTTATTCAGGAATTTGGTGACCTCGAAAGCGTCTTGGCCGCCGCCCCTTCCATGAAGCCGTCCAAAATGCGCGATAATTTGATTGAGCATGCGGACAAGGCGCGTCTTTCGAAAGTGCTGGTGACTTTGAAAGAAGATTGCCCATTGCCCATCGCGATTGAAGACATGACATTGGGGACAATCCCCGAAGAGCCGCTCGCCGCATTTTTGGAGCATCATGGGTTCAACTCGCTTTTGAAGCGTATCGGGCATGTCGCAAATACCGCTGCTGCCAATAAGGCGATTGCCGGCAACCCGAAGGCCGCAAGCAAGCGTGACGCCCCTGTATCCGCGCCCACAGCGGGCACCGCCGCTTTGCCGCCCGCCATGCCCAAAATTGATGTGTCGACATATGAATGTGTGACCGATGTTGCTCGGCTGGACCATTGGATATCCCGCGCCCGTGAAACTGGAACATTGGGTTTCGACACTGAAACAGACAGCTTACAAGCGGCGAGTGCCAATCTTGTGGGCTTCAGCCTAGCGGTCGCGCCGGGGGAGGCATGTTATGTCCCGCTGGCACATGGCGGCACAGATATGTTCGCGGAAAAGCCTGTTCAGATCGAGCTGAACGTCGCTTTGGAACGGTTGCGTCCATTGCTCAGCGATCCAAGCGTGCTGAAAATTGGCCAGAATCTGAAATATGACATGTCGGTATTGGCGCGGCATGATGTGCGCATAACGCCCTATGATGACACGATGGTCATGAGCTTTGCCTTGGATGCAGGCCGTCAGTTGCATGGCATGGATGAACTCGCCAAAACGCATTTGGGGCATGAATGCATCTCTTACAAAAGCGTCACGGGAACGGGCAAAAGCCAGATTGGTTTTGCCGCCGTCCCGCTGTCTGATGCGACCTGCTATGCGGCGGAAGATGCCGATGTGACCTTGCGGTTGTGGCATCACCTAAAGTTACGGATGAGCCCTGAAAAGGCGACCAGCGTCTATGAACTGGTGGATCGCCCGCTTGTGCCCGTCCTATCCCAGATGGAATGCTTAGGCATCAAAGTCGACCGGACGGTGCTGGCGCGATTATCATCCGAATTCGCCGCGCAAATGGAACTGCTCGAAAAGGAAATTCACGGCCTCGCCGGACAGCCGTTTACGATCGGCAGCCCGCAGCAGCTTGGCGAAATCCTGTTTGGAAAAATGGGATATAAGGGCGGCAAAAAGGGCAAGTCGGGGCAATATTCGACAGACGTGACCGTGCTGGAAGATCTGGCGGGGCAGGGCATCGACATCGCACGCAAGGTGCTGGATTGGCGGCAACTTGCGAAGCTGAAATCAACCTATACCGACAGCCTGCAGCAGCAGATTGATCCCAAAACAGGCCGTGTGCACACAAGCTATAGCCTCGTTGGCGCGCAAACCGGGCGGCTGTCATCGACCGATCCGAACTTGCAAAATATTCCCATTCGTACCGAAACCGGTCGGCAAATCCGGGATGCGTTTGTTGCCGAACCCGGCAATGTGATCCTGTCGGCTGACTATAGCCAGATCGAGCTTCGGCTTGCGGCGCATTTTGCGGATGTGGAGCCCTTGCGCGATGCCTTTGAAAAGGGCGAAGACATTCATGCGCGCACCGCATTGGAACTGTTCGGCGAAGTAAACCGCGACACACGTGGCCGTGCCAAGACCATCAACTTTTCCATTCTGTACGGCATTTCCCGATGGGGTCTTTCAAAGCGCTTGGAATCGACCGCCGAAGAAGCGCAGGCGCTTATCGACGCATATTTCCAACGCTTTCCGGGCATTTCGAATTATATTCAGGAAACCATGGCGGCGGTCCGCGAATGCGGACACTCGACGACATTGTTCGGACGGAAAACATGGTTTCCGCGTATCACGTCCCCCAATCAGGCAGAACGGCAGGGCAGTGAACGCGCTGCAATAAATGCGCCGATTCAGGGGACAAGCGCTGACATCATCAAACGCGCGATGGTGCAAATGGGGCCGGCGTTGAAAGCCGCTGGCTTAGGCCATGTGAAGATGTTGTTGCAGGTGCATGACGAACTCGTCTTTGAACTGCCCGAGGCGGATGTCGCCGCGGCAAGCGACGTCATCCGCGCGATCATGGCGGGAGCTGCCGAACCTTTGGTTAAACTCACTGTCCCCCTCGGTATCGAAATCGGGACGGGCCCAAGCTGGGGCGCGGCGCATTAAGGCACCGCCGCCCTGTGCCTTCAGCTTTTGTCGTCTTCTTCTTCTTGTTGCTCAAAAGTGACGGCAACGTCGGGCTGGGTAGTTAGGCGCGTTCATCCGCGATGGCGGGTTTGCACATATGTACCGAGCAGGCGGACTGAGTTGCAATGAAAGCGCAGCTCATCCAGCGCGCGGTCAAACGCTGCGTCACCCGGCGCGCCTTCGATATCCGCAAAAAATTCGGTCGCGGCAAAGCTTGCGCCGTTTTGATAGCTTTCCAGCTTCGTCATATTGACGCCATTTGTCGCAAAACCGCCCATCGCCTTGTATAAAGCTGCAGGTATGTTCTTCACCTCAAAGATGAGAGTTGTCATCAATGTGCCCATCACTCCGGTGTTGCTAACGGGTTCACGCGATAACACGACAAATCGCGTCGTATTGCTCGCATCATCCTGAACACCGTCGTTGATCGGGACCAAGCCATACAGCTCAGCGGCGATTGGCGGCGCTATGGCGGCAGCCGACGTGTCATCATTGGCCGCAACGAATGCCGCCGCAGCTGCCGTATCTGCATAAGCGACCGGAATGATGCCGTGCGAACGTAGATAATGGCGGCATTGGCCAAGTGCTTGCGGGTGGCTCATGGCTGTTTTCAATTCCGCATCGGCGGATTTCGCCATCAGGCAGTGGCGGATCGGCATGAAATGTTCTGCGATGATGCTCAGGCCCGATTCCGGCAGAAGAAAATGGATGTCCGCCACGCGGCCGTGCAGTGAATTCTCAATTGGAATAATCGCCCTGGCCGCAGACCCGTCTTTGACGGCGTCAATGGCGTCTTCGAACGAGAAACAGGGCAGGGGCAGGCAATCCGCGTCAAATTCCAAAGCGGCAAGATGGGAGTTTGCGCCGGGCGCGCCTTGAAAGGCAATCGCTTTTGCAGGCTGTTCATTCGCCGCTAAAGCCATGGTTCTGACAAGAGCGAGTGCGGGTGCGGGGTAACTGTTCATATGGCCACCGCGATAGGATAGCCAAACTTATCCGGCAAGTCTGGAATTGGGCACTTGCACGGCCTTACTGACACTATTAGAGGGGCTTGAGAATCCGGCCGTCAGACCGACGCCGGCTTGAAACCGCATTTCAGGGCTGATAACCAATGGATGATCGTAGTAACACAATTGCAGGCTGGGTTTTGGCAGGCGGCATCGTCGCGCTCGGACTAAGCATCGTATCGGGCATGTACTTCCACGCTGAAGCGCCTGAAAAAGAAGGCTTTGCAGTTGCAGCGGAAGCTGGCGGCGAAGCTGGTGGCGCTGCGGCTGTGCCGATTGCGACATTGCTGGCCACTGCAGATATCGCCAAGGGCGAAGCGGTTTTCAAAAAATGTGCGGCTTGCCACACCATTGCGCCAGGTGGCGCAAATGGGATTGGTCCAAATCTTTGGGCCTCGATGGGTAAACCGCACGGCCATGTTGCAGGCTTTTCTTATTCGGATGCGTTG
>NZ_JBIIMC010000042.1:0-14419 GCF_044338195.1 Sphingorhabdus sp. | reverse complement strand
GTTCATGTTTGTGTTGATCACCATCGCCAATAGCGCGAGCGTGAGCATGATGATGTTGGTATCGTCGATGATGGCCGATGTCGTGGAGGCATCGCAGCAAGAAACCGGCAGGCGATCCGAGGGCCTGTTTTTCGCAGGCTATTTCTTCATGCAGAAATGCGCCGTTGGTATCGGCACCTTTGCCGCCGGCATGATATTGAGCTTCGCAGCGTTCCCGCAAAATGCAAAGCCGGGCCGAGTGGATGTCGCTGTCCTTGATGGGCTTGCTCTATATTATATGATCGTGGTGCTGGTGCTTGGAATTATCGGCGTTCTTATCCTGCGGCATTTCCCAATTTCGCGCGAAAGTCATAATGAACGCTTGCGCGCCTTGAACACATCGGCAGAGTCTGCCAGTTAACTATTCAATTAAATATGGAAGAGGAACTGAGTCATGAATTTCGATCTCACCGACAAGCAAACCTACTGGCGGGACCGCATTCGCGACCATAATGAACGCTTCCTGCGTCCACGCGTTGCCGATTATTACGCCGAACAGGCCGTGGGCGACCGTTGGAAAGTGCTTCAAGTCGTCGAAGAAGAAAAGGCACGGGCGAAGGCCGCTGGTCTTTGGAACTTGTTCATGCCGCCAACGTCCGGCCGCGTGCATGTCGACGACAGCATCCATTTCGACGGCCCCGGCCTGACCAACATGGAATATGCCCTGTGCGCCGAAGAAATGGGCCGCATCGGTTTTGCATCCGAAGTGTATAACTGCTCCGCGCCCGACACCGGCAATATGGAAGTGTTCCTGCGTTACGGTACCGCAGAGCAAAAAGAAAAGTGGATGATCCCGCTGATGAACGGCGAAATCCGTTCGGCATTCTTGATGACCGAGCCAGCTGTTGCCTCGTCAGATGCAACCAACATCGAAACATCGATTCGCCGTGAAGGCGACGAATATGTCCTCAACGGCGTCAAATGGTGGTCGTCAGGCGCAGGCGATCCGCGCTGCAAAATCGCGATTGTCATGGGCAAGACCGATTTCGAAGCCAAGCGTCATGCGCAGCAATCAATGGTGCTGATGGAGCTTGATGCCCCCGGCGTAAACATCCTGCGTCACTTGCCTGTGTTCGGATATGACGATGCGCCGCATGGCCATATGGAAATCGAACTGAAGGATGTTCGCATTCCTGCGTCGAACATGTTGCTGGGCGAAGGCCGCGGCTTCGAGATCGCACAAGGGCGCCTTGGACCTGGCCGTATTCACCACTGCATGCGCACCATCGGTGTCGCTGAAGAAGCGCTGGAGAAAATGTGCAAGCGGCTTCAATCGCGCGTTGCTTTCGGCAAGACCGTTGCCGAACACAGCGTGTGGGAAGAACGCATCGCGCGTGCCCGTATCGACATTGAAATGACACGTCTGCTGTGCCTCAAGGCTGCGGACATGATGGACAAGGTCGGCAACAAGGCAGCGGCTGCGGAAATCGCGATGATCAAGGTGCAGGCACCAAATATGGCGCTCAGCATCATCGACAATGCCATTCAGGCACATGGCGGCGGCGGCGTGTCCGACGATTTCGGTCTGGCGTCTGCATGGGCGCATCAGCGCACCTTGCGTCTGGCCGATGGTCCGGACGAAGTGCACGCACGTGCCATTGCCCGTATGGAATTGGGCAAGCATGGCGGCCGCGGCAAAGAAGGCATGTCGAGCGGTGACATGGGAGCAACGCGGTGAAGGCTGCCGTCTTGATCGAAGCGGGCAAACCGCTTCAGATTGAACAGGTCAATATTTCGAACCCCGGGCCGCATGAGGTGCTTATCCGCACTGCGGCCTGCGGGCTTTGCCATAGCGATCTGCATTTCATCGAAGGGACATATCCGCACGCCCTGCCCGCGATTCCGGGTCATGAGGCGGCGGGTATTGTGGAGGCCGTAGGCAGCGAAGTGCGCACCGTTAAGGTCGGGGACGCCGTTGTCACCTGCCTGAGCGCATTTTGCGGCCATTGCGAATATTGCGTCACTGGCCGGATGTCCCTGTGCCTTGGCGGCGACACGCGGCGCAAGCCCGGCGAAGCCCCGCGCCTGACACGCCCCGATGGCAGCATCGTCAACCAAATGCTGAACCTGTCGGCTTATGCCGAAATGATGCTGGTGCACGAACATGCGTGCGTTGCGATTAACCCCGAAATGCCGCTGGATAAGGCATCGGTCATCGGCTGTGCGGTCACCACAGGTGCGGGCACCATTTTCAACGCCTGCAAAGTAACGCCCGGTGAAACCATTGCCGTTATCGGTTGTGGCGGCGTTGGTCTTGCGACGATTAATGCGGCGAAAATTGCCGGTGCGGGCCGCATCATTGCGGCTGATCCTATGCCTGAAAAGCGTGCACTGGCGATGAAGCTCGGTGCGACCGATGTGATCGACCCAATGGATGCTGATGCCGCCGCGCAAATTCAGGAATTGACCAAGGGCGGCGTTGACCATGCGATTGAAGCTGTCGGTCGTCCCGCGTCGGGTGAGCTTGCCGTCAAGTCGCTGAAGCGCGGCGGGACTGCAACGATACTGGGCATGATGCCGCTGCAGCATTCGGTCGGTCTGTCGGCAATGGATTTGCTGTCGGGCAAGAAGCTGCAAGGTGCGATTATGGGCGGAAACCGTTTCCCCGTCGATATTCCGCGCCTCGTCGATTTCTACATGCGCGGCATGCTGGATCTCGACAGCATCGTTTCGGAGACAATTCCGCTGGAACGTATCAATGAAGGCTTTGACCAAATGAAGCGCGGTGATGCTGCCCGTTCGGTTATCGTATTCGACCAATGACCGCAGCGCCGACACCCATTGATGCACAGACGGCCTTTACCGGCACGGTTGCACCAACCGGCACGGACATATTGGATGAAGCCAAGCTCGCCGAATGGATGACCGCGAATGTCGCGGGTTTTGAAGGCCCGGTGCAGGCGCTGAAATTTGCCGGCGGACAGTCCAACCCGACCTACCGGCTCAACGCCAAAAGCGGGTCTTATGTGCTGCGCCGCAAGCCATTGGGTATATTGTTGCCCAGCGCGCATGCCGTGGACCGCGAATATAAGGTTATCGCCGGACTTCACCCGACAGGCTTTCCAGTCGCCAAGCCTTATGGCCTGTGCACCGACGACAGCGTCATCGGCAGTTGGTTCTACATCATGGACATGGTCGAAGGCCGCACGATCTGGGACGGCGCGATGCCGGGGTCTAACCCGGCCGAACGCACCGCAACTTATGAAGCGATGATCGACACATTGGCCGCGTTGCACAATGTTGACGTTGACGCAGCCGGACTGTCCGATTTTGGCAAACCCGGCAATTATTTCGGACGTCAGGTGGACCGCTGGACAAAGCAATATCGCTTGGCAGAAACCGAAGTGATGCCCGAAATGGAGCGGTTGATCGAATGGCTGCCCAAAACGCTGCCCGAACAAACCCGCACCAGCGTGGTTCATGGTGACTACCGCATCGACAACATGATTTTCGATGCCAAGGATCCACATGTTGTCGCTGTGCTCGATTGGGAACTGTCGACGCTTGGCGATCCGCTGGCGGATTTCACCTATGTTGCGATGGCATGGGTCACGCATAATGAAGGACGCTCCGGCGTCATGGATTTGGACCGCGCCGCACTCGGTATCCCCGAACTCGACGCGATGGTCGAACGTTACTGCGCGGCAACGAACCGTGACGGCGTGCCCGACATGAACTGGTATTTTGCCTATAACTTCTTCCGCTTGGCGGGGATTATTCAGGGTATCAAAAAACGCGTCATCGATGGCACGGCAAGTTCGGCCCATGCACAAGCGATGGCAGAACGTGTGTACCCGCTCGCGCAATCCGCATGGAAATTTGCGGAGCAAGCCGGGGCGTAAAGTTGGCTTTCATGGGGGAGTGCTATGTCGTTATTTGACATGAGAGGGCAGGTCGCGGTTATCACCGGATCATCGCGCGGTATCGGCAAGGCAATCGCCGAAGAAATGGCCGAGCAAGGTGCGAAGGTCGTCATATCCAGCCGCAAGCTTGACGTCTGCGATGAAGTCGCCGCAGCGCTTAATGCGAAATATGGCGAAGGCACTGCGGTCGCAATCGCCGCCAATATTTCGTCCAAGGACAGTCTGCAGGCTTTGGTCGATGGCAGTCGCAAAGCATTTGGCAAGATCACAGCTTTGGTTTGTAACGCCGCCTCGAACCCATATTACGGCCCGATGGCAGACATCAGCGACGATGCGTTCAGCAAAATCCTGACCAACAATATCGTCGCCAACAACTGGCTCATTTCCATGGTTGTGCCGGAAATGATCGCACGCGGCGAAGGTTCCATTACGATTATATCGTCAATCGGTGGTCTGAAAGGATCGTCCGTCATTGGCGCCTATTGCATCTCCAAAGCAGCGGACATGCAGCTGGCACGCAATCTGGCCGACGAATATGGACCAAAAGGCGTGCGCGTGAACTGCATCGCGCCGGGCTTAATCAAGACCGATTTTGCAAAAGCGCTTTGGGATAACCCCGAAACATTGAAACGCTCGACATCTACCGCATCGCTGAAGCGTATTGGTGAGCCCCATGAAATTGCGGGCGCGGCAGTATTTCTGGCTTCCCCGGCGGGCGCGTTTATGACGGGGCAGACAATGGTCATTGACGGCGGCGTGACAAGCAGCGGCGGAGGAGTAGGGTAATGGGCGCATTAGCAGGCAAAGTAGCCATCATCACCGGTGCGGGTTCAGGCATTGGCCGCGCATCGGCCATTCGCTTTGCCGCCGAAGGTGCAAAGGTCGTTTTGGGCGATATGGCCGCATCGGTGCATGACACCGCAGCCATGATTGGCGACGCCGCCACCGCCGTTCAAATGGACGCAGGCGATGAGGCGGATGTTGCCGCGATTGTCGCAAAGGCCATCGAACTGCACGGCCATCTTGATGTCGCCTTTGCCAATGCGGGCATTTCCGGCGGCATGGAAGGTATCTTTGACAACACAGTCGAAAATTTCACCAGCGTGTTGCGCGTCAACCTCATTGGCCCTTGGCTGATGGTGAAGCATGCGGGCAAGGTCATGGCCGATGCCGGCAATGGCGGTTCGATCATCCTGACCGCAAGTGTCGCGGGCATTCGTTCGGGTGCAGGCGGCCCGCCATATTCGGCGTCGAAGGCTGGCGTCATCAATCTGGCGCAAGTCAGCGCGCAACAATTGTCGGCCACCAATGTCCGCTGCAATGCGATTTGCCCTGGCCTTACCGAAACCGGCATGACCAAGCCGACATTTGATTATGCGAAGGAAAAGGGCGTGACCGACAAGATCGGCCGTCTCAACCCGCTGCGCCGTGGCGCACAGCCGGAAGAGCTCGCCAATGTCGCATTGTTCCTTGCGAGTGATCAGGCCAGCTACGTGAATGGTCAAGCCATTGCCGTCGACGGCGGCCTTTCCAGCTCGCACCCCGTAACCCGCCAATTGACAGGACAAACCGCCGTATGAGCGCCGAAGAATTAGGTTTCCGTCCAGACCGGCTCGCCCGGATACCTGCATTCATTCAGAGCGAATATCTCGACAGCGGCAAATTGCCCTTTGCGGCGCTGCTGGTCGGACGCGGCGATGATATTGCGCTTCAGTGGAACTCAGGCGTTGCCGACGACGCAATTTTTCGCATTGCATCGATGACCAAGCCCATCACCTCGGTCGCGTTCATGCAGCTGGTCGAACAGGGTAAGGTTGCGCTGACCGATCCGGTTGCGAAATATATCCCTGAATTTGCGAAATTGGGCGTATTTGTGGGCGGCGGCGGCAACGTGCCGTTTATGACGCGTCCGCCGATGACGCAGATGCGCATCGTCGATCTGCTGCGCCACACCGCAGGTTTTACCTATAGCTTTCAGGAACAGGGCGCTGTCGACGCGGCCTATCGCAAGACCGATGTGGAAAGCTGGACCAAAAATACATCGCAAAGCATGATCGACACGCTCGCGCAAATCCCGCTGGAATTCGACCCCGGCACGCAGTGGAATTATTCTGTCGCCACCGACATCGTCGGCATATTGGTGGAACGGATCAGCGGATTATCACTGCCGGAATATTTCCAGACGCATATCTTTGCGCCGCTGGGCATGGCCGATACATTTTTCCAAGTGCCCGCCGATAAGGCATCGCGCATCACCGACGGCTATGGCTTTGATCCCGAAGCCAAAATGAAGCTGATCGACCAGGCTGGGTCCGAAAGTGCCTGGGCCAAGGGTTGGACTTTCAACTCCGGCGGCGGCGGCCTTGCGTCGAGCATATCCGACTATCACCGTTTTTGCCGGATGCTGCTGAATGGCGGGGCGCTGGATGGCGCACAAATTTTGAGCCCCAAAACAATCGAATTGATGACCGCCAACCATATTCCCGGCGGCCAAGACCTGACGCAAATGTCGAAGTCTTTGTTTAGCGAGGCCGAAATGGCCGGCATTGGCTTTGGCCTTGGCTTTGCCACGACCATCGACAGCGCCGCGACACTTGCGCCATGTTCCAACGGCGATTTTTATTGGGGCGGCATGTATTCGACCGCCTTTTTCGTCGATCCGGTGGAAGACATCATCATGATTTTCATGACGCAATTGCTGCCATCGACCACCTATCCGGTGCGCCGCGAAATCAAGACGATGATCTATTCGGCTCTGACAGCCTAGACGAACTGTTCTGCACATACACCACGTCATGCTGAACTTGGTTCAGCATCCATCGTGCCACGCGGGCCGAAAATAGACCCTGAAACAAGTTCAGGGTGACGAAGTTGTGGGTGGGCAAAAGAAACGTTCGGAGCGAACCGCCCCCTAAACCGTCGCAATCTCCACCTGATTAACCGGCACGGGTTTTGCCCGCGCCGCAATCAGGCTTCCGCCCACAATCAAGGCCGTGCCCAAAAGCACAGGCCAAGTGATGGGTTCCGCGAAAAACAGCCAACCGAAAAACGCGGCCCAGACAAAGGCGGTATATTCGACCGGAATCAAAATCTGCGCTTCTGCACGTGCATACGCCCAGCTTAATAGGAGCAGCGAGATAACCGCCAGCGCAGCAGATGCGCCGACCAACGGGGCATCAGACATGCCGATCGGTTGCAAAAACCATGGCGCAGCAAGGCCAAGCGTTAACGCGACAAACAGATTCTGGAAAAAAGCGATTTCGATTGGGCCGGACACCTGCGCCTGCCGCCGCGCGAGGATGAGATTATAAGCAAACACCACAGCCGAAAATAAAACCGCAGCAGCGCCCCAGATATGGTCCATCGTATAATGTCCGCTCAACCGGCCCGCCATGATGATGGCAACGCCGCCCAAGCCCGCGAGAGACGCCCATATCGCCTCTTTACCAATGGTTTCTTTCAACATCACGGCGGCAAGATACAGCGCGATGACCGGCGCGATGAAGCTGAGGCCGATGGCTTCGGCCAAGGGCAATTTCGTGAGCGACCAGAAAAAGCTGACCGCCATTACCGCGACGACGATGCTGCGCCAAAGATGCATTTTCAGCAGATGTGCAGGCGGCCATTTCTGCCGCGTGCCGACGAACAACACGCCCATCAACAATGCGCCCACGCTGTTACGCCACATCACCGCATTATAGGCGCCGATGGAGAGCGCCAGATCCTTCATCGCCGCATCCATCAGCGAAAATGTGCCGATACCGGCCGCTGCCACCATGAACGGGACAAAGGGGCGCGGGTGCAATTCAGCCATGGCTAAATGCTATGCGCCGCAAGGCCCGTCAGGGCATCGCCATCGACGCGGTACACCGTCCATTCGTCCATCGGACGTGCGCCAAGCGCCTTGTAAAAATCAATCGCGGGCGTGTTCCAATCGAGCACCGACCATTCCAGCCGCGCACAATCGCGTTCCACCGCAAGCGCCGCAAGCTTGCCCAGTAACGCCTTTCCAAGCCCAGACCCGCGCGCGTCGGGCCGGACGAACAAATCCTCCAGATAAATTCCCGGACGCCCTTCAAAGGTAGAGAAATTGTGGAAGAACAAGGCAAATCCCTGCGCCGTCCCGTCAATCTCGCCGATCAGCACCTCAGCATAAGGGCGCGGTCCAAACAGCTTCTGCGCCATCACCGCTTCATCAAAACGCACTTCATGGGCAAGCTTTTCATATTCCGCGAGGTCGCGGATGAACTGGCCAATGAGCGAAATGTCGGCGGGTGTCGCCGAACGGATCGAGAGGCTCAAGCCGCTTTCCCGTGCAGCGTGTCCATGCTGACGCTGGTGCCGGCGTCAATCTCGGCGGCTTTGGCTTCGACCAATTTGACGATGTGGCTGACCATATCGTCATTTTCGACATGGTGATCGGTCACGCCCGACAGATAGACCATATGCTTGCCATTGCCGCCGCCGGTGATACCGATGTCTGTTTCGCGGGCTTCGCCGGGGCCGTTCACAACGCAGCCAAGCACCGAGAGCGACATGGGCGTCTTGATATGGCTCAGCGCATCTTCCAGCTTTTGGACGGTGCGGATGACGTCGAAACCTTGGCGGGCACAGCTGGGGCAGCTGACCACGCGGACACCGCGGGTGCGCAGGCCCAACGCTTTGAGGATTTCATAGCCGACACGGACTTCCTCTTCGGGTTCGGCAGACAGGCTGACGCGGATGGTGTCGCCAATTCCGGCCCAGAGCATATTGCCCAGGCCGATCGATGATTTGACTGTGCCGCCAATCAATCCGCCCGCTTCGGTAATCCCAAGATGCAGCGGGCAATCAACCGCCTCGGCCAGCCCCATATAGGCCGCAACCGCAAGGAACACGTCGGACGCTTTTACCGCGACCTTATATTCGTGGAAATCATGGTCCTGCAGCAGCTTGATATGGTCCAGCGCGCTTTCGATCAGCGCTTCCGGGCAGGGTTCGCCATATTTTTCGAGCAAGTCCTTTTCCAAGGATCCGGCGTTCACGCCGATACGGATGGCGCAGCCATTGGCCTTGGCGGCGTTGACGACCTCTTTCACGCGCTCTGACGAGCCGATATTGCCCGGGTTAATCCGCAAGCACGCAGCGCCAGCATCCGCCGCCTCCAGCGCGCGTTTATAATGGAAATGAATGTCGGCGACGATGGGCACATTGGCGGCGCGCACAATTTGTTTCAGCGCAGCGGTGCTTTCGACATCGGGACAGGACACGCGAATGATATCGACCCCGGCATCTTCGCAGCGGCGGATTTGGGCGATGGTCGCCGCGGCATCGCTGGTCAGCGTATTGGTCATCGTTTGCACCGAAATCGGGGCATTTCCACCAACGGGGACATTACCCACCATGATTTGGCGGGACTGACGACGCGCGATATCGCGCCAAGGGCGAATGGAAGACATTGAGGGGATATAGGCGGCTTGGAATATTCCCGCAATCACCATCCTGTGCGTACGACACGCGATTGCTACTTTGATTTACATGCCGTTACAAACTATGGCGCGCACATGAAACGCTTGCTTATCGCTCTTCTCGTCCTTTTCGCGCCGCTTGCCCCTGCCCAGGCCTATTGGGAATATGGGCATGAGACCGTGGCGCACATTGCGCAGGCCAATATGTCACCCAATGCGCGCGCGAATATGCAGCGTCTGTTGCGCGCGGCGCCGATGCTCGGCACGCCCAAATGCGCCATGCGCAACATTGCTGACGTCAGCGTCTGGGCCGATTGCATCAAGGGCGATCGCCGCCGCTGGGGCTATACCAACAGCTGGCATTATCAGAATGTCGACATCTGCAAGCCGTTCGACCTGAACAGCGCGTGCGCCGACGGAAACTGCGTGTCGGCGCAAATCGACCGCAACTTTGCGTTACTTTCGGACAAAGCGCTGCCTGCGCATCTCCGTTTGCAGGCGCTGGCCTTTCTCGTGCATTTTGTGGGGGACATTCACCAGCCATTGCACGCCGGTGACCGTGCAGACCGCGGCGGCAATGACCTAAAGGTCATTTATGGCACCCTGCGGGGATATAATTTGCATATGGTGTGGGATGGCTTGCTGGCCGACCGTGCACTGTCTGCCGCACCGGCGATTGTGCGCGCGTTTACGCCCGCGGAGAAAGCGGCGATCAAACAGGGCAATGCCCAGCTGTGGAGCCAAGAGAATTGGGCGATATCGAAAGAAATCGTGTATCCCCGCGCGGTCGATGGTGACCCATGTGGCGCAAAGCCAACCGCACCTGTGGTGATTGATGAAGCCGACGTCGCTGCGTCACGTGCCGCCCTGCGGCAACAGGTTGAACGCGGCGGGATCAGGCTCGCGCGCTTGTTGGACAAAGCCCTGCGTTAAGCGTTAAAGCCCGCGCCATTTCCAGCCGCCCTCGGTGTGGTTGCGGACGATGATGGTGAAAATGCCGGTAATGATCAACATGAGCGCGACCGTCACAAATGTGGGTATCGCTTGATCATTGCCCACAAGCAGCGCCAAGCCAGTCATCGCCAGAAGATAAACAGCCAATGTCACCCATCCCTGCCACTTGAACGGCAGGCCAGCGCCATAGCCGACACGTTTCGCCCGAAACCAAGGTTCTTTGCCGAAAAATAAACCGCGCATCTCACATCTCCTTTGGCGGTCGCCCGCGTTTTGGCGTGTCGCTGACGCCAACCTTCACCCCGCGCTTGGCGAGTGCCTCACGCAGCAATACCTCAATTTCGGCATTTGCGCTCCGAAAATCGGCGGCCGCACACCGCTCGACCGCAGCAAAAAGCGCTGGATCGAGACGGAGCGGAAAAGCTTTTTTGGACGGAGCAGACACGCCGCTGGCCTAGCTGTACAATGTACCGGTGTTGACCACAGGTTGTGTATCGCGTTCACCGCACAGAACGACCATGAGGTTTGAGACCATGGCGGCGCGGCGTTCGTCGTCCAATTCAACGACGTTTTTCGCCGACAGCATCTCAAGCGCCATTTCGACCATGCCGACTGCGCCCTCAACCAAGGTCTTGCGCGCGGCAACCACAGCCTCGGCCTGTTGACGACGCAGCATGGCGCCAGCGATTTCCTGCGCATAGGCCAAATGGGTGAAGCCACATTCGTCCACAGTGATGCCTGCAACGCGCAAACGCTCCATCAACTCCAGCCGCAATTCGGCGCCAACTTGGTCATGATTACCGCGCAGCGTCACTTCCTGATGCGTGAAGTCATCATAGGGGTAACGTGCACCAATCGTGCGGACCGCCGCCTCAATCTGGGCGAGCACGAACGCCTTATAATCATCCACATCGAACAATGCTTGCGCAGTGTCCGTCACGCGCCACACAACCTGCGCCGCCATCTCAATGGGGTTACCGCGCAAGTCGTTTACTTTGATCTTTTCGGAAATCAGGTTGTTCGCGCGTAGCGATATCTTGGCCTTGGCAATCCAGGGCCAAGTCCACCGCAAGCCTTCGTTCCGGTCCGTGCCCTTATATGCGCCAAACAATGTCAGCGCGACGCCTTGATTAGGTTGCAGCATGTAAAAGCCGCTGGAGACGAAAAGGAAAATAGCAATGCTTAGCCCCATGCCAAGGAAATCGGCATTCGGTTCATCCGGTATGACACTCGACATCGCCCAGCCAAACCAAAGCATGCTCCCCAGAAGGACGAGCAACATCAGATAGCCGTTAAAGCTGCGCGCGGCGACCTCGCGGCTGGCATTCAGATTATTTGCAGAATCATCGGTCATCATAATCTCCCTAAAAAGATGATATCATATTTATATCGCTTTTGAAAAATGACAACAAAAAAGGCTGCGCAGAATTTCGCCTGCGCAGCCCCCTTTTCCATCTGGAAGAAGCGTTATTCGCCGGTTGGGAAACCGCGCTTTTTCATAATATATTTCACATCAGGATCACGACCACGAAATGCGCGATAGGCTTCGATCCGGTCGGTTTCATTGCCCGTGGCCAGCAACATGGACCGGAACCGTTCCGCTGTTGCCTTGTCCCACACGTCGCCCTTTTCCGTGAAGGCCGCCCATGTGTCGGCATCCATCGTTTCGGACCAGAGATAGCTGTAATAACCCGCCGAATAGCCATCATCGGCAAACAGGTGGTTAAACTGCGGCAGGCGATGGCGCATCGCCATTTCCTTGGGCATGCCGATTTCGGCGAGCGTATCACGTTCAAATGCGCGCGGATCGGTCACGGGTTCGCTGCGGTTATGCAGCTTCATATCCAAAATGGCGCTCGACAGATATTCTACCGTCGAAAAGCCTTGGTTGAACGTATCACTCGCGCGGATTTTTTCGACCAAAGCCGCCGGGATTGGCTCCCCTGTTTTATAATGCTTGGCATATGTGTTGAGCACATAAGGCGTCAGCAACCAGTTTTCATTCACTTGGCTTGGATATTCCACAAAGTCGCGCGGCGTGCCGCCAAGGCCCGGCCATGTGATGTCATAGTTCAGATAATGGATCGCGTGACCGAATTCGTGGAACAATGTCGACGCGTCATCAATGCTGATGAGCGTGGGCATACCATCGGCGCCGGGCACGAAATTGTTGTTGTTCGATGCAAGCACGATGTCATTCTTGCCACCCAGTTTATGTTGGCTGCGATAAGTAGTCATCCACGCGCCCGAACGCTTGCCGGCGCGCGCGAAGTTGTCGAGGTAGAAAAGCCCAACGGTCTTGCCATCGCGCTTAACCTCAAATGTCCGCACCTTGGGTTCGAACACAGGGACTGTGCCCGTGTTTTCCGTGAAGCTCATGCCATATAGCTTGCCCGCGGCGTCGAACATGGCGGCGACCATATTATCCAATTGAAAATAGGGTTTAATGGCTTCCTGATCGAGGTCATATTTCGCCTTGCGGACCTTTTCGGCGTAGAAGCGATAATCCCATGGCGCGATTATGATGTTGTCGGCATTGGCGATCGCCTGCATGTCGGCCACTTCTTCTTTGACGCGGGCGACGGCAGCAGGCCAGACCTTCATCATCAGGTCCATCGCCTTGTTCGGGTCCTTCGCCATCGTGTCGGCCATGCGGTAATGGGCATGGGTCGGGAAGCCTAGAATTTCGGCGCGCTGCTGACGCAGTTTCAATATTTCGGCGATGGTATCGTTGGTGTCGTTCGCATTCTGGTTATCGCCGCGCATCGTAAATGCACGCCAGACCTTTTCACGCAAATCGCGCCGCGTGGAATTTTCAAGGAAAGGTTGAACGGCAGAGCGGGTGTTCACGACGGCCCAACCAGTTTGGCCCTTTGCCTTGGCCGCAGCCTCAATTGCTGCAACATAGCTTTCGGGCAGGCCAGCAAGGTCCGCCGCATCGGTTATCAGAATGAAGGTTTCTTCATCCGCCAAAACCTTTTCGGAAAAAGCCGAGAATTTCTTGGCAAGGTCGGTCTCTATGCTGATGACCTGCGCCTTCTTGCCCGCGTCGAGCATCGCGCCATTGCGGACCAGACCGTCATAGGTCCGTTCCAACAGACGCATTTGTTTGGCATCTAGGCCAAGATTGGCGCGCTGATCGTAGAGATATTTGACGCGCTGGAAATAACGGGCATCCAGCGCGAGTTCGGAGAAAAATGCGCTAACCTTTGGTTCCCATTCCGCCTGAATTTTGCGGACTTCAGGGTTCGACAGGTTCGACGAATGCACACCCCAGATCGAGAATAAACGGCCGATTTTTTCGCCGGACAGTTCGCTGGCGGTGATGGTGTTGTCGAACGTGATGGCTTCGGGCTTTGCGAGCATCGCTTCGAACTCAGCCTTTGATGCCTGCATCGCGGCCTGAAACGCGGCCGGGAATTGCGCAACTTTAACCTTGTCCCATGGCGGCACGCCTTCATAGGGCCCGGTCCATTCCTGAAGCAACGCAGGCTCGCTGGCCGATTGGCCGGACTTCATTTCTTTCGCTTGTGCAACCGCCGTCATCGCAACTCCTGACATTAAAAGCGCCGCTGCGCGCAACATGATTTTTCCCGTTTTCACCTAAATTTGCTCCTTTGCATTTTGCGGCCCGTGTGCGCAGGCTCAATGAACAGGGGGATTAGCGCATCAGCGGCGCGTTGCAAACAAACAGTCGGCTAAAACTATTTCTTCCAAAATGGATATAAATTGTACATGGCGCACACCGCAAACATCGTGCGTTCGCAACGTCAGGCCCCTATTCGCATTGCCGGGAGAATATATATGGCAAAACCCCCGTCCACCTTCGATTCCAGCGTCAATGGCCGCACGGCCATGATCGTCGGCGGCAATGCGCAACGCATCGCTGAACTCAAGCGATTATTGTCCGTAATGGGCTGCACCGCGCTGGTGATGGACGATACAAAGCGGACGGATTTCATTTTGGTCCATTTTACGTCCAAAATGGACATACCAGAAGATTTCTTGGCGCGCATATCGCGGTATCTTCAAAGGCATCGGAGCACTGCGTTGGTGTGGACCAATATGGACGGGCTCGAAGACGCTTATGCAGCGCTTCCGCAAGGCCAGTGCCAT
>NZ_JBIIMC010000017.1:0-44211 GCF_044338195.1 Sphingorhabdus sp. | reverse complement strand
TAAGGCGCTCAGGCTGATCATACCCGCCACCTCGGCAGGTGAAGGCGTGTCTTTACGCGATGACAAGCTCGTCGCGCTCATCGCCGAATCTAGAGCAATCATGGCTCAAATTGTTAAAAACCCTGATAAATCAGTGCCGACCCTTGCAGCCGAACAAGGTCGCTGCCGTGTTCGAATGATGAAGGTTGCAAAGCTTGTTTGCCTAGACCCCTTTATCGTTACTGCAATTGTGGAAGGGCGACAGCCTCTAAAGCTAACCCCAAGCAGACTTCTTGCCGCCGATTTACCGCTGGCATGGGCGGATCAGAGGCAGCTCCTCGGGTTCGGCTAATACCTGCGATATGTTAGAAGAAGTCTGTTTTTGGGGCCCGTGAGACGGGCCCTATTTTTTGGCTAAACGGTCTCACAACAGAGACAAGTTTGGCTTCTGCACGAATTTAGGAACCGGCAAGGCCCGCAAAACTCCGCCGTTCATAGCACCCGACGACAGAAGTCTCTGGAAAGGTGTGATTTTGTGGACTGCGTGGCGCGCCCTACAGGAGTCGAACCTGTGGCCTCAAGATTAGAAGTCTCGCGCTCTATCCAGCTGAGCTAAGGGCGCGCGCTGAAAGGCGCAATAACGGCTTTGCCTGCGAACGCAAAGCTGCTTATGTCATTTTATGCAAGATGCTCCTGTTGTAACCGAAAGCGCAAGTGCCGTCGCCGGACGCCAGTTCCGCTATTATGATTTCGTCATGGCCGCATTCGTGGCCATTTTGCTGCTGTCCAACATCATTGGCGCGGCAAAGCCCGCTGCCGTGACCATAAGCGGGGAGCAATGGATATTCGGGGCAGGGATATTATTTTTTCCGCTTGGCTACGTCATCGGCGACGTCCTGACCGAAGTGTATGGCTATGCCCGCGCACGGCGCGTCATATGGGCTGGCTTTGCTGCCCTGTTGTTTATGGCGTTCATGAGCTGGGTTGTCGTTGCCTTGCCACCAGCCCCGGGCTGGGAGGACCAAGCCGCCTATGAAAGCGTATTCGGGCAAGTATGGCGGATCGTGATTGCGTCCATCACCGCTTTTTGGGCGGGTGAGTTTGTGAACAGCTATGTTATGGCGCGCATGAAAATATGGACAGGCGGCAAGCATCTGTGGTCGCGCACGATTGGATCGACCGTGGTGGGGCAGGGTGTCGATAGCATCATATTTTACCCGCTCGCCTTTTGGGGTGAATGGAGCCAAGAGCAGGTGATCAGCGTTATGATTACCAACTGGCTGCTGAAAGTGGGCTGGGAAGTTGTGCTGACGCCGGTAACATATATCGTCGTGGGCTGGTTAAAGCGCAAAGAGGGCGTCGATATTTTCGACGAGGGCACGAATTTTTCGCCCTTCAAAACCAAAGTTTAGGACGTCATGCAGGATTATGTGCAGCAGTTGGCCGAATATTGGATCGGCCATAAAATCCGTTTGCTTGACGCGGTCGGTCTCACCAACGATGCCATGCACATCCATGGTTCATTGTTGATATTATTTGGTTCAGCAATGATTTTGCGCCGCAGGCCCGACAGTCTTTGGTGTTGGTTGATCGTGCTCGTCGCCGAATTGTTCAACGAATATGCTGATTTACACGGTCAGGGGCCGGGCAAAGCGACAATCAACGCGGCGATGCATGACCTTTACAACACCATGTTTTGGCCGACGATAATCCTGCTGTTGGGTCGGTTTATGTTTCCGCGCGCCAAAGAATCTGACGCAAAAACCGACAGATCAGGCGATTTCGCGGATCAGCCCTTCAAACAATCTGCGGCCGTCTGAACCACCCTGCATGGCCTCAATCATCCGTTCGGGATGCGGCATCATGCCGAGAACATTGCCTGCGTCATTGAGAACACCCGCAATATTGCGCGCTGAACCATTGACGGGTTCGGCATAGCGAAACGCAACGCGGCCTTCGCCTTCCAAGCGATCAAGCGTCGCATCATCCGCAAAGAAATTGCCGTCATGATGGGCCACCGGGATGTGGATTTTTTCACCGGCTGAATAACCGCTGGTGAACATGGATTGGCTGTTTTCGACCGTCAGATCGACCGTGCGGCAGACGAAACGGATTCCCGCATTGCGCATCAATGCGCCGGGCAACAGGCCTGCTTCAGTCAAGATCTGGAAGCCATTGCAGACGCCGAGCACCGGGACGCCGCGACCAGCAGCAGCAATGACCGCCTGCATCACGGGTGAACGCGCCGCCATCGCGCCTGAACGCAGATAATCCCCATAAGAAAAACCACCGGGGATTGCGATCAGGTCTAGTCCGGATGGCAGCTCGCTCTCGCGGTGCCATATGAGGCTTGTATCCGCGCCGGTGATGTCACGAATGGCAACCGCCATGTCACGGTCGCAATTCGATCCGGGAAATTGAATGACGGCAGCGCGCATCATGCTTGCTCGATTTCGAAATTCTCAATGACCATATTGGCCAACAATTTCGTGCACATGGATTCCAGATCAGCCTTGGACAGACCAGGCTCATGTTCGATCTCAATCAGGCGGCCCGCCCGCACATCATGAACGCCCGAAAACCCAAGGCCTTCGATCGCGTGGTGAATGGCTTTCCCTTGCGGATCGAGCACGCCGTTCTTCAGGGTGACAAAAATACGGGTTTTCATGTGGGCCCTATCTGCTTGGTTGTTCGCCTTTCTTATAGAAGGCGCGCCGCGCGATTCAAGGGTAAGCTCGCGCCCAACAGGATTTTACACGCGTTCCGTACGGCGCTTTTACGGATTGGAGGGCGCCATGATGGGTTTGGCAATTGCCGCGTCAGGTAAGGCGCGGAATGTGAACTGTGCGGGTTTGCTGAGATACTGCTTGGCCAGTGCCCATAAATCCTGCGCAGTGATCGAATTGAACATTTTTTCGCTCTGCCGGAACCGGTTCAGCTTGTCGGGATTGGTTTGCGCTTCTGCCGCAACACCCAGCCATGTCGGGTTGCGCTTTTTCCAGTCGGCATAGCTTTCGAGCACAGGTTTGCGTGCGCGTTCAAACAGGTCGTTGTCAATGGGCGCTTTCACGATTTCGGCCATGACCTGGTCAACCGTATTTTCGATGGCGGCGAGGTCCTTGGGATCGCCTGCTGTCGAAATCGAAAATGCACCACGGTCGCGATAGAACTCCGCCATTTCTGATCCTGCCTGCACGCCATATGTCGCGCCCAGCTTTTCCCGCAATTCGTCGGTAAGGCGAAGGGTTACGACACGTGCCAACAGATCCATCGACTGCGTCCGCTTCTGATCGCTGTCACCCGTGGTGGGCCAAACCCGGCGCCATCCCAACTGATTGGCTTCACCCTTGTGCGGAATATCGAAATTCCCGCTCGCGGTGCTCCAGCGTGCGTCCTGAGGTGTCATATCTGCCGCGCCGGTTCGGGTGGGCATAGCACCAAAAGTGCGGGCAACAGCAGCAATCGTAGCGGTTTCATCGAGATCGCCGACGATTGCGATTTCCAACCTGTTTTGGGTCAAGGCATCACCCAACGCAGATTTCAGTTGCGAAAAATCGGCCGCTTGAATGTCTTCAAGCGGTGCCAGCGCAAAGCGGGGGTCATTGTCGGTCATGATTCTGGCCATGGCGACGCTCAATGCCGAACCCGGAGTTGCGTCCAGCCGCGCGAAGATTTCGGGCAATGGGCGGCGGAACAAGCGAAGGGCACTGTCGGCATAGCCGGGATATTTGGTGTACGCCGCCATCACCTGCAACTGGCGCTCCAAGTCCACAGGCGCGACAGCGCCAGTGCCGCCGAAATGGTCTTCAGCTATCCCGAGCGCGGGTGTGACGGTTGTCCCGGCAAGCAAGGAGCGCAGGTCTTCAAAATCATGCGCCGCAAGACCACCGGAAACATAAGCCCCGTACATCAGCCAAGCCAATACCGCCTCATCCTTCGCAAAAAAATGCAATTGTCCGCCATCGATCCGCAGGGAATAGCGGACGCGATTATCCTCAAAATCGGTTTTTTTGAGGTTCAGCAAAACGCCATTGGCAAAGCGGATCGTGCGAATGCCAAGGTCGGGGATGACTGTATCTGCAACGACGGTGCCGGCGGGGCCAAAGTCCGTGTAGGCAAATACGGTCGTTGCGCGCGCAACGGGTGCCGCCACCGCAACGGCGCGGCTTGCGGCATAGGCGGCCAAGATATCATCGGAAGACGTCCCTGACGTCTGCTTCGTGGACAGAAAAATTTGCGGGGCCGTCATCTGGCCAAACCATTTTGCGAATTCCGCATTGACGGCAGCTTTCGTCATGAACGGCCGCAATTGGCGCCATAGCAGCAACCGGTAGGCGTCTGAATTATAGACGTCATCGTCAAGTCCGACCAATGCGTTGGCGATCGAAGCGCTTTGCTCTGTGCCCTCTGCCTTGGCGTTATTTTCATAAGAGGTGTCGAGGCGCTTTATCTGCTCGGCAACTTCGGTGTCGTCAAAACCATGTTGCAGGGCTTGCCGGACTGCCTGTTCTGTAAATGGCAGCAATGCCCGCCAACTGCCGTCTTTGCCGGCTGCGGCAAAGCTGACTGCGGCATAATTGTCGCAGATGCCTAAGGTAAAGTTTACACCACCACCCAGAAAGGGGATGTCCTCTGAACGCGACCGGCGGCTTATCCGCTGGGAAATGATGGCCGATGCAATTTGCATCTTGAGTTCAATCATCGCCCGTTCGACGGTGTCGGGCCGGGGTTTGTCCTTGAAAAACTGTTGAACGGCAATGACTTCATTGATTTCAGGATGGGTAAAACTTGCGGCAGACACGCCACGTGTCGTATCGAGTTCACAGCGGTCAAGGTTGCCCAATGGCGGCGCTGTGACTTGCCAATCGGCGAATTTGTTCGCCAATTCGCGTTCAATCGCGACAGGGTCCACTGGCCCGACAATGATGATTTTGATCCGGTCTGGCCGATAATATGTGCGATACAGCGCCTTCAACCGTTCCGCAGTTGCGGTTTCGATAATCTCGGATAGCCCAATCGGGTAGCGCGTCGAAAAATAGGTGTTGGGGTAATAGAGATTGTTGGCAGCCCGGCCACTTTGAAACGCGAAATTTTCGCGCTCGCGTCGTTCAGCCAATATGATCCCACGCTCACGATCAACCGATGCCGGATTAAACGAGATATTACTCGCGGTCTCGCGCATCAGGAACAAGGCGCGCTCAATCAGGTGCGGGTCGGCTTTCGGCAAATCAAGCTTATATTGGGTCTGCGTATAGCCCGTTGACGCGTTCGTATCGGCGCCAAAGGATAGGCCAAGCCGCTCAAGCATTTTGACCATCTCGCCCTCGGGCACATTGGTGGTGCCGTTAAAGGCCATATGCTCGATGAAATGCGCGAGACCCTGCTCGTCATCAGCCTCTGCTGCCGACCCGAAGTCGATGGCCATGCGCACAAGCACCTGATTCTGGGGGCGCTGGTTCGGGCGAATGGCATAGCGCAGACCATTGGCCAGCCGCCCGTAAATGATACTGGCGTCCGGTTCGAGGTCAGATGTCTCGGCATTCCACGGTGCGGTGCGTTCCGTACCGTGGACTTTCGTTCTCTCTTGCGGCGCTGCGGACAAAGCGGTTGTGCCTACAAAACAGGCAGCCGCCGCCAATACAACTAAAAGTCTCTTGTTCATCGATGGACTTTGTCCAGAGAAAGCGACCGTTAGCAAGATGCAAAGATGTAAATTCTTGTGTTACTTGCCTTTACGTAGCCTGTGGCTAACCATATCGAGCACCGCGCCTTCGCTTTCATCTGGCATCAGGCCCAGACGACGCGCCACTTCTTGATAGGCTTCGGCTTCACCACCCAAATCACGGCGGAAACGATCCTTATCAAGCTTTTCGCCGGTTTCGATGTCCCAAAGGCGGCATCCATCCGGGCTGATTTCGTCCGCCAAAATGATGCGCGAAAAATCGCCGTCAAACAGTCGGCCAAACTCCAGTTTGAAGTCCACCAATCGAATGCCAATCGCCGCGAACATGCCGCACAAGAAATCGTTGATGCGGATCGCCATCGCAGAAATGTCCTGCATTTCCTCCTGCGTGGCCCAGCCAAAACATGCAATATGCTCTTCGGCGACAAGCGGATCGCCCAAGCTGTCGTCTTTGTAGCAATATTCCAGCAATGTGTGGGGCAGGGGTGTGCCTTCTTCGATGCCAAGCCGTTTGGACAATGTGCCCGCAGCGACATTGCGCACAATCACTTCGATCGGCACGATTTCAACTTGCCGGATGAGCTGTTCACGCATGTTCAGACGGCGGATGAAGTGGGTGGGAATGCCAATATGGCTCAGGCGCGTAAAGACATGCTCTGACACGCGATTGTTAATGACGCCCTTGCCAGAAATCGTTCCCTTTTTCTGGGCGTTAAAGGCGGTCGCATCATCCTTGAAATATTGGATCAAGGTGCCGGGTTCAGGGCCTTCATACAGAATCTTGGCCTTGCCTTCGTATATTTTGCGGCGGCGGGTCATATGCGGTCCCTGACTTTGCTTAAAATGACGTGCCCCGGCGGGACCGGTCGTAAAGTGACCAGACGCTGCCGGGGCATTTAGATCGCTATAATCCATTGCATGCGGCGGCGCAATTCGAGATAGGCCCCTTGAAGGACAGGAAAGGACAGATTTTTGCCCATCGATCTGGATTTGCTGCTGCAGGCCTACGCCAACGGCATATTTCCGATGTCCGACGCCCGTGATGACCCCGATACTTTTTGGATTGAACCGGAATATCGCGCGATTTTGCCGCTGGAGGGGTTTCGGCTGTCCAAATCATTGGCGAAAACCATCCGGCAGGGGCGGTTTACAGTCACGGCGGATACCGCCTTTGCCCAAATTATCGCAACATGCGCCGAGTCGCAGGATGATCGACGCGAGACGTGGATAAACCCCGATATCGAAGAATCCTTTTGCCAGCTGCATGCACAAGGCCGCGCGCACAGTGTGGAATGTTGGCTCGACGGCCGATTGGTCGGCGGGCTTTACGGGCTCGCCATGGGCCGCGCATTCTTTGGCGAAAGCATGTTCTCGCGGGAGACCGATGCGTCAAAGGTGGCACTGGCATGGCTTGTCGCGCGTCTTAAAATTGGTGGCTTCGAACTGCTGGATTGTCAGTTCATGACGGACCATCTGGCCAGCCTTGGCGCCATTGAAATCACCCAAGGCGCCTATCTGAAATTACTCGAATCGGCGTTGAGGACGACTGGTCAGCCTTCGTCGGGCTTAACGCCTTCCGTTGACGGAGGGGCAGGCTCGGCAGGCGCAGTCTGGGGTGCACTGGGCGATGCGTTATCGGCAGGCGCTGCTGCTTCTTCCGATGGTTTTTCTTCGACCGGTGTCTCTTCGCCGGGGAAGCTCATCCTGCAGCTTTTGACCCAGACATCGTAAACCGGGTGTTCAACAACATTTGCGGCCGGGTTTTCTTTGAAAAGCCAGCCTGAAAACACGCTGCGCCATTTTTCAGCATCGTTTGTGCCCGGCGGGCGTTCCTGCACCAGCAGTTGAACAAAGGCACCTTCATCGGGGTAATTTTCCCATGGCGCTGTTTTCTCGCAGGCACGCAATCTTACGACAACTTTGCCAAAGCGAATGGCTTCGCCGGGTTTGAGTTCAATGTCGCGCGTCTGTCCGTTGCGCTTGTTCAACAGGCCCAGAACGGCAACACGTTCGGCCATGGGTGTGCCAAGTGAATTGTCAGAACCCGCAACAATCCGGTCTCCGGTCGCTTGGGCTTTGCCGGATTTTTCGGGTGCCAGCTTTTCTTCGTCAGTGGGTCCGCACGCCGCGAGCGTTGCCAGCAACGGCAGCAGCATCAGGCTGTGCCGGCGAATCATGATGCGTCGGGACTCCACGCCTCATAATCACCAGTGGCGCGGGCACGATGGCCGCCACGCTGTATCGATCCTGCTGGCCGATAGGCACGGTCCGTGCCCGTCAAATTGGCCTCGGGCAGTGTTTCATAGCCACGTACGGGCGGCAAATAGCTCTCCGGGTCGCCGTCATGGGTGCCATGCAGCCATCCGTGCCAGTCGGGCGCAACGCGGCTTGCATCGTTCGCGCCATTGTAGATGACCCAGCGACGCTTACCGTCGGACGACTGGTAATATTTATTTCCCTCGGCATCGCTGCCCACAGCTTTGCCCTTTCGCCAGCTGTAGATCGCCGTACCGATGGTGGCACCGTCCCACCAAGTGAAGATTTTACCGAGAATACCCATGGACCCGCGATTAGGAGCAAGCACGTTTCGGTGCAATCCCTATTTGCCTTACTTTGCGGTCCATTTAACGGTGTCACCCGCTGAAATACCCAACTCGGCGGATAACCCCCCGCGCAGTTCCAATACCGCTCCAACGGGTTCACCCGATTCAACCGGTATTGTGGAGTACGGAATTGCGTTTTCGGCGATGCTCTCAATCGTGCCGTCTGTCCGAACAAAGATGATGTCGAGCGGGATCACCGTGTTCTTCATCCAAAAGCTTGCCATGCGGGGTTCAGGAAAGGGGAAGACCATGCCGGCATTGTCCGCAAGCGCGGTACGGAACATCATTCCCCTAGCCTGCTCCATCGGCGTCTGCGCAAGTTCGACAGTGAACGCCCGCGTTTTTGCGCCACTGGTGACGCACAATGTCACTTGTTCAAGCCCGGCGGCAGACCGACCTGCCCCCGTTCCGGGTTTGCACCCTGCGGTTTGGTTTCCGCCATTGGCAGGCATTGTGCACGCGGCCAGCGAAAGGGCAGTGGCGTAAAGACCCATTTTGCCAAGCTTACTTAAGTTCATTTAGGCGATCCTTTTTCGATTCTGGCACAGTTTATAGCGGCACTGCCGGCCTGTTTCACAAAACAACTGCCGTTTCCACCTACATGGATCGATCCGGTTCCGCGATTGAAGATATTGGCCGCTTCGTCGACATGCACGCGGGATTCCCCATTGCCGATATGTTCGAGCCGTAAATTGCGCATGGGTACATTGGCTGCGTCAAAATGACCGGTGCCATTCAATGTGACGCGCCCGTCACGGACTTTGCCGGCCTTTATATCAATCCGTCCGTTTCCGTCGATATCGGCCGAAAATTGGTCGGTGAGTAGCCGGTCCACCGCAATGGAGCCATTGCCCGCCAATAGCATGCGGGCGGCGTCTTGTTGCTTCACCTCGGAAATGTGCAGGCTTCCATTGCCGCTGACCGTCATGTCTTTAATCTCCTGGGTCGATAGCATAACCTCAAGCGGCTGCGTCATCGGGACGCCCTTTTCGTTGTTCACAGCACCCTGAAGACGCACACGCAAGGTCATCCCGACCCGCTCAAGTTTCAGGGCGTCGAGCACCCTTTTGTCGCCTTTGGCTATGGCAGATGGCGCTTTGCCCGTTTGCACCTGTACTTTGATGTCGCCGATGACTTGAATATTTTCAAAGCTGGCGACGAGGATTTTGCGTTCGTCGGCCATCGCAGGCCGCCCAGCAAAAAATCCGACGGACAGCGCGATGGCAACAATTAATGTGCCAATGTCGCCTCGCCCCATTCCACCCAGCCAAGCCATTTTGGTGTCCTTTTCATATAATGACCCTGCGGCGCATCACACGCAAAGCCAGCATTCGATATGGCCCCAGTTACGGGTCGGGTCAAATGGCATCCGCCTGCAATATGCTTCCAAACAGGCTCAATCCGATTTTGCCATATGGCCGCAGCAGGGTCTGGCGCTTTGCCATGCTCCAAAAATATCAGCCGCCCGCCAGGACGCAGGACGCGCCGGACTTCCGACAGCGCGGCGGTGGGATCTTGAACCGAACATAATGTGAAAGTGGTGACGACTGAGTCAAAGCTGTTGTTTTCAAAGGGCAGCGCCTCTGCAATGCCGTTTGCGAAGTTTGCGCTTCGGCCTGATTGCAAGAGCGCATCTTGCGCGCGGCCAAGCAACTCCGGCGATGGATCAACGCCCGATAGGGAGCGCACCTGCGACCAATCGTAAAACTGCAGATTGGTTCCGCCGCCGCAGCCCAGTTCCAGAATGTCCCCCGATGCACGCGGAACGACCTTTGCGCGATCGCGCATCACCGCAGGTTGCGTGCAGGCGCAACCAATGAGGCGGGGCATGACGTGCCGGTCCCACCAACCGTTCATGTGATGGGGCTCTGCAATTTTAAGAACAATTGATGCTTCCCGAGCCCATGGATTTTGAGACGCAGTTGGCGCCGCCTGTAACATTGATATCGCCGCTGCCCGCAACCTTTGCTTCGACCTTGCCGGTTGCATTAATGCTCACGTCGCCCGAACCTGCGATCGACAGCTCGGCATTTGTTGCATTGAGTTTTTGGCCATTGATGCTGCCTGAACCAAGAACCGAAAATTCGGCACTTTCAGTCGTACCGGCAATAATAGCATCGCCCGATCCGGCAATTTTTGTTTCCAATGTTTTGGCGGCGACTTGGGCGACTTTTAGGCTGCCTGAGCCTGCGATTTTGACCTTAACAGTATCGCCCTCCATTGTGTCCGCAGTGAAATCGCCAGAGCCAGCCAGCGACGCGGCCGATAATCTGGGAGCCGTGATCGTTATGGTTACAGCCTTGCCTTCGTCTCCGAACCAATTGCCCTTGGCCCTGCCAAGTTTGATGGTGCCGCCGTCCAATTTGTAACGCAGGGTAGCGACTGCCTTCGCATTGCCCTCAGCCTTAATGGTAAAAGAGTCGCCAGTTATGAAGATGATATTGTCCGGGCCAAGTGCCTTGACCATCGTGAACGCTTCAGTCGTTTCTGCGGTTGAAGAAATAGTCTTGCCATCTTCAAATGCGCTCGTATCTGAACTTCTAACTTCATCGATTGCGTCCGAAACGGAATATCCACACGCGGGGAGGGCGAGCGCGGCCAGCGGCAGGAAGAATGTGATTTTCAGCATAGGTCAATCTCCTTGTGTATTGTTGTTATAATACACTTGGGGAATGCAACTCAAGAGCAAATCGCAAGCCGTCCTAAGAAACCATTTCACCCAAAATCTTCGGGATTTTTTCTTTGAAGGGAAAAAAGCCCTTGGTCGCATGTGGCCAGAATTTCTCGTCCCAGCTTCGGCGGATTTGGACGAGCGGTATGCCTTCTTGTTCCAGACGCGGAGCGATTTCGGCGAAAAGGTCCGCAACCGGACCCACCGGCGCATAAGCGGTGATAATCTGTTCGGCGCCCGCTTGCTTTGCCTGTGTGATCAAGGTTTCGATATCGAGTGTATTGAGAATATCTGCGGGACATTGAAACGCAGTGCTGACCCGTTCAGCTGCGTCACGTGAAGCGCTTGCGACGAAACCACGCGCATTGTCGCCCCATAAGGTGGTGGCATCGGCGGCGACAAATGCCGCCTTGATTGACGTCGAAGGCGTAAAGAGCGACTCTGGGTTCAGGTCATCCGGCGTTACCAACAACAATGCCGGCTTTTGCCTGTCCCATTGCGCTGCGAACGGCACAGGCCGGGGATTTGCGACGGTCAAATTGGGTGGGATTATAGCCGTCGTTGCCAGCCCTTTTGGTGCAAATCGCGCATTGGTATAGCGTGCAATATTGTCCGTCGTCGCAAGGTAGGTTTTGCCAGCGGTTTGCAATCCAGCCACCCAACGCCATGATAATGTGTTGCTCGCTGCGTCGGCGTCAACCAAATGGCGCAGGAAGAAGTCGGCGCCCAACGCCCATGGCAGGCGCAGCGTGAAAATCCAGATTGAGGCAAACCACATTCTCGCGTGATTGTGCAGATAGCCGGTTTCCACCAGCTCGCGTGCCCAATCGTCAAAGCCTTCGATGCCGGTCTGCCCAGCCTCAGCGTTGTAGATTGCGCGCGCGTTCGGGAAACTATCGCGCTGCCGGTCGCGCTCTTCTTGAAACTGCGTCCACACCGACGGGCGCATTTCCAGCCACCCCTTCCAATAAGTGCGCCACAATATTTCCTGAATGAACTTTTCGGCTGCTGCTAGGCTGTGCTGCTCCAAAACAGCTTGGACGACTTCCTGCTCTGTAATCATCCGATAGCGCAGATAAGGCGACAGTTTCGATACGGCGCTGGGCTGCGCTGGCCCCGGATCCGTGTTGCGGCCAAAGGCATAGTTCTGCCCTGCGCCGGGTATGAACTCGGCAAGGCGTGCGCGCGCGGCGTTCCGCGAGGCGGGAAAAATAATGTTCATCATCGTTATGCCAGCCACTTTTGCAAATAAGGGCGGATGTTCAGGAAGCGGATATAAAGCCGCTCGAATATGTCCAGAATAACCGGATTTCGCGCAAGCCAGCCAAGCGGCTTAAGCAGGGGAATATGCCGCCACATCGCCGCAAATGCCGCCGCACCCGATAGCATCACGCCATTTTCGCAGGCGTGAAGACGGTCAAGCATCAGCTGCCGGTCTAGCGGGCATATGGCCGTTTCTGGCGCGATATCTTGGAAGTCGATTTTGCGCTGCCAATCGAGACGCCGCATCAGCGCGATTTCACGCACACACAGCGGACATGCGCCGTCATACCAGATGATGAGATTGAACATGCCTTTGTTTAGACGTGCCACAAGACGACGTCAGGCTGGGCATAACATGGTATAAAAATGCCAAAAAAAGGGCGCCGTTGCCAGCGCCCTTCTGAATTTCCGGTAAGGAAAGGGGTTATTCCGCTTTTTCGTAATATTGCGGTGCCGCTTCATTCAAAATAGCCAAAATCTTCTGGAGAGCCGCTTTTTCGTCGGTCTTTTCCATTGCCGCGAGCTCGCGCGCCAAACGGCTTGATGCCGCTTCAAAAATCTGACGCTCCGAATAGCTCTGCTCTGGCTGGTCATCGGGGCGGAACAGGTCGCGGGTCACTTCGGCGATCGAAACCAGGTCGCCCGAGTTGATCTTCGCTTCATATTCCTGCGCACGGCGCGACCACATGGTGCGCTTTACCTTAGGCTTTCCAGTGAGCGTATGCATGGCTTCTTTGAGCGTTTTGTCGCTCGACAGTTTACGCATACCGACGCCTTCGGCCTTGTTGAAAGGCACGCGAAGCGTCATTTTTTCTTTTTCAAAGCGCAGCACATAAAGCTGAAGCTGCATCCCTGCGATTTCGGAATCCTGAAGCTCAATTACGCGACCAACCCCATGCTTGGGATACACCACATAATCGCCTACATCAAACATCGCCGCGTTGGACGTCATATTACGACCTTTCTGATTATTCGGGAGAATAAGCTGGCTGACGACATAATGTCGTCCATAAGACAGTTGGCATTCGTCCCTTACGTCATCATCCGCTCAAACCCAGAGTAGGAAGGCGGCTATCGGCCATTTTTGGCCTGTCGACGCGGAGTGTAACAGATTCGCCACAAAAGTTCAATGCTGCTGTACAGAGCCGCAATAATGCGACTTAAATTGCGCTTAGTTTTCGCACGCGATCATCATGTTCGGCAAACACGGCATTGCTAATCGGCTTGATATCCGCTGAATTCATCCAGCACAGGTCCATATGGCCCAGAACGCGGTCATCATGGCTTCTTATCGTGACCGGCAGGATGGGTTGATGATGCAGCTCATCGACCAATACCGGATTGGAAGGCACGCCTGTTCCCCATTTTTCGCCCCATTGGCGCAGTGCGATCATTGTAGGCAGCAAATCCAACCCTTTTTCGGTCAGGCGATATTCGACTTTACGGCGGTCATCAGGGCAGGGCGTACGATGCAATATGCCGCTTTCGCTCAATCGGCTTAAACGGTTGGCCAAAATGTTACGCGCAATACTGATTTCCGTGAGGAAATCTTCAAAATGGCGGATACCATTGAAGGCCGCGCGCAGGATCATGAACGACCATCGTTCGCCCATCGCTTCCAGCGCTGTCGGTAGCCCACACTCGGTAATATCCTGTAGTGACTCGCGCAATTCGCCCATATATTTATCCCCCGACACATAGCGTGAGCCGACCCGAAAAATTTTGCAACCCCATTTAAGTTTTAAGTTGCAACTAAAAACCTAATCTAATAAGTAGCGATTCGCAACTGGTTTTCCGGAAGCGCAAAACGAAGGTTAGGGATCAATAGCATCGGCCATCGTTGTGCTCGTTTAGCAAAGCTAAAAGGATAAGATTATGACTGTCTCCCAAGTTTCGGCCCGTTTGGGCGCACTCGCTGCCGCATCTGTGATCAGCGCCACACTTCTTCTTGGTGTTCCAACGCAGGCGCAAGCTGCAAGCAACGGCACATATTACAAAATCGAACTGGCGCAGCCAGCTACTTCGAAGCAAGAATTGCTGCGTAGCGTAGTTGTAAAGTGCGAAGGCACTGCATGCCGCGCGCCAATGGCTTCGACTGCAGCAAAGAATATGTGCATCAGTGTTGCCCGCAAATTGGGTAAGGTTTCCGCATTCACCGCTGGTGAGCGCGTCTTTACAGCCGACGAACTCGCGGCCTGTAACGCTGGCGCTTAACTGGCCAAACTCTCAATAAGCACATTCGGCTCTTCTCTCCTCCCATTAACTTGCGGCAATTTATTGACGCTTTGAGCCGAAACAACTGCACCGGAATATGGCATACGCGCAACGTCGCGGACACCATGTTCCGGTGCATTTTTTATTGGAGCAGGCGTTCTCACATGCGCCATGCACAAGCAGCCAGCGCACAAATCGTTGCTAAATTTACGATATTTTTAAGTTTCTTGTTGCAACGCAGCGCAAAAGCCACATCTTGGAGCTTATGATGCGGCAATATGAATTGGTTGAACGGGTGCGGGCCTATATCCCGGATGTCGATGAGGATCGGCTTAACCGTGCCTATGTCTTTACGGTTCAGATGCATGGTGCACAGAAACGGGCATCAGGCGACCCGTATTTCAGCCATCCGGTCGAAGTCGCAGGGTTAATGACGGACCTCAAAATGGATGAGGACACGATCATTACCGCGCTGCTCCACGACACGGTGGAAGACACGCTGACCTCCATCGAAGATGTGGAAGGTCGCTTCGGCTCCGAAGTCGCCCGCTTGGTTGATGGCGTTACCAAGCTTTCGAAAATCGAGGCGCAAACCGAAAATGAACGCGCTGCGGAGAATTTGCGCAAGTTCCTGCTCGCTATTTCCGATGATATCCGCGTTCTTTTGGTTAAGCTTGCGGATCGCCTGCACAATATGCGGACGCTGCATTTCATCAAAAGCCCCGAAAAGCGTCGCCGTATCGCCAAAGAAACGATGGATATCTATGCCCCGCTGGCCGAGCGGATTGGCATGTATGAATATATGCGCGAAATGCAGCTGCTCGCGTTCGAACAGCTGGAACCCGAAGCCTATCAGACGATTACGGGTCGTCTGAAACAAATCCGCGAAAAGGCCGATGTTGAAATCGACCAGATTAATCAAACCATTGCTTGGGAAATGGAGCAGGCGGGGCTGAAGATCAAAATATCCGGCCGCGAAAAGCATCCTTACTCGATCTGGAAAAAGATGCAGGAACGCCATGTTGCGTTCGAGCAGCTGACCGATATCAATGCCTTTCGCGTGATAACCGAGACCACCGAAGACTGCTATCGCGCTTTGGGCGTGCTGCATCGGCGTTGGCAGATGGTGCCGGGGCGGTTCAAGGATTTCGTCTCGACGCCAAAGCGCAACGGATATAAATCGCTGCACACAACAATCATGTTCGCCAAAAACATGCGCGTCGAAGTGCAAATTCGCAGCGCCGAAATGCACCGAAGTTCGGAACATGGTTTGGCCGCACACTGGGCCTATAAGCAAGCCGATAAGCCCGATGGCCAGGCTGCGTGGTTACGCGATCTCCTCGAAATTCTTGAAACCAGTCAAGATGCTGAGGACATCCTCGAAAACACCCGCATGGCGATGTATCAGGACCGTATATTCGCCTTCACCCCAAAGGGTGCGCTGCATCAGCTGCCCAAGGGCTCAACCGTCGTTGATTTTGCGTACGCCGTGCATACCGATCTTGGCGACAAGACCGTTGGCGCGAAAGTGAATGGGCGTCATGTCCCGTTGCGTGCGCAGCTGAACAATGGCGATATGGTCGAGATCCTGAAATCCAAAGCGCAGGAACCGCAGCAGACTTGGCTTAACTTCGTGACGACAGGTAAGGCGCGCGCCGCGATCCGGCGGCATGTGCGGCACCGCGAACGCGATGAGCTGGTCGCGATTGGGCGCAAGCTTTACGACGAAGTTGCTGCGCGCATGCCCGGTAAAATTGGCAAGAAAGCCTTAACGGCTGCGGTGAGCCGGCTAAAGCTTGAGGACGAGGAAGAGCTGATGCATCGCATTGGCCTGGGCAAGATCAATGACCACGCGCTGATGGAGGCGCTGGTACCTGGCTTTGACGCCGATGGCATCGCGCTTGATTTTCCAAGTCAAGAACGCGCCATCTCCATACGCGGACTTACGCCGGGCGTCGGTTACCACCTTGCGGATTGCTGCCACCCCATTCCCGGTGACCGGATTGTCGGGCTGAGGTTGCCGGACCAACCGGTCGAAGTGCACACGATCGAATGTGATCGTCTCGCTAACGGAGCCGACGCCGATTGGGTCGACTTGAGTTGGGGGCAGGGTAGCGATGGCGCTTCGGCGCGATTGCGTACGATCATTCACAATCGTCCCGGCACATTGGGTGAAATTGCGGGCATTTTCGGCTATCACAAGGCGAATATCATCAATTTGCGTTTGACCGCGCGCGACGCCGAGTTTCACACCTTTGAAATAGATTTGGAGGTGCATGATTTGCAGCACCTTATGCGCATCATATCTGCGCTTCGTGCATCCGAGGCGGTGGCGACGGCAGACCGCGTCTACGATTAAATCCAGTCGCCGATTTCGTCGCCGGGTTCAGCATAAACAAAACGTTTGGCCAGTTCAAAACTGTGTCCAGCGCGCAAGAAGGCATGGAGTTGCTTATTGCGTTTCTCCGGCGTTGCCGCTTCTTGTGCAAATGGACCGATACGTTTGCGCCGCGCAAAGTTTTCGGCGGCGCTTAACGTGCTTTCTTCCATATGCGTTTTTGCCGGGATGGCATCCGCGTCGCCTATACCACTCGCGCGCAAATCCTCGTTTAAGCGCCGTTCGCCATAGCCACGGCGCACAAATGACCGGCTTCGTGCCTCAGCAAATTGGGCGTCGTTTATATAACCGAGTGCGGCAAATTGTTCGACCAGCATGGCGATGTCCGCGCTGCGTTCCCCGTCCCACCCGCGCTCGCGAATTTTGCGGTTCAAATAGGTCGCGAGTTTTGCCTGCGTGGTCGCATATTTGCCAACATAATGCAGCGCTAGCTGTCTCAGTCTCTCGTCATTTAACGGCGGAGCGGGTTTTTTGGCGGCACGTGGGCTGTTCACGCCCTATTCTTGCCACAGTCGGGTCGAAATTTGAACTGGTATCGACGCGTAATGGCGTAGGCTAACAATAAAATTATCGGGCACCGCCCTATTTGCTATGGGAAAAATTATGAGCGAGCGCGCATCCACGCCAACGCAGGACAGTTTGCCACGTCGTTTTTCTGACTTTGCGACCTTAGGCGAGGCATTGGATTATGCCGCCCAAGGGCAGCGTGGTCTTAATTTCCACGACATGCGCGGCAAATTGGCGCGCCCTTATCCCTACAGCGAAATGCGCGAAGACGCGCTGAACATGGCGTATCGCTTGATCAGCCATGGTGTCCGCAAAGACGACCGCATTGCCTTGGTCGCAGAGACCGGCCCGGATTTTGCGGCGTTGTTCTTTGGCTGCGTATATGCCGGCGCATGGCCCGTGCCACTGCCGCTGCCAACGTCGTTTGGCGGTAAAGAAAGCTATGTGGACCAATTGTCCGTGCAGTTGAAAAGCTGTGACCCCAAGATACTGTTCTTTCCAGCGGAACTCGCCGAAATGGCCAATGACGCAGCAAGCGCATGCAATGTTGAAGGCATTGATTGGGAAAGCTTCAGCGATCGCGACGCGTTAAAGTCAGAGCTGCCTTCGGCGCAGACCGACGAAATCTGCTATTTGCAATATTCCAGCGGCTCGACCCGTTTCCCGCATGGCGTCGCGGTTACCCACAATGCCCTGCTCAACAATCTGTCGGCGCATTCGCATGGCATGGAAGTGACGGAAAATGATCGCTGCGTGTCGTGGTTGCCCTGGTATCATGATATGGGCCTTGTTGGGTGTTTCCTGTCGCCCGTCGCAAACCAAGTTTCGACGGATTATATGAAAACCGAAGATTTCGCGCGTCGCCCGTTGGCGTGGCTTGATGTTATTAGCGCCGCGGATGGCACGGTCATCAGCTACTCGCCGACATTTGGCTATGACATTTGCGCGCGGCGGGTTTCCAGCCAGACGCATGTGAGCGACCGCTTTGACCTCGCCAAATGGCGCCTTGCAGGCAATGGTGCGGATATGATCCGTCCCGACGTGATGCAGGCTTTTGTCGATGCATTTGGCGATGCGGGTTTCAAGGCCTCCTCCTTCCTCCCAAGCTATGGCTTGGCGGAAACAACGCTGGCTGTGTCCATCATGCCACCGGGCGAAGGTATTCAAGTTGAGCTTGTCGAAGAGACGGAACTAACGGGCCATCCCGGTGCGCCGGATCGGCCAATCCGTTATCGCGCCATCGTTAACTGCGGCCGCGCAGTAAAAGACATGACCATCGAAATCCGCGACGAAAACCGCAAACCGCTTGCGGATAAGACGATCGGTAAAGTGTGGTGCACAGGACCTTCGTTGATGAAGGAATATTTCCGCGACAAGGAATCAACCGACGCATGTCTGGTCGACGGTTGGCTGGATACGGGCGACATGGGTTATTTGTCGAACGGCTACATTTATATTGTGGGCCGCGCCAAAGACATGATCATCATCAATGGTAAGAACCATTGGCCACAGGACATTGAATGGGCGGTAGAACAACTGCCCGGGTTTAAGGCTGGTGACATCGCGGCGTTTTCCGTGACAACGCCGGGCGGCGAGGAAACACCTGCTGTGCTGGTCCAATGCCGCACTACCGACGAAGCCGAGCGGGTAAAGCTGCGTGAGCAGATCCGCGACAAGGTTCGGTCGGTAACGGGAATGAATTGTGTCGTCGAATTGGTGCCGCCGCGGACATTGCCGCGGACCAGCTCAGGCAAAATGAGCCGGGCGAAAGCGCGTAACCTGTATCTGTCCGGCGAAATTCAGCCCTACGCAATCGCGGCTTAATCGCCTGCAGATATCGAAGCGATTGCGGGATAGCTGCGTGAGGTGGCTTGAGAAGCCTTACAGCAGTTCGAGCACCTTTTCCTGCGGTCGGCATAGCCGAACACCTTTATCGGTCTCCACAAATGGCCGTTCGACGAGGATGGGGTGTTCAACCATACAATCCAATATGCGATCGGCCGACGCGCCATCGATCAAACCCAATTCTTCAGCGGGTGAACCACGGGTTCGCAGCGCTTCGCGTGGCGTAAGGCCCGCATCCTTGAAAAGTTGCTCAAGCTTTGCGCGGGTGAAGGGTTGCTTGCGATATTCGATAATCTCGACCGTCACACCCGGCGCTTCTTGAAGGAGCGCGAGCGTCTTGCGCGACGTCCCGCAATCGGGGTTATGCCAGATTGTTGCGTTCATGATTATGGTCGTCCCCGATATGTCGTTTGCGTCGCCATGTACCTAAATCGGTGACCCGCAAAAGCAAATGCGCTTTTTCCCATTTTTAAATTGCATATGATAACGATTCGCAATAGTGCGCCAAAATCGAATTGCGAGTCATTTGCAATAACCATAAAAAGGCCGAAAATGCTGCGTCTCTCCTCTTCCGTTTTCGCCTTTATTTCTATGGCAGTAAGCGCACCTTATGCGTTCGCCGAAGATGTGGCGTTTGATGACGGGGCAAGTGATGACAGCCGGACGATCATTGTGACGGGTGTCAGCGACGGGTACCTCGCATCCAATTCAGTGACGGCGACAAAAACCGACACGCCGCTCATCAATATTCCGCAGACCATCAATGTCGTGACCCGCGAACAATTGGATGATCAGGCGCATCACTCGCTGGCGGACATATTGCGCTATGTTCCCGGAACCACCGTGGGCCAAGGCGAAGGCAATCGCGACCAAATTACTCTGCGCGGGCAAAACACAACGGCCGACTTTTTCTTGGACGGCGTGCGCGACGATGTTCAATATTATCGCGGCCTCTACAATATTGAGCGGGTCGAAATTCTGAAGGGTCCTTATGCGCTGATCTTTGGCCGCGGCGGCGGCGGCGGCATCATCAACCGGGTTCAGAAGGCTCCGTTGAGTGACGATTTCATTTACGAAGGACAAGCCAGCGTCAACAGTTTCGGGGCCTACGACGTCTCGGCTGATTTGAACGCCCCGTTAAGTGCATCCACTGCTGTGCGCATGAACGCGGTGTACGAAAGCCTGAACAGCCATCGTGATTTCGTCGGCGGCGAACGTTATGCATGGAACCCCTATGTCGCCTTCAGGCTGAACGATGATTGGAAGCTGGGCCTTTCGTATGAATATGTAAATGACGACCGCACGACGGACCGGGGTGTTCCATCAATAGCAACCGGTGCGGGCGCACCCAATCTTCCCTTAGCGGGCTTTCGGGATCAGTTTTTCGGTGTAGCCGGTGTCAATCGCACGCGACTTGAGGCGCACATTGCCAAGATCCGGCTGAATGGCCAGTTGGCATCAAATCTCAGTTTCAGCGGCACCATGCTTTATGGCGATTATAACAAAATCTATGTGAACGTCTTCGCAAATGGCGCGGCGACGGCACAAAATGGAACGGTTGCTCTTGCGGCCTATAGTGACCCCACCCAACGCAAAAACTTCATCGCCCAAGCAAATGTCGTCTGGGATGTCGAAACGGGCGCGCTTGCGCACAAAATTCTCGTCGGCACTGAATATGGCGATCAGCAATCGGCCAACAGTCGGCTCAACGGTACGCTTTCAAATGCGACATTGAACCTTTCGAACCCGGTTTTTCCGACCGTCACTTTTAACGCACTGGCACGTGACAGCGTTTCGGATGTGAAGTTCTTCTCCGTTTATGTGCAGGACCAGATGAGCTTTGGCGAACATATCGATGTCGTCGCCGGCCTTCGGTACGACAGCTTTGATATCAGCGGTGCAGATTTGCTGCCAGCAATCGACCGGCCTTTTGCGCGTAAGGATGAAAAGCTTAGCCCGCGTCTTGGGCTGATTTTCAAACCGCAGGAAAGCATGTCGTTGTACGGCAGCTATAGCCAATCATTCCTGCCGCGGTCGGGTGACCAGTTTCTGGCGCTGACGGTTACGCAGCAAAACCTGGCTCCTGAGAAATTCACCAACTTTGAAATCGGCGCCAAATGGGATGTGCAGCCAAATTTAAACCTGACCCTTGCAGTGTTTCAGCTTGATCGCAGCAATGCGACGACGCCGGACCCCGCCAACCCGCTTGCCAGCATCAATATCGGCAAAACGCGAACTCAGGGCATTGAGCTGGCTGCGACAGGGCGCGTGACGTCGCAATGGCAAGTACATGGCGGCTACAGCTATCAGGACGCTGTTTTGGCGGGCAGTGATGTTGTGCGGCTGGCGCAAGTGCCGAAGCATCAAGCAAGCCTATGGAACCGGTATGAATTTTCTGACGCGTTTGCGGCAGGTGTCGGCATCATCCACCAATCGAGCCAATATGCGGCCATCCGTACATCCGCAACGACAACCAAATTGCCTGCATTCACACGGGTCGACGCGGCTCTATATTATGATGTGAGTGACAGGTTGCAGCTTCAGCTAAACGTCGAAAACCTGTTCGACACCGCATATTATTCGGACGCGCACAACAATAATAACATCTCGACCGGCGCGCCGATCAATGGTCGTTTTACCATTAGAGCGAAGTTTTAAGCTTCAGCAACCGCAGCAGCGTGAAGCTTGGCGTTGGTGACATAATGCGCAACGCCGATCCGCATCCCCATAACGGCCGCATCGTCGAGATCGCGAACAAAACGCGCTGGCGACCCTGCCCATAATTGCCGGGCTGCAATGCGTTTGCCTTGGGTCAGCATTGCCCCTGCCGCAAGCATGGCATCGCCCTCAATCACGGCACCGTTCATGACCGTTGACGACAGCCCGACAAACGCACGGTCGTGAAGGGTGCAACCGTGCAGCATGACATTGTGGCCAACGAGTACGTCATCGCCTATAATGGTCGGAAAACCATCTTCAACGCCCGGCATTGGGCCGTCGCAATGCACGACACTGCCGTCTTGAATGTTGGTTCGGGCGCCAATCACAACACGATTTACTTCAGCGCGGATGACGCAATTGTACCAGATGCTAGCCTCCGGTCCGATGGTGACATCACCGATAATGCGACAGCCCGGCGCAATGAATGCGCTGTCATGAATCTGTGGGGTCTTGCCATTGACAGTGACAATGCTGATGTCGGTACGGTTATTGATCATCGGATTTTCCATAGTGAAAGATGTGGCAAAACCGATGCATAATCATCGGTCCACGCATATGTGCCGCTGGATGCTTCAGCGCCGTTCATGTTTTACCCGTTCAGCAAACGCGCGGCCAGTGCGGCATGATATGTCAAAATGCCTGAGCAACCGGCGCGTTTGAATGCCATCAGTGTTTCCAGAACCAACGCGTCCCGGTCACCAGCGCCAGCAGCAGCGGCGGCCTCAATCATCGCATATTCACCGGACACTTGGTACGCGAATACGGGCACGTCGAATTGGTCACGCACGCGGCGGACAATATCGAGATAGGGCAGGCCGGGCTTGACCATGACGCTGTCGGCACCTTCGGCAATGTCCATCGCGACTTCGCGCATGGCTTCATCGCTGTTCGAGGGATCCATCTGATAAGTTTTCTTGTTACCTTTCAGCAGGCCGCTTGAGCCAACGGCGTCACGGAACGGGCCGTAGAACGCGCTGGCATATTTTGCGGCGTAGGACATGATCTGGACGTTGGGATGGCCATTCATTTCGAGTGCCTTGCGAATGGCACCAATGCGTCCGTCCATCATGTCGCTTGGCGCAATGATATCCGCGCCGGCATTGGCCTGATTTATCGCCTGATCGACAAGCACGGCCACAGTTTCGTCGTTCAGCACATAACCGGAATCGTCGATTAAGCCATCCTGTCCATGCGACGTGTAAGGGTCGAGCGCGACATCGGTCAAAATGCCGATTGCATCGCCATGTGCCTGTTTGATGGCGCGGATGGCGCGGCACATGAGGTTGTCGGGGTTAAGCGCCTCTTCACCGTCCTCGCTGCGCCGCTCTGGCTGCGTATTTGGGAATAATGCGATGCAGGGAATGCCAAGATCGATAGCTTCCGCGGCGCGCACAACGATCTGGTCAACGGACCAGCGCGATACGCCAGGCAGAGACAAAATCGGATCTTCGACCGCCTCTCCCTCGGTGACGAACAATGGCCATATAAGATCTGCAGGCGACAGCATGGTCTCACGGACCATGGCTCTGCTCCATTGGGTGGCGCGCGTGCGGCGCAGACGGGTGTTCGGGAAAAAGGATGTGTTGCTCATGAAGGACAGGTAGCGGTGTTGGGCCGCATCCTCAATGGCTTATCCGTTGGTCCGCGAATGGTCGATTTGAAGGGTTAGTCGGTCGATTTCGCGTTTGGGTTTATCCGTGCTTGTCGGCTGCGCGCGCAATGGTGCGAGCGCTGCACCGGCCTTGACCGATTTTAGGCGCTGAAGCGTAGCTTTAAAGCGCGCAAGGTCACTGCCCCCAAGTTGCGCACGCTGGGTAAACTTGATCGAATTCGGGTTCACCGCACGTCCGTTGCGATATAATTCATAGTGCAAATGCGGACCCGTCGACAAACCCGTTGATCCCACATAGCCGATGATTTGACCGCGCCGCACGCGGCTTCCGGGACGTGCGGCGATGCGGCTCATATGGCCATAACCACTGGCAAGGCCGCCGCCATGGTTCAGCTGGACAAAGTTGCCGTAACCGCCCTTGCGTCCGGCATAGGCAACGACGCCATCGGTCACGGCAAAAATGGGTTGGCCGTAGCTCGCTTTAAAATCGAGGCCGCTATGCATGCGCATATAGCCTAAAATCGGGTGACGTCTGCCGCCAAAGCCCGATGTCACAGCGCCGTTAACTGGGCGGCTGAGTGCGCCTTTTGATTCACCGACGCCGGAGGCTTCGAACCATTGGCTGCTGTCGCCATTGGTCCATTTGAGCATCTGAACGCGCGATTTTCCGTCGCGGTCGACGCCGGCATATAACAGATTGCCGACCTTAACTTCACCGGTTTCAGCGCGCTTATAATCAACGATGATATCAAATTCATCGGTCGCGCGGATTGTCGACAAGGGCATGCGACCCGAGATGACTTTTAGATAATCCTGAATGGCGCTGGCAGGTGCACCCGCTGCGCGCGCCGACCGGTAAATGCCCTGGCTGCCGACTGTGCCGCGGATGCGCAACGGCGTGTCATCAACGATAATCGGTTTGCGGGTTACCCTAAGGGCACCAGCTTCGCGGTTGATAGCGAGATTAAGGTCAAATCGTGCGCGAAAGGCAACCGATTCCAAAGGCCGTGGCTGATTTTGCGCAGAGCGTTTACCGAGTACTATATTGATTGGGGTGCCGGGTTCAATATCCGATAGCGACGTGACGCCTGAAACCATGTTGGCGACTTCACTGGCCTCGCTTCCACCCACGCCAGCGCGCTGCAGGACGCGTGCAAAGCTATCACCGCGGCCCAATGTTGCAGTCAATTCGATGCGGGGGCGCTCCGGGCTTCCGGCAAGGGCAATAACCGCGTCGGTGGCCGCCATGCGTTTGCCGCTGTCGCTGCCATAGGCAATCGGCATGATCATTTGCGCGCGCGCTTCTTCGAATTCCGCTTCAGTCGCAATGGACGGTTGTGGGCCGTAAATAGGTCCAAAATCGGGAAGAAGGGCCAGTGCGGATACGCTTAATAATGTTAGCGTTCCGAGGCCGCGAAACCAGCGGATGGAGCCAATGTCTTCGCCAAGGTCGGGGACGAGGTCGAGTTGGGCAATGCGTTCGCGCCAAGATGCTTCGGTGGTCTGGCGCAGGGGTGCGACCATGGCATCGGCAAGCATCACGCTTCCGTTCCCGGCTGCCGCGGCAAAGTGTGTATCTTTGCCTTCAAACATTCAGAACCATATCCACGACCCTGTCCTTATCCACCCGGACATTCTTATCTGCCCACATCCCTGTGACGGCATATGGTTAAAGTCAATTTAAGACAGCAGACGATTGGTCCGTGATGCGGCGAATGGTGTATATTCACCGACCAGTCCGGGAACATAATGACAAGTGGCAATCGGGCATTTAATCGCTTCATTAAATGTTCGGCAATGCTAAAGCAGGATGCAATATCGGGAGGGTCGAATGCACAGCGATCGGGTTGAATTTTTCTACGATCTTTCAAGTCCATGGACCTATTTGGCGTTCACGAACATTATGGGCGTGCTCGACCGCACAGGGACGACAATGACGTTGCGGCCTATATTGGTCGGCGGCGTGTTCAATGCGGTCAATCCGGCTGTCTATGCGGCTCGTGAAGCATCAGACAATCCAAAGCTGCTGCACAGTTGGAAAACACTCCGCGATTGGGCCGCGTTAGCCGGCGTCGCACTGAACTTCCCAAGCCAATATCACCCCGCCAAGAGCGTCAATGCAATGCGCATGGCCTGTGGTCTTGCCGATGACCCAGCGGCACTGCTCGCGTTTACGAAAGCGGCGTTCGAAAGCTATTTTGGCGCGCAGGAAAATCTTGATGATCCCGACGTGCTGGTTGCGGTGGCCAATAGTGTTGGTCTGGATGGAGACGCCTTGCGCGCGCGTGCGCAATCAGACGACGTAAAGGCATTGCTGCGTGCAAATACGGACGAAGTCATTGCGCGCGGTGGCTATGGCTCGCCCACGATTTTTGTCGACAAAAAATATATGTATTTTGGTAATGACCAACTGCCTTTGGTAGAATTTGCGTTGAATAGGAGCGCCGCATGAACGACCGCGTTAGCATAACCGTTGAAAACCACGTGGCCGATGTGCGGCTCACGCGCGCCGACAAAATGAATGCGCTCGACCCGGCGATGTTTCAGGGGATCATATCCGCTGGAGAAGAGCTTGCTGCGATGAAAGGCGTGCGCGCCGTTGTGCTGTCGGGCGAGGGACGCAGCTTTTGTGCAGGGCTTGATATGGCCAGCATGGCGAGCGGCGGTGCAAGCGCGAACAGCGGCATGGGCAGCCTCACAGACCGTACGCACGGCAATGCCAATACATTCCAGCAAGTCGCGATGCTTTGGCGTAAGCTGCCGATGCCCGTCATTGCCGCAGTCCACGGGGTGTGCTTTGGCGGCGGCCTGCAAATTGCCAGTGGTGCGGACATTCGCGTGATTGCGCCTGACGCCAGGCTTGCGGTGATGGAAATGAAATGGGGGCTCATCCCTGACATGGGCGGCTATGCCTTATGGCGCGGTATGGTGCGCGAAGACATGCTGCGCGAGTTGACCTACACCAACCGCGAGTTTTCAGGGGCGGAGGCGCTGGGCTTGGGCTTTGCGACGTTCGTGGATGAAAACCCCCACGCCCGCGCCATGGCCATTGCCCGCGAAATCGCGGACCGCAATCCGGGCGCGATGCGCGAGGCCAAGGCGCTGTTTAACGAATATGTCGATATGGACGAAGACGCGATCTTGATGGCCGAAAGCGTCCGCCAAGCGCGCGTGATCCGAACACCCAACCAGATTGAAGCGGTCATGGCGGGAATGCAGAAGCGCGCAGCTACGTTTGTTGATTAAGCTGCGTTAACGCGCAGCCGTTCGAACTCTTCTCTGAGGTCATCAGGGATCGGCGCTGACCCGTCCGCATTCGTGAGCACGATTGTTGTGACACAGGTGGCCTTGCATTCGCCGCCTTGAAAGGCTGCGGATGCGATATCCCAGCTGCTGTTGCCAATCCGCGATATGCCGCTGGTGATGTCGACATGCTCTGGGAAATGCGCCTCGGCAATATAGTCCAGATTGACGCTGGCGATCAGCCATCTTTGGCCCGGCGCACGGCGCTGGACCTCAATGGCGTGGTTGAACATGCCACGGCCATGCTCGAACAGTCCAGCCATTGAAACATTGTTGATATGGCCAAGGACATCCATGTCTGCAAACCGCGTTTCGGTGCGATGGCTGAATGGATAGCTGGCAGGGTTAAGCTGCCACGCCTGAGGTTTGGGCATGAGGTGGTTCCATATTCTACGCTCGTCATGCTGAACTTGTTTCAGCATCTTACTGCCCACAGCAGGGATATTAAGACCCTGAAACACGTTCAGGGTGACGAGCCTGGCTTATTTTCTGTCTCTTACAGACCCCGACCGATGAGTTCTTTCATGATCTCGTTGGTACCGCCGAAAATGCGCGTCACACGGGCTGCGCGCCACATGCGGGCGATGGGATATTCATTCATATATCCAGCGCCGCCATGGAGTTGCAGACAGGCATCGACAACTTCCCACTGCAGGTCAGTGTGCCACAGCTTTGCAGCAGCGCCTTCCTCGGCGGTCAGCTCTTTCTTGTAATGGCGGTTCAAAGCCCAATCGAGATGCGCCCAGCCAATTTGCAGCTTTGCCTTGATATCGGCCAGCACAAAACGGGTGTTTTGGAAATCCAGCAATGGCTTGCCGAATACAATACGCTCGCGGCAGAACGCGACGGTTTCATCAAAAGCCTTCTGCGTGCTGGCCATTGACGATACCGCAATCGAGAGGCGCTCCTGCGGCAGTTCGCTCATCAGATAGATGAAGCCCTTGCCTTCTTCGCCCAAGCAGTTGGTCATCGGCACGCGGACATCTTCGAAGAACAGTTCCGACGTATCGGCTTCATCCATGCCGATTTTGTCGAGGTTGCGGCCGCGCTTGAAGCCTTCACGATCAGCCTCAACAAGGACGATCGACATGCCCTTATAGGCTGGCTGGATCTCAGTGTCTGTTTTCACGCAGACCAAGATCAGGTCGGCATTCTGGCCATTGGTGATGTAGGTTTTGCTGCCGTTGATGACATAATGGTTGCCGTCTTTTCGCGCGGTTGTCTTCATACCCTGAAGATCGCTTCCGGTGCCGGGCTCCGTCATGGCAATGGCGGTGATGACCTCGCCCGAGATCATCTTGGGCAACCAATGCTTCTTCTGCTCTTCGCTGCCGTAGCTGGTGATATAGTTTACGACGATATCTGACTGAAGCGAAAAGCCAGTGGCGACGCCGCCATAATAAGCCGACTCTTCGTCGACGATCGCGTTGTAGCCAAAGTCGAGGCCAAGGCCGCCATATTCAACAGGTGCGGTGGGGCAGAGCATGCCGACTGCGCCAGCCTTGGGCCAGATCGACTTTGGCACGATACCATCTTCTTGCCACTGCTTTGCGTGGGGCGCGACTTCCTTTTGAAGGAACTGGCGTACCGACTGGCGGAACGCTTCATGATCTTCAGTATAGGCGGTGCGTGGAATGGTATCGAGCGACATGGTGAATCCCCTGCAAGAAGTTACTGCAAAATATGCACCATCAATGGCAGCAAGTTGACGCGGACGTCAAGCCGAATTTAATCGTTTGATTAAACTGGCTCACCTGCGTCACGAGCGCGCTCGACGATGGTACGTTCCGCCTTGGGCACGGTGCGATAAGCGGCGATCAGCAAGCCCAACGCGATTGGCGCGACGGCGATGAGCGAGAGAATGCCAACGCGTAAGTTGCCCACCAGCTTCCCGTCGACCATTGTTCCGGCAAGATCGGAAATCTGCCCGACCATATAAGGCCCAAAGGACAGCCCGACGAGCGTCGTGCCCAAGAAGAACGCAGCCGTTGCCGTGCCCCGCATGCGTGGCAGCACAAGGTCCTGTGTGGTTGCGGCAGCCGCACCAAGCGCTGTCGCGCCCAGCATTCCGGCAAGGAAGTTCATCACGTAAAACAGGGTCGCATTATCGGTTGTATGGCCAATGCCGATTGGAACAATTGGTCCCAACACGCCAAGGATAACGACCAGGATGCGGCCTGCAGGATTTTTGGTGCGCAAATAATCCGCGACGCGGCCGCCAATGATGACACCTAAAAATCCGCTGACTGCACCATTTGCGCCAAGAATGAATGCGAGCTCTTTTTTCGGCAGACCAAGGACTGTTTCAGCATAAGGTGCTGACCAGAATGCGAGTGCATAAGCCGCCAGCGCGACCAAGCCATAGCCAATGGTGGTGCAGATGAACGCAGGCGTTCCCCAGATGAGCTTAAATGTCGCCGGATCCTTCGCCCGCAAGGTCGATGCCCATGAGAAGACGGCATAATAGCCAAAGCCAACCGCCGACCATTGTGGAAAATTGCCGGTCAGTTGGATCATCGTATAAGCAAAAGCGGCAATTGCAGCCGCCGTTACCATGTTTATTACAAGCGCTGCTGGGCTACGTTGCCATGCGCCCCACAAAGTAAACGGGGGAACGATCATCGAAAGATCGCTCGCAAATGCGCGGAAAGGGGCAGGGTGAGCCGGCGTAACCAACCCATCCATCGCGCCGCGCACGGGCTCACGCAATGTTGCGACCCACAGCCCAACGAGCACACCCGGAATACCGACGGCCACAAATGCCGCATGCCAGCCAACCAAGCCGAGCGGGCCACCTTGCGGGTAAGCTGCGTCCCAGCTTTGTACAATGAGTGCGCCCAAAAACAACGAAACGCCGCCGCCAATATACAGACCGGACGAGTAAATCGCGAGCGCGGTCGCGCGCTGCCGCTTCGGGAAATAATCGGAAATCAGTGAATACGCCGTGGGGCTGGCGGTTGCTTCGCCAACGCCAACGCCCATGCGCGCCAAAGTCAGTTCCACCTGGTTACGCGCAAAGCCCGACAAAGCGGTCATGATCGACCATAAGGCAAGGCCAATCGATAGAAGCTTTACGCGGCTCCAATTATCGGCAAGTCGCCCAAGCGGAATACCGAATAAAGCATAAAAAACCGCGAAAGCTGCCCCACCCAAAAAGCCCATGTCGGCATCGGTCAGGCCAAGGTCTGCTTTGATATCGACAGCCAAAATGCTGAGGATTTGGCGATCGATGAAGTTAAGTATGTAGACGATGACAAGGACAAAGAGGACATACCAGCTGTAGCTGCTGGCCTCAGGCGATTTAACCTCTGCTTGCGGGGAAATAGCGCCCTTGTTTTCGCCTTCGACCGTCACACTCACCTTGCTCTCCCTCAATCGCGGTTGTCGCCTTCTGCTGCTATGGCTAGCAGAACAGGCAGTCTGCGCAACGATAATTCCCTTTCAATGCGTCGCACAGAAGGCGCGGACCTCATTTGGCGGAATAATGCGGGCACCCAAACCACATTACTCAAAGCCAATACCGAGCAGCAGCAATGAAAAAATCGCAATGTGGTGTGTCGTGTTTCGCTTGAATCTGGAACGAATTCCTCCAATATACTGTTCCAGCGGCTATGTTGCCGTGTTTTGAGGAGAATTAAGTCATGGCACAGTGGTCCGATCCACGGGTAACCGGGACCCAGTCAAGTCTTGCAGGTACGCGCGCAGGCGACGTTGCTGTCGACGCTGGTCTGCGTTCGCATATGCTCAAGGTTTATAATTACATGGCGTCAGGCGTCTTGCTGACAGGTATCGTTGCGATGCTGTTTGCACAGACCGAACTGGCACGAAATCTTATGGTGAACCCAAGCCTGATGAGCTGGGTAATCATTTTATCGCCACTGGTCGTCGTAATGGCGATGAGCTTTGGCCAAGGTAAGTTTTCCGCCGCCACGCTTCAGGCGATGTTCTGGGGTTTTGCGGTGTTGATGGGCCTATCGCTGGCACGCATCTTCATGATGTTCACCGGTGAGTCCATCGCGCAGACTTTCTTTGCAACGTCAGCGGCTTTCGCTGGATTGAGCCTGTGGGCTTACACAACCAAGAAAGATATCAGCGGCTGGGGAAGCTTTCTGGTGATGGGTATGGTCGGTTTGATTGTTGCGTCGATCGTCAACATCTTCCTCGGCTCCGACACTTTGGGTTGGGTTATCAGCTGCGCAGGTGTGCTCATCTTCGCTGGTCTGACAGCTTATGATACGCAACGTATCAAAAGCGAGTATTTCTACCTTCAGGGTACAGAAATGATCGGCAAGGCTGCAGTCATGGGCGCACTGACGCTGTATCTGGACTTCATCAACATGTTCCAGTTTTTGCTGAGCTTCCTCGGTAATCGCGAATAAGCCATCGGCTATTCAGCTTGAACGACACAATATGGCCCGGTGGGAAACCACTGGGCCATTTTCTTTGGGATTTTGTCGAACGGGGCTTTTCATTCGAACGAAAATCCTGTTGGAATCAGGAATAGCAAATCGGAGAGAGCAAATGCGTCGGGGCATGAAAAATCTAGCTGCCATCATGATGGTGACTGCGGTTGCAGCTTGCGCCCCAGCGCCAGTAAAAGTCGTACCTACACCCATTCCACTTCCTGCGCCGCCGCCGCCCGCAATGCCATTGCCACCGGGTGGCGCGGCGCTGTCGATGACGATCCCGCCTGTCGGGCTTGATGGCGTTCGCGCTACGCCCAACCGTGGTTTAAGCCGTGATGAACAAATCTGGCATTTTCGGTCGGCTTTGAACGTGGCGGCATTAAATTGCCAAGGGCCTATATGGGGGCAGATCGCGACCGAGTATAACAAGTTCATCGTCACTCATAAGGTGGTCTTGTCGAAAACCAGCAAAGCGGTCGACCGTGAATATGTCGCCCGCTACCCCGGACAAAATGGGTTGCGGGTGCGCGATACGCGTATGACCGATTTGTATAACTATTTCGCCCTGCCGCCCGTCCGCGCCCAATATTGCGACATGGCGCTGCGCAAAGTGACTGAGGCCAATACCGTGCCCACAGATGCATTGCCGGAATATGCCATTGGCGGCCTCGCCGACATTGATGGCGTGTTTGTCAGTTTTTACGATGCATATGTGAAATATGAACGCGATTTGGCCGACTGGAATATGAAGTACGCGCCGAAACCCGCTTATGCCCCAATTCCGGCAGGACCATTGACATCGCCTGCCAATCCCGGCTAAATTTTCCGATTAACCGGCGGAGTCAGGCTGCGGCTCGCGCAAGTGATTGTCAGGCCATGCTGATATAATCGCGCATTGCGGCGGCTTCGGCCTCAATTTTGTCGATACGGTGCTTCACCAAATCGCCAATGGAGACAAAGCCGACAAGGTCATCGCCGTGGATTACCGGAAGGTGGCGAATGCGCCGTTTCGTCATTAGCGATAAAGCCGACAGGACTGCCGTATTGGGCCCAACCGTGATGGCTGGTGCCGTCATTGTGTCCGCCACTGTCTTGGTCAGGAAAGCGGAACCATGACGCGCGACTCCGTAGACAATGTCGCGTTCGGAAAAAATGCCGACAACGGCTTTGCCATCGACAACGGGCAGGGCACCAATCCGGTTTTCGGCAAGCCGTGCGACCACATCACCGACACTTTCGTGCGGCGCAGCCGTGAACACATTGCCTTGATGGTTGGCCAATATCGCAGAAATCGTCATCGACTCTCTCCTTATGTCCTTGCCCCTGATGGAACTTATAGCATAAGGCGACCTTATCAAGCTATGACCCGCCCCTCCCGCCTCGATGATCCCGAATATGCCAACTTCGCATGGCGCCGCTATTGGCGGCTTATGCGGTGGATGTTTGGCGTGACATTGATCGTTACCGTGGGTGCCCTCGGAACATTCTGGTGGCAGAACGGGATGGTCTCCATCCACTTCTTCATTGCCACGGCTGGTGCAATAACCGGCGCAATCATGCTGACCGCCGCGTTGATGGGGCTTGTTTTCCTGTCCAGCGGGTCTGGCCATGATGAATCCATCGATGACCCTTTTGAAGACGAAGCCGACCGGTGACCGAGGCTGTTCGTAACCTTCCAAAACGCCATGACCCGGTTTTGCGGGTTGTTCCGGGCCCTGCCGATATCAATGCCAATGGCCATATCTTTGGCGGTTGGGTATTGGGGATGATGGATCAGGCCGGTGGTATCTTGGCGGGACGAATTGCCCAGGGCGCGTGTGCTACGGTGGCCATTGAGAAAATGGAATTCATCGCGCCCATATTGTTACGCGACATTATCTCTGTCTACGCAACGCTCGAACGGCGTGGCCGCACATCCATGGGCATCCGCGTTGAAGTTATCGCGACCCGTGCGCGTGGCCAACAAGAGGTTAAAGTGACCGAAGGGCTGTTTACCTTTGTTGCCCTAGATGACGATCACAAGCCTCGGGCACTGCCCGAAAGCTAACCATTTCGCGACTATCGTAAGTGATTAACGGCGGAGCGTTGGATTATTCCGCCGCTGTCGCGACTTCATCATCACCGGCTGGCTTAACGCGACGGGCGCGTGGTTTGCGTGCTGGCCTTTCCATATCCGCGTCATTGTCGTCCGACGAAATCGCGATGGACGGCGGCAATACGGCGAGATCAAGACCTGCGGGTGCATCGTCTTGTTCTTCGCTGTGGTGACGGCGTGGGCCGCGATTTGTGGACCGATTATTGTCCAAACGATCATTACGGTCGGCCCGTTCCGGACGACGTGGGCGGCTTTCGCGCTGTTGCTCACGTGGAGCGCGCTCTTCGGTTTCGCCATCATCTTGCGAAACGGAATCGGCGTCCATTCCGTCGGATGAACCTTGTTCGTCATAATTTTGCGAACGATCATCATTCTGCCAATCGTCGCGGTCTTCGCGATTATCTTCGCGGGGACGACGTTCGCCTTGCTGTTCCTGACGCGCTTCTTGGCGGCCGCGGAAATCGGCGAGTACGCGGAAATAATGGTCAGCAAATTGCAGGTGATATTCGGCGTTTACGCGGTCACCGTTAAATTGGGCGTCTTGCGCTAGCTTTTTGTATTTTTCCAGCATCTGCGCTGCGTTGCCGCGCGCACGATTGTCGATCTGGTTCTGATAGTCGAAACCGCTGCGGTTGTTATTTTGCTGGCGATTATTGTTGTTGCGACCGCGGCGACGATTGTTGTTCTGCTGCTGCCTGTTGTTGATATTCATCAGGGCTGACCCGTCCTCTTTTAGCATTTTAACATTGCAGGAAGCCCCAAAACCCAGTCTTTGGGTTACGCCAAGGTCGACCGAGACCTTGAAAAAATTTCCAACTGCGCTGGGGGCGGCTTCGCGCTTATCTCCGCAATTTACGGGTTTTGCTGCGATGCTGTTTAGCGTTAGCGGTTCGGTTGCGCGATTCCAAGCGAAAAGCGCAAGGCGCGTGGATTGCCGGAAAGATCGTGGGTTAATTCGGAAGTGAAGCCTGCCTCGGTGCCCAATTTTGCGACGGATTTTGACTGGTTGAATCCGATTTCGAAGACTGCGATTCCGGTGGTTTTTAGCAGTTTTTCGACGGTTTTTAGAAGTATGCGATAGTCGCGCAGACCGTCGGGGCCGGCGAAGAGGGCGCTGTGGGGTTCGTGGCGGGCGACCATGGGGGCAAGCGGTGTTGCGTCCTCAATATAAGGGGGGTTGCATAAGATGAGGTCGAATTGCCCCAGACCGTCGGCCCACCCATCCAAAGTCCAATCGCGGCGTTCGAAGTATGCGCGCCCGTCCAGCCCAAGCCGCGACGCGTTGCCCGATGCGACCGCAAGAGCCGCGGCGCTGGCATCAATACCCACAGCTTCCGCATCCCCAAACACCGACAAAGCCGCCAGCAACAATGCGCCAGACCCCGTGCCAAGGTCCAAGATCCGCGCCGGCGCATCCCGCCCGGCAAAAGCCGCCATCGCGACCTCAATCACCGTTTCGCTGTCCGCACGCGGGATCAGCACATCGGGCGTCACATGCAGGTCAAGGTCCCAAAACGCCTGCATTCCCGTGATATAGGCCACCGGTTCATCCGCCACCCGCCGCGCAAGCATCGCCGCAAAACCCGCAGGCACCGCAAGGTCATGCATCCGCAACAACATCGCCGAGCGGTCGATTCCCAAGGCATGCGCCATCAACAATTCGGCGTCGAGACGCGGGGTCGCGCTGACGGGCGTCAGGGCATCGGTCGCATCGCGCAGCGTTGAAGAAAGGCCGTTCATACCCCGCCCGTAAACCCAAGCCGCCCGAAAGCAAAGCGGTCCAACGCGCGTACATCCGCGTTCAACGCATTTATTTCACCGCGCACGCACCCATTTGCGGACTTTGCACGTTATTGCCAACTGAAGCGTTCATTTGGAAGGAATCGCAGTATGAAGTTTTTGAAAAGCACGTTGATTTCGGGCCTGTCCGCACTGGCATTGACCGCGTGCTCGGGCAGCGGCACCGTTCACATGGTCGACACCGTCGCCATGCCATAAGATTTCGGGTTGCTAACGCGATCCGAAAGCCAGTCCTCAAATTCCCCGCTAGCAGGTGAAGAGGACTAAATTGACCCCGTCCGGATCCCTCCCCCGGGCGGGGTCTTTATATATCTGCCTTACTTAAAACCGCCTCACTTAAACCCAAGGGCCGCGCGCATGATTTGGAATATCGTGTGCTGTTCAATCGTGCCCTTGAACAAATGCGCCTTTGGCCCTGCGGCACGCGCGACGACATCTTCGCCGCTGTGCGTTTCAGAACCGGTGGGGATCAACGCCTGCTGCCGATAATTCAGCGCCTGCGTATCTTCTTTCAACGGGTCGGGGCGTGGCAGTGTCGTGACCGCGCCGGGGCCGTTGATATAGCCCAAGGTTGTGTAACCCTTGCCATCAAAGGCCAAGGTTGATTTGCCTTTCTGATCAACCACGGGGCCAAGGATCGGGTTACCGCGTTCGGGATAGCCCGCCATGGTGAAGGTGTGGCTATGGTCCGATGTGACGACGATCAGGGTGTCGCGCAGGTCGACAGTGTCCATCGCGGCTTTCAACGCATCATTCAGCGCCACCGTGTCCTGCAACGCGCGATAGGCGTTGCCGCCATGGTGGCCATGGTCAATCTTGCCCGCTTCGACCATCAGGACATAGCCCTTGCGGTTTTTGGACAGCATCGCGATCGCCTTCGTCGTCATTTCGGCGAGCGAGGGTTCTTTTGATCCGGTCGCGGTGCGGTCCGCGTCAAATTGCATATGCGATTGTTCGAACAGGCCAAGCAGCTTGTCGGTCTTTTTCGCGTCCACCGCGGCAAAGCCTTCGCTGTTCCAGACATAGGCGCTTTTGGGGTTGGCGGCCAGCCAGCTGGCGATCAGGTCCTTGCCATCGGCGCGCTTGCCCTTCTTCGTCGGATATTCGGGGTCAGCTGCGGTGTTGGGCATGAAATGCTGGCGTCCACCGCCCAACATAACCTCAAATCCATCGCCATGCGGCCATTCGACCATTTGGCGGGCAATGTCGGTGCAGCCTTCGGCCTTCGCCGCGGCTGGCATATTGGCGTCCACTTCCCAATCGCGTTGCGCGACATGGGCATAGGTCGATGCGGGCGTGGCGTGGGTGATGGTCGCGGTGGACACGATGCCGGTGGCATATCCCTTGTCCTCGGCCATTTCGAACAAAGATTTGACCTTATAGGGTTCGGTCGCCTTGCAATTGTCCTCAACCGCTTGCGGACCAACGCCCAGAACGCCGTTCAGCGTTTTGACGCCGGAGACGATGGCGGTGGCGGTCGGCGCGCTGTCGGGCACTTGGCCATCATGCGAATAGGTTTTGACCAAGGCGGTGTGCGGCAGGCGGTCCATTTGCGCGACATAGGATTCGCCATCGACGCCCTTTTGCTGCCCTTCAAAAATGCGCGCGGCGGTCAATGTGGTGATGCTCATGCCGTCGCCGATGAAGATGATGACATTGCGCGCCGTGCGGTTGTTGGGCGTATCCGCCTCCAACCGTGCAAGCTCGGCTGCGCCAGCCTTTAAATAGCCCTCGCTGGTGGTCAGCGGCGGCGTGCCAATGGGCCGCGCAGGGGGCAGGGGAGCCGCCGCCGACGCCGCAGCAGGATCCGGCGTCGCCGCATATTGCGCGACAACCGGCGCGCCGATCAGACAGGACGCCACCGCCAAAGACACAGGCAGGCCAGAGGACACAAACGGCGACACTTTACGCATTTTACTCTCCAAAAATGTTTCGGACCCACACATCGCAGACGATGATGACTGGCGCAAGACAGTGGCGGTTTAGAGAGGTGATTTTGGCGAGGGGGAGTGGTGGTCGGTTGGGAGGAATTTTGGGAGACAAAAAATAACAGGCCTTACGATCTGCACCTTGTGGGTTCTAAATTAGGTTTATAAAAGAATGGTATGACATTAAATGACCTACTCAACCTTCAGGGCATCGATCCTGCGAATGTGATCGTGCTACGCCACACACTCCAAGGTCCGCTCAGCACGGATTTGTTAGGTCGGCTTGTGGATGTTCGCCCTGCTGCGTTTGAATTATATCAAAGCATACAAGGCGGACCTACGGCAGCGGCAATCAGCAGCCTAGCTGGGCGCGGCTACATCGCATCATTTATCGGGCAGCGTGCGGCGAAAGCCACCTTTGTCGGCCTTTACAAAATTGAGGGTTTTTCGAACGTTACCCCTCAAGATTTGGCCGCCATGCCGGAATGGGCAGCGTTGGCCGATTTGGGCTTCACTCTCCCTGTTATGTTCGGGGCTGACCTCAACGCTAGCCGCATGTTTGATTTGAAAGAGACGCCGGTACTTCAAAGCTGGTCGGGCAAGCTGATCATTGATTGGCCTCCTCCAGCTATCTCTTGGTGGAGGTGGGCGCATCAAAATACTATGCCAGTTTGCGCAATCATCGAGCAATCCAACTTCGTACCACCAATGCCAGATTGGCGAGACTTGATTGTCAAATGGCATGAGATTTCCACGCTGCCGCCGAGTTGGCGCGTTGCACTGTCGTACTGGCGCGGCATCTACTTCATCCACGACCGCAGTGACGGCAAGGGCTATGTTGGTTCGGCTTACGGCCAAGACAACTTAATCGGGCGTTGGGATTACTATGCGCAAACAGGCCATGGAGATGTCGTCGGCTTGCAAGGTAGAAATCCAGCAAACCTTACATTCAGCATATTGGAACGGGTCGCACCTGGCGCCGATGTCGCGGAAGTCGTTGCTATCGAGAATTCATGGAAAAAACGGCTCCACACCTATGTTCCAGATGGAATGAATCTCAATTGATTGCGCGCATAATTCGATATTTCTCGATTCTGCGGGCATGAGCTTCGGCCTTAGTCTTTTTCTTGATCGCTCTTTCTTCGGCAACCCGATTGGGGTCACAACGGTTACGATGAATTTCGCGCTTCTTCTCAACAATAAGATGGGCTTGCCACATCAGGCCGTAATGCAAGCCCGCAGGACTGTTGCCTAAAATTGCGCTCGTCCGCTCGGGCCCCAATGCTTTGGATACAATCAACAGCAACGCTTCCGCGGAACCGCCATGACTAATAGCCTTTAGTGCCGCCATCAAGCCAGCTAGCCGCTCCATGTCAGCCTCGGGATAGGTTGGATATGATTTTTCACAGCCGAGCAGCTTTTCCAATCCTCGCCTGAGGTAAGATGCGGCACATGTTCCGCAGTGCCAATTAGTGCACCAGTCCATGCGATCAGCAATCTCTATTAACGCTGAAACGGAGTCTGTGTTGGACATCGATTAATCATGCCTCATGGCATATAGTGCTGCAGCCTTGTCCTCGATAAGCTCTCTGCGCACGAGTGCATTTAGCCATCTTTCGGGAATAGCATTCACGCCATATTTCGCTCCAGCAATCTGTCCTGCAACTGCTCCGACCGTATCGGCATCATGTCCGAGGTTCACAGCTTTAATGAGTGCGTCCTCGAAACTCGCTGTTGTCCCGACTGCCCAAATTGCAGCTTCAAGCGTATGGACGACATAGCCAGTCGAATGGATTTCATCTTTGGTCTTGGTTGCCCAACATGATTGACCAATCGCCTGTATCTCCTCGGGCCACGTGTCGTTCCAAACGGCACTCAATGCGCGCTGCCAATCTGTGCCAGTAATCAAAGCGCCAATTAGCCACCCAAGCATTTCTGACGCTGCCGACGACAGTTGTGAGCAGTGTGTGGCTTGGCTTTGTTCAATAGCTATCCGCCTTAAAATGTCAGTGTTTCGAAAGTGCATACACGCCACTGGTGCTAAGCGCATAATTGCACCATTACCATCCGAGCGCCCGTTAACCGGTGGCGCGACCAGGGCACCTGTTCGACTATAGTTGCCAAGAACTGCAAGAGTGTTCTGGCCAACCCCGATGCAGCGATCTGTGCTAGTATTTTCGTGTTCATTTAGCCACCGCAAGAAGCGATCAAGCAGGTCGGAAACATCCAGATGCGGGTGTGCAATGAGGCTGTCCGCAAGGCATAAGGCCATCGCTGTATCATCTGTCCACGCCCCAGCTGGTAACCGAAAATAGCCGCCACTCTGCATCTCCGTTACATGCGAAAATGTACCTCGGTCCTTAAATTCCACGGGTGCGCCGAGAGCGTCGCCAACGGCGAGACCGATCAATGCTCCTGATGCTCTATCTTTGGCGGTCACTCGAATCGTTCCAAACGAGCACTAACTTGGAATGCCCAATAAAGGTTAAAACTCATTTCGCACAACAACAGTGGGGCGGCAATGGACAAGTTGCCCATTCGAACTACGTATCGCGATGACCAGTCGGGCTGACCCTTCTTCGTGCCTTCGTGCCTTTGTGCGAGATACATTGGCGCAGCTTCTGGCTTTGGCGGGGCGGTGCGCCTGCGCGCTATGGGTGAGGGCCCGCCCTTAGCCCAGTGGAGCCTCTCGGATCAGTCCGGGGGACTGTTCCCTCCACCCGCCTGCGGGAGGGGAATTTTGGCGCGGCTTCGCTGTTGCAGGCCCCTCCGTCAGCCGTTCCGGCTGCCACCTCCCCATCGTAAATCGATAGGGAGGATTTGGGGTGGTTCTCCCACTCTTCGTCATCCTGAACTTGGTTGTGCGATGCACGCCTTCGGCTCCAGGATAACATGCGACGGTTGTTCGTTATCCTGAAACAAGTTCAGGATGACGAGAGAGGTGTTGGGATGACGAGATGGGTGTTGGGACGACGGGGCAGTGTCGGGATGAGGGCGGATGCCAAGTATCTTCTTCGCTTCCCAACATTTGCCCCCAAGCCCAAAGCCATCTAACACCACCCCGTCTGCACGGCATGTGCAATGGCTCGGGGGGGCATCATATGAATGGGTTTGAATATATCTTTACGTTGTTCGGGCTGCTGCTCGGGCTGGCGCTGGCGGAGGGGTTGGGCGGGCTTGCCCGTGCGTTAAAGGCGCGGCATCATGTTCATGTCGGCTGGCCCACCGCGTTGTTGGGGCTGTTTGTGTCCTGCGACCTTGTGACATTCTGGCTATATGGATGGGAATTGCGCGACGTGATGCCGGTGACATGGCCGGCGATTTTTGGCGGCTTTGTGGTCACCGCCATTTATTATCTCGCGGCCTCGCTCATCTTTCCCGATGGCGATTTTGATGATTTGGATGCGCATTTTGAACGCCATTATCGCACGGTGTTGGCCGGGGTTTTTGTGTGCAATGCCGCGTTTTTCGCCACGTTGGTGGCGCTCACGGATATTCCCGGCCTGTTCACCCTGCGCTTTACGGTGGTCGGATGGTCAGCGTTCCCGACCTTGCTGCTGGCGATATACACCCGCGACCGCCGCGTGGTGATGGGCTGTCTGGTCTATCTGATTTCGCTTTACCCGTTGTCGGTGGTGTGGGCTTAGATTAGCTCAGCTCGCCTGATGCCCACTCGGCTCTCTTACTCTTCGTCATCCTGAACTTGTTTGTGCGATGCACGCCTTCGGCTCCAGGATCTTACTATTTCGACGTGGGAAGTAAGATGCTGAAACGAGTTCAGCATGACGGGGGGGATGACGGTGGGGGTTGTCAGGGATCGGAGCGAACTCAGCTTGCCTTTTCCAACATCGGTTTCAGATAATGGCCGGTGTAGCTCGCGGCGACCTTGACTACATCTTCCGGCGTGCCTTCGGCGACAATCTCGCCGCCTTTCACGCCGCCTTCGGGGCCGAGGTCGATGATCCAGTCCGCGGTCTTAATGACGTCGAGATTATGTTCGATGACCACCACGCTGTTGCCCTGTTCCACCAAACGGTGGAGCACTTCGAGGAGTTTGCGGACATCCTCAAAATGCAGGCCGGTGGTGGGCTCGTCCAGGATATACAGCGTCTGGCCGGTGGAACGGCGGCTGAGTTCCTTGGCGAGTTTGACGCGTTGCGCTTCGCCGCCGGATAGGGTCGTGGCCTGTTGCCCGACCTTGACATAGCCAAGCCCAACCTCCGCCAGCATCGCCATTTTGTCGCGGATCGGGGGGACGGCCTTGAACACCTCCACCGCGTCCTCCACCGTCATGTCGAGCACGTCGGCGATCGACAGGCCCTTCCATTTGACCTCCAACGTTTCGCGGTTGTAGCGTTTGCCGTTGCATTCCTCGCACGTCACATAGACGTCGGGCAGGAAGTGCATTTCGATCTTGATCAGGCCATCGCCGCTGCATGTTTCGCAGCGTCCGCCCTTGACGTTGAAGCTGAAACGCCCCGGCTTATACCCGCGCGCGGCGCTTTCGGGCAATTGGGCGAACCAGTCGCGGATGTTGGTGAACGCGCCGGTATAGGTCGCGGGGTTCGAACGCGGGGTGCGGCCAATGGGGGATTGGTCGATGTCGATCACCTTGTCGCAATGTTCAAGGCCAGTGACCTTGTCATGTGCGCCCGCGATGACGCGCGCGCCATTCAGGCTACGCGCTGCAGAGGCATAGAGCGTGTCGATGGTGAAACTCGACTTGCCCGAGCCGGATACGCCGGTGATGCAGGTGAATGTGCCCAGCGGGATGCTGGCGGTGACGTTCTTGAGGTTATTCGCGCGGGCATTGTGGACGGTCAGCTTCTTCTTATTGCCCTTGCGCCTTGTCTTGGGCACCGCAATCTCGCGCGTGCCGTTGAGGTACGCGGCGGTCAGGCTGTCTTTCGACTTCAGAATTTGCTTCAACGTGCCTTCGGCCATGACGGTGCCGCCATGGACACCCGCGCCGGGGCCAAGATCGACCACCCAGTCGGCGGTGCGGATCGCGTCTTCGTCATGTTCGACCACGATGACGGTGTTACCCAAATCGCGCAGGCGGCGCAGCGTGGCGAGCAGGCGGTCATTGTCTTTCTGGTGCAAGCCGATGCTGGGCTCATCAAGCACATAAAGCACGCCCGACAGGCCCGAGCCAATTTGGCTGGCGAGGCGGATGCGCTGGCTCTCCCCGCCGGACAAGGTGCCGCTGGTCCGGTCGAGGTTGAGATAATCGAGCCCGACATTGTTGAGGAAGCCCAACCGTTCGTTGATTTCCTTAAGGATCGCCTTGGCAATCTGCTGCTGCTGGTTGGTCAGCCTTTGGTCCACGCTGCCGAACCACTCGAGCGCGTCGCCGACGCTCATCTTCGTCGGGGTGGCGATGTCGACGCCCGCGATCTTGACCGAAAGCGCCTCGGGCTTCAGGCGCGCGCCGTGGCAGGTTTCGCACGGTTGCGACGTCTGATATTTGGATAGCTCTTCGCGCATCCACGCGCTGTCGGTTTGCAGCAAGCGGCGGTTGAGATTGCCGATGACGCCCTCAAACGCCTTGCGCACCGTATATTCCTTGCGCCCGTCCTTGAACGTCAGCTCCACCGCCATGCCGCCGGTGCCGTGCAGGATGATGAGCTTCTGTTCGGGGAGCAGATCTTCCCACGCGGTATCGAGGCTGAACCCATACGCCTTCGCCAGGCTGGAGAGCACTTGCATATAATATGGGCTGGGCGGGTTCGATTTCGCCCAAGGCACAATCGCGCCTTTCTTTAACGACAGATGTTCGTTCGGCACCACCAGCTGCGGGTCAAACTCCTGCCGCTCGCCAAGGCCATCGCAATCGGGACACGCGCCTTGCGGGGCGTTGAACGAGAACAGGCGCGGCGCGATTTCGGCGATGGTGAAGCCGCTGACGGGGCAAGCGAATTTCTCCGAAAAGACGATGCGGTTCGCGGGCAGGCCCGTGCCCTTCATCTTGGCTTTGGCTGAACCGCCATCCCCTTCAACCGTAAGCCCTGAGCCTGTCGAAGGGCGGCTCTCGGCATTGCCGGTTTGCAATTCTGCCACCGTGGTGTCGGCCAAATCCACAAAGGCCAAGCCATCCGCCAGCTTCAACGCCGCTTCAAAGCTTTCGGCCAAACGTTGCTGAATGCCGTCCTTCACGACGATACGGTCCACCACGACCTCAATGTCATGCTTGTATTTCTTGTCGAGCGCGGGCGCGTCTTCGATGGCATACATTTCGCCATCGATGCGGACGCGGGTGTAGCCGGAACGCTGCCACTCGGCGAGTTCCTTGCGATATTCGCCCTTGCGGCCTTGCACCACGGGGGCGAGCAGGAACGCGCGCGTGCCTTCTGGCAAGGCCATGACGCGGTCGACCATCTGGCTGACCGTCTGCGCCGTAATCGGCAGGCCCGTCGCGGGCGAATAAGGCACGCCGACACGCGCCCATAACAGCCGCATATAATCGTAAATCTCGGTCACCGTCGCGACGGTCGAGCGCGGGTTGCGCGACGTCGTCTTCTGCTCGATGGAGATCGCGGGCGACAGCCCCTCAATATGTTCGACATCGGGCTTTTGCATCATCTCCAGAAACTGGCGCGCATAAGCCGACAGCGATTCGACATAACGCCGCTGCCCCTCGGCATAGATGGTGTCGAACGCTAGGCTGGATTTGCCCGAACCGGAAAGCCCGGTGATGACGATCAGCTTGTCGCGTGGAAGGTCGATATCGACGCCCTTGAGATTATGCTCGCGCGCACCGCGCACCTTAATATGGGTGAGTGACATGAAGTAGCTTGTTCCAGATTTGTTCTAAAAGCGCAAGTGCGCGAGTCTCATCCCGAAATGGGCCGAAGATTAACCAAATTCAAGGCAGGTTTTCACCTCATCTTGCATTCGCATAACACGCGCGGGCGAAGGGGCCCCTGCAATGTTTTGATAGAGTTTAACCGCAAGGGTCAGGACCTATTACATGCACCATCGCGGCGTCAAAATGGCAAAGATATCGAAGTAAAATGTCCGCCGCAGGCAGTTATTCTGCCTGCAAGGGCATTTTGATTTGAGATCGAAGCCATTTTGGCGTCCTTCGGATTTGACCCATATTGTCCATTGCTGCGTTGGCAAGCTTGGACTTAGAACCACTAAGTCCGGCGCTTACCGCCTTGCACTGAACAATATGGCCTCA
>NZ_JBIIMC010000058.1:0-4412 GCF_044338195.1 Sphingorhabdus sp. | reverse complement strand
GACCTCGACGACGACGTACCGTTTTGATCGCTAGCCAGCGGCCAATAGCAGTAACAGATTGAACAGGGGCCAAAATGAAAAAAGCAGTTTTGGCTCTTGTCCTGATTGGCGCGATTGCGGCCTATTTTATTTTTGATTTGGGCCAATATCTAAGCCTCGAAAATTTCAAGGCCAGTCAGGCAGACATTGTCGCGGCAAAGGATGCAAACCCGGCTTTGTATATCGCCGGGTTTTTCCTCCTTTATGTTGCGGTGACGGGATTATCGATTCCGGGCGCTGCCATCATAACCTTGGTCGCCGGCGCCTTGTTTGGCGTTGTCCTTGGCACGATCATTGTCTCCTTTGCATCGACCATGGGCGCAACATTGGCGTTTCTCAGCTCGCGTTATCTGCTGCGCGATTGGGTACAGGGCAAATTCGGTGAACGGTTGCGCGCGGTTGATGACGGACTTGAAAAAGACGGTGCGTTCTATTTGTTCACGCTGCGTTTGATTCCGGTATTTCCATTCTTCGTCATCAATTTGCTGATGGGTTTGACGCGGATTAAAACCGGCACATTCTTCTGGGTGAGCCAGATCGGTATGTTGCCCGCGACGATCGTGTTCGTGAACGCAGGCACCCAAATCAGCCGCATAGACAGCACTGCCGGTTTGCTGTCGCCCACACTTATTGCCTCATTCGTGGCGCTGGCGCTGTTCCCGTGGGCGGCAAAGGGCATTGTCGCGGTGGTAAAGCGCAGCCGTGGCTAAACATTGGCAAAAGCCGAAGCGGTTTGACCGCAACCTCATCGTCATTGGCGCCGGATCGGCGGGTTTGGTCTCGGCCTACATCGCGTCAATGGTCAAAGCGAAAGTGACCTTGGTCGAAGCGCATGACATGGGGGGCGATTGCCTGAACACCGGATGTGTCCCGTCCAAGGCGCTGATCAAAAGCGCAAAGGTTGCGCACCAGGTTGCGGACTCTGCGCGCTTTGGCATTCAGGGCGGCGCGCCGGTCATTGACTTCCCTGCGGTCATGCGCCGCGTCCGCGATGTCATTACCGCGATTGAACCGCATGATAGCGTTGAACGCTTCACCGGCCTCGGCGTCGATTGCGTAAAGGGCTATGCGCGCTTTATCGATCCGTGGACCATCGAAATTGATGGCGCACGCCAGTTAACCGCAAAATCCTTCATCATTGCCACGGGCGCAGCGCCATTCATCCCGCCGTTGCCGGGCGTTGAGGATAGCGGCTATCTGACGAGCGAGACGTTGTGGGATGTCATAGCGGACCGGCCAAATGTGCCCAACCGTCTGGTGATTTTGGGTGGCGGTCCCATTGGCTGCGAACTCGCACAGGCATTCCAGCGTTTGGGTTCTAAAGTGACCATCGTCGAAATGGCGGATCGGTTGCTGCTGAAAGAGGATGCCGATGCCGCTGCATTGGTGACCGCGCGATTGCAATCCGAAGGCGTAACCGTTCACACGGCTCACCGTGCCGTGCGTTTTGAAGCGGGAAAAACTCTGGTCGTTGAAGGGCCCCAGGGTGAAAAATCGATAGCCTATGATGACATCATCATTGCCGTCGGTCGCAAGCCACGGGTGACCGGCTTTGGTCTTGAAGAATTGGGGTTGGTTGTGGATGGCCAGCTTGAGAATGATGATTTTCTGCGTACGAACATGCCGCATATATATTGTGCGGGCGACGTTGCCGGACGCCAGCAGCTGACGCACGGCGGCAGTCATGAGGCATGGTATGCCAGCGTGAATGCACTGGCGCGGCCGTTCAAAAAATATCGCACCGATTACCGCGTCCTGCCACGTGTCACCTATACGGAACCCGAATTGGCGACGGTCGGCCTGACCGAAGCGGAAGCGCGCGCGCAAGGCCTGTCGTTCGATGTCACGCGCTACGATCTTGATGATCTCGACCGGGCAATTGCCGAATGCGAAGCGCATGGCTTTGTCAAAATTCTGACCGCCAAAGGCAGTGACCGGATTTTGGGCGCAACGATCATTGGCCAGAATGCGGGCGAAATTCTCGCCGAAGTCACCTTCGCGATGAAGCATAAAATGGGGCTGCGCAAAATCCTGCAGACCATTCACCCCTACCCAACATGGGCAGAGGCCAACAAATATGCTGCGGGTCAGTTCGGGTTGGCGCGTAAGCCCGAAGCACTGCTGAAATGGGCGGAACGTTGGTTCCGCTGGCAGCGTGGTTAGCTGAAGCCTTTTGCCGCGAACGCAACGCGTTGGGCAACGGTCAAGGCACACAACGCGGCAAATATCAGCGCCAATGTCGGGAAAAATGCTGGGAACAGGCAGAATAGCAAAAAGAACGCGATGGTTTCCCCACCCTCCATCAACCCGGTGGAATAGATAAATGCTTTGGGGCCATGCGCACCGTCATCATCATTACGCCGCGCGGCAATTGCCGCATATCCGAGAAAGCTGACTGCCGTTAGGGTGAAGCTCGCCACCAGCGCGAGCGCGGGCATTTGATTGTCTGTGCTGATTATGCCGAATGCGACGGGGACGGAAACGTAGAACAGAAAGTCGCACAGCGAATCCAAATATCCGCCAAAGTCCGTCGGCCCATTGATTCGGGCAATCGCGCCATCGAGGCCATCAAAAAGGCGATTGAGGACGATACATGCCAATGCAGCCGAATAATGCGCCTGTGTGATGAAAAATGCGGCGCCCAGTCCGATGGCAGCACCTGTTATCGTCAGCGCATTTGCCGAAAACCGCGCACCTGCCAGCACGCGCGCCATCCGGAACAGCGCCGGGTCGACCAGTCGGCGCAGCGCCACATCAAACATGGCGCTTTCCCATCATTTTTTCGCCAGCAAGTCCTTCAGCCCAGCGAGCGCGCCCACTGGAGCGACGTCTTCTTCGCTTTTGACACCCGCAGCCCTCAAGATTTTCTCTGCCTCGGGACTGCGTGGATAGGGATTGAGCGCGAGACCCATTGATTGGGCAACCGCCTCACCCAAATCAATGGTCTGGCCATCGTGGAACATCGTGTCGCAATCTTCGGGTGCGAGCTCTAGCTCCACTTCGCCATTGGATGTGGGTTCGGCAATAAATTGGATATGGATGGGCTCGTCCAATTTTGCAGGAACGGGATCATGCGTTGCGATGCAAAATTGTGCGAGGCTGGCCGTGAAACGTCCGGTTGCAATCACGGCGTCCGCCTCATGCTTCAACGAAATTTCAGCCTCAAGATTGTCGAGCGCCGCCAGATCAAACCGCGCCATCAGGCCATTGCGCGCCGTTTCATCCGCCGAAAGCCGAAGGTTGCGGCTGTGGTTTCCCACTTCGGAGATTTTGATGACATGGCTAAACTCGTTGGCGGTCACCACTTTGCGTCACCTTCAACGATCATATCGGGCAATTGCGCCCCCAATGCACGTTCGACATCGAGCAAAGCTTGGCGGGTATGCGCAAGCGGGGCCGCTTCGGGGGCGACGCCCCGGTAAATGTTGCGCACAATGGCTTCATCAAGCTCCGCCGTATCGGACAAAGCCGAGCGCAGCGCACCGAGGCGGCCGCCGACGGCGCTCATAATCTGACCGATATGTTTGCCAACAATCATATCGCCGATGCCCACTTCACGCAGCTGTCCATCCATGTCGTCGACAAACACTTCGGTAAGGCGCGCCATGTCGAGTGCATAATCACCGCTGTCCTCAAGCCTTAGCAGTACCAGCGACAATATAGAGGCAACCATATCGAAGCGTCCGTCAATGCTGTCGGGAACTTCGCCTTCGATATACCAATGCGGCTCACGCGCTTTCGCCACGATCTGATTGTACAATGGAATCAGCTTAAGCTTGGGGTCGGGTTCCCCTTTCCCGAAAAGTCTTTTCAATAATGTCATTTTGACGTGTTTTCATCCTTACTCATCGGGCATTCATCTGGGATTGCATATTGATATTGCGCCTTAAGGATGCAATGGCAAAGGCCCAACTTTAGTGGATTAGCGGAGAAGTTTATGCGCGCGACGCAAATTGCAGGTTTTGCAGCATTATTGGCCGCTATGACATTGGCGTCTGGCTGTACCCGCCTGCGTTCGCATCAGGGCTATATTGGCGACCAGACCTTGCTGAACTCTATCCAACCGGGCGTAGACAACAGGGAATCGGTTCAGGCATCGCTTGGCCGTCCGACATTTGTGGGTCAGTTTGATCAAAACGACTGGTATTATTATTCACGCGACGCAAAGCAGCTGGCGTTCTCGCAGCCAAAGGCAGACACCCAATATGTGCTGAAGGTCCGGTTTGACGCAGCCGGAAATGTCGCATCGGTTGCGCAAACGGGCAAAGAACTTATTTCGAAAATCAGCCCTGAAGGCGATAAAACGCCAACGCTTGGCCGCAACAAGAGCTTCTTTGAAGAAATCTTCGGCAATATCGGTGCAGTGGGCGCAG
>NZ_JBIIMC010000016.1:0-47845 GCF_044338195.1 Sphingorhabdus sp. | reverse complement strand
CTTTTCGGCAACGTCGGTGGTTTCCGAAATCTCATTCTCGTGCCGCGCGACCAGCACGCCGTCTTTTGTCAGCACAAGGTCAGGCTCAATATAATCCGCGCCCTGTTCAATCGCGCGGGTGTAGCTTGCGATGGTATGTTCGGGCCGCTCACCCGATGCGCCGCGATGCGCGATGATGATGGCTTGGCCGTTTAAGGGTTTTTCCATGGCGTGGCTCTCCGGTGTCGCGCAGGCGGGCAATAAGAATAAGGCGATGAAGAGGGCGCGCAGGTTTTTCATACCGCCTTCATGGCCGCGCAGCATTTCATTATTGCGACAAGACAGGTTCCCATTCGGATTCCTTGAACCCAACCAGCAAAGTCGGGCCGCCTTCGACCACGGGCCGTTTGATCATCGACGGGTTGGCGACCATCAACGCGATGGCTTTGGCCTCGTCAATGTCGGCCTTGTCGGCGTCGGGCAATTTCTTGAAGGTGGTGCCGGCCTTGTTCAGCAGCTTTTCCCAGCCAACTTGGCCCACCCAGCGCGCCAGATGCGCTTCGGTCACCCCTGCCTTTTTATAATCATGAAAGACAAAGCCAACGCCGCGCGCATCCAAATATGTCCGCGCCTTTTTGACGGTGTCGCAATTGGGAATGCCGAAGAGGGTGATGTGTGACATGGGTTTCTTTCTGGTTCGCGATGGTTTGGTCGCAAAGCGCCCTTTAGTTTTTCTGTGGGGATTTCGCCTCAGGAAACAATGGCCACGCCAATTGTTGGCCTAAAGTCGCGTCTGGCAGATTCTCTACCCCATAGCTTTGCGGATAGCTGCGGGTGATTTTCGCTGTGCCGAACAGAACGTCCCAAAAGAACAGCAGATTTCCGAAATTGCCTTTATAGTTCACGGCAGGGTCGCTGTAATGACGCCCATGATGGGCATGGTGGGTAGCAGGCGTCGATATCGTGCGTTCGACCACCCACATGACGGGCGAAAGCCATTTGATTTTGAGCAGCTTCGCATCCCAAGCCACATCGCTATGCGCCCCGATGATCACAAGTTGTTTGACCACAACATAGCCAGCATAGACCCAGCCCAAGCCCATGTAGACCAATACGGCCGAGAACCAGATGCTTGGCATCAGCGCGTAATAAAAAATGTTGTTCCGGTAGACCAACCGGATGCTCATATAGCGGGCGTTGTGGTGCGCGCGGTGCATGTTGTAGAGCCACGCGAAGCTATGCGATGCACGGTGCTGCCAATATTGCATCATATCGTCCAGGATCAGGAACAACCCGATCGCCAAAAATATATTTATACCCGACAACATTCCACGCCATTCGGGACGCAGCGCGCCGAGCGCATAGTCGACAAATATCAAAATGGCGGGCTGGGTGAAAACCAACAACAAAACGGTGCTGACCACTTCGACAATGCCGTCGTCGCGGGTTTGCTCATTCTTCGAAAAAAGGCGGGTGCGAAATAATTCAAGCAGGCCAAAAGCCACATAAATGGCCAGAACGGCGTAGGTTGAAGTCGGCATCTTAGTCGTGCTTTCTTGGAATGATTACGGTCTAGGCCCAGCACCCATGCACGGACGCAGAAGGCAATAGCAACAGCGATGCGGATGACCAACAAAAAGGCATCATACAAGCCAACATAGGTTTTTGATCACCCACAAGGGCGCAGATCAATTTGGTTGCCGCAAGAGGGTGATGCTCGCTCTGGCGCGCCTTCATTGGGGTGGTGAAGCGTCATCGCATATTGTCTAGGCTGGCTCGATGACCGCTGTGCGCGCAATCGTCAAAAAAGCAGCCTGTCGGGATGTGCCCAATTGCCGACATGTGCCTGTCGGTATAGCTACGCGATATGCAGACCATCAGACCCGCGACCCAACATGATGCCGCAGCGCTGCCGGACATTGAGCGATCGAGCGGTGCGGCGTTTCGCCAAATTCCCCATCTTGCATGGATTGCAGATGACACGGTGACATCTCAGCAGCGTCATGAGGCGCTCATTCGCTTGGGTGCAGCATGGGTCTCGCACGATGCCAGCAATATGCTCACCGCGTTCCTGACCGCTGAAGTGCGTGAGGACGTGCTGCATATCTGGCAGATGTCGGTGCGGTCCGACCAACAGAGAAAAGGGATTGGACGAAATCTCATCAAGGCAGCGGAGCATTGGGCACGGTCGCGACATCTCGCCGGGCTGAGCCTCACCACGTTTCGTGATGTTCCCTGGAATGCCCCATTCTATCGGTCCTGCGGCTTTCACCATGTTGATCCGCAGTTTTTTCCGGCGCTGCAGGCGACGCTTGAGGCCGAACGACAGGCGGGCCTGCCGATAGAGCAACGATGTGCTATGATATGGCTGTTTTAAGCACGCTTAAGGTAAAAGCAGAATGTCCGGGACGCTCCGACTTCCTGACATTCCCCCCGATCTCCCGCTAGATAGGCAAGCAGCCACGGCAATCGCCCTCGCTGCATAGGCGTCACTTATAATGTTCGCGCCGGTCGCCGAAATCGCGCACGCGTTTGCGCCATGCGCGGTAGCTGCCGGGTTTCAGCTGCGTGCGCATGATTGCTTTTATCTCGTCGGGTGTAACGCCATGCTGCGCCGAAATCTGTGTGAAACTGATATGGTCGGACAGCGCCATCTCGACGATTTCGCTGAGCGCCGCGGGTGATAATTCTGCCGCCATGCGTTCAGAGCCCGAACAGATTCTGCCAGCGCGGGTCCGACTTTGCGACCTTTACCAGAAACGAACAGGTCGGCCGCGCTTTGACGCCCATCGCCTCGATCTGTTCGAACACACCCGTGGCCAGCCGCGCCCCCGCGCCCGTCCCGCGCAAGGCGGATGGCACTTCGGCGTGCGGCAATATCATGACGTCATTGTCCCAGCGGATGGTGACATAGGCATCGCCCGCGTCCGTCGGCATGTTGAATCGGTTGCGTTCGGGTTCGTAGGCGATGGTCATGGCTGTGTAAGCCTTATTCCCACTCAATGGTTCCCGGTGGCTTTGATGTATAATCATAGACCACGCGGTTGATGCCCTTGACTTCGTTGATGATGCGCGTCGACACACGGCTGAGGAAGGCGCTTTCGAACGGGTAGATGTCGGCGGTCATGCCATCGGTGGATGTGACCGCGCGCAAGGCGCAGACATTGTCATAGGTGCGGCCATCGCCCATCACGCCGACGGTGCGGACGGGCAGCAGCACGGCAAAGGCCTGCCAGATCGCGTCATACAGCCCGGCGTTACGGATTTCTTCGAGATAGACCGCGTCCGCCTTGCGCAACACGTCGCACCGTTCCTTGGTGACTTCGCCGGGAATGCGGATCGCGAGGCCGGGGCCAGGGAAGGGGTGGCGGCCGACAAATTGGTCATTCAGGCCCAATTCGCGGCCCAAGGCGCGGACTTCATCCTTGAACAGTTCGCGCAAGGGTTCGACCAATTGCATGTTCATCCGTGCGGGCAGGCCGCCGACATTATGGTGGCTTTTGATCGTAACCGATGGCCCGCCGGTGAAGCTGACGCTTTCGATCACGTCGGGGTAGAGCGTGCCTTGCGCCAAGAAATCAGCGCCGCCGATTTTCTTCGCTTCTTCCTCAAACACGTTGATGAATTCGCCGCCGATGAATTTGCGTTTCTTTTCGGGGTCAGTGACGCCCGCCAATCCCGCCATGAAGCGTTCTTCGGCGTCCACCACGACGAGCGGGATGTTATAATGGTCGCGGAACAAGGTTTCGACCTGTTCACGTTCATTCATGCGTAGCAGGCCGTGGTCGACAAAGACGCAGGTCAATTGCGCGCCAATCGCTTCGTGAATGAGGATCGCGGCAACCGAGCTGTCGACGCCGCCCGAAAGCCCGCAAATGACGCGGCCCGAACCAACCTGCGCGCGGATTTCGGCAATCTTGGTCGCACGGAATTCCGCCATCGTCCAATCGCCGGCAAGTCCGCAGATTTTGTGTACGAAGTTGGAGATTAATTTCGCGCCATCGGGTGTGTGCACGACTTCGGGGTGGAATTGGATGCCATAATATTGCCGCGCTTCGTCGGCGATGAAAGCATAGGGCGCGCCATCGCTGGTGGCGACAACTTCAAAACCGGGGGCAAGGCTGGTGACCTTGTCGCCATGGCTCATCCACACCTGATGCTTGTCGCCGGTCGCCCATAATCCGTCAAACAATGCGCAGGGTTTTTCGACCTCAATAAAGGCACGGCCAAATTCGCCGCCGTCGCCTTCGCTGACATGGCCGCCCAGCTGCATCATCATGGTTTGTTGGCCATAACAGATGCCCAATATGGGCAGCCCGCTGTCGAAAACACATTGCGGTGCACGCGGCGAATCGGCTTTGGTCGTCGATGCAGGGCCGCCCGACAATATGATGCCCTTTGGCTTCATACGTGCAAATGCGGCTTCGGCGGAATTGAACGGCGCGATTTCCGAATAGACCCCGGCCTCGCGCACGCGGCGGGCAATCAATTGAGTCACTTGTGACCCGAAATCGATGATCAGGATGGAATCGGAAGGGTGGGCGTGTGTTTTGGATTCAGGCATGGCCAGCCGATAGTGATTGCCGCCGCCGCTGTCCAGTTACCCCGATGACTTTGCCCTTTGCCCTGATGTGTTTCGGTGCGCTATAGTGTCAGCGTGATAAAACCTGACACCAAACGCGCAGATATCATCCAGCGATTGACCGCTTATGTCCTTGCGCAAGGGCTTTCGGCGTCGAGCCTGCGTCCGTTGGCCAAGGCTGCGGGCACCAGCGACCGGATGCTGCTATATTATTTCAAGGATAAGGCCGAGATTATCACCGCGGTGTTGGAACAGATTTCGGCGCAGCTGGTGGAAATAGTCGGGACGCACGCGGCGGCCGAGCCGCTGCCCGTGGACGCGCTGCGCCGCAAATTGGCGGGCATTGTTTTTGAAGACGCGCTGTGGCCCTATATGCGGATCTGGCTTGATGTTGCCGCCCGCGCGGCGATGGGCGACCCGTTTTACCGCGCGGTGGGCGAACAAATTGGCCGCGGATTTCTCGAATGGGGCAAGGCGCAGTTGCAGTCCGACAGCGAAGCGCAGCGCGACATTGATGCCGCGCGGCTTCTGGTCAGCATCGAAGGGATGCTGTTCCTGAAAAGCATTGGCCTTGACGATATAAACGCCAAGGCGCTTTAGCGCGCGCGTGCTGCCCGCGACGGTCCGAGCAACATGGCGGCAACATCGCCTTTGGTGCGATAGCTGTGGATCAGCAGATAGCCTGCCAAAAACGGCGCGCCAAGATTAAAGGCCGCAAATCCCAGAGCCAACCCCGCCACGGTAAATTCGTGCCGCCATGCGACCCAGAATCCGGAAAAGATCAGAAAGAATAAAAAGTCGAGATTGAACTGCCCGGGCCACGCCATTTCGGCGATGTCGCCGAAAAATATCGGATACAGCCCCATGCCATGGTTGGCGATGGTGACGGACGTATAAGCGCCGACGATGGCAATGACGGCAACGAGGAAAAGGCGAAACAAGGTCATGACAAACTCCCCATAAAGTGTGGGAACTTGATACCAAAATGTAGCGACTGCTACAATATCTATTTTCAGGTCTGGTGGCGACGTAAAAAAACCGACCTTCGTCATCCTGAACTTGTTTCAGGATAACAAACAACGGTGGCGCGTTATCCTGAAACAAGTTCAGGATGACGATTCTTTGGTGTCGGGGATGACGACTCTTTCGTGTTGGGGATGCCTTAGTCCGTCAGTTCGACCCAGGTCGGCGCGTGGTCGCTGGCCTTTTCACGGCCGCGATGGTCCTTATCCACACCGCATGAGGACAAGCGGTCGGCGACAACGGGGCTCAGCAACAGATGGTCGATGCGAAAGCCATGGTCGCGTTGCCATGCGCCGGCCTGAAAGTCCCAAAATGTCCAAATGCCGCCTTGCGGATAATGCGTCGCCAGCGCGTCGGTCCAGCCTTGGCCCAATAAAGCGCGATAGGCGGCGATGCTTTCGGGTTGGCGCAAGGCATCGTCCAACATCGCTGCGGGCGCCCAGATATCATGCGTGTGCGGGATGACATTATAGTCGCCCGCCAGAACGGCAGGGATTTCCGCCGCCAATAATTCCGCGGCGCGGTCGTACAAGCGTTTCATCCAAGCAAGCTTATAGTCGAATTTCGGTCCGGGCAGCGGATTGCCATTGGGCAAATAAATGCTCGCAACGCGTATACCGAAAACATCCGCCTCCAGATAACGGGCATGTTCGTCTTCGGGGTCGCCGGGCAAGGTGCGCTGTGCTTCGACAGGCTGTGCGCCCTTGGCGAGGATGGCCACGCCGTTGAACGATTTTTGCCCGTGCCAGATCGCGCCATAGCCAGCGCGTTCAAATTCTTCGATCGGAAAGCCCTCGTCCTGTGACTTGACCTCTTGCAGGCAGGCAATGTCGGGTTGGGTTTCTTCCAGCCATTCGAGCAGTCGGGGGAGGCGCGCTTTGACGCCGTTGATGTTGTAAGTCGCTATACGCATGCCCGCGACCCTAGCCGCGCATCGCTATTGCATCAAACCGAAAAGCTGGAGCCGCAGCCGCAACCGGCCTGCGCTTGCGGATTGGTCACCTTGAAGCTTTTGCCGCCAAGCGATTCGACGAAATCCACCGCAGAGCCACGCACCAGATCGAGGCTTATGGGATCGACGACCAAAGATGCACCTTCGCCTTGCGCGGTGATGTCATCCGCCTCAACACTGTCGGCGAGGCCGAAACGATATTGAAAGCCCGAACAGCCGCCACCTTCAACCGACAACCGCAGCACCGGATCTTTTCCAAGCTTGGTTGCGATTTCGGCCACGCGGCGCGCGGCATTGGCGGTCATGGAGATGACTTCAGTTTCGCTCATATCGGATATGTAGGCCATGCAGCAGTTAAAGAAAAGGGGCGGCGCAGTATCCCGCGCCAGCCCCCAAGATTACACCCTCTCCCAAAGGTGATGCGTTTTGGCCTGTCTGCTTACTCGCCTTCAGCAGGGCCACCGATAGCCGTGCTATCAACAGTTTTTGCAGCAAGCAAGATTTTTGCGCCGCTTGGGTCAGATTTCATGGGCGACAGAAATGCCGTTGGGTTGATCGCTTCACCGGCAATGCGCACTTCATAATGCAGGTGGCTTCCGGTTGAGCGGCCAGTCGAGCCCATATAGCCCAAAATGTCGCCCTTGCGGATGCGCTGACCTGGCGTAACATTCATCGCCGACAAATGGCCGTAACGTGTCTGCACCGCGCTGCCGTGGTTGATTTCTACGAATTTACCGTAACCGCCAACCCATTCCGCGCGGCCGACAATGCCATCTGCTGTTGCGAAGATCGGTGTGCCGATTGCGCCGGGAATATCGATGCCCTTGTGGTTGCGGCTGGCGCCACGCGTCGGTGCGCTGCGATATCCATAGCCGCTGGAGAATTTCATGATTTCAACTGGGTTGATCGATGGAACGGCAACTGCAACCTTGGTTGCGGTGCCGTTGATGCTGCCCCAGCTGTCATTCAACGCACGGAATTCAGCGTCCGCAACGCCAAGCGCGCTCTGGTTCGCGCGCAAATCTTCTGCCGAAATACGGAAAGTGTCTGATGAGGCGGCGGCTGAGTTGGCAAATGATGGTGTTGCTGCGGTGAAAGCGGCGACCATTACCAAAGCAGATACAGCTTTAAGGATCAGTGATTGGCGATGTGCCAAAGCGCTGGATGCCATATTGTGTACTACCTTAAAATGCGACCCGCGCTTTTACGCAGTTCAGAAGTTTGACCAAGACAGAGGATCTGCCCACTCATTACGAAAATGGTGGTGTCCGATGGCTCAAACGAATGCAACATGCCTGTCATAATCGCGGGACAAACCGCCGCTCAAACGCGTTGAGTCGTTGAATGGAGGGTTCAACGGCGCATTAAAATGGCGGTTTACCGACAATTTCCAAACTGGCTTGGGCAATATCTGGCGCTGTGAACAACGCGTCATACACCCGTTTGTTCCCGCCAAGACCCGCAAAATTTCGTTATTATAGATGCGATTGACCGTCCGAGCGGTGACCGAATCGGTTGCAGTTCGAATCGTCCGCTTCAACTCCCGTCACCCTGAACTTGTTTCAGGGTCTTACTTCTTCAATCCGTCCGAAATTAAGACCCTGAAACAAGTTCAGGGTGACGGATGTGAGAGAAAATCGTGCGAGGGCACGAACTGCCCGTTCAAAAAAACCGTAGCCCTGAGCAGCAGACGCGCAGCGTATGCGACCGTCGAAGGGCGGCTCTCGACAGCAGCGCAACACCGGTAACCGCCCTTCGACAGGCTCAGGGTTTCGGTTTTGTAATAGGATTCGCGCGGTTTAGCCGAGCGCTTTGGCCGCGGCCAAAACCTCTGCGGCGTGGTCCTTTACCTTTACCTTGCGCCACACTTGCGCAACCTTGCCATCTTTGCCGACCAGATAGGTTGACCGGTCAATGCCCATATAGCTTTTGCCGTACATCGATTTTTCGACCCACGCGCCCATTTGCTCGGTGGCATCGCTGGCTTCGTCGGACAGCAAAGTGACGTTAAGTTCATATTTCGCCGCAAATTTCGCAAGCTTGGCGGGCTTGTCCTTGGACATGCCGTAGACGGGGCAATGGAGCGCGGCGAAATCCGCCGACAATGCGGTGAAATCCTTGGCCTCATTCGTGCAACCCGGCGTGTCGGCCTTTGGGTAGAAATAGAGCACCAGCGGGCCTTTGAGCGCCGCCAGATTGACCGCATTGCCTGCGCTATCCGCCACATTGACGTTGGGCAGGGTGTCGTTGATATCGGTCATCATGGGTTCCTTTTAAAAATCGCGTGGTCCAAATAGCCGCTGCCATTCGGTCATGACAACCCCGCGATAATCCCTAATCGCCGCCATCAAGCCATCCCAATCGGCAAAGCCAAGGCTGCCCGCAATCAACGCCTGCGCGGCCACTGGCGGGGTGGCGCAATCGGGCGCGATGAGGCGCACCATGACCAACAGGCGCGCGAACAATGCATAAGCGGCGGCAAAGTTTGCAGGCAGATGTCCGGCTGTCACTAGCGCATCAATGGCGGGGCCAAGCTGCGGCACCAAACCGTCATGTGTTTCCAACTGAAGCCGGTGAATGATAAATTCCATGTCGACCAAGCCGCCGGGCAACAGCTTCACATCCAGTTCGCCCTTTGGCGGTTTATGCGCGGCCATGTCCTTGCGCATGCTGGCGATATCGACGCGCAGTTTTTCAGGGTCGCGCGGGCCATGCAAAACGTCCGCAACAATAGCGCCCACCTGCGCACGGGCATCGGCGGACCCGAAAAGCACGCGTGCCCGCGTCAACGCCATATGCTCCCACGTCCAAGCATTTTCGCGCTGATATTGGTCAAAGCTTTTCACCGACGCACACAACAGGCCGTCGGCGCCCGATGGCCGAAGCCGTGTGTCGACCTCATATAAAGCGCCCGATGCGGTGGGCACCGACATGGCGGCAATCACGCGCTGCGCCAGCCGGTTGAAATATTGCGTCGCGCCTAAGGCACGCGGCCCATCGGATTCGGCGAGATGGTTGCCCGTGAACAGCAATATCAGATCAAGGTCCGACGCATGCGTCAACGCTTCGCCGCCCAATCGGCCCAATGCCAAAATGACCAGCTCGCCGCCGTCAATGCGGCCATGCGCCTTTTCAAATTCGGCGACCGTCGCGGCGGTGAGCGTCTGCAACGCTGCCTCCGCCAAATGGGCGTAGCTGCGTGCGATGTCGCTTGCGTCGCTTCGGCCCTCAATCAACTGCACGCCCAGCGCAAAGCGTTTCTCGCCGACATAATCGCGGACAATATCAAGCATCGATTGATAATCGGCATCGCCAATCCGGCGCGCCATCGCGTCGTGCAAAGCGGCCATGTCGCCGGGCAAGTTCATCGCGCTCGTGTCAATCAACGCGTCCAGATACCGGCTCTGTCGGCCAAGATCGTCGGCCAGCGTCGGCGCATAGCTCAATATGTTGGCGACCAATTGCAACAGCCCGGGCCGCGCCTCCAGCAAGCGGAAGACGTTGATGGCACTGGGTATCGCCTCGATCATATTTTCGAACCGCGCGATGGCACGGTCGGAATCTGGGGCCAGCGCCAATGCTTTCATGATCGCGGGCAGAACGGCTTCAAATGCGTCACGCGCCGATGCGCTGCGGATCGCGCGAATCTTGCCGCTGCGCCACCGGGCCATGCGCTGCATGATGGCGGCCGGGTCGGTATAGCCCAAATCGGTCAATTGTTCTTCAAGCGGCAGGCCTTCATCGGCCATGCGCGGCCCTTCGCTGCCGCCCGCGTCCACCATCCGGTCGTAAATCGCAGCGACTTGCGCGGTGATCGGGCGGATCGCGTCAATCAACGCGTCGGCGTCCGCCAGCCCATGCAAGCGCGCGACGGCATCGGCGGTTTCGCGGTTCTGCGGTATCTCGTGCGTTTGCCGGTCGCTGTGCATTTGCAGACGATGTTCAAATGTCCGCAACTGTTCATAAGCGGAGGACAAGGTCTCCGCCTCTTGCGGGCTAATCGGCCCAGCCGCCGCCAGCCGTTTCAGCGCCTCGCGGGTGTCGGGCACGCGCAGCACCGGATCGCGTCCGCCATGGATCAGCTGATGCGCCTGCGCGAAAAATTCACATTCGCGTATCCCGCCATGGCCACGTTTCAGGTCGAACCCAAGGCCCATTTTCTGACCCTTGGCATAATGGTCACGAATTTGCGCGGTCATTGCGGTAATGTTCTTCAACTGCCCAAAATCGAGCGATTTGCGCCAGATGAAGGGTTGAATGGCATTCAGGAAATATGCGCCCAGCGCGCGGTCGCCTGCGCAGACCCGCGACCGGATGAATGCCGCTTGCTCCCACGCCAGCGCGCTCGATTCATAATAGCCGATGGCCGCTTCGACGGGCAGGGCGATGGGGCTGACCTCCGGCGATGGCCGCAGCCGCATGTCGACGCGAAAGACATATCCGTCGCCGTCCAATGCGGACAAAAGTTCGATAACGCGGCGGCCATAGCGCACGGCGGCCTCCGCCACATCGTCGCGTTCGCGGTGGGGTAGGGTTGTGGGATCGAACAGGAAAATCGGGTCAATGTCCGACGAATAATTCAGCTCGCGCCCGCCATGTTTGCCCAGCGCAATGACGGCAAAGCCTTGGTTGGGCGCGCCGGGCACGCGTTCTGCGATGGCGGCGGATATGGCTTGGTCGAGCGCATGGTCGGCAAAGTCGGACAGGATGCGCGTGACGCGGCTGAGGTCCCAAACGCATGCGAGGTCCGCAATCGCGGTGACAAGCGCGACGCCCTGCCGCTGTTGGCGCAAGGCGGTGCCGACATTGTCCGCCGTTCGGGCAAGGGATTGCGCCAGCGCCGCGTCAAATTCGCCCGCCTCTACCATCGCCATCAGGTCGGGGTTGCGGTCCATCAATCCGGCAAGAAACGGACTGTTGGCCTGTGCGCGTGTGATGGCTTCTGCGACGCGCGTCATGATTTCAACCCTGATCTTTTCCGCGGACATAATCCCGCCGGAAATCGGAGGCGAATGCCGCGAACCGTCCTTGCGATATCGCCGCGCGCATGCCTGCCATCAGCATTTGGTAATAATGCAAATTGTGCTGCGTCATCAGCATCGCGCCCAGTATTTCGCCCGACCGGATCAGGTGATGGACATAAGCGCGGGTCCATGTGGCGCACACCGGGCAGGTGCATTGGTCGTCAATCGGCCCTTGGTCTTCGGCAAATTTCGCATTGCGGATGTTGATCGGGCCATAATGGGTAAAGGCTTGGCCATTGCGGCCAGAGCGGGTGGGCAGGACGCAATCGAACATGTCGATGCCGCGCTCAACCGCGCCCACCAAATCGTCGGGCTTGCCCACACCCATCAGATAACGTGGCCGGTCGGCGGGCAATTGATCGGGTGCATAATCGAGGCAACCAAACATCGCCTCTTGCCCTTCCCCCACCGCAAGGCCGCCCACGGCATAGCCATCAAAGCCAATGTCGATCAACGCATCGGCAGACCGCTTACGCAATTCTTCGTCCAATGATCCTTGCTGAATGCCAAATAAGGCCGCGCGCGCGGCATGTTCGCCGCCGCTGTCGAAGCCGTCGCGTGAGCGCTTGGCCCAACGCATCGACAATTCCATCGACTTGATCGCTTCGTCGCGGCTGACGCCATTGGCGGGGCATTCGTCAAACGCCATGACAATGTCGGAACCCAATAGCCGCTGGATTTCCATTGAGCGTTCGGGCGACAGCATATGTTTCGACCCGTCGAGATGGCTTTGAAACGCCACGCCCTCTTCAGTGATTTTGCGCAACGCCGAAAGGCTCATCACCTGATACCCGCCGCTGTCGGTCAATATCGGCCGGTCCCAGCCCGAAAACTGGTGCAGCCCACCCAGCCGCGCCACACGTTCCGCGCCGGGCCGCAGCATCAGATGGTAGGTGTTGCCCAATATGATGTCCGCACCCGTTGCGCGCACTTCGGCAGGGCGCATCGCCTTGACCGTGGCAGCGGTGCCGACGGGCATAAACGCCGGCGTGCGAATTTCGCCGCGCATCATCTGAATGCTGCCGGTGCGTGCCTTGCCATCAGTGGCGGAAATTGAAAACTGGAATCGCGTGGTCATTGGGCGGCTTTAGGGGGGTTATGCGCTGGAGAAAACCAACTTTTCTGAACGGGACATCGTCCTTACATAAACCGAAGCCCTGAGCAGCGGGCGCGCAGCGCCTGCGACCGTCGAAGGGTGTCCAAAGTGAAGGCGCTGTGCCGATGGGCGCCCTTCGACAGGCTCAGGGCTGCGGTGATGATGAATGTGTCAGTATGGGCCCGTCCACCCATCGTCATCCGAACCCAAACCCATCGTCATCCAAAGCCAAACCCATCGTCATCCTGAACTTGTTTCAGGATAACAAACGAATGTTGCCTGTTATCCTGAAACAAGTTCAGGATGACGAGGCGGAGAGGATTTGCGCATCATTGATACAAATTACGCTTTCAACCGCCGCCACATCGCCCCATATACACGGCATGACTTATACCGATCCCCGCTCATATCTTTACCAATCCGGCCTTCTCGACCCTGACGCCGCGCAGCGTATTACGCGTGATGCGTTGAAGGCGTGCGATGATGGTGAGCTGTATTTGCAATATAGCGCGACCGAGAGCTTTGGTTTTGATGATGGCCGATTGAAAATGGCGGATTATTCGACGGGTTCGGGCTTTGGCCTGCGCGGTGTGTCGGGTGAGATGACCGGGTTCAGCCACGCCAATGACATGAGCGAGGCCGCGATTCGCCGGGCAGGGGAGACGTTGAAGCTGCTCGATCCCGCGAAGGAGCAACCCGCCCCGCCGCCGCGCCAGAACAACCGGCATTTATATACAGACGGCAATCCGCTTGAACTCGTGCCGTTCGCGCAAAAGGTCGCCTTATGCCAACAAATTGACGCCGCCGCCCGCGCCCGTGACCCACGCGTCGCGCAAGTGAGCGTCAGCCTTTCGGGCAGCTGGAGCGTCGTCGAAATCGTGCGCGCCGATGGCTTTGTCGCCACCGACGTTCGCCCCTTGGTGCGCCTCAATGTATCCATCGTCGCGCAAGACGGTGACCGCCGCGAAACCGGCACTTATGGTTTTGGCGGGCGTTATCTCTACGACAAATTGTTTGAAGATCATGAATGGGAACATGCCATTGATGAAGCATTGGCGCAGGCGCTGACCAACCTGCGTTCGGTCGCCGCACCCGCTGGCGAAATGACCGTGTTGCTAGGGCCCGGCTGGCCCGGCGTATTGCTGCATGAGGCCGTCGGCCATGGTCTTGAAGGCGATTTCAACCGCAAGGGCAGCAGTGCCTTTTCCGGCAAGATTGGCCAGCGCGTGGCCGCACCCGGCGTGACCGTTGTCGACGATGGCACCATGATGAACCGCCGCGGTTCGCTGTCGATTGATGATGAAGGCACGCCGACGCAGGAAAATGTCCTGATCGAAGACGGCATCTTGCGTGCCTATATGCAGGACCGCATGAACGCCCGCCTGATGGGCGTTGCACCGACGGGCAATGGTCGCCGCGAAAGCTATGCCCATGCACCGATGCCGCGCATGACCAATACATTCATGCGCAGCGGCAATGACGACCCTGCCGAACTGTTGAGCCGCGTCAAAAACGGTATCTTCGCCAAAAGCTTTGGCGGCGGGCAAGTCGACATCGTGTCGGGCAAATTCGTGTTCAGCTGTACCGAGGCCTATTTGGTCAAGGACGGCAAGCTTGGCGATCCCATCAAAGGCGCGACATTGATTGGCGACGGCCCAACCGCGCTGAACAAGGTCATCGGCCTTGGCAACGACATGGCATTGGATGATGGCATCGGCGTGTGCGGCAAAGGCGGGCAAAGCGTTCCGGCGGGCGTCGGGCAACCCACAACTTTGGTCAGCGCGCTTACGGTAGGCGGCACGGCGGGTTGATGGGCGCATATTTCGGTCCAAATTGCGATATGGCCGAATGAACCGCATGACCCCGATATGAGCCACGCACTCAAGGTTGCGACCTATAATATTCGCAAGGCGGTTGGCCTGGACCAACGGCGCAACCCCGAACGTATCTTGGCGGTGCTCAAGGAAATCGACGCAGACATTATCGCGCTTCAGGAAGTGGACCGCCGGTTCGGCGCGCGTGTCAGTGCATTGCCGCTGGCGATGCTGGAGGCGGAGACATCGTGGATGCCCGTGCCGCTGGCTTTCCGTCCTGCCGCCATTGGCTGGCACGGCAATGCGATTTTGGTGCGCAAGGGCATGGAGGTGCGCCTTTGCCACCCGATTGACATGCCAACGCTTGAGCCGCGCGGCGCGGTGATGGCGGAACTGTCGGTTGCCGGACATGCATTGCGCGTCATTGGCGTGCATCTCGATTTGTCGGGGCTGTGGCGGCGCAAGCAAATCCGCGCGTTGCTGGCGGCGATTGATGGCAGCCCGCGTCATATGCCCACCGTTCTGATGGGCGATTTCAATCAATGGTCGGACAGCGGCGCATTGAACGAACTTGCGTTCCACCATCACCGGCTGGTGCAAACGCCCAAAAGCTTCCACACATCGCGCCCAGTCGCGCGATTGGACCGGATCATTGTCAGCCATGACGTGAACGTCACCGCCGCCGACAGCCATATTTCAACATTGTCCAAACAGGCGTCGGACCATCTGCCCTTATGGGCATCGATCCGCATTGGTTGAATGCCTAATATTTAGGCAGTGATAATATGCTGATTAAATTTTAGGCAGTATGGAAGGTGGTGGCGCTTATGTCGGCTGTCCCTATCGCCTGTAATCGGCCTATTTAGGTGCATTTTCCGTTTCTGGCACGACGTTTGCATATTGCATTGCACAACCAATATTGGGGGCGTGCATGAAATATATTATTGCCATTATTAAGCCGCACAAGCTGGACCCGGTGCGCGAAGCGCTCACGGCGCTGGGCGTGTCGGGTATGACCGTGACTGAGGTCAAAGGCTTTGGCCGACAAAAAGGGCAGACCGAAATTTATCGCGGTGCCGAATATGCAACCAACATGGTGCCCAAGGTGAAAATCGAGGTCGCATGCGCGTCCGATCAGGCCCCTGCCGTGGTCGAGGCCATTCAGCAGGCCGCCGAAACAGGCGCCATTGGTGACGGCAAGATATTTGAATTCGAACTTGCCGGTGCCCTGCGCATCCGCACGGGCGACACCAACGAAACCGCGCTTTGACGCGATAATAGCAAGCTAGGGGAACCAGAAAATGTCCAAGACACTCAAGTTTCTAGGCGCGGCGGGGGCGACATTGTTCGCCGCTTTGCCCGCCTTCGCACAGGAGGCAGCCGAAAAAGCTGCTGATGGCGCGGCAGCGGTGGCGGTTGCCGTCGCCGACGGCCCGATTAAGGCACCGACCGTTGAACAAATGGCGGGCATGGTCGACAAGGGCGATACGACGTGGATGCTGATTAGCTCTGCATTGGTATTGCTGATGTCGATTCCGGCGCTCGCGCTGTTTTACGGCGGCCTTGTCCGCACCAAAAATATGCTCAGCCTGCTGATGCAGGTGTTCATGATCGTGTCGGTCGCGGCGCTTGTCTGGGTCACTTATGGCTACAGCCTGGCCTTCACCAGCGGTAACGCCTTCATCGGTGGCTTTTCAAAGATATTCCTTCAGGGCGTTGATGCGACAACCTATGCCGCCACGTTCAGCAACAATGTCTACATTCCCGAATATGCCTTTGTCGTGTTCCAGATGACCTTTGCCTGCATCACGCCGGCGTTGATCGTCGGCGCATTTGCAGAGCGTATCAAGTTCACACCCTTGATGATCTTCACGGTGCTTTGGCTGACGTTCGCATATTTCCCGATCGCACATATGGTGTGGTACTGGGCTGGACCAGACTTTCTGGTTGATGCACCGACCGACATGGGTCTGCTGTGGGGCTGGGGCGCACTTGACTTCGCTGGCGGCACTGTCGTGCACATCAATGCCGGTATTGCTGGTCTTGTCGGTTGCCTCATCGTTGGCAAGCGTGTCGGCCATGGCAAAGAAGCAACCCCGCCACACTCGATGACCATGACGATGATTGGTGCGTCGCTTCTGTGGGTGGGCTGGTTCGGCTTTAACGCTGGCTCGAACCTCGAAGCCAATGGCCTTGCTGCCCTTGCCTTCATCAACACCTTTGTCGCCACGGCTGCTGCTGCGGTTGCATGGTGCCTGATTGAACAGTTCCACCATGGTAAGCCTTCATTGTTGGGTGCGGTTACCGGCGCGGTTGCGGGTCTGGTTGCGATTACGCCGGCCAGCGGATTTGCAGCGCCCATGACATCTATCCTCCTCGGCTTTGCAGCATCGGGTCTGTGCTATGTCTTCGTCGCCTATGTGAAGAACAAGCTTGGCTATGACGATACGCTTGACGTCTTCGGTGTTCATGGCGTTGGCGGTATTGTCGGCGCGATCGCCACCGGCGTGGTCGCTGACCCCGCATTGGGCGGTCAGGGCTGGATCAATTACACCGTCTTCCCCGCCATCCCCGGCGAATATGACATGGCTGGTCAGGTGATGACGCAGGTTTGGGCCGTCGGCACGACAGTCTTGTGGACGGCGGTTGTCTCGGCAATCCTGTTCTACGGATTGAAATTCACCACAGGCCTGCGTCCCGCAGAAGATGCAGAACGCGAAGGCCTGGACATCACCGAACATGGTGAGCGTGCTTACAACTATTGAGTTTTACAGCTTGGCGGCGGGGCGTTCTCTCCTTTCCTCATACGCTCCGCCCCCTCCCGATGTTCCTCCCGCGAACATCCAACTCATGGCCCGAACCCGCGATGGTTCGGGCCTTTTTTGTGCGCGGGTGAAAAGTACTTTCCTACAAACCTCCTCCTGTCTCCCTCCCACTCGTCATCGTCCACACCCACCGTCACCCTGAACTTGTTTCAGGGTCTTAATTGTCGACGTTGAAAAAGTAAGATGCTGAAACAAGTTCAGCATGACGACAGGGGGTTGGGGGGGTGTGCAAAAACCACTTTCCTACAAATAACCATATCGGTTATTCGAGTCGCGTCAGTCAGGCGGCGGTCCGGAACGCTGGTCGGGATGACGGGAACGCTGGCGGGGAAATCCGTTGGCACGGTCGGCGCGATAGGGTGCGTGCTTCAGCTTGAAAAAGGGCCTGTTGCATCAAGCTCTGAACAGCGCGAACATGGTTGGATGTGGCGGAAAACCGTCCTGTCCGTGCGGACAGCCTTTGGGGGTTTACGAACCTTTCCCCCGATGGACAGCATGCCAGCCAGCAAAGGCGGCCCGGGGGCATTAGCCTGATGGAACAAGCGGGCCTTAATCAACCAACACCATCAGCCGGAAGCACGCACCAGCGCTTCCGCGCCGGCCGTCCCCCTTTTTGAACGCAGCAGGACCGCGTGCAGTTTTTGTAGGAAATAATCTTGCCGATGTTGGAAATCGTTTAGATGACTTTGGATTCAACCCCAAGAACCAATGGTTCGACTGGCTTGGCAACATTGGCGGCCGGGCGCGCGGTGGTTGGCGCTCCCTTCGATGATTTGTGCCGGAACTTGCCGTCAATCTGACCGCCGGGGGCGATCGTCAGATTGCTGTACACGACATCGCCCACGATACGCGCGGTGGATTCGATCACCAGATCATTGGCCTCGATCGAACCTTCGACATGGCCGGACAGCTTGGCCGATTCGGCAATGACCTTGCCTGCGATAATGCTGCCTTCGCCTTGCACCAAATTGCCGCATGTCACGTCGCCCTGCACCTTGCCATCAACGTGCAGATCGACGCGGGCGGTGAGGTTGCCGACGATTTCAACATCGGAAGCTATGACGGAAAATGTATGACCCGAACTATTGCGCACGTTGTTATAATTCCTTTGCGGCGTTGCCGGCGCGGTTTCCGGCGACTGTTTGGACTTTGAGAACATCAGGGTTGGCCTCCAAAAACTTTCTCGGGTTGATCGCCCGACCATTCAGGCGGACCTCGAAATGCAAATGACTGCCCGTCGATCGCCCTGTGCTTCCCATTCTTCCGATTTGCAAGCCACGATCAACCTTTTGACCTTGCGTGACATTCAACCCGGAAAGATGGGCATAACGCGTTAATAGCCCGTTGGCATGTGTAATTTCAACTGTCTTGCCATATCCGCCGTTGAAGCCCGCAAAAGTCACACGGCCTTCGGCGGCAGATAGGATTGGCGTACCAACAGGGCCCTTGAAATCCAAACCGGCATGCATTGCGCCCCCGCCGGTGAACGGATCGCTGCGGAAACCAAAGCCGCTCGACATCATCATGACGGCTGCGGGCATAGATGTCGGGATCGCGGCCAGCGCGCGCTCCATGGCATCCATGCGGCTCAGCGATGCGGCCAGTTTCAAAAAGCGCGGGTCGCGGACATCTTTTTTGGCGCTACCGAAAAAGGGTTCAAACACACCACCCTGTGCGTTGCGGGCCTGCCGCGCGAGGACATCGGGGTTCAGGCCGAACTGCCGGATGGCGGCTTCTGCCTTTGACGTGCGGGCCAAGGCAACCTTGGTCATATTTTCGGCGAACTGGATTTGGCGGACTTCAATCCGCGCAAGACCAGCGGCCTCAGGCACCAGCGCGCTGATGGTTTTTACGGTCTTGTCTTCATCGATGGGCTTGGCCGTTGCAGGCGTTTGGGCCTTGGCATCCGGAACCTCGCCCAGATATTGATCGCTTAGGCTTTCCAGCATTTTCTGCCGCCGATCGAGGTCCTTGGTCACTTCATCGATCGAATCGCGATAATTGGCGACGCGTTCTTCGGCCGATTCAACCTTCGCCTCTTGCTGGCTGAGCGCCATACGCTGCGCGGTAACGCTCAGTTGATTGATGGCCATGCCCAGCGTGACGACCAGCCAAAGGCCAACGACAGACGCGACGGTCCCCGCAACGCGGCGTTGCAATTGTGCACTCAGTTTTAAGAACCGGACTTGGCCATTGGCCCGCATGAAAAATTCGCGGTCAATAAACCATCCAGCTATCCGGTTTTTCCACCCGGACATTCTGGTTTTAAGCGACACGTCCCACCCCGTTTTTATTCTGTTGAGCGCGCGTAGCAGAGCAAAATGACCGGGGCGAATCGCCGAGGCCGGACTCGTGACGAGTCGAATGAGTCACACGATGAGCTGTGGAAAACTGATGCAAATGTTACAAATTGTGAATTATTGATGCCTGCAAATGGCGCGCGCGCGGCGCAAAATACCGCAAAATCAAAGCTTTTCCGCCGATTCGCAATAAAGGCAGCGCTGACGCCGTTGAAATGAACGCTATCTTTCCCTTTTGCGGGCACTTCTCTACGGGTTGAATTTATGACCGATTATCAGTCCCTGATGGCATCGATTGCCACCAAAGCGCGCGCTGCAGCGCGGCAACTGGCGGCGGCGGATGATGCGGCCAAGGCCAAGGCGTTGAAAGCTGCGGCTCAGGCGCTGCGTGACCAATCGGCGGATATTCTCGCGGCGAATGCCATCGACGTGACGGCAGGGACGACGGCTGGCCTGTCACCCGCCATGCTGGATCGCCTGAAACTTGACGAGGCGCGCATTACGGCCATGGCTGCGGCGGTGGAACAGGTTGCTGTGCTGGCCGATCCCGTCGGTCAAATCATCGACAGCAGCACGCAGCCCAATGGTTTGCAGATGGCGCGTATCCGCGTGCCGATTGGCGTGCTTGGTATCATTTACGAAAGTCGGCCCAATGTGACGGCGGATGCCGCGGCCTTGGGGCTGCGTTCGGGCAATGCCGTCATCCTGCGCGGCGGTAGTGAGGCTGTGCACAGCAACCGTGCGATATATGCTGCGATGCTGGCTGGCATCCGTGCGGCCGGATTACCCGCCGACGCGGTTCAGCTTGTGCCCACACAAGACCGCGAGATGGTCGGCCTAATGCTGCGTGCACAGGGTGCAATTGACATGATCATTCCGCGTGGTGGCAAATCGCTGGTCGCGCGGGTGCAGGATGAAGCCCGCGTTCCCGTGCTCGCGCATCTCGACGGTATCAACCACAGCTATGTCCATAAGGACGCCGACCCGGCGATGGCGCAGGCGATTGTCGTCAATGCCAAGATGCGGCGCACCGGCGTTTGCGGGGCAACTGAAACGGTCCTGATTGACCAGGATTATCCTGCTGCTGCCGAATTGATTGGCGCGCTGATTGATGCCGGATGCGAAGTGCGCGCGGATGATGTGCTGATGGAACTGGATGCCCGCACCGTGTCTGCCGATGCGGATGATTGGGACACCGAATATCTCGATGCCGTTATCTCGGCCTGCGTCGTATCCGGATTGGACGATGCGATTGAACATATCGCCCGGCACGGGTCGCACCATACCGACGCGATCATCACCAACAATGCCGATGCCGCAGCGCGCTTTTTGTCACAGGTCGACAGCGCGATTGTGATGCACAACAGCTCGACCCAATTTGCCGATGGCGGCGAATTCGGCTTGGGCGCCGAAATTGGCATTGCCACCGGCCGGCTGCACGCGCGCGGCCCGGTCGCGCTTGAGGGCCTCACGACCTATAAATGGGTTGTGCGCGGAAACGGGCAAATCCGCCCTTGAAAACCATTGGCCTCATGGGGGGATCGTTCAACCCCGCGCATGGTGGCCACCGGGCGATTAGCCTGTTCGCAATGGATTCGCTGTGCCTCGACGAATTTTGGTGGCTGGTGTCACCGGGCAATCCACTGAAACCCACAAAAGGCATGGCCCCATTGCCCGCGCGGCTGGCATCGGCGAAGGACCAGACGCGGCGCACGCCGATTAAGGCAACCGCCATTGAGCGTGACCTTGGCACCGTGTACACCGCAGAAACCCTGAAAAAACTGGTCGCGCGATATCCCAAAGTCCGCTTTGTCTGGATCATGGGCGCGGACAATTTGTTGCAATTTCACCACTGGAAACAGTGGCGCGACATTGCACGATTGATGCCGATTGCAGTTATCGCCAGACCCGGCTATGATGCAGGTGCTGTTGCGGGTCCCGCAATGGCCTGGTTCAGACGGTTTGTCCGGCGTCCGGACCAGCTTCATCACTGGACAAAATGGAGTACGCCAGCGCTTGTCTTTTTGCGCTTTCGTCCAGATCCGCGTTCAGCAACCGCAATTCGGCGTGCTGACCCATATTGGTTTCACCGATATAAGGAACATGGAACGCGTGACGGCGTTACCCGAAATATTGTGCTTTAAGGAGCAATCTTGATCGATACCGCATCCGTTCCGACTGCCGGCAATCTGGCCGCCAAGTCCAAGGAACCCACTTTGACCCCGGACGCCCTCCACGCGCTTATCCTGCAATCGCTCGACGATGATCAGGCGCAGGAAGTGGTGACCATCCCGCTTGAAGGCAAAAGCAACATCGCCGACCATATGGTCGTCGCATCTGGCCGTTCATCGCGGCAGGTGGCGTCGATGGCGCAAAAGCTTGCCGAGCGTATCAAAAAAGCCGGACGTCATGCCCGCATCGAAGGTTTGCCATCGGCAGACTGGGTGTTGATCGATGCCGAAGATGTCATCGTGCATCTGTTCCGTCCCGAAGTCCGCAGCTTCTACAATCTGGAACGCATGTGGGCATTTGGCGACGCGCCCGAAGTTCCGGCCCAATAAGCCCGAACGACCGCGCGGATGGCGATGCGCCTGCACATCATCGCGCGCGGCAAAATCGGCCGCTCTGCAGAAGCGGAGCTGGTCGACCGATATCTAAAACGGATCAGCTGGCCGACGCGGCACAGCGAAATGCCCGATAAGGGCGGCGATCTGCCGCATTCGGACAGCCCCTGCAAAACCATCATCCTCGATGAAAAGGGCGAACAGCTCGGCTCGGTCGAACTTGCGCGCTTGCTGGAACGCTGGCGCGACGATGGCGTGCGCGAAGTGCGTTTCCTCATTGGCGCTGCCGACGGTTTTGATGACGAAGCCCGCGCTGGCGCGGATAAGCTAATTGCCTTTGGCAAAGCGACGTGGCCGCATTTGATGGCCCGTGCGATGCTGGCCGAACAATTGTTCCGCGCAACATCGATCATTGCCAACCACCCCTATCATCGGGAAGGATAGGGGCATGCGGTTCTGGTCCGTCTTTTTGCTCTTGATGCTCACGCCCTTTGCCATTGCGAGCAGCCTGATGGCGCAAAGCGCGGGCAGCAGCGGCGCGCAACAAGACGCGCTGCGCGAGGCACAAGAAAAAGCGTTGCGTGCGGAACGGCGCAGCGAGCTGTTGCGGCAGGAAGCAAGCAATGCCGAAAGCACGGCGGGCCGGCTGATCGCGCAAAGGGCCGTGCTGTCTGCCGAAATCGACGCCGCCGAAGCCCAGATTGCCGCAGCGACCATCCGGATTGCTATCATTAGCGGTCGTCAAAAACTTCAACGGGCACAGCTTGGTGTTGAGAGCGAACCCGTGCTGCGCCTGAACGCCGCGCTTCAGCAAATGACGGGCCGCCCGGCGGTGCTGATGATGATGCAGCCCGGGCAACGCGAAGATTATGTGCATGTGCGCGCGGTCATGGCGACGGTGCAGCCTCAGATTATTCGCCGGACTAGCGCCTTGCGCCAACAGATTGCGGTGCAAAGCGAATTGCGGGGGCAGGAAATACGCGCGCTGAAATCGCTGGGCGATGCGCGCGGCCGGTTGAAAAGCCGCCAGACAGATTTGGCCAGACTGCAAGGCGAAGCCGGTGGCAAGGCCGGCGCACTGTCCGCCAACGCGGCCATCGCATTTGAACAAGCGATCGCGCAAGGCGAGCGGGCACGCGATATTGTCGGGCGCATGGATATACAGCGGCTAAGCGCCGAAAAGGCAGATGAACTGGCAGCATTGGACGGACCGATGTTACGCCCCGGGCGCGCGACCAAGGCTGCGGCGGCGGGGACGGCCTATATCTTGCCCGCGCGGGGCAAGCTGTTGTCCGGTTTCAATGAACTGAATGCCACCGGCTATCGGGAACGCGGCGTTCGGATTGCGCTTGCCGACGATATGCGCGTGGTCGCGCCAGCGGCGGGGACGATTTCCTTCGCTGGCCGCTATCGCAGCTATGGCCAGATTGTCATTATCGAACATGGCAATGGCTGGAACAGCCTGATTACACATCTGGGCCGCACGCAGGTCAAAAAGGGGCAGGCGGTGAAGCAAGGCGCGGTGCTGGGATCGGCCACATTAGACGCGCCCGAAATCGGCGTTGAACTGCGCAAAAATGGCCGTGTGATGGATATTGCCACGATATTGGGATGAACTATGTGCGTTCTTGTCGATGTCCGCAGGGTGTTCGTGCTAATCATGCTTTCACCGTGGGTTAAGGCGGGATATAGCATCGACGAAATGATGAAATGGATTGGTCTATGAAGAACCGTTTGCTGCCCGCGACTTGCGCCCTTGTTTTGGCGCTGTCGATCCCTGCGACTGTGCTGGTCGCGCAAAGCGTTCAGCAGCAACAGGCCGAGGCCGACCGTTTCAAAGAGCTTGAGGAATTCCTCGCGGTCTATCGCAAGGTTAAATTAGGCTATGTCGACAAGGTCGATGACAAGCAATTGATGGAAGGCGCGATTCAGGGGATGCTCGCCAGCCTCGATCCGCACAGTGCCTTCCTCGACAAATCCGACTTCAGCTCGCTGCAAACGCAAATTGATGGCGAATATGGCGGCCTTGGCCTGACAGTTACGCTTGAGGATGAAGCGGTGAAGGTCATTGCGCCTACCAAGGACACGCCCGCTGACAAGGCCGGCATCAAGTCGGGCGACTTTATTACGCATTTGGACGGCAAGTTGATCCTTGGCGGAACGCTCGACGAAGCTGTCGAAGCGATGCGCGGTGCGCCGGGCACATCGATCAAGCTCACCATCTACCGCCCGGGCCGCGATGCGCCGTTCGACGTGACGATAACGCGCGCGGTCATTGATTTGAAACCTGTGCGGTGGGAAGTGAAAAACCGCATTGGCGTCATTTCGATTACTGGTTTCTCCGAACAAACCGGCGCTGACGTTGTCGCTGCGGTCTCCGGCATAAAGAAAACGCTTGGCGGAAATCCGCTGGGTTACATCATCGACCTGCGGTCCAACCCCGGTGGCATATTGGACGAAGCTGTTTCCGTTTCTGATGCTTTCCTTTCGAGTGGCGAGATTGTTTCCGAACGTGGCCGCGACAAAAGCGATATCCAACGCTGGTGGGCCGAACGCGCTGTTCCGGGCGATGTCACCGGCGGCGCGCCAATCATCGTTCTGGTCGATGCGGGCTCTGCTTCGGCGTCCGAGATTGTCGCTGGCGCATTGCAAGATCATCATCGCGGCTTGGTCATGGGTGAACGCAGTTTCGGTAAGGGATCGGTGCAGAGCGTCCTGCCGTTGACGCGGGACACCGGCCTTCGCCTCACCGTTGCGCGTTACCATCTGCCATCGGGTCGTTCGGTGCAGGAAGGCGGCATCAAACCCGATATCCGCGTACCGCAATTGACCGATCCCGATTATAAAAAGCGCGTGTCCGTGCGCGAATCCGATTTGCGTCGTCACTTGGTCAATGAATTGAAAGACAATAACAAAGACCTTGAAGAAGACCGCATTGACGATCCACGTTTTGCCATGACGGCCGAACAGTTGAAGGCCAAGGGCATTGACGATTTCCAGCTTTATTACGCGATGGAAACCTTGCAGCGGCTTGGTTCCAAAACGATGAAGCTTGCCGCAAAGCCCGTAAAGGGCAGGGCGCAGAATTGAGTTTCACCCAACCCCGTCATGCTGAACTTTTTTCAGCATCTTACTTTCTTGACGGTGCTGAAGTAAGATCCTGAAACAAGTTCAGGATGACAATGATGCGGAGTGCAGTGCGTACATGACGTCGAAATTTGACAAGGCCCATTGGCTCGCATTCCTGTTACCCGCAGCATTGCTCGGGGGGGCATATGGCTCGCAATATATTGGCGGGCTGTTCCCGTGCGAAATGTGCTGGTGGCAGCGTTATCCGCATTTCGCCGCGGTCGCGATTGCGGCCATTGCCTTTGGCGTCGGCAACGGTGCCTTTCGCAAAACATTGGTTGCGCTTGCGGCATTGGCCATTGCGACCAGCGGCGGCATCGCGGGCTTTCATGCTGGCGTTGAATATGGCTGGTGGGAAGGGCTGACCGCCTGCACCGCGACGATTTCGGGCAGCGGGGATGATTTGCTTAAGTCGATCATGAACGCACCATTGGTCCGCTGTGACGTGGCACCCTGGTCTTTGTTCGGCATTTCGCTCGCGGGCTATAATTTCCTCTTGTCGTTGGGCGGCGCAGTGGCCATCTTGGGTATGACATGGCGCAACCAGAAACCCTGAAAACCGCACCGCAGCGTAAAGCGGCCATCGACCGGATGATTCGCGTGAATCAGGCGGGCGAATTTGGCGCGAAACGGATTTACGCAGGCCAGCTTGCGGTGATGGGCGACCGGACGCCGGCCGCGCGCAGCATTGCGCATATGGCCGAGCAAGAGGAACGCCACCTCAGCGCCTTTGACAAGATGATGGCGGAGCGCGGCGTGCGCCCAACGGCTTTATACCCGATTTGGAACGCCGCCGGTTTTGCGCTTGGCGCGGTGTCTGCCGCAATCAGCCCGGAGGCTGCAATGGCCTGCACCGTGGCGATCGAAACCGAAATTGACCGCCATTATAGCGAGCAGCTTGAAGAAATCGGTGATAGCGATCCCGAATTGTCGGCGATGATTGCCGATTTTCAGGCGGATGAGCTGGAACATAAAGCCACCGCGCTGGCCGAAGGCGCAGAGCGCGCATTGGCCTATCCGGTCATGAGCGCGCTGGTCCGCTTGGGTTGCCGCACCGCGATTGCAGTGTCGAAACATATTTGAGCTTCATCGCGCATTCAGCCTGCGACGTTCAAGCCAGAGCATAGATTTTTGGAGAATATCCCGTGAACGCAATGGCCCATATTTCCGTCGCCGCTTTGGCACTCATGCTGTCGGCGCAAGCACCGGCACAAAATGCCCCCGCCACGCAGCAAGGTGAAGAGAAGATCAACCAGTTGATCATCTATGGCGACGACAAATGCCCCGAAAGCAAAGGCGACGAAATCGTCGTCTGCGCGCGGATGGGGGAGGCGGACCGGTACCGCATTCCGTCGTCTTTACGCGACGATCCCAATGACCCGCGCAATCAGGCGATGTCCGAACGGATTAAATCCTACGAATATGTGGGCGCCAGTGGCACGATGAGCTGCTCGGCATCGGGTGCTGGCGGCTTTACCGGATGTGGGCTGAAAGAAATTGACCGCGCTTATGCCGAAAAAGCGCAAGACCCCGGCATTGTCTTTGGCCGCCTGATCGCCGCCGAACGCGCCAAGCGCATGGCGGGCATCGATGCAGAGGCAGCCGAAGTCGAAGCACGCGTGGCCGAATTTGAAAAGGGCCGCGCCGAACGCGAGGCGAAGTTGCAAGCCGAACTGGATGCCAAGGAAGCGGCATCTGCCGACGCAGAGCCGCTCCCTGAGCCGAAATAAGCGGGCCTAGCCCTTCGCTTTTTCTGCGGCGACCCAATCCTTAATCTGCTGCTCCAACACATCGAGCGGGACGGAGCCTTGGCCCAATACCGCGTCATGGAACGCCGCAAGGTTGAATTTCGGTCCAAGCTCTTTGGTCGCCATGGCCCGCAATTCACGGATCTTCAGCTCGCCCAATTTATACGCCAGTGCTTGGCCCGGCCAGCTGATGTAGCGGTTGACTTCGGCTTCGATATTGGCGGCCGACAGCGCGCTGTTGTCGGTCATGAAGTCGATCGCCTGCTGCTTGCTCCAACCCTTGGCATGAATGCCGGTGTCGACGACCAAGCGGCATGCGCGCCACATTTCATAGGACAGCCGTCCCATGTCTTTGGCCGGCGTATCATATAGGCCCATTTCGATACCCAACCGTTCGGAATAGAGGCCCCAGCCTTCGGTAAAGGCGGTGAAGAACGCGCCATATTTGCGGAAGTCCGACAAGGGCAATTCTTGCTGCAACGCGATTTGGTGGTGGTGCCCGGGGACGCCCTCATGCACCGACAAGGCCGGAATTTCCCAGAACGGGCGCTGGTTCAGTTTCGACGTGTTGACGAAATAGGTTCCGGAAATGCCGATTTCGGGCGATCCCTGATTATAATAAGCCGTCGTGGTGCCTTCGGCGGTTTCCGCCGGAATTTCCTTTATGCCATAGGGCAGGCGGGGCAGGCGGCCGAACAGGCTGGGCATTTTGCCATCGATGATCTTGGTCACCCGCGCGACCTTTTCCATCAGCTCTTCGGGTGTCTTGGCGTAATATTGCGGGTCCGTCCGCAAATGTTGGATAAACGCCTCGCGGCTGGGATATCCCGCCTTTGATGCGACCTCGACCATTTCGGCGCGAATACGTGCCACTTCGTTCAGCCCAATTTGGTGGATTTGCTCTGCGGTCAGGGACGTCGTTGTTTCTTCACGAACGCGGGACGCATAATATTTGGCACCGCCCGGCTGCGCCGACACGCCGGGTGCTGTGGCGCACGCTGGCTTATAGCTTGCGGTATACCACGCGAGTTGCTTGTTCAGCGCGGGGTGAATGACCGTGCGGATCGTGGCTTCCGCTGCCTTGGCCAAGCTTGCAAAGTCGGCTTCGGAAATGCCCGCAGGCCGCTTTCCCGCATAAGGTTCATAGAAACGCGACTTGTTCACGTCGGTCGTAATCAGCCCGCTGATGGTTCCTTCAAAGCCCTTTAGCGTGACGCAGGGCTGGGTATATTTGCCCTTGATCGCGACATTGGCCACCGCGATATTTTCATCATTCACCCGCGCATATTGGGCGAGCCGCGCATTGTAGCTTTCAAAATCCGTCTTGGTGCGAAACGGCAGATTTTGCGCCATGCCGGCAAGCTGCTGGTGCCAACTGGAATAGGTCGTGAAATTGATCGCGCGTTGCCCGAAACTGTTGCCCTCGATTGTTGAGTTCAGCGCGCGGCGTAATATGCCCGCCTCCACCTTTGATGCGGCATTCAACGAATCAGACGGGATGGCATTTAGGCGGGCGAGAAACTTCGCGGCATCGGCGGCGCGGCGGTCCTGTGCGGCCAAGGTGTAGTCACCCAGTTCCGATGCATAATCATTCACGCCCAGCGCGCTGGCATAGACCGGCTGTTCCTTCAGCGCATTCGCCCAGACATCATTCACCAGCGTGACAAGGTCGCCATTGGCGTCGGCATGTGCCGGAACGGCAAGGGCCAAAATCGATCCAGCGAGTAACAATGTGCGCATAGGGCTTCTCCTCAAAACAACAATGTGCGGACTAAAGCAGGGGCGAACGCAATTGACCAGACCCTTAAGCAAGTCCTCTGCGTGCTTTGCTGGTGGCTGTGTGGTCAGCGGTAATTGTCGACGATGGCGAACATCGTGGTGATTTGATCGCGCTCGCTTTGTGAAAGCTCGGGCCGCCAGATATCGAATATCAACACCAGCCGGTCATAGGCGCTGTTGTTCCACGCTTCATGTTCGACACTGTCATCAAAGGCGATGACTTTGCCTTCCTGCCATTCAATGGTCGAGCCGCCAACGCGAAAGCCGCAATCGGGCGGAACCACCAAAGGCAAATGGCAGATAAAGCGGCTGTTCAACATGCCGCTATGCGGCGGGATTTTTGCGCCGGGCCGCAAAAGCGAAAGCATGACCGACGGCGCGCGCGGGCCAATGTGACATAACGGCACATGGTCCATCACCGCGCGATAAATGTTGGGGCAACGCTGGATATGTTCGTCCACCGCCGCGCCATTTTGCCACAGATGCAGCGTGCTCCAGTCCGCATTTTCCAACAGGCCATGATGGTCCTGCTGCGGCCGTGCGTTGGCCAATTTCATATAAGGCTGAAAACCGTCATGCTGCGCCAGCAAGGCCAGCGCCTCGCGCTGCATGTCGGGGAACACAGCCTCCAGCTTTGCCACCCAGTCCCACGCGGTGGTGTCGGCAAATTCGACATGCGCCATATCGGGGTAATAATGCGCCATCGGCTTTTGCGGAAATTGCCGATATTCCGCAGGTCGTTGCACATCGCCGAACATCATATCGAGCGATTGGCGAAAACGCGGATGCTGCTGTTCGCGGGTAAAGCCTGCGGCGCGCATGCCATCGATCAGCGTTTGACGGAACAGGTCCGCCAGCCATGCGACCGCGATGTGCGCGCGCGCGATTTCGGTGGCGACGGCCGGGTCGGATGATGGCCGCGCGGCGGCGGTGCGAATGGCGGCGCTGTAATACGCATTGGCGGCGCGACGGTCACCGGCCTCGCGCCGTCGGTCGGCTTTGGCAATCAGCGCGATGATGTCAAAACGGTCCGCCGTCAGCCGCGCCTCTGCCTCCGCCTCGGACGGGAAACCGGCTGGGGTCTGGGGTTCTGCGGACGACATTGCCAAGCATTACGCCATTGCAAGGCGCTTTGGCAATGTCAGCCGCCACCTATTCCGCAGCTTCCAGCACCTCATGGTCGGAAAGCGGCTGGCTTAAGCGGGTCAGCATTTCCTTCGGGCATATCTGCCAGAATTCACCGCGTCTGCGGTCCCAATCTTCCAGCAATGATTGCGACCATGCGCTGTCCGTGGCTTGGGCATGCGCGGTGATCAGCGACTTCAGCTGGTCTTCCCAATAGGCGCTGTCGAGCCGTTGCCAGACAATGCTGTCCGGGTTCGCCATCTTTGCAAAATCGCCTTCGGTGTCGAGCACAAATGCCATGCCGCCGGTCATCCCTGCGCCAAAGTTGCTGCCAACCTTGCCCAATATGACCGCCATGCCGCCGGTCATATATTCGAGACCGTTTGATCCGCAGCCTTCGACCACGACATGCGCGCCGGAGTTGCGAACGGCAAAGCGCTCGCCGGCCTGTCCCGCCGCCAATAGGCGTCCCGACGTTGCGCCATAGAGCACCGTGTTGCCGATAATGCTGTTCTGTTGGCTGGTGAGCGGGCTGCTGACCGTTGGCCGCACGATGATAGTCCCGCCCGAAAGCCCCTTGCCGACATAGTCATTGGCATCGCCAAATACTTCCAAGGTAATGCCCTGACACAGGAATGCGCCAAGCGATTGTCCCGCCGAACCACGCAAGCGCACATGGACATGTCCTTCGGAAAGGCCCTTCATCCCGTATAGGCGCGTGATTTCGGAACTGAACCGCGTGCCAACCGCGCGGTGGGTGTTGCGGACATTATATGTCAGCTGCATTTTCTCGCGCCGTTCGAACACCGGCTTTGCATCATGGATCATCTGCGCATCAAGGCTGTCTGGCACTTCATTGCGGAATGTCGGGATGCTGAAGCGGCGTGCGCTGTCGGGCGCGTCGACCTTGGCAAGGATGGGGTTGAGATCGAGATCGTCCAAATGCTCCGCGCCGCGGCTGACTTGGCGCAGCAGTTCGGTGCGGCCAATGACTTCATCAAGACTGCGATAGCCAAGCTTGGCCAGAATCTCGCGCACTTCCTCGGCAATGAAGGTCATCAGGTTGATGACCTTTTCGGGCGTGCCCGTGAACTTTTTGCGCAAGGCTTCGTCCTGCACACAGACCCCGACGGGGCAAGTGTTGGAATGGCACTGGCGCACCATGATGCAACCCATGGCGACAAGGCTGAGCGTGCCGATGCCAAATTCTTCCGCGCCCAAGATCGCGGCAATCACAATGTCGCGTCCGGTTTTCAGGCCGCCATCGGTGCGCAGCTTGATACGATGCCTAAGGCCGTTGAGCGTCAGCACCTGATTGGCTTCGGACAGCCCCATTTCCCATGGTGTCCCTGCATATTTGATGCTGGTTTGCGGGCTTGCGCCCGTGCCGCCAACATTGCCCGAAACGAGGATGACGTCGGCATGCGCTTTTGCCACACCAGCGGCGATTGTGCCGATACCCGCTGCACTGACCAGCTTGACGCACACCCGCGCGCGCGGATTGATTTGCTTCAAATCGTAAATCAGCTGGGCAAGGTCTTCGATCGAGTAAATGTCATGGTGCGGCGGCGGTGAAATGAGCGTGACGCCGGGCGTCGAATGCCGCAGACGCGCAATCATTTCGGTGACCTTGAAACCGGGCAATTGCCCACCTTCACCGGGCTTTGCACCCTGTGCGACCTTGATTTCAATTTCTTCGCATGCGCCAAGATATTCGGCGGTTACACCAAAACGGCCGCTGGCGATTTGCTTGATGACGCTGTTGGCATTGTCGCCATTTTCATAGGGCTTGAACCGCTTGCTGTCTTCGCCGCCTTCGCCGGATACGGCCTTTGCGCCAATCCGGTTCATGGCAATGGCCAGCGTCTCATGCGCCTCAGGCGACAAGGCGCCAAGCGACATGCCCGGCGTGACAAAGCGTTTGCGAATTTCGGTGATCGCTTCGACTTCATCAATCGCAACGGGTTCCTTGGCGAAGTTGAACTCCAACAAATCGCGCAAGTAAATCGGCGGCAGTTCCCGCACGCCTTGGGCAAATTGTGTGTAGGTTGAATAGCTGTCATTCGCGACCGAGCTTTGCAAAAGATGCATCAGACCTGCCGAATAAGCATGCTCTTCGCCGCCATTGCGTTGCTTGTAAAAGCCGCCAACTGGCAAGCGAGCAACCGCCGTGTCAAACGCCTCTTCATGGCGATCACGCGCGTTCACATAGAGCGAATGATAGCCTTCGCCCGAAATCTTGTTCGGCATTCCGGGGAAGAAGTCGTTGACCAAGGCACGCGACAGGCCAACCGCTTCGAAATTATAGCCGCCACGATAGCTGGAGATGACCGCGATGCCCATTTTGGACATGATCTTCAACAGCCCTTCATTAATGGCGGTGCGGTAATTCTCGACCGCTTGGGTCAGGGCAAGTCCACCCAATAGCCCGCGCGCATGGCGGTCGCCAATCGCGGCTTCGGCCAGATATGCGTTTACCGTGGTTGCGCCAACGCCAATGAGCACCGCGAAATAATGCGTGTCGAGACATTCGGCAGAGCGGACGTTGATTGACGAATAGCTGCGCAAACCATTGCGCACCAAATGCGTGTGCACAGCGGCAGCGGCAAGGATCATGGCAATGCCCACGCGGTCGGCGCTGATATTTTTGTCGGTCAGGAACAATTCGGATTTGCCCATGCGCACGGCGGCGACGGCTTCTTCGCGGATCCGCGTGATGGCAGCGCGAAGACCTTCTTGTCCTTCGGAAATGTCATAGGTGCAGTCAATTTCTGCGCCCGCTGCGCCAAAGGCAGACTTTAACCGGCGCCAGTCATGCGACGTGAGGACGGGGCTGGCAAGGACAAGCACGTCGGCGTTCTGGCTCTTTTCTTCCAAAATGTTGGCAAGGTTCGAGAAACGCGTTTTGAGGCTCATCACATGCCGCTCGCGCAGGCTGTCGATGGGCGGGTTTGTCACTTGGCTGAAATTCTGGCGGAAGAATTGGCTGATGAGGCGCGGCTTGTCGCTGATGACGGCGAGCGGCGTATCATCGCCCATCGAACCAATGGCTTCCTTGCCATCTTCGATCATCGGCGCGAGGATCATTTCGACATCTTCCAGCGTCATGCCGGCGGCGACCTGACGCTTGGTCAGTTCCGCGCGCGACCATGCCGGGGCATCATCCTGCCCTATGTCGGGCAAGTCGGTGATGGCCCGGAAACCACGCACGAGCGCGCCATAATCCTGCTCTGCCGAGATGCGGTCTTTCAACTCGCCATCGCGGTACAATTTGCCTTCGTCGAGGTTGACGGCAATCATTTGGCCCGGACCAAGGCGGCCCTTTTCCAATATTGTCGTTTCGGGAAGAACGACCATGCCGGTTTCAGAACCGATGACGAGCAGATTGTCCGACGTGCGGCTGTAGCGCAATGGGCGAAGGGCGTTGCGATCAACGCCTGCAACCGCCCAATGGCCATCGGTCATGGCAAGTGCTGCCGGGCCATCCCATGGCTCCATCACGCTGGACATATATTCATACATCGCGCGGTGCGACGCGGGCAGATTGGGGTTTGACTGCCACGCTTCGGGGATCAGCATCAGCTTTGCCGTGGGCGCTTCCTTGCCCGAACGGACCAAGGTTTCGAACACGGCATCAAGTGCTGCAGTGTCCGATGAACCTGCCGGAATGACGGGTTTGATGTCGTCCGAATGCGCACCAAAGGCGATGCTGGCCATTTTGATTTCGTGGCTCTTCATCCAATTCTGGTTGCCACGGATCGTGTTGATTTCGCCATTATGGGCAAGGCCGCGGAACGGCTGCGCCAACCACCATTGGGGGAACGTGTTGGTCGAATAACGCTGATGGAAAATCGCAACGCGGCTTTCAAAACGGTCATCCTGCAGGTCGGGGTAAAAGACCGAAAGGCTCTCGGCGAGGAACAGGCCCTTATACACAATCGACCGGCACGACAGCGAGCAGATGTAGAAATCGCGAATTTGCGCGGCGATGATCTTCTTCTCAATCCGGCGGCGGACGAGATACAGATTCTTTTCAAACTCGGCCGCATCAACCGCATCGGGCATTGGGCCCGCGATCATAATCTGTTCGATTTCGGGCCGGGTGGCCTGCGCCTTGTCGCCGATAACCGACACGTCGACCGGCACCTGACGCCAGCCATAAATGGTGTAGCCCGCGTCAATGATTTCCGCCTCGACAATCGTCCGGCAGTTTTCTTGTGCGCTCAGGTCGGTGCGCGGCAGGAACACCATGCCGACCGCCAAACGGTTTGGCATCGGGCGATGGCCGCTGTCGGCAATGGCATCGTCAAAGAAGCGGACCGGCAAGTCGATATGCAGTCCCGCGCCATCACCCGTTTTGCCGTCGGCATCAACGGCACCGCGGTGCCACACGGCCTTGAGCGCCTCAATCCCCGCGGCCACCACGCGGCGCGATGGCTTGCCATCGGTCGCGGCAATCAAGCCAACGCCGCAGGCATCGCCTTCGGATTCCGGATAATACATGCCCTCATTGGCGAGGCGTTCATGTTCGGGGGTGGGGTAGAATATGGTCATGCTGCAACCTTTTCACGGCTTGCTTTTGATTTCAGATAATTGTGCATATGCTGCGTCACATCGCGGCCATCACGGATCGCCCAGACGACAAGGCTCGCGCCGCGCACGATGTCGCCAATGGCGAACACACCGTCGAGGTTGGTCATCTGCGTATTATGGTCGACGCGAATGGTGCCCCAGCGGGTGACGTTCAGGTCAGCCGCGCCGAACAATACCGGCAGGTCTTCGGCTTCAAAACCAAGCGCGGTAATCACCAAGTCGGCATCGAGTGTGAAGTCACCTTGCGGATCATTTTCCGGCGCGCGGCGACCCGATGCATCGGGCGCACCAAGGCGCATTTTCGAAACCTGAACACGCTCGATCTTGCCATTGCCTTCAAAGCCCTTGGGGCCCGAAAGCCAAACAAACTCGACGCCTTCTTCTTCGGCATTGGCAACTTCCCGCTGCGAACCTGGCATATTTTCGCGGTCGCGGCGGTAGAGGCATTTCACCGACTTGGCGCCTTGACGGATGGCGGTGCGCACGCAATCCATCGCGGTGTCGCCGCCGCCAATGACGACGACATTCTTGCCCTCGGCATTCAGCGCGCCGCTTTCGAACGCGGGCACAGTATCGCCAAAGCCCTTGCGGTTCGACGCGGTCAAATAATCCAATGCCGCCACCACGCCATTCAGGTCGCCGCCCGGTAACGACACCGCGCGTGCCTTGTACACGCCGGTCGCAATCAGCACGGCGTCATGCTTGGCGCGCAATGCGTCCAGCGTGGCGTCACGGCCAACTTCGAAATTGGGATGGAAATGGATGCCCGCATCCTCAAGCCGCTTTAAGCGGCGCATGACGACGTCTTTCTCCAGCTTAAAACCGGGAATGCCATAGGTCAGCAGACCACCCATGCGGTCATAGCGGTCGTACACATGCACGTCATAGCCCGCGACGCGCAGATATTCAGCGGTGGTCAGGCCACCGGGGCCGCCGCCAATGATGCCGACCGATTGCCCGCGCGATGGGCCGACCGCAACGGGTTCGACCCAGCCCTGTTCCCAAGCGGTGTCGGTGATATATTTTTCGACCGAGCCAATGGTCACAGCGTCGTGACCGGAAAATTCAATGACGCAATTGCCCTCGCACAAGCGATCTTGCGGGCAGATGCGGCCGCAAATTTCGGGCATCGTGCTGGTCAGATTGGAAAGCTCATACGCCTCACGCAAGCGCCCTTCGGCGGTCAGGCGCAGCCAATCCGGAATGTGGTTGTGCAATGGGCAATGCACCGAACAATATGGCACGCCGCATTGCGAGCAACGCGATGCCTGATCCGCGGCGTCGTCGGACGCATAGCGCTCCGCGATTTCGGCAAAATCTTCTGCACGAAGCTGCGCCGCCCGCTTTTCAGGGTAGGCCTGCGGTTTTGAGATAAATTTCAGCATCGGGTCTTTGGCCACAGCGCACACTCCTTGAATATGCGCCGCGCCTACCGCGGCAAACGGCGGATGTCACCCATAAAACCGAATAATAGGACAGCTAAACTGTCATATACTGTATATTTTGTGCCTAAATGAGGGGCTCACGCAATATTATTTCATATATTTATGACCGTTTCGGCCCTTACCGCATGGCCAGCCACAGCAAAGCGGCTGAACCCACAATGATTCGGTAATAGGCAAATGGTGCGAAACCATATCTGCCCACCAGCGCCACGAACGCTTTCACCACAATCACGGCAACGACAAATGCGGCGGTGAACCCAATGGCAATCATGTCCAGATCATCGGCACTCAGCAGCGCCCGGTCTTTCCATAGCGCGTAAACCGTCGCGGCCATCATCGTTGGCACGGCGAGGAAAAACGAAAATTCGGCCGCCGTTTTGCGTTCGACGCCCATCATCAGCCCGCCCATGATGGTTGCACCTGACCGGCTCACCCCGGGCAGCATGGCGGTGCACTGTATGAGGCCGATGGATAAAGCCGTGCCGAACGGTATGTCCTCAACCGAATGGAACCGGACATTTTTCACGATCCGCTCAAGAACCAATATGATGATGCCGCCGACGATCAGCGCGATGGCGACAATTTCGGGCGTTTGCATGGCGGCGCGAATGGCATCGTACGCGACAACGCCAATGAGAAGCGCTGGCACAAAACCGAGCAGGATGTTGCGCGTGAACGCGATTGGACCGGGTTGCAGTTTCAATAAGCCGGTGCCGACGGCCCAGAAACGCTGCCAATATACCAGCAACACCGCCAAAATTGCGCCCAGCTGGATTGCAATTTTGAACGCGATCGAACTGTTATCGGTAAATCCGACCAGTTCACCGGCTAGTATGAGATGGCCGGTCGACGATACGGGCAGAAACTCCGTAAGCCCCTCGATAATGCCGAGGAGAATAGCAATCAGCCAATCGTTCACTGACCGCCACCAAAGCGACCATGCCGGCGATAGATGTTCAACCAGTCAGCGCCAATTGTATCAAGCGGCGTGGGTACGATGCCATAGGCCGCAAGCCCATCCGTGCCGGTCACGACATTGTCCTTGCCCAGCATCCTATACTGATCTTCGGTAATCGGGGCGCCCGGCAACCAACCCGTGCCTTTGGCGAGCAGCTTTGCCGCGATGTCGGGGACTTCCACAAACATCGGATCGCGCCCGATGGCTTTTGCGATCCAGCGGTTTAGCTCCATCATCGAGAATATTTCGGGGCCACCCAATTCAAGCGTGCTTCCGTCCTGATGGGCCACGGCCTTTGCAACCGCCTTGGCGACATCGCCGACAAATACCGGCTGGAACTTGGTGTCTGCGCCAATCACGGGAACGACAGGAAGCGACCGGATCATTCCGGCAAAACGATTGATGAACTGGTCTTCGCGGCCAAACACGATGGATGGCCGAAGGATAACCGCCGACGGAAATGCCGCGCGAACCGCAGCCTCGCCGCCTGCTTTGCTTTGCCCATATACCGCTTCGCTCTGCGTATCTGCACCAATGGCCGACACATGCACCAGCGCTTTGACACCAGCGGCGGCTGCGGCCCGCGCAACGATGCCTGCGCCGACATTTTGCACAGCGTCCATATTATGGAAGCTGCCGACAAGATTGATAACCGCATCCGCGTCCATCACGGCGCGTGCCACACTTTCGGGCTTTCGCACATCCGCTGCCATCAATTGAACCTGCCCGACATTGCCGAGCGGCTTGATATGGTTGGCGCCACCGACATTGCGGCAGGCCACACGAATACGTGCGCCTTCGTTCAACAGCGCCTGCGCCACATAGCGGCCCAGAAAACCGCTGCCGCCAAAAATCGTTATCAACTTGCCTTGCATAAATGCTCCATCATGCAGCGTGTGAATTGGTTGGCGCTTTGCACCACCGCCCGAAAGCTTTCAAGGCCGACCTGCGCCCGCTTGCAGATAATTGGTCCGCCCCGTGCCTTATCATTGGCATCCTATTATCTTCTGGGTAACGGAATTTGCTGTGCCTTTATCGAACCCTGTGCATAGAGAGGCGTTAGGCTCGAGAGAATGTCCGTTTGATCCGATTAACTGCCTTTTTGTATCTTGGTTGTGCGGCCGCCCCTTTGCTCGCGCAAAATCTCGCTGCCGGTGCCGTTGCGCCCGTGCAGGGGCCATCCACCGTGCCTACGAAAGTTTTGAGCCCCGCACCCGCTGATCCGCAAACGCCAATCATCGGGGACGCGGAATTCGACGCCGCCATCCCGTCGTTGGACGACGCGCCGTTGGAGAGCATCGACGCGTGGCAGGCCGAACAAGAAGCGCGTGAAGAAGGCGGCACGGCGCAGCAGCAGGCAACACAGACCGCTGCCGATCCGCCGATTGCAGCGGTGCAGGATGGCGATGCCGTTGAAATCCTGCCCGACCCACCCGTCACGGACCCGACGCTGGACGATCCGCTTCCGCCAATTGATGGCTTTGATGCGGAACCACCGCCTGAACCGACGCAGGCCGCCGAACGCGAGGCGCGGGCGTTGCGCTATGTTGTGCGTATCGATGGGCTGGATGCCACAAAGACGACCGATGTTGCCAAAGATGCCGACGGGGTCGCCGTGGAGGCCGCCGTCTGGCGCGACGTGCGCGGACGATTTGATAGCCTGTCGGTGCTCAACGATGGTGATGGTTCGGCGGAAAACCGCGCAGAAATAAGCCAACGCGCACGCGCCGACCGTCAGTTGCTGTTGGATGTCCTAAATGGTCAGGGCTTTTTTGATGCTGATGTGCGTGTCGCGGTTCAGCCATCTGTTGTGGAAGGCGAACCGTTGAACGTCATCCTGACGGTTGTACCCGGACGGCGTTACTATCTCGGGCAAATCGCCTTTGCCGCGCCTGCCGTTCAGCCGGCGGATCTTATCAGCCGCAGCTTTGTTCCCAAAAGCGGCGATCCGATTGTCGCGGATATCATCTTGGCTGCCGAAGCGAATATCTCGGTCAAGTTACCAGAAAATGGCTATCCTTTCGCAAAGGTTGGCGAGCGGGACATATTGCTGGATGGCGACAGGGGCATTGGCGACTACAGCTTGCCTGTGGAAACGGGCGCACGCAGCTATTTCGGGCAATTGCGGACCGAAGGCAGCACGGCTTTTGACGCCGACCATGTCGCGATATTGCGGCGGTTCAAGACCGGCGACCTGTATGACAGCCGGAAAGTTGACGATTTGCGCGCGGCGCTCATCGCCACGGGCTTGCTGTCGACGGTATCTGTTGAACCGGTCCCCGGTGCGGGTAGCGCGCCAGATGGAACGCCTTATGCCGACTTGCTTGTGCGGCAGGAAGCGGCACCGCCGCGCACCATTGCGGGCAGCGCAGGCTATGGCACGGGACAGGGCTTGCGTGCCGACGCAAGCTGGACACACCGCAATCTGTTTCCCCCGGAAGGATCGCTGACCGCAGCGGGCGTGGTGGGGACAAAAGAGCAAGCTGTGAGCATATCTGTCGCGCGCGCCAATGCCGGACGGCGCGACCGCAACATCGACATATCGCTGACCGCTCTGCACAGCAATTACGACGCTTTTGAAGCCTATACCGGGCGTCTGGCAGGAACAATGTCGTTCGTATCGACGCCAATATGGCAAAAGAAATTCACATGGTCGATTGGCGCTGAAATATTGGCGACATCAGAAGATCAGTTCGATTTCGCGCGCGGGCTTCGCGACCGGCAGTTCTTTTATGTCGCGGCACTTCCCGGGCAAGTGGGCTTTGACCGGTCGGACAATCTATTGGACCCGACCAAAGGGTATCGCGTCAATGTGCGCGTGTCGCCAGAGACATCGCTTGGGACCGGAAAGCAGATGTATGCGCGGTCCATCCTTGACGCGTCTTATTATTATCCGGTGAAAGACAATATCGTTGTGGCCGCGCGCGCGCGGGCAGGGACGATATCCGGCATCGCACGCGATAACCTTGCCCCTTCGCGGCGCTTTTACGGCGGCGGCGGCGGATCGGTGCGTGGCTTTGGCTATCAACAGCTTGGCCCGAAAGATCCGAATAATGATCCGGTGGGTGGCCGGAGCATGAACGAATTTTCGCTGGAAGGCCGCTATCGCTTTGGCAATTACGGCGTTGTCGGCTTTGTCGATGCCGGACAAGCATATGAATCGAGCATTCCAAAGTTCAACGACTGGCGCATGGGCGTCGGGGTTGGCGGGCGCTTTTACACCAATTTCGGCCCAATCCGTCTGGATGTCGCAACGCCCATCAACCGGCGGCCGGGTGAATCGCGTGTCAGCGTCTATGTGTCGATTGGACAGGCGTTTTGATGATGTGGCGCCGGGTTGCCATCGGGGCTGGGGCGGTCATGGCATTGCTGTTGCTGGTGATCGCCGGCGGCTATGTGTGGTTGGATACCCAATCCGGACGGAATTTTGTCGCGCGGCAGATTGCTGCGGTCGAAATGGAAAATGGCCTCAACATCCGCATCGGGAAAATTGAGGGTTCGATTTACAGCGATACCATCCTACGCGATGTCCAGTTCCGCGATCCCAAGGGCCGCTTTGCCCGTGCGCCGGAAATCCGGCTTGATTGGAACCCGCTGTCTTATTTCTCCAGCGGCGTAAACATCACCTCGCTGCGTGCGCCCACGCTAAACGTCGCACGGATGCCGGCATTCCGCATGGTGCCCGACCGGGGTGACCCGTTGCTGCCCGATTTGGATATCAATATCGGTCAGCTGCAAATTGACCGTATTGTCTTTGCAAAAGGCATCACCGGCGAGGAACAGGTCGCCTCGCTGTCGGGCAAGGTCCAGATCGCCGATCGCCGCGCAATTGTTACCGCGACGGCGGGCAGCCTTCGGGGTGACCGCATCGTCCTGAAACTGGATGCCGTGCCGGACGATAATCGTTTCGATGTCGACCTGAACCTCGACGCCCCGGCCAAGGGCGTTGTGGCCGGGCTGATGGGACGTGACGTGCCCATGCAGATGACCCTCGCTGGCCGTGGCAGCTGGCGCAAATGGGACGGCGCTTTGTCCGCGCAAATGGGTGCGGAAAAAGTTGCGGACATTGCCCTGACAGCGCGGGAGGGCACCTTTACCGCAAAGGGCACCGCCGCGCCCGTCAAGTTGATGGCGAACAGCTTGTTGATGCGCGCATTATCGCCCGTGGCGAACATCGACATGGCGGCACGCTTTGCCGAACGGTCTGCGAAAATCAGCGGGACATTGCGGTCGGCCGCGATGGAGATGCGCGCAGATGGCATTGCCGACCTGGGCGAAGCGCGTTTCCGCGATCTTGCCCTGGACATCCGTTTGCTTCGGCCCGGCATCATCGGATCGAACGTCAGCGGCACAAATGTGCGCGGCAAGGCACTGCTCAACGGGGCATTTGCCGAACCCAATGTGGCATATTCTGCAACAGCCAAGCGTTTGGCATTCGGCCTTACGACCTTTGAGGATGTGACGCTGAGTGGTGAGGCACAAGGTGCGGCTGACCGCTTCCTCATTCCGGTAAGCGCCCGCGCGCGGCGCGTCACTGGCATCAACCAAATTGCCGGTGGCTTGTTGACCAACGTGCGCCTGAACGGTGATTTGGCGATCGCAAAGGGGCGCCTGCTTTCGGATAATCTGAAGATCCGTTCAGACCGTATCAACGCCACCGCCTTGCTGGTCGGCGACATCAATAAAGGTTTTTTCACGGTCGCGTTGGACGGGAAAGTCGACGGCTTCCAAGTGAACTCGGTCGGGCTGTTTAACGTCGTCGCCGACGTTGATCTCGAAACCACCCTCGGCAAAGATTATGCGCTGGTCGGCACATTAAAGGGACGTTCCACGCGATTGTTCAGCGCGGGCGCGCAAAAGTTTCTGGGTGGGCAGATGTTTGTCGATGCCGGCATTCGATACGGCAGCAACGGCATATTGCAGATTACCCGCGCGACCGTCGTCTCGCCGTTGTTCCGGCTGAATAGCGGCACGGGAGCTTACGTAGCGCAAGATGGCCGCGTACTATTTAACGGGCTTGGCTATTCGAACCAATATGGGCCCGTCACCGTCGCCATGACCGGGACTTTTGACGATCCGGTGTATCGCATCACTGCGACCAATCCGGGCTTTGGCGTTGGTTTGTCGAATGTGGTCGGCGTGGTCACGCAAAGCCAGCGAGGATATGCGGTCGCACTGACGGGCATGACCGATTATGGCCCGATCAGCGGTGATGCCGATGTGCTTTCGGGCGATGGCCCGCTGACGATTGACATCCTACGGGGCGATTTTGCGGGCATCGGCATTACCGGTCGCATCCGGCAAGCCGCCGCAGGTCCCTTTGTCGGCACGCTAACCGGTGCAGGCGCAGGGTTCGACGGTAAAATTGACCTTTCGGCGCAAGGCAGTTTCCAACGCGCGGTCGTTGATGCGGTGGCGTTGAATGCGGAACTCGCCGGCGCGCAAAAACTCGCCATCGGGCGCGGCATCATCAAAACCGATATGATCCTGTATGACAGCCCGCAAATTGTCGCGGATGTTCAAATGGAAAACGCCATATGGAACGACATCGCGATTGCCGCCGCCCGGGCAAAGATCAACTATCGCGATGGGACAGGGACGGGGCAGATATTGGCGGAGGGCCGAAGCGAAGTGCCCTTCCGCGTCGCCGCCAATGCAGATTTCACCCCGCAGCTTTGGCGCATCGCTGCCAAGGGCCGGGCGAACAGTGTCGATTTCGCAACAGCGGGTCCCATACGCATCATCCCGCGCCGTGGCAGCTATGATATTTTGCCGAGCACCATCAAACTGGCGCAAGGTTCGGTCCGGCTTGCCGGTAGCTATGGCGACACGATGACGTTCCAATCTCGGTTGGACAAGGTCGACATAGCAGCTTTGAATCCTCTCTTTCCCGTTCCCGGCCTGAGCGGAACCGTCACCGGAAGCATCGATTGGGCACAAGCATCCTTGGCGGCTTTTCCGCGTGCGGATGCACGGTTGGACATCAGCAGCTTCGTCCGCGCAAATCTGGGGTCGCGTTCGCAAGCTGTCGATATCAGTCTGGTCGGGCGATTGTTGCCCGATGGCGGCAATGCGCGCGCGATTATCCGGCGGCGTGGTGCCGCTGTGGGGCGCGTCCAGATTGACCTGACACCGCTGCCGCCCGGCACAGCCAGTTGGACCGAACGATTGCTTGCCGCGCCCTTGTCCGGTGGCGTGCGCTATAATGGTCCGGCAGATACGCTGTTTTCGCTGGCGGCTTTGGCGGATCAGAGCCTGTCCGGAAATATCGGCGTCGCGGCCGATTTTTCGGGCCGTCTCCAAACGCCGCAACTGACCGGCGTTGTCCGCGCCAATGACCTGACTTATGAAAATGATGTCTATGGCACGCGGTTGACCAATTTGCGCATCCGCGGTCTGTTTACCAACGACCAGTTGGACGTGACCGAGCTGAGCGCAAAGGCGGGCGACGGGACGGTCAGCGGCAAGGGCATTGTCAATCTCAGCTCGGCCAAAGGCTTCCCGGTTCAGCTGAACCTTGATCTCGACCGCGCACGTGTTGCCCGAAGCGAACTGATCTCGACAACGGCAACCGGACAAATCACCGTAACCAATGCGCCGGATGGTTCCGCACTGATCCGCGGCAAGTTGCGCCTGCCCGAAACGCGTTACAAAATCATCCGACAGGGCGCGGCGAAGGTTGCAACACTCACCGGTGTCCGCCGCAAACAGTCCATTCGCCGTCCGCGTGTGTCCGGTGACGCCGATGCGATCGCAAGCCTGCCCAGCAACTGGAAACTCGACATCGCGCTTGAAGCGCCCGGCAACTTATATGTCACCGGCATGGGGCTTGAATCCGAATGGGGCGCCAAATTGCGGATAACAGGCACCAGCGCTGCGCCGTTGATTTCGGGCGATATGGAATTGGTGCGCGGCACATTGGGTTTTGCCGGACGGTCGTTCGAACTGGAAAGCGGCCGGATATCCTTCAACGGCGGCCCCGCCGCTAACCCGTCGATCCGCGTCGCCGCCGCCAGTGACGTCGACGGCACGACGGTGCGCGTCAACATTAGGGGCACGGGCCAAAATCCCGACATCAGCTTCAGCTCGACCCCGGCATTGCCGCAGGATGAGATTATGGCGCGCATATTATTTGGCAATTCGATTGGCGAACTGTCCGCGATTCAGGCGGTGCAATTGGCAGGGTCGCTGAACAATTTGCGTGGCGGACCGGGCGGCCTTAACCCGCTTGGCGTGCTTCAGTCGGCAACAGGATTGGACCGGCTACGCATATTGGGCGCGGATGACGTCACCGGACGCGGTATGGCGGTGGCTTTTGGCCAATATATTACCAATGATGTCTATGTCGAAATCGTCACCGACGCGCGGGGCTATACGGCAACGCAGCTGGAAATCAGCCTGACGCCCGCGCTTTCGATCTTAAGCCAGATCGGCAGCGGCGGAACGTCCAACGTCAATGTGCGGTATAAAAAGGATTATTGATGCGTCGTGTTGCGTTCATTCTGCTGCTCATACTGGCTGGATGTCAGAAGGATTTTGACAGCCAATATGCCGAAACCGAACGCAAGGTGAAGGCGGCCGAGGCCAAGATTGACGCAGAAATGGCCGAGGAAGCCAAACGGGAGCCCGGCGAAGTTTCCAATTCCAACTAATCTATGCGCTTTTATGGCGCACCCCTTCACATTTTGGTTAACCGGCCCTAACAGATACGCATGTGGCATCTCCATCAATATCCGCTGTGTCCCTTTTCGCGTAAGGTACGACTCCTTTTGGGCGAAAAGGGTGTGCCGTACAGCCTCGTGCGCGAAAATCCGTGGGAACAGCGCGACGAGTTTCTACACATGAACCCCGCTGGCCGCACGCCGGTGATGCGCGATCCGGAACGCAATATCACTTTGGTCGATTCGGTCGCGATTTCAGAATATATCGATGAAACCGTTGCCACTAACCCGATGATTACGGGCACTGCGCAATATCGCGCCGAAACACGCCGGCTGGTCGCATGGTTTGACGAACAATTTTATGGCGATGTAACGCAGCCGCTTCTGCACGAACGGATGAAAAAGCGCCTGATCGACCGGCAACCGCCCGAGTCCAAGATATTGCGTGAAGCGATGAAACTGGCCAACGGGCATCTCGATTATATCGATTACCTGATTGACCACCGTGCATGGCTGTCCGGCGCGGTCATGAGCATGGCCGATCTTGCCGCGGCCGCACAAATTTCGGTGGCTGACTATCTCGGCGGCATTGACTGGACGGGGCATGAGCAGACCAAGGCGTGGTATGCGATGTTCAAGTCGCGCCCAAGCTTCCGCCCATTATTGTCCGAGCGGATGGAAGTCATCACCCCGCCCAAACATTATGAGCAGGTGGATTTTTAGGCTTCTGCCAACGCGACCAGTCGCGCCATTGGCTCTCCCTTGGAAAGTTCAGGCCAGCCAACCCTTGCGTTGCCAGTGCCGTGACACCTGCCACTGCACCACCGCCATCACGATGACGAACATCGGGAAGGCGAGCATGGCGATGTCGGATTGTGCACCACTGGCGATCAAGAAGGGGTAACTGAACTGGATGATGATAGCGATCAGGCTGAATGAAAAGGCAAGCGACGCCCAATATTTGCGCATCAGCAGGCCGATGGCACCAAGCGTTCCGACGCCAACGCCGATGGCATAAGCCGCCCACGCCCAGCCCGGCATCGATACCCATAAGTCACGCTGGTTCTGCGGTAGCGCAGCGATGTCTGCGGCTGTCATCGTCCACTGGCTGACAAAGGCGCCGACGCCCATGAGGTTCCAGAGCAGGAAGAGGATGCTGACCCAAGTCAGCCAGCGTGGTGTGGTCATTGCGTTCATATAGGTGCTCCAATTGTGCACTGACGGGCAGTGCAGAGAAGGGGGTGGCGACTCGCGATAATGTGAAAAGCATAACAATTGGTTGGTATCTATCAATCCAAGCATGACGTTCGCGCGGTGTAACCGCGCCGGACGAACATGGTTTCGGCGCAGATTTGATATACCAACGCTTCGTATACGAACCGGCAGCGGTTGCCCTGAGCGGGATTTTTCGCGCATCGCATATGTGTCGACCACTGGACCGGTCGACCGGACCTCCGCTGCAGCTTCATCCCAGTGCGGCGGGGGTCCATATTGAGTCATGCGGGGTAACAATATGGTGTCGATAGTCTCGACGGTTGCCTATCTCGGGCTCGAAGCACGCAGTGTCGAGGTACAATGTCAGATAGCACCCGGCGTGGTGAGTTTTGCGGTCGTGGGGCTGCCGGACAAGGCCGTGGCCGAGAGCCGCGAGCGTGTGCGCGCCGCGATTTCCGCGCTTGGACTTGCGCTGCCCCCCAAACGGATCACGATCAACCTGTCGCCTGCGGACTTGCCCAAGGAAGGGTCGCATTATGACTTGCCCATCGCATTGGCCTTATTGGCTGCGATGGGGTTGGTCGATGCAGAGACGCTGGCCCAATATGTCGTGGTGGGGGAGCTTGGGTTGGATGGCCGCGTTGCGGGATCACCCGGGGTGCTCCTCGCGGCTCTACACGCATCATCACGCGGCATGGGGTTGATATGTCCGGCAGTGCAGGGGTCCGAAGCGGCGTGGGCCGGCGAGATAGAAGTGATCGCTGCGCCGGATTTGCTTGGGCTACTGAATCATTTGAAGGGGCAGTCGCTGCTGCGCACCCCTGAACCCGGTATCGCCGAAGCGCGCAAAGGCGGTCCTGACATGAAAATGGTGAAGGGGCAGGAAACGGCTAAGCGCGCGCTTGAGATTGCGGCTGCGGGTGGCCACAATCTGTGCATGGTGGGTCCGCCGGGTGCGGGCAAGTCGCTTTTGGCGTCGTGCATGCCGGGTATATTGCCCGAACTGACGCCCGCCGAAGCGCTGGAAGTGTCAATGATTGCATCGGTGGCCGGTACGTTGGAGGGCGGGCGGTTGATGCGCACACGGCCATTCCGCGCGCCGCACCACAGCGCATCCATGCCGGCGTTGGTCGGTGGCGGCCTGCGCATTCGGCCGGGCGAAGTAAGCCTCGCGCATCTGGGCGTTTTGTTTCTGGACGAACTGCCCGAATTTCAGCGCGCTGTGCTCGATAGTTTGCGGCAACCGCTGGAAACACGCGAAGTCAGCATTGCGCGCGCCAACAGCCATGTCACATTCCCCGCCAATGTGCAGCTGGTCGCCGCCATGAACCCGTGCCGTTGTGGGCATTTGGGTGATGCCACTTTGGCGTGTAGCCGCGCGCCGCGTTGCGCCGCCGATTATCAGGCCAAGATATCGGGACCGTTGCTTGATCGCATTGACTTGCATGTTGAGGTGCAGGCGGTGAGCGCCGCAGACCTTGTCCTGCCGCCGCCCGGCGAAGGATCGGCGGAGGTTGCTCTGCGCGTCGATGCCGCGCGCCAACTGCAAAGTGCGCGTCTGGCGGGGACTGGCCTGCGCACCAATGCGGATTTGGACGGTGACGCGCTGGCTGCCTTTGCCAGCCCCGACGCCGCTGGCCAGAAATTGCTGGCGCAAGCGGCGGAAGCGATGCGGTTATCCGCGCGCGGCTATACGCGCATCTTGCGGGTCGCCCGAACGATTGCCGATCTTGCAGGGTCGAGCGACGTTGGCCGCATCCATATCGCAGAGGCCCTGAGCTATCGCAGGCAAGCACCGCGCAATTGAGTTCAGATTATGCCGAGTGGAGATTTCTGGGGGGGCGCACGCCGCGCGCCGAGAAAAATGGTGGTGCGGATGGCGGGACTCGAACCCGCACGCCCAAAAGGACAACAGATTTTAAGTCTAGGACCATTGGTTGCCTACAACTACCTAAACTATCCTAATAGCATGGAACTCATAGATTTTTTATAAATCTCATAGCCCAAACATTCCCGGAACTTCCGTGTAATTC
>NZ_JBIIMC010000041.1:0-16344 GCF_044338195.1 Sphingorhabdus sp. | reverse complement strand
AATTATCTCTCCCCTCCTGTTTATAAAAACAACTTCTGTTGCCACTTTCCTCCCGAAAAGTGCAAGCGGATGGGGTATAAGGCGGCATCGTCGGACATGGCAACCCTTAAACGCCGCCATTTCCGCCAGTTCACTCAATGATGTTGATAACCCAGCGCCGGCGGCAGCTTCACCGGTGCATCGCCGTTGCATAATGTCAGCCCGCCGCCCGCAATTACGCGCCCAACAGCGGTTGCGTCGACATTTATACGAGCGTCCACCGGCGCGCAGAACAAAAGCTCATAATCATCGCCCCAGCTTGCGGCCTGCATTCGGCTTTCCAGGCTGTCTGTGCGATAGCTGACATAAGCAGGCGACAAGGGAACGCACGCCAGGTCAATTTCGATGCCAAGCCTGCTGGCCGTCGCCATCCGCTCTGCGTCAATCAAAAGCCCGTCGGATATGTCCATCATCGCATGGACAAATGGCGCAAGCTTCTGCCCTTCGGCCAAGCGCGCCTGTGGCCGGTTGAACGCATCGGCAAGCGCGCCAACCTCGTCAAAGCCTGCGTCGATCAGCTCAAACCCGGCCAGTGCATCGCCCAATGTTCCGGTAACGTACACGATATCCCCGACTTGCGCGCCCGCGCGTGAAGGCACAGGGCGATTGGTCGCGAGACCGAGCGCGGTTAGGCCAAGCGCGCGCTTGTCACCGCGATTGGAAACGGTATCCCCGCCAAGCAAGGCCACGCCATAATGGCCAAGCACCTTTTCCAGACCGGCGGCAAATGCCCTGTCCCAATCATCATCACCAAGCATGAAGCCAAGCAGCACGCCAATGGGCGAAGCCCCCTTCGCCGCGAGGTCGGACAGGTTCGACGCGACCAATTTCCACGCGACATCGGCGGGATTTGCATTGGACCTGAAATGCACATCTTCGGCCATCATGTCGTGCGTGATGATCAGGCAGCTGTCGCCGACTTCAACGACCGCAGCGTCATCCAGAAGCCCACGCGCCGCAGGGTCTTTCGCAAAGCCGCGCAATATATTGATGAAGGCGGATTCGGTGGTCATATAAATTCCAGTTCGTCATCCCGAACATGTTTCGGGATAACAAGCAACCGCAGCACGTGGTCCTGAAACAAGTTCAGGACGACGATACTGGGCCTATGCCCGAACATCTTTCGCCACGGCATCCAGTAAACCATTGACGAACTTCGCATCCTTTTTATCAAAAAAGGCGTGCGCGACGTCGAGATATTCGTCGATCACCGTCGCCGTGGGAACATCAGGGCGCGCAATCAATTCATAGGTGCCACAACGCAATAGCTGAAGCATCGTCTTGTCCAGACGGCCCATCTTCCATTGTTCGCCAAGCTTTGCATCAACGAGCAGGTCAATTTCTTCGCGGCGGGCATCAACGCCAGATACAACGTCGTCGAAAAAGTCGGCATCGGCATCGGCATATTGCGCGTCTTCAATTTCCTGCCCCAAACGGTGCGAATGGAATTCATTCAAAAGGCGGGCAATGCCGATATTTTCCATATCCATCTGGTACAGCGCCTGCACCGACGCGAGACGCGCTGCCGAACGGGATTTTGATTTCGCACTTGCGTTATTGGCACTCATAATCTTTTCCTGACACTCGCCGCATGGGCGGGTAAACCTTCGGCATCGGCAAGCGTTGCCGCTGCCGGACCTATAGCATTGATGGCGGCTTTATCGAGCGCGATAAAACTGGTGCGCTTCATGAAATCGAGAACCGACAGGCCCGATGCAAATCGCGCGCGGCGTCCCGTGGGTAACACATGGTTTGGCCCCGCGACATAATCGCCAATCGCCTCTGGCGTCATACGGCCCAAGAAAACCGAGCCTGCGTGCCGCACCAGATCGAAAAGCCGTTCGGCGCGGTCATCATCCACCGCAAGCTCCAAATGCTCACCAGCCAAGCGGTTGACCAGCGGCATCGCGCCTTCCAGATCATCGACGAGGATTATCGCGCCAAAATCATCCCAGCTCTGCCGTGCAACTGCGCCGGTTGCGAGTGTTGCAATCTGGGCATCAACGGCTTTGGCGACTGTGTCGGCAAAACCGGCGTCATCGGTGAACAAAATCGATTGGCTGGTCGGATCATGCTCGGCTTGGCTTAACAGGTCTGCGGCGATCCATTCAGGGTCGTTCTTCGCATCGGCGACCACCAATATTTCGGAAGGGCCGGCAACCATATCGATGCCGACCACGCCATAAAGCTGACGCTTGGCTTCGGCGACCCAAGCATTTCCGGGGCCGGTAATGACGTCAACGGGGCGAATACGCTCCGTCCCATAAGCGAGCGCGGCAATCGCCTGCGCGCCGCCGACGCGCCAGATTTCGTCGACACCAGCCAGATAGGCCGCCGCCATAACCGTTTGGTTCGTCTCTCCGCCGGGCGTTGGCGTGACCATGACAATGCGCTCTACCCCCGCAACCTTTGCAGGGATCGCATTCATCAGTACGGACGATGGATAGGCTGCACGGCCACCGGGCACATAGACCCCAGCCGCATCAACCGCCGACCAACGCGCGCCCAAACGCACATTGTCGGCATCGCGATAATCCCGGTTTTCGGGCAACTGCGCCTTGTGATAGGCCTCGATCCGCTTGGCCGCGAGCGTCAGCGCATCGCGCAAATCGGGCGCAAGGGCCTCATAGGCCGCCTTGCACTGGGCCGCATCAATATGCCATCCGGCGGCATTCAGGTCAAAGCCGTCAAACCGCTGGGTCATTTCGGCCAAAGTCACATCGCCGCGCGTACGGACATCGCGGATGGTTTGCGTGACAACGCTGGAGACATCGGCATCCGCCTCACGCCGGCCGTTTACCAGCGCATCAAATGCGTCAGCAAAGCCCGCGTCGGATGCGTTAAGCCGCTGCACGTGCGCCCGACAATTCCCGAAATGTCTGCACCAACGCAGGAATCGTGCCGCTCAACATTTTAAAGGCCGCCCGATTGACGATCAGCCGTGCCGAAACTTGCGAGATAATCGCCGTTTCGACCAAGCCATTTTCCGCGAGCGTCTTGCCCGACGACACGAGATCGACAATGCGTCCCGAAAGGCCAAGCGAAGGCGCCAACTCCATGGCACCGTTCAACTTGACGCATTCCGCCTGAATACCGCGCGCATGATAATAACGCGCGGTGGTCGCCGGATATTTGGTTGCGACGCGAATATGCCCTGCCTGAACATCGTCAACCGCGCCCTGCGGCATCGCAACCGAAATGCGGCAGCGGCCAATGCCAAGATCAACGGGTGCGTACAGCTCCGAATAATCAAATTCGTCGATCACGTCGGAACCGACAATGCCGATATGCGCCGCGCCATGCGCTACAAAGGTCGCGACATCAAAAGCGCGCACGCGAATGATGCTGATCGCGGGATTGTTGGTCGCAAAAAGCAACGCGCGGCTGCTCTCGTCAAAAAACGCAGGCTCAGGCTCAATACCCGCCGCTTGCATAAGCGGCAAAGCCTCGTCGAGAATCCGTCCCTTGGGGATTGCAAAGATGATGCGTTCAGTCACAATGCCCGGGCTTTAGGGGCCGCACGCAGAAAGGGCAATATGGCAGAAGCCCTATTTGCCCGTCGATTTCACGATCGCCAGGTTCCGTTCAACCGCTTTGGATGTCAGTTTAAAAAAGCATCCATGGCCGCATTCACCGCGTCCGGTTGTTCCCAGATGACAAAATGGCCGCAATCCTCGACGGGGGCGATTGTCACATGTGGCACCAATTTTTCGATGCCGTCGATGTTACTTGCGGGCAGCGCGAGGTCATCCATCGCCCAGACAATCAACGTCGGGATCATCAGCGTCGGAAAGTCGCCTGCGGCAAAGGCAGGCATTTCGGCGTCTTCATCCATCGCTGGCACATATATTGCCGATGCGCGGTACCAATTGAGCATGCCAAAGCACGCATCGCGGTCTTGCCAATCTTTCAGCAACGCAGCCCGCTCTTCGGGCTCCATGGCGCTTGGCTTATCCCAGCTAATTGTCTTCAACAGCAAACCGGTTAAGCCAGCCTCACGCACCACAGCATCATTTGCGGGGTCACGGAACGCACGGATATACTGGCTGGCTGCCCGCTGCTGCATGTCGTTAATCATCAGCCGCTGGAACAGATAGGGATGCGGCGCATTGGCGATGATTGCGCGGGTCACGCGGCCTGCCCATGCGGGGTTAGGTCCGCCCGGCTGACCATTTAACGCAACACTCCATGCAATCGCGCCGCCCCAATCATGTCCCGCAATGATGAAATTTTGGATGCCAAGCGCGTCGGCCAGGGCAAAGATATCCGCGGTCAACTTGTCCGCCGTATAGGCATCAACATTTTGCGGCTTTGATGAATTGCGATAGCCGCGCTGATCCGGCGCAATGCAGAAAAACCGGTCCGAAAAATGGGCCATCTGGTGCCGCCATGTGCGGTGCGATTCCGGAAATCCGTGCAAGAATATAATCGCCGGGTTGGCAGGATCACCTGCCGTAAACGCATCCATTTCAATCCCGGTTGAAAGGGAAAAACGGTGATGGTTTAGTTCGGTCATGATTTTTGCCTTATTGAGTTGCGACAGTTAGCGAACCGCATATTTTTCTAAATGCAAACACGCCCATTTTGTTGTTAGAAATCTGCACTAGCGCGAACATCTCTACACTTTTGTCCGGCATATAATGCGCCAGCCTTGACTTTAGTTAACGCGCTTAACGCGCATCGCTCTGCCGTTAACTACCAACATATAGCTGCCGACCGCGCCACGCTTGATTTTGAACTGTTGCCCGTTCTTCAGAATAAGCCAACTGCCTTCGGTGGTTTGCCATGTGCCAGCGTCTTGAACCGTAAACTGATACCGACCGTTGTTAAGTGCTTGAATACCGTCGATCTCGCCCTCAATCTGCTTGAACTCCTCGTCCTGCTCCTCGTCGCTTTCGCCGAAGAACGGAATTTTGGGCAAGGAGAAACCAAATAGCGATCGCTTGGTTTTCCGTACTTCGCCTTGATCAAGCAACACGACCTGCCGGCTTTCGGTTGCCTCCTCCAACGACTTGCTGGCCGCGTCAAAGCATTGCAAGCGCGCAGCGGCATCTGCCAAGGCACGGCATGCAACGATGTCGCTATAGACTTTGGGACGATTGACGGTCGTTTCGGCTGCATGCGCTGATGACGCGCATAGGCCAGCGATCAGAACGGCATAGGTCAGCTTAGGCATTTTCGTCTCTCCCACGTTGGACAGTCGTTTCGTTTGCACTTTGGGCTAGCGGCTGTTCGCCCGGTGCACTAGCCTTGATCGCCAGCGCATGGACGCGCGTGCCCGGAATATCACCCAGCGCCTTGTTCACCATCCGCTGCCGCATCAGGCGGGACACGCCCGCAAATGCAGCGCTCTCTATTTCCACGGTGAAGTGCGATTCACCCGAGCCATCGTCGCCGCTATGGCCATGATGCTTTGCGCTGTCGTTGATGACCGCGAGGTGCGTGGGCGCAAATGCTGCGGTCAGCAGCGTTTCCATTTCAATATGTGCAGGGCCTTTTTCCATAAGCTCTGTATTCCCATATCCGCAGTTTTTCGCCAAGGGGAATTATGGATTCGCGGCAGCCCTTTGACCGATTTCACGGCCGCGTTCGCGGTGCGCAGCGGCATTGCGCGCATCCGCACTGCCGTGAGGCAGGTGAATTTCGCGCGCCTGACCCGCATGGTCAGCTTGCGTCGGCCAACGGCCCCGGCGACTATCAATATCTCTGCCTTGAACATGTCCGTCAGTTTAATGCAGGCTATAACTGGTTCGCGGGCATGACCGCCGAAGAAATCATGGAAGCGCAAAGCCCGATAAATGTGTGGCCAAGCGAAACCCGTGCCTTTCGTGCCAATGGTAGCGTCGATTCGCCGCCCAAATGGGCGGACTTTAAAGACCCGTTGGATGCGATATCCACCCGTTTCCGATCACGCATGCCCAAGGAACGCGCCGACGGGCAGTTCCTGTCGCCTGAGGACCGCAAAGCGCTCAAGACGCTAGGGCTTGGCGAGGATGCGGATAGGCGCGCCTTACGTAGCGCCTATTCGGCCAAGGTTCGCGCCTATCATCCTGACAAAAATGGCGGCAACCGGTCTTATGAAAAGGCTTTGCAAGACGTCATTGCTGCCTATACGCACCTTAAAACATCGCCCGCCTTTATTTGACGAGAACGACATGACTGACATTCCAAATATCCAGCCCAACAGCAGCGACACGACCATCCTTGCCGCACCTGACAAGATGGTCAGCGTGCGCGAAATGTTTGGCATCGACGTCGACATGGAATGTCCTGCTTTTTCGGTTGCCGATGAGCGCGTCCCTGACACCGACGACAGCTATGTCTTTGACCCCGACACCACGCTCGCGATCCTTGCTGGCTTTGCCCATAACCGCCGCGTGATGGTTCAGGGGTACCATGGCACAGGTAAATCGACGCATATCGAACAGGTCGCCGCGCGTTTGAAATGGCCGTGCATCCGTATCAACCTCGACGCGCATATCAGCCGTATCGACCTTATCGGCCGCGATGCGATCGTTCTGCGCGATGGGCAGCAAGTCACTGAATTCCGCGAAGGCCTGTTGCCTTGGGCGCTGCAGACACCGACCGCTTTGGTGTTCGACGAATATGACGCCGGCCGTCCGGACGTTATGTTCGTGATCCAGCGCGTGTTGGAGACCGAGGGCAAGCTGACGTTGCTTGACCAGAACCGCGTCATTCGCCCGAACCCATATTTCCGCCTGTTCGCGACGGCCAACACCGTTGGCCTTGGCGACACAAGCGGGCTGTATCACGGCACGCAAGCGATCAACCAGGGTCAGATGGACCGCTGGAACATTGTCGTTGGCCTGAACTATCTGCCTGCGCAGGTCGAAAGCGAAATCGTTTTGGCCAAGGCATCGGGTACCGATGCCGCAACCGTCGCCAACATGGTGAAGGTCGCCGAAATGACGCGTCAGGGCTTTATCAATGGCGATATTTCAACGGTCATGAGCCCACGCACCGTCATCACATGGGCCCAAAACACCGCCATTTTCAAAAATGTCGGTTTTGCTTTCCGCCTGTCGTTCCTCAACAAATGTGACGATGCCGAACGCGCTTTGGTCGCAGAATATTATCAGCGCGTCTTTGGTCAGGATCTGCCCGAAAGCGTTGTTGGAAAGTCGTAAGCACGTTGGCCATTTCGCCGAAACACCGTTGAAGGGACCATTTATGAAACGCACTGCTCTTATTCTGGCGCTCGCACTTAGCGCATCGCCTGCATTCGCTGCGCTCAAGCCCGGCACACGCGCAACCGATTTCACCACGCAGGCTGTTTTGGCGGGCGATGTATATAGCTATAATTTGAACAAGGCCCTGAAACGCGGCCCTGTCGTTTTATATTTCTATCCCAAGGCATTCACATCGGGCTGCACCGTTGAGGCGCATGAATTTTCCGAAGCAGCCGATGACTTTGCAGCCTATGGCGCATCGATCATTGGCATGTCGGCGGACAATATCGACACGTTGAAGCGTTTTTCGGTGGAGGCTTGCCGCAACAAATTCACCGTTGGTATCGCGTCCAAACCCGTCATCAAAAACTATAAGGTCAGCCTGCCCATCATGGGCGGATCGAACCGCACGACTTATGTGATTGCGCCTGATGGAAAGGTGTTGTTCGCCTATTCCGAACTGGGCGTGAAGGGACATGTGTCCGGCGCACTGAACGCGGTAAAGGCATGGCGCGCAGCCAATCCTAAAGGGAAATAATGCGCAAAGCTCCCCTTCTCCTTTTGCCGATGCTGCTGGCTGGCTGCACCGTGGCTGTCGAATATGGCGACATTCCGCACAATGTGCTCGCGGAAAACCCGCGCTGTAACCCGGCGCAAAATGACAGCGCATCGGTCAACGAAAAAGATTATTTCATCGTCACCAGCCGCCTGCCCGATTGTCGTGGCGACACTATCAAACTGACCAACCATCGCGCCGACCGCGTTCGATTTGGCCGGTTCTCGCCGCCAGAAACGATCAAGCCTGCCAAGGGCGACAAGCAGTTGGTGGTGCCTGTCGCGTTTCAGCCGGAAGACGCATGGTGGGATGGCCTGCGTGATGCCGCAAACCTGCGCAACGGCCGCGTCCTTTTATATGTGCATGGCTATCGCGAAAAATTGCAAACCACCGCGCGCGACGCCGTCCAGATTGGCGCGATGAGCAATTTTGACGGCCCGATTATCCATTATAGCTGGCCATCACAGGGCAATCTGTTGAGCTACGCCGTCGATGAAACCAACATGTATTGGGACGAGCGCAATTTCCGGAACTTCCTGACCAAATTGGCGCGAGCCGAATGGGTCAAGGAAATCGTGATTGTCTCGCATTCGCTTGGCGCACGGCTTGTCACGCCTGCCGTGGAATATGTCGACCGCACATCAAGCAATGCGGATTCCAGCAATATTTCCAATATCATATTGGCCTCACCTGATGTTGATCGTGAAGATTTCGAACGCGATATCGCTGAAGAAGTGTTGGCCGCCCGCCGCGTCAACAACGACCGGCGCGTGACCGTCTACGCTTCTCTCAGCGACCGGGCACTTGCCGTGTCACGCGCTGTGCATGGCTATCCGCGCCTGGGATCGCCTTATTGCTTCAGTCCGTTCGAAGCCAAGGATTTGAAGGCCAAAGGACTGCCTCAGCGTTGCTTTGCGACAAAGACAAAATATCAGACAGAGCCTGCCAAAACGGGCTTTACCATCATTGACACCACCGACGTATCGGGCGGCGGCGCTGGCCATAGCGATTATTTGCGCAGCCTTGCCGTGTGCAAGGATTTTGCGGCTGTCGTGAATGGCGCGCGGACAACCGAAGATCGCGTGGCCACTGCGCAAGCGCATGTCTTTACGCTGCGCGCGCCGGTGAAGCCGACGAAAGAAGATATTGCAGCGGCATGTAAGCGGGTGGCGGATTGATGGCGAACGAATCTCCACTTGAACAGTTCAAACAAGTCCTGACCGGCACGGCCCGCGCGCTCGCGCATGAGCCGGAGATTGAACTTGCGTTCACCGCCGACGCCCCGACGCAAGCGGGCAAAAATTTCAAAGTGCCCATGCCCGGCCGGTTGTTGCCGCCTGAGCAAGTCGCCGAAGCACGTGGCTTTGCCGACAGCTTCTCACTGAAGATCAAGCACCATAATGCCGCGCGGCATGCCGCCTTGCGTCCATCCGAAGTCATTGCGGGTGCAGCATTTGACGCGGTGGAAAACGCGCGCGTTGAGGCATTGGGTTCCCGCAACATGGCGGGCATCGCCGCAAATCTGGGCCACGCGCTTGAACTCAAATTGCGCACCGACCCGATCAGCCGCGCGCAGTCCGCTGACGAAGTGCCTATTTCGACCGCATTATCGCTCATCGTCCGCGAACGCCTGACGGGCGCAGCTATACCTGACGCGGCGGTTGCAGGCGTCGATATGCTGCGCGGCTGGATTGAGGAAAAGGCAGGCCGCGACCTTGATGCACTTGCCCTCGCGCTTGATGATCAGGGTGCATTTGCCGCGCTCACGCAATCGATGCTGGAGCATCTGAACCTGACCGAAGGCGATATTGATCCGTCAGACGCCGATGAAGGCGGCGATGATGCCGAGGACAGCCAAGACCAAGATGGCGACAGCGACGATGATGGCGAAGGCGAAGCTGGCCAAGCCGAAGCGCGCGCTGAACCACAACAGGGCGAAGGCGAAGAAACCGAGGCCGATTATGACGGCGAGGATATGGACGATCAGGACGGCGCCGACGGCGAAATGGGCGATGACGGTATGCAACCCGTCACCCCGCAGCGCCGCAATTGGGATCATCTGCCGCAAAGCGATTACAAAATCTGGTCGACCAAATATGACGAGACCATCACCGCGACCGAGCTTGCCGACGAAGAAGAGCTGAACCGGCTGCGCGCCTATCTCGACCAGCAATTGTCCAACCTGCAATCGGTGGTGACAAAGCTCGCCAACCGTCTGCAACGCCGCCTGATGGCGCAGCAAAACCGCAGTTGGGATTTCGATCAGGAAGAAGGTATGATCGACGCAGCGCGGCTCGCGCGCATCGTGGTGTCGCCGGGCAGCTCGCTGTCGTACAAGATCGAACGCGAAACCGATTTCCGCGACACGGTTGTGACCTTGCTTATCGACAACAGCGGATCGATGCGCGGACGGCCAATCAGCATCGCCGCGATCAGCGCCGACATATTGGCGCGCACGTTGGAACGTTGCGGCGTTAAAACCGAAATTTTGGGCTTCACCACCCGTGCGTGGAAAGGCGGCCAAGCGCGTGAAGATTGGCTTGCGGCTGGACGGCAACCCATGCCCGGCCGCCTCAACGACTTGCGCCACATCGTCTACAAAAAAGCCGATGAGCCATGGCGTCATGCCAAGCGCAACCTTGGCCTGATGATGCGCGAAGGCTTGCTGAAAGAGAATATCGACGGCGAAGCTTTGCTCTGGGCGCACAACCGCCTGATCGCCCGCGCCGAAGACCGCCGCATCCTAATGGTGATTTCGGACGGCGCGCCCGTTGATGACAGCACCTTGTCGGTCAACCATGGCGGCTATCTGGAACAGCATTTGCGCAAGGTTATCGAGATGATCGAAACACGATCGCCTGTGCAATTGGTCGCGATCGGCATCGGCCATGACGTCACCCGTTATTACAAACGCGCGGTCACCATCATGGACGTCGAACAATTGGGCGGCACGATGATCGAACAACTCGCCGGGTTGTTTGACGAGGAATAGGCTTGCCTTTCACACAGCTACGCCGCGGCGTGGGCAAGCCATCCGTTGGGACGGGTTTTAATATTACCGCAGCCCTGAGCAGCAGGCAGCGCCTGCGTCCGTCGAAGGGCGCATCTCGACTGCAGCGCAACACTGATATTCGGCCCTTTTAAGCTTTCATCACCGTCATGCTGAACTTGTTTCAGCATCTTACTTTTTTACGGCGGTGGACAAAGTAAGACCCTGAAACAAGTTCAGGGTGACTTTGAGAGATTGGAGGTGGGTTGACCTACGCACCCATTTCCAGCATCGCCAATCCATGTCCGAGCTTAAACTCTTCAACAGCCTGACCCGGCAACTGGAAACCTTCACACCCGTCCACGCTGGCGAGGCGCGCGTCTATACCTGCGGCCCGACGGTGTATAATTATCCGCACATCGGCAACATGCGCGCCTATGTTTTTGCCGACACGCTTGGCCGGGTGCTGTCATATAAAGGCTATAAGCTCACCCATGTCATCAACATCACCGATGTCGGCCACCTGACCGACGACGCCGATGCGGGCGAAGACAAGATGGAGAAAATGGCGGCGGAAAAAGCACAGTCAATCTGGGACATCGCAAAGCATTACACGCAAGCTTATTGGGATGACATCAAGGCGCTGAACATCCGTCAGCCCGCGCATTGGTCCATCGCGACCGAATATGTGCCCGCAATGATCGCCTATGCGGAAAGCATTGCCGACAAGCATTGCTACGAACTGGAATCGGGCCTGTATTTCGACACCTCGACCGTTGCCAATTATGGCGCATTGGCCCGCGCCAAGACCGAGGACGGAGAGGGCCGCATCGAAGAGGTCGAAGGCAAACGCCACGCCGCCGACTTTGCCATTTGGCGCAAGACGCCAGCGGGCGAAACGCGGCAAATGGAATGGGACAGCCCATGGGGCAAAGGCGCGCCGGGCTGGCATCTGGAATGCTCGGTCATGTCAGAGGCGCTGCTTGGCCTGCCGTTCGACATCCACACCGGCGGCATCGACCATCGCGAAATCCACCACCCCAATGAAATTGCACAAAATCAGGCGCGCTGCGGCAGTGACCACAGCGGCGCACGATTTTGGATGCACAATAATTTCCTGATCGAACGCAGCGGCAAGATGAGCAAATCATCGGGCGAATTCCTGCGCGTGCAATTGCTGATCGACAAAGGCTTCCACCCCCTCGCCTACCGCCTGATGTGCCTGCAAGCGCATTACCGCAGCGAACTGGAGTTTAGCTGGGAGGGTTTGCAAGCGGCGTTTGTGAGACTGAAGCGGATGGTGATGGGGGTCTCAAACCTTAAAGCACGTCATGCTGAACTTGGTTCAGCATCCATCGTGCCCCACAAACCGATGGTTGAGGCTGATACATGGACCCTGAAACAAGTTCAGGGTGACGTTGCTCCGGCTATTTCGGTGACGCTTAAAGACTTCACCACTGCAGTCGAAGACGACCTAAATACTGCTATCGCAATAACCGCGCTGGAAACGCTGATCAGTCTCAAAAAAATCGACATTAACGAACAATGCGCAGCTATCGCCGAGATGGACAACGTCCTCGGCCTTAACCTGATGACCCTCACCCGCAAAGACCTCCGTGTCCGCCCCAAAGCCGCCGTGATCACCGAAGCCGAAATCGAAACCGCCCTCACCGCACGTAAAGACGCGCGCGCCGAAAAAGACTTCGCCAAGTCCGACGCCATCCGCGACGACCTCATCGCCAAAGGCGTTGAAGTCATGGACGGCGATCCGCTTGGTTGGGATTGGAAGTTGGATATATGATGCTGAAAATTGCCTGGCTCATCCTTGCGGCTATCCACGCGTTGCCCGCGCTGGCGCTGTTCCGTCCGGCGATGATCGGGCAGCTTTACCGCGTCGCTAGCGATAACCCCTTGTTTCTGTTGCTGCATCATCGCGCCGCGTTGTTCCTCGTTATCTTTCTGCTTGCTGTCTGGGCCGCGTTTGACCCTGCGAGCCGCCGCATGGCCAGCGTTGGCGTCGGCGTCAGCATGGTGTCATTCTTGATACTCTATTGGTCTGCTGGCTCCCCGCCCGCGCTGAAAACCATTGCGATCACCGATCTTGTCGGCATCCCGTTCTTAATCTTTGTCACTTGGAAGGCATTTGCCGCATGACCAAAACGAAACTTGTAATGTCGGGCCTTGTGCGCCCCCTCATTGAACCCCGCTTGCCCGATTGGATCGAGCCGCATTTCTTCATGTCGAAGGAAGAGGCGCTTGCCCTCGCGCCGCAGGCGGAGATTGGCTGGTTCGACATGTATGACAAGGGCGATATGGCCACGGTCATCAATGCTGCCACCAACATGAAATGGCTGAACAGCATTTATGCCGGCGTCGACGGCATGCCGCTGGCGCAGTTGAAGGCGCAGGGCTGCGTTGTCACCAATGGCGCAGGCATTAACGCGATCACCATCGCCGAATATGTCGTCATGGGCATGCTGACCGTCGCGAAGAACTATCGCGAAGTTGTCCGTGCGCAGGAACGCCGCGAATGGCTGCTCGATTCGCCCGGCAAGGTTGAACTGTTCGGTTCGAAGGCTTTGCTGCTGGGCTATGGCGCGATTGGCAAGCTGATTGAAGAGCGGCTGAAGCCCTTTGGCGTCGATGTCACCATTGTGCGCCGCTCGGCGGGTCCAAACACGCTGACGCCCGATCAATGGCGCGCGCAATTGGGCGATTTTGACTGGATCATCCTTGCCGTTCCCGCCACCGCGGAAACCGACGGCATGATTGGCGCAGACGAACTTGCCGCGATGAAGAATAGCGCAACGCTCATCAACATCGCGCGCGGTTCCGTGATTGACCAAGACGCATTGGTCACCGCGTTACAGGACAAGCAAATCGCCAATGCCTTCCTCGATGTGACGACGCCAGAACCCTTGCCCGCCGATCACCCTTTGTGGAGCCTTGATAACGCGCATGTCACCATGCACCTGTCGGGCCGCGCGCAGGACAAGATGTTCGTGCGTTCCGCAACACGCTTCTTCGAAAATCTGGAGCGCTACCGCCAAGGTGCGCCGTTGGAGCCAATGGTGAATTTAGACCTTGGCTATTAACAACCACCGTAGCCCTGAGCAGCAGCTGCAAAGCGGCTGCGTCCGTCGAAGGGCGCTTATCGGTTGTGGCGCCACCCCCGACAGGCGTGCTTCGACAGGCTCAGCACTTACGGTATAGGAGAACACGACATGCCCCATAACCCCGCCGAAATCTGGCACAAAGTTGCCCTGTCACGCGATGCAACGGCTATCTCCGCCGTCCTGCACGACGATTGTGTTTTCGAAAGCCCGGTTGTCCACTCACCGCAAGTGGGCAAGGCAATCACCGCCAAATATCTCGCTGCCGCTGGCCACACGCTGGGCAATGCCGAATTTGCCTATGTCGGCGAATGGCACCGCGAAAACAGCGCCATTCTTGAATTCCAAACCGTGATCGACGGGATCGCGATCAATGGCATCGATATGATCAGCTGCGATGATGATGGCCTCATCACCCATTTCAAGGTCATGGTTCGGCCGTTGAAGGCAATGAATATGCTCCACCAGAAAATGGGCGAGATGCTGCAGCAAATGTCGGGCTGATTTCCTAGCCACACCGCGCAAAAAAGGCCGGTGAGTTTCCCCACCGGCCCTTCGTATTTCAGCATGCGCCGAGCGTTGGACTATTAGAAGTCCATACCGCCCATGCCGCCCATTCCGCCCATGCCGCCTGGCATGCCGCCGGCGCCAGCAGCCTTATCTTCTGGCGCATCACAAATTGCAGCTTCGGTGGTGATCAACAGACCAGCAACCGATGCCGCGTCTTGCAACGCTGTACGGACAACCTTGGTTGGGTCGATAACGCCCGAGGCTACGAGGTTTTCATACACATCGGTTGATGCGTTGAAGCCCATGGTTTCGTCGTTTTCACGAAGCAGGTTGCCCGAGACAACTGCACCGTCATATCCGGCGTTGGCTGCGATTTGACGCAATGGAGCAACAATCGCCTTGCGGATGATGTCGATACCACGTGTCTGGTCGTCATTGACGCCCTTGAGGCCGTCGAGAGCCTTCGTTGCATACAGAAGTGCAGTACCGCCGCCTGGGACGATGCCTTCTTCAACGGCTGCGCGGGTTGCGTGCAGCGCGTCATCAACGCGGTCCTTGCGCTCTTTCACTTCAACTTCGGTCGAACCACCGACCTTGATCACGGCAACACCGCCGGCGAGTTTCGCCAAACGCTCTTGCAGCTTTTCACGGTCATAATCGCTGGTCGTGTTTTCGATTTGCGCACGGATCGCTTCTACGCGGCCCTTGATCGCATCGGTTTCGCCAGCACCGTCGACGATGATGGTGTTGTCCTTGTCGATGGTGACGCGCTTGGCTTGGCCGAGCATGCCCAAGGTAACGGTTTCAAGCTTGATGCCCAGATCTTCGCTGATCATTTCACCCTTGGTGAGGATCGCGATATCTTCCAGCATCGCCTTGCGACGATCGCCAAAGCCAGGTGCCTTAACCGCAGCAATCTTCAAGCCGCCACGCAGCTTGTTGACGACCAAAGTTGCAAGCGCTTCACCTTCAACATCTTCAGCGATGATGAGCAATGGACGACCCGACTGCACCACAGCTTCGAGGATTGGCAACATGGCTTGCAAGTTGCCGAGCTTCTTTTCGTGGATGAGGATATATGGGTTGTCCAACTCGACCGACATCTTTTCGGTGTTGGTGATGAAATATGGCGACAGGTAACCACGGTCAAACTGCATACCTTCGACAACTTCGAGCTCGCTTTCACGGCCCTTAGCTTCTTCGACGGTGATAACGCCTTCCTTGCCGACCTTCTCCATGGCGTCTGCAATCATCTTACCGATTTCAGCTTCACCATTTGCAGAGATCGTACCGACCTGTGCGATTTCCGAAGAACCAGCAACTGGCTTCGAACGCTTTACAAGGTCAGCAACAACCGCGTTTACCGCAGTGTCGATTCCGCGCTTCAGGTCCATTGGGTTCATGCCCGCTGCAACCGACTTCATGCCTTCGCGAACGATCGCTTGGGCCAGAACGGTTGCAGTGGTTGTGCCGTCACCGGCAATGTCGTTGGTCTTCGAAGCAACTTCGCGGACCATCTGTGCACCCATATTTTCGAACTTGTCTTTCAGTTCGATTTCCTTGGCGACGCTAACGCCGTCCTTGGTGATGCGTGGTGCGCCAAAGCTTTTGTCGATAACAACGTTACGGCCCTTTGGACCAAGCGTTACTTTTACAGCGTCAGCAAGAATGTCTACGCCGCGCAGGATGCGTTCACGCGCATCGCGGCCGAATTTCACGTCTTTAGCAGCCATGATATTTTTCCTTCTTCAAATTTCAAATCGGTCGTCATCCTGAACTTGTTTCAGGATAACGGGGGGACAGTGCGTTATCCTGAAACAAGTTCAGGATGACGAACCGGTGGTGCGTTTAGGAAACGATTCCCAAGATATCCGATTCCTTCATGATCAACAGGTCTTCACCGTCGATCTTGACTTCGGTGCCCGACCATTTGCCGAACAGGATCTT
>NZ_JBIIMC010000040.1:0-16475 GCF_044338195.1 Sphingorhabdus sp. | reverse complement strand
GGCGGAAATGGCGGCGTTTAAGGGTTGCCATGTCCGACGATGCCGCCTTATACCCCATCCGCTTGCACTTTTCGGGAGGAAAGTGGCAACAGAAGTTGTTTTTATAAACAGGAGGGGAGAGATAATTTCATGTCTCTGACAATTATTGCAATAATATGCGGGTTGCTTGCCGTCGTGTACGGTTTTGTAACCAGCCGCCAGGTGCTGAGCGCCTCGGCTGGCAATGAAAAAATGCAGGAAATCGCCGCGGCTATTCAGGAAGGCGCACAAGCCTATCTTGGCCGTCAATATCGGACCATCGCCATCGTTGGCGTTGCTGTTGCGGTGCTTGTGGCGGTTTTCCTTGGCGTCATTCCAACCGTTGGCTTCGTCCTCGGTGCGGTGCTTTCGGGCGTTGCGGGTTATATCGGGATGAATATCTCGGTCCGTGCAAACGTCCGTACGGCGGCTGCGGCACAGACAGGGCTTCAGGCCGGTCTGACCATGGCATTCCGCGCAGGGGCGATTACCGGTATGCTCGTGGCTGGCCTTGCCTTGCTCGCGATTGCTGGCTTCTTTTGGTATCTGACCGATGTCGCGATGATGGCACCGAACAGCCGCCCCGTAATCGATGCGCTGGTCGCATTGGCATTCGGCGCGTCGCTGATTTCGATCTTTGCACGTTTGGGCGGCGGTATCTTTACCAAGGCCGCTGACGTCGGTGCTGACCTTGTTGGCAAAGTTGAAGCTGGAATCCCCGAAGACGATCCACGCAACCCTGCGGTTATCGCCGACAACGTTGGCGACAACGTAGGCGATTGCGCTGGTATGGCGGCTGACTTGTTCGAAACCTATGTCGTTACCGTTGGTGCAACGATGGTTTTGATCGCGCTGCTGGTGCAGGGCGTTACCGACACTGGATTGTTCATGAACCTCATGAGCTTGCCGCTGTTGATTGGCGGCGTGTGCGTTATCACGTCGATCATCGGAACCTATTTCGTCCGTCTTGGTGGCGGCACGAACATCATGGGCGCAATGTACAAGGGCTTCCTTGTAACAGCAGTGCTTTCGGTTCCTGCGATCTGGTGGGCAATTAGCTTTGCTCTTGGCGGCATGGAAACGGATGTTGGCGGGTTCACCGGCCGGACATTATTCTATTGTTCGTTGCTGGGTCTGGTCATCACTGGCCTGATCATCTGGATCACCGAATATTATACCGGCACCAATTACCGTCCGGTCCGTTCGATTGCGAAGGCATCGGAAACGGGTCACGGCACCAACGTTATTCAAGGTCTGGCAATCAGCCTTGAATCGACCGCGATGCCAACGATTGTGATCTGCGCAGGTATCATCATCGCCTATCAGCTTGCTGGCGTTATCGGCATTGCCTTTGGCGCAACGGCGATGTTGGCATTGGCCGGTATGGTTGTGGCGCTTGATGCTTATGGTCCAGTCACCGACAATGCCGGTGGTATTGCCGAAATGGCTGGTCTTGATGAATCGGTGCGTGAAAAGACCGATGCTTTGGACGCCGTTGGCAACACCACAAAGGCTGTGACCAAGGGCTATGCCATTGGTTCGGCTGGTCTTGCGGCACTTGTGCTGTTCGCATGTTACACCGCCGACCTTCGGGAATATTTCCCTGAGCTTCAGGTGAATTTCAGCCTTGAAAACCCCTATGTCATCGTCGGGCTCCTGCTCGGCGCGCTTCTGCCGTACCTGTTTGGTGCGATGGGCATGACTGCGGTTGGCCGTGCGGCGGGTGAAGTGGTGAAGGACGTGCGTGACCAGTTTGCGAACGACCCCGGCATCATGACCTTCAAGTCCAAGCCAAATTATGCCCGTACAGTTGACCTCGTTACCAAGGCCGCGATCAAGGAAATGATTATTCCTTCGTTGCTGCCCGTACTGACGCCAATTGCGGTATATTTCATCATCACTGCCGTTGCAGGTCAGGCAGAGGGCTTTGCAGCTCTCGGCGCGCTCCTGCTTGGTGTGATTGTGGGCGGATTGTTCGTTGCTATCTCGATGACCTCGGGCGGCGGCGCATGGGACAATGCCAAGAAATATATCGAAGACGGCAACCATGGCGGCAAAGGTTCGGAGGCCCATAAGGCAGCCGTTACCGGCGACACCGTTGGTGACCCATATAAGGACACTGCTGGTCCAGCTGTAAACCCAATGATCAAGATCACGAACATCGTGGCCTTGCTTCTGTTGGCGGCATTGGCCCATGGTGCCATGTAATACGTAACCGCATTAACGGTTTAAAAAGCCCCGCCGGAAGTGATTTCGGCGGGGTTTTTCGTGGCCGTCGGTTCGGTTGATGGAAAAACTTCGACACAGTATTTTGTCTTGCTTGCGTCTCTTTTCATCGAACGTATAACCATAGCATTACAAAACATGTGCTGGGGAGCAGAGACTATGAAAAAAGTGATTTTGACGACGTTACTCCTAAGTGCCGCCCTTCCTTTTAGTGTTGCCGCTGCGGAAACCGGAAATGGCTCTGCGCCCCTCACTGCCGCTGCAATGCAGGCGACGGATGCCCGAACAATCATTGTTAACGCCCCCCGTGGCCGGGTCGATACGGCTGTATTTGGGAAGCGGCCTTTCATGCGTTCGCCGCGCCTGTCTCCGGACGGTACAAAAATCGCAGTGATGATGACCAAGGATGGCGTCGATAGCCTGGGTTATATCGATGTCACTAAGCCTGGATCTGCGCCGATATTCTTTGCCCAAGCAGAAGAATTCCGCGAGGCGGGAGATCGCACCATTGGTTCATGGCGCTTTGTCGGCAACCGCACGATCGTCTTTAGCGTTGGGTCACGTGAAATCCTGCAAGGTCGCCGCTCTGACGTTTCGCGCTTAGTATCCTATGACATTGAGACCAAAAAAATCAGTCCGCTGGCGTGGGACGGTGCGGGTGCAAGCGGCGCGAATATCCTGTTCATCGACGATGAAAAGGAGACATTATTGGTCTCGCGCGATGTTTTGAAAGACATGAGCTATAGCGGAAATCCCGAAGTTATTGAAGTCGATGTCCGCTCTGGCAAGTTCAAGACCGTCATGCGCCCCAATGTTGAGGTCGGCAGCTGGTTGGTCGACGGCAAGGGTGTCATCCGTGCCGGTGTCGGCAGCGATGGCGATAGCGGTAAGCAGCGCCTGATGTATCGTTCCGATGCAAGCGGCACCATGAAGACCGTTTCGAATGAAGCCGATACAACATTTACGGGCACGCAGATCACGCCGGATATCTTCCTGGATGAACCAGACATGGCCATCGCGACGAGCAACAAGGATGGCTATCGCAAGGTCTACAAAGTCAATTTGAAGACGATGCAGATTGTTGGCGAACCCATATTTGGCGTCAAAGGCTATGATGTGGGCGGAACAATTGCCAATAAGGACCGCAACCAGCTTGCCGGCGTATCGTACACGAGCACGAGAGATCGTACGCGTTGGTTTGATCCACGTTTGGCGGAAGTCCAAAAGCTGATGGACGAAGATTTTGGCCGCGGGAACGCGCAAATTATTGCGAGCAATGACGGCGATACCAAAATCCTTATGCTGATCGCCGACGTTGATGCGCCGGGTGGCTATTTTCTGTTTGATACAGAGACTGGTAACCTGAACCTTCTGGGCTGGGCGCACCCTGTGCTTAAGGATTTCCAGATGAACCCAACCGATTCCATTCGGTACAAGGCATCAGACGGCATGGAAATTGAGGCAGTGGTGACATTTCCACGTCACCGGCCACATCGCAAGAATTTGCCCGTCATTGTCATGCCACATGGCGGCCCTTTCGGTGTTCGTGACCAAGAGGAATTCGGTTTCTTCCCATGGCATCAGGCGATGGCAGAGCTTGGCTATGTCGTCATTCAGCCAAATTACCGTGGCTCGGGTGGCTATGGTAAGGAATTCGTCAAGGAAGGTCGCAAGCCCAATGGTTATGGCTTGCGTATGCAGGATGATTTGAATGACGTCCTGACATGGTTTGGCCAGTCCGGACTGATTGACCCGAAACGTGCCTGCATCATGGGCTGGTCCTATGGCGGATATGCGACAGCACGTGGCGCGCAGCGCGATCCGGACAAGTGGAAATGCGCGATTGCAGGCGCGGGCGTGTATGACTTCCCGATGATGAAAGCCTATGACACGCGTTCATTTGGTGATTTCGGTGCAAATTTCCAAGCGACGGCAGATGACCTCATCGGCATTTCGTCGGCACGCAACACCAACGGACCATGGTCGCCTATCTTGATCGTCGCCGGATTGCGCGATGCGCGTATCCCCATCGAACAATCGCGCACACTCGTGTCGCGGTTAAAGGGTTCGGGCAAGAAAGAGGGCGTCGATTTCCGCTATGTCGAACAACCAAAGGGCACACATAATTTGCCATATGAAGACGTGCATATTGAATGGTTGAAAGAGGCGGAGGCTTGGGCCGAGCGTTTCAACCCCGCCTATATTGCATCTGACCCGGACAAGGCGCCGCCCGTTACGGTCACGCTCGCAGCCAAATAAGCTGAAAAGCTGCAACGAATGGGCCGTCCCGAAGGGGGCGGCCTTTTTCGTTGGGTATTGGCATTTTATGTGCCGCTAAAACCGCTTTCTAAAGCTCAGTTCAAACACACGGCCACGTGGGTCGATATATCCCGGCTGATACCCCAGCGGCAGTTTGCCGTTTTGGTCACGCACATCGACAATGTCGTTGAGGATGTTTTCAACACGGAACGTCACGCGGCTACCCTTTAGGAACGGCATCGCCTTCACAACGCGTGCCTGTTGGTCGAGGTTGACGAACAGGAATGCATTGATCGCTGCAAGGTCGCTGAAGCGCAGATCATTGCTGCCGGGCAGTCCAGTGCCATTGGCGGTCGTGCCGCTCTTGTACGTGCCCTGCAGGCGCAAACCAAAGCCCTTGTGGAACATACCGCCCGAAAGTTCGACCTCATGCCGTGGCGCGCCGCCATTGCTGCTGGTGGCCGATCCATTGAGCAAATCGAGCACCGGAACGCCGGGACGGATCAGGATTTCGTCCTGAATACGGTAACTGTGGTACAAAGCGATGTTCCAGCGGCTCGGCTGACCGCCACCACCACCAAAACCACCGCCGCCAAAGCCGCGACCACCGCCACCGGCGCTTGGTCCACGCGGAGCGCCAGCGGGTGCAGCCGCGCCGGGGGCGCCACCGGGGCCACGGGGAGCGCCCGCGCCGGGAGGGCCACCAAAGGGCCCGCGTGCTGGCGGTGTTGCGCCGACATTTCCGGACACGTTAAAGCCCCAGCGAATACGCTGTGACGTTTCACGGTCATAATTCACCGGTCGCTGGTCCACGCTCACTAGGCGGCCATTTACGTCCCGCACGACGCGGCTTGCGAACGCAGCCTCGATCTCCGGGGTTAGCAATGGAAAGGACGCGGTTGTATTGCGGCTGTTGTTTCTAAAATAGCTCGCCTGAAGCGCGAAATCCTTGATGAACGCCGGCGTCCAGTTGGCGTTTAGGATCAGGTCGCGGCGCTTTTCACCAATCAATGCCGCGTTACCGCCGGTTATGACATTGATGAATAGGCTTTCCCCTCGGGTAAAGTCATAGGTCGCGACATTGGGCGTGACTAAAGTCGGGTTGCCCAACTGGCCAATGCCGGGCGCATTTTCATCGCCGGTAATCGACGCCTGAAATGTCAGGTTGCGGGCAGGGGCCCAACGCAGACCCGCGCCATATTCAACAAGCTGGCCAAAGTCCGATAGGTCGCTGAACCCGATATTGCCGTTGATTGACCATTCGCCGATTGTGGAACCAATGCCGAAATCGCGGCCTGTGATTGGCACTTCGGCGTTGACCGATTGGTTTATGATATTGCGGCGCAGGGCAACATTGGTGGTGACACCCGACCGCCATGTTTCGCTGTCGAGCATCTGGCGTGTGAAACCGGACGCAAATGTCGTCTGCACTTCGCCAGCGGGCAGGGTGAGCACGGAACCCGCCAAGGTGCTGCGGATATCCAGATTTTGGTTCAGGCTGCTCGCCAGATCGGGTGCCAGAAACAACAGGTCTGCCCCAAAACCAGCGGCAAACGGGTTCACACTGCCGGCAAGGACGCCCGCGCGCAAAGCGGTATAGTCTGCGTTGCGCGTGGTGCGGGTTTCATTGTCGGTGCGTGCGTAATTCCCCGTCACCGTCCAGCGCCACCGGCCCAGCACATGATTGAACGTGCCACCGGTTTGGAAAACATGCGTTTCGCTCTCGCGCTCAAGCGGGCGCGGCGTGTCGAAATAGCGGCTGAGCGTCACGTCCTGGCCGAAAGGCGAAAAGGGGCTGCTGCCGGGCAATATGAAGCTGGTTCCGGGTAAACCCAGCAAGGATGCGCTGCCATTCAGCGCATAATTGGCGTTGAGCGACAGGCCGGTCTGTGGGCCAAGCGATCGGCTCCATGTACCGTTGACTTCGAGCCGTTCGGTTCGCGGCAATAGCGTGCGGGCATCGCCGATGTTGCTATCGTTCAGCCGGTTTGCGGTGCCTGCAAATTGCGCCAAGGTCGGGTTGGCAATGCCAATCGGAACGCCTGCTTGCGTGACCGTGGAACCTGCCGCAGCGTTCAGCGATGGCGATATCACGCCATTCGGGCCAAGGCCGCTGATATTACCGCCACGCGCCAGCAGCGAACCATTGGAGGCAATCAGGTCCCGTTCGCTTTCGGTCAACGCGGTCGCGCGTTCCAGTTCCACATCAAGGTTGAAGCGCGTGCTGGCACCAATGCGCGTCAGCGTCGCTTCCAATTCATTGCTACCAAAACCGCCAGCTTCGGGCTGTGCATGTTCAAATTCGGTGGCGAATGATGCAAAATTATCTTTCAATATGAAGTTGATGACGCGTTGATCGGGGCGATAGCCATATTTCAACGCCACTTCTTCGGGGAAAATCTGGACCTGACGGATGGCTTCGGGTGGCAGATCGCGCAATTCGCGAAAGCCCGAAACACGCTGACCATTTAGCAATATGATCGGCATACCGCCGCCACGGCCACGGCCCGAATTGGCTTGCGGTGCAACCGCCGCGACCAGATCGGTCAACGACGATGCGCCTAATGACGCAATATCGGCTTCGTTCAGCTGCTCCACGGGCGGGACGTCGGTATCGACCGACCCGCGAATGCGCTCTGCGGTCACGACAATTTCACGCGATGTGCCTTCTTCAACAGCTATCTGGTCATCATCTTGCGCGATGGCGACCGTGCTGCCGGTGGCCTGTGCATCAACGGTTGCCATGGCGGGCACCGCAGTCGTGGCAAGCAGGAGGAAGCTAATCGGAAAAATTTTCATCGGGGGGAGAAACTCAGTTTATATTGTTAAAGCACGGGTTTCATTACGCGTTACAACGTTGCGCACAGATGAACCTTGTGGCATTTTGTCGCAATAGCGTGAATATACTGTAGCGCTTCCCTTTTTCCAACATGTGGTTTAAAGGCGCACCAAGTTTGGATTTTTGACGATTTAAGGGGCCGAATGGCAAAAGAAGAATTACTCGAAATGCGCGGGACAGTACGTGAGCTGCTGCCAAACGCGATGTTCCGTGTTGAGCTGGAAAATGGCCACGAAGTGTTGGGCCATACCGCCGGAAAAATGCGCAAAAACCGCATCCGCGTTCTCGTGGGTGATGAGGTTTTGTGCGAACTCACCCCTTATGATCTGACCAAAGGCCGGATCACGTACCGCTTTAAATAAGGGCGGCAGACCTTGGGTCTGAACCCTGCACTCATATTGGCATCATCAAGCCCGCGCCGGCGCGAATTGCTTGCGCGGCTTGGCGTGGTGCCCGATCGAATAGCTTCGCCCGATATTGACGAAACACCGCGCAAGGGCGAGGTGCCGCGCGTCTACGCGCTGCGTATGGCCGAGGAGAAGGCTGTTGCCGTCCCCCGCGCGGCGGGTGAAATTGTCATCGCAGGCGATACGACCGTCGCAGTCGGCCGCCGTATCCTGCCGCAAGCGGCCGATGGCGATATGCAACGCGGGTTTCTGGAACTGTTAAATGGCCGCCGCCACCATGTTTTGAGCGCGGTTGCCGTCATTGACGCGGACGGACGGATGCGCAGCCGCCTTTGCGACAGCATTGTGCGCTTTAAGCGTTTGTCGTCCGAAGAAATCGAAAGCTACATCGCCTGTGGCGAGGGGCTGGGCAAAGCCGGTGGCTATGCCATTCAGGGCAGGGCAGAGGCGTTGATTGACTGGATGGCGGGAAGCCATTCGGGCGTCGTTGGATTGCCGCTGCATGAAACGCGCACCTTGCTACGTGCATCGGGCTATACGCTTGCCTGAATTGTGGCGCGATGATGCGCCGGGCGAACGCCGCGCCGCGCGCATCGAAGACGGTAAAATCGTCGAAATTCATATTCAGCGCGATGCGCATTGGGTGCTTGGCGAATGCGGCATGGGCCGTGTCGACCGGCGCACACCAGCGGGCGCCTATATTATTACCGAAGATGGCAGCGAAGTTTTGCTGCGCAGTAAGATGGGCGCGGCCGAAGGCACAAATGTCGCGTTTGAAGTGACGAGGGAAGCCATTGCCGAGCCTGGACGCATTAAACCGCCCGAGGTTGCCTTGCGCGATTCCTTGCCCGCTGACCCTTCGTCGAACGATGGTCTGTGGAACCAGCGTCTGGCGGCGTTTGGCGGCTCGACTGCTCCGCACGCTATCGATGAGGGCTTTGACACCGCCATTGCGGGCTACTCCCAGATTGGTGATGTTATCATCAGTTTTCAACGCACGAAGGCCGGATTGGTATTCGATGTCGACGGTATTGGTGATGCCTTTGCCATTAACCGCATCGCCGCCGTGGAAATAGCGCGGCTGCTGCGTCTGTATCAGGTCGGTGCGATGGTCATGATCGATTTTGTGTCGATGGAGGCCAAAGCCCAGCGCGCGGAAATCGCGAACATCTTTGACGCAGCGTCTGCACAGGACAGCCGCCCCTTCGAACGCACCGCGATCAATGGCTATGGCCTTATGCAAGTCGTACGCGCCCGGCCGCGGCCTTCGGTGCTGGATCATCTGTTCGGCACCCGCATTGTCGCCTTGTCCGATGAAACGCAGGCTTATTGGTTATTGCGTAGCGCCGCACGGTCATCGGGTTTCGGATTAAGAACGATAACGGCACGCCCCGCGGTGGCGCATCTGTTGTCGTCCGAACGCTGGCAGCCGCTGCGCGCCGAATGCGCGCGTCTAGCGGGGGCAGGGGTTGCGGTTGTTGCAGATGAAAATGCCACAGGCTATGGGCATGTGCATGTCGCGCAAAGCTAATCAATGCCCTTTATGTGGGAAGCCACAACAGCCTGAAGCCAAACCATTCTGTAGTCAGGGATGCAAGGATCGCGATCTGCTCAAATGGCTGGATGAGGGCTATCGCGTGCCCGGTCCACCGGCGGATTATGCAGATAGTTTTGGCGGAGACGACATAGACTGATTTTGCGCTTGCCAAGGGGCGTATCGCCTCTCTATAGGCTGCGCTCCCACGCGGTTTTTGCCGTGTAGCCCGAGTAGCTCAGGGGTAGAGCAGCGGATTGAAAATCCGCGTGTCGGTGGTTCAAATCCGCCCTCGGGCACCATTTTCCCGGTGTTTTATGTTATATTCAGCGTGCGGCCTGAATACAGCCCGCACCGCATTTCCGGTCTTGTCTAAACCAAGAGACAAGGTCCTCATCCTCTAAGGCACCGCTTGTAAGATTGAGCGTGACAATAAGGCCATTTCCACTTACCGGCGCTGGGCAGGGAGACATTGGTTGTGCTTTTTAAATCGTTAATGCGCAGTGGTGAACTTTGGGATGCGACTGCTTCGTACAGACGTGTTTTTATCGCAGCTTTTGCAGTAAGCGCAGTTCTAAATATTCTGATGCTTGGCGGCGCATTTTATATGATGCTAGTCTATGACTCGGTTCTTCCAAGCCGCTCTGTTCCTACTCTATTGGGCCTGCTTGCACTACTCGGCGTTGTTTACATTTTCCAAGGCTACTTCGATACACTGCGCTCCAGCATTTTGGCCGATGTTGCCAATGCACTCGACCGCCAACTATCGCGCCGTGTTCAAGACGCTATATCGCAAATGCGGCTCAGCGGCCGACATTCTTTGGCTGAGGGGTTGATCCCCATGCGTGATTTGGACCAAATCCGATCCTTCCTTTCGGGAGGTGTCGCGACGTTGTTCGACTTGCCATGGATGGTGATTTTTATCGCGGTGCTATTCGCTTTGCATTCGTGGCTGGGGTTCACCACTTTAGCGGGGGCAATTGTTATTTTTTCGCTGACTGTATTTACCGACCGAGCTATGAGGCGCCCGTCTTCCCGGGTCGCCCAAATAGCCGCTAAGCGGAATGGAGCAGCAGATACAAACCTACGGCATGTGGAACTTCTTGCGGCGCTTGGTATGCGTGAACGGATGCAGGAGCGTTTTGAGGTTATAAACCAGAGTTACACCGCAATCCAAAACACTCTGAACAACAGTACAGTCGTGTTTACTGGTTGGAGCAAAATACTACGTTTAGCCTTGCAATCGCTTGTTCTCACAGTTGGCGCGCTACTGGTGATAGATGACCGTGCAAGTGGCGGCGTGATTTTTGCTGCCGCAATCCTTTCTGGTCGAGCAATGGCTCCAGTCGATCAGGTTATTGGCAACTGGAAGAACATGATTGCAGCACGAAACGGTTGGGATCGCATCACCGAATTGCTGGAAAAGGTACCACTGCCGTTAAAAGTAATAACGTCCCTCCCTCGGCCGGTCGACCGGCTTGATGTCGAAGGTTTATATGTAACTGCGCCAGGTTCGCCAATCATGGTCATTAATGACGCCCGCTTTTCGCTGAAGGCAGGTGATGCATGTGGAGTGATCGGACCAAGCGGTGCCGGGAAATCAAGCTTAGGTAAAGCGCTAATCGGCATCTGGCCAGCTGTGCAGGGGCATGTCCGGCTTGACGGTAGCGCACTTGACCAATGGGCAGAAGCAATACGGGGGCAGTATGTTGGGTATCTACCTCAAACAGTTGAGCTCCTAGAGGGTACTGTGGCCCAAAATATTTCACGGTTCGATCCAGATGGTAAAGTCAATCCCGAAGCGATGTCTGAAAGGGTCATTGCTGCTGCGCGAACTGCAGGGGTCCACGACTTGATAATTGGACTTCCGCAAGGATACGACACTCATGTTGGTCCTGGCGGCGAGACCCTTCCTGGCGGCCAATGCCAGCGCATAGGCCTCGCGCGTGCACTTTTTGGGGACCCATTTCTGGTGGTGCTGGACGAGCCGAACTCTAACCTGGATGCGGAGGGTGATAAAGCGCTGGAAGGCGCTATTCTCGCGATCCGTGCGCGCGGCGGGATTGCGGTTGTTATCTCCCATCGTCCGGGTGTCATTGAACAAACTAGTCACGCTATGATTATGCGCGGCGGACAAATCGCTGCGTTTGGTCCAACGCGAGAAGTTCTCGCAAAGTTGGTATCAGCAAGCACGGCTTCCGTCCCAGAAAACAGGACACTTTAACATGTCACACGTCAGCATGTTACTCCCCGACGCTTATGATCCGGAGGTAGGCGTTAAGCACAAGCTGCGTTCGCTGTTAATCGGTGCAATTCTGCTGCTCGCGATGGTTTTAGTGGGGGGCATGCTGGTTCCCATTGGAGGGGCCGTTATTGCAGGCGGCCAGATTGGCGTTGAGTCTCGCGTAAAGCGCGTTGCGCACCCAACAGGCGGAGTAATCGCTGAAATTCTGGTGCGCAATGGCCAGCGCGTGCGGCAAGGGCAAGTCTTGATGCGCTTTGATGACCAAGTAAGTGAAGCAGATGCGGAGTTCTCAAGCCTCAGTGTGGACCAAATGCTTGCGCAGAGTGCACGACTGCAAGCAGAGTGGCTGGGGTTGGCCCGCATCGTGTTTCCCTCAAACCAGTCTACCAAAAATCCTGAAGCAGCGAAGGCCATGGCAGACCAGCAAAGATTGTTCCGCATTCGCCAATCGGAGCATTCGGGTGTAAAAGCCCAGATTTCTGCCCGTATTGTCCAATATGAACAACAAATTGCTGCGCAACGCGCACGAATTAGATCACTTCAAAAGCAATCCGCACTGATCGATCCAGAGCGTCAAGGCGTTCGTGAGCTTTGGGACCAGGATCTGGTTACTATTAGCCGCCTCAACCAGCTTGAGCGCGCTGCCGCTGAGGTCGATGGAAATATCAACGCCATGCAGGCAGAAATCGCGCAGGTAGAGGCACGCATAACGGAGGCGCGCCAACAAATCATTCAACTCGATGAGACCTATCGTTCTGAAGCTGGCGCCCAGCTCGCACAACTCAATACTGCGCTAAACCAACAGCAAATCCGCAGCGTGTCGGCAGGCGATGCCCAAAGCCGCAGTTTGGTTCGTGCGCCATATGATGGTGTGGTAGATAAACTCGCTTTTAACAACGTCGGCGGCGTCGTTCGCCCAGCTGAAACCCTTATGGAAATCGTCCCCGATGGTGACGCCATGATAGTTGAAGCCGTTATTATATCCCAGGACATTGATCGTGTTAGGGAAGGGCAAGCGGCTCGCATCCGCTTTACCGCGTTCAGCAATACGACCACGCCTGAAATATCCGGAAAGGTTATTACTGTCGCAGCGGACCTTACGTTCGATCCAGTATCCAACACAAGTTATTATCCTGCGCGTATCGCTATCAATCAAGCAGAACTGAAGCGTTACCCTCTGCTTATGTTGAAGCCGGGAATGCCCGCAGAGGTATTCATCGAAACGGGCGACCGTTCAATGATCTCATATCTCACTAAACCACTGCGCGACCAATTTTCTCGAGCATTTCGGGATGAGTAGAGCGGTCATTTCATTCGGCTGCTGCTTAGCCATTAGCTTTGCTTCTGTCGCGCATGCGCAGGACACCTCGTCTGATCATGATGGTAACTTAGGTAAGCAGGTAACGCATCTGGAGGAAGCATTAACACGCGCCTATGATGAGAACCCCAACCTACTGGCGCAAAGGGGTATATTGCGTTCTACCGATGCGTTATATCCCGTTGCCCGTTCTGCCTATGGGCCACAGATAAGCATCGAGGCACGGCAACGGTTCGCCAGGGACCGCAGTCAATTCTTAAATCAGAATTGGTCCGCTATTGAGGGATTTTCTTCGACCGCGTCTCTGATTTTTACACAGCCGTTATTTAGTTTCGGTCGCCGTTTTGCTTCTGAGCAATCAGCAATCGCGCGCATTGAGTTCGGTCGCAACCAACTTCGGTTAGTTGAGGCGCAAACGATGTTAACGGTGATTGAGGGGTTCTTATTCCTTGCGCGGGACCGTGCAGCAGCCGAAATCACGGCGGAGAACCTTGATCTGCTTGATCGTCAATTGTCGGCAAGCTCGGCCAGATTTCGCGTGCGCGAAGTAACTGTAACCGATCTTCAGCAGGTAGAAACGCGTGTGGCCATTGGGCGCGCTCAATTACTGAACGCGCAGAGCAGCGTCAGGGTAAGTGAGTCGCGGTTTTTGCAAAGCGTCGGGGCGCCTGCAGGAATACTCGCTCCACCTCCACCACTCGAGATAGGTGTCACGTCGCTAGAGGAGGCCTTAACCGCGGCCTATACTGACAGTCCTGTTATCCAAGGGGCAATTGCGCGAGAAAAATTATCGCGCGCAGAACTCGCTGCGGCCCGCGCTGAACAATATCCCAACTTAACGCTGCAAAGCAGTGCCGTTTACGGAACAGTGACGCCCTATTCTAACGATCGTCGCACAACCGAATTACGCTCGGCGGTTGTCCTTGCGGTTCCAATTATAGATAGCGGAGGTCGGCGCGCTAGGATTGAGGCAGCTAAACAAGCTAATGATGCTGATGTGCGGTTAATTCAGGCAGCGCTGCGTGATACGCAGCAAGCAGTGTCCGAGGCATGGAATACATGGTATGCGGCCGGACAGTCCCTCCAGCACTATCGCGCTGCAGGCGAAACCGCCCGGAAAGCTTATGATGGCGTTGTGATCCAGGAAAAGGCTGGTGACCGGACTACTCTCGACGTCCTTGATCTTGCGCGTGACCTTTTGGGCGTGCGAACCAACTACGTGAAGGCGTTAGCCGAAGAATATGTTGCGCGGGCCTCTTTACTTGCCGCCATCGGCCGCCTCGAGGCACCATTTTTGTTGCCACAAATCACACGCTACGATCCGGCAGCTAACTTTGACATCCAGAAACGGCGGGGTGATCTACCGATAGTTACATCGATACTCTCAGATCTTGAGAGCATTCCAGTTGGTGATCTGGAGACTAAAAAGGGCTTCTAGAACGTCACAGCTCCACCTCTCGGTAATAGGTCTAAAAGCATAGGGTTTGTAACGCTATTTCATTATTGTAATGGATGCCGAAATGGTTAATGCTATCGTTGAAATTTCGGAATATGAAAAAAATTTAATATTGTATTTTATCGAGCTTATTATTTTTCATATGCTTTGAAAGATATAGATTTTTAGTGTAAAAGTACGTACAGAAGAGGGGATGTTATGTCTGAAATAGCACGTGTCGCGCCTAATGGAAAACGCTCTGAATCGTTTTCATCGCCCTCTGATGACTACTCGAACACGGCCGCTACGACAGGGGTTGTTTCTATTGAATCTGCTCCCACAACAGGCACTATAGAAGTCGCTGACGATGTCGACGCCTTCCGTGTCTATTTAACAGCAGGAGCGACATACACATTCAACTTGAACGCGACATCGGGATCGCTCGATCCATTGCTCTCCCTATATAATTCGAACCTGACACTACTTGCCTTTAACGATGACTTTGGATCTTCAAACAACTCACAGATTACGTTCACAGCTACCAGCAGCGGAGCATACTATCTGGCAGCTGAAGGCTTTAGTGGCACTGGCGCATATAGTCTGAGAGCTACGACAACTGCTGCTGACGACTATGCGAACAATACCGCCACGACGGGGGTTGTTACGATCGGAGGGGCCGCGATCACCGGGACAATAAATTACTTAGACGACGACGATTTATTCCGTGTCTCGCTCACAGCAGGGGTCACATACACATTCAATCTCAACGCAACATCAGGATCCTACGACCCATATCTTTCTTTGTACGATTCGAACCTGACGCGGCTTGCCTATAATGATGACTTTGGATCTTCACTTAACTCGCAAATCACGTTCACAGCCACCAGCAGCGGTACATACTATCTGCAAGCTGCGAGCTTTGGAACTGATGCTGGTACCTACAGTCTCCAGGGGGGGGCACAGGCAACCGATACTACAGCGCCGACTGTCAGATCGTTCTCACCGACCGATGCAGCGACAGGCGTGGCTGTTGGTAACAACATCGTCCTCACCTTCTCCGAGGCGATTGCGCGCGGTACAGGCACCATCACTATACGCTCAGGATCGGCCACCGGCACGATCGTTGAGAGCTTCGATGCAGCAACGTCAAACCGGATATCTATCTCCGGCTCAACGCTCACCATCGATCCCACGAACAACCTGGCAGGCAATACGCGCTACTTCGTCGTGTTCAGTTCAGGCAATATCCGTGACCTTGCGGGCAATGCATACAGAGGTACATCCACGTACGACTTCACAACCGGAAGCGCACCTACAACGACTTCTGACGACTACTCGAACACGGCCGCTACGACAGGGGTTGTTTCTATTGAATCTGCTCCCACAACAGGCACTATAGAAGTCGCTGACGATGTCGACGCCTTCCGTGTCTATTTAACAGCAGGAGCGACATACACATTCAACTTGAACGCGACATCGGGATCGCTCGATCCATTGCTCTCCCTATATAATTCGAACCTGACACTACTTGCCTTTAACGATGACTTTGGATCTTCAAACAACTCACAGATTACGTTCACAGCTACCAGCAGCGGAGCATACTATCTGGCAGCTGAAGGCTTTAGTGGCACTGGCGCATATAGTCTGAGAGCTACGACAACTGCTGCTGACGACTATGCGAACAATACCGCCACGACGGGGGTTGTTACGATCGGAGGGGCCGCGATCACCGGGACAATAAATTACTTAGACGACGACGATTTATTCCGTGTCTCGCTCACAGCAGGGGTCACATACACATTCAATCTCAACGCAACATCAGGATCCTACGACCCATATCTTTCTTTGTACGATTCGAACCTGACGCGGCTTGCCTATAATGATGACTTTGGATCTTCACTTAACTCGCAAATCACGTTCACAGCCACCAGCAGCGGTACATACTATCTGCAAGCTGCGAGCTTTGGAACTGATGCTGGTACCTACAGTCTCCAGGGGGGGGCACAGGCAACCGATACTACAGCGCCGACTGTCAGATCGTTCTCACCGACCGATGCAGCGACAGGCGTGGCTGTTGGTAACAACATCGTCCTCACCTTCTCCGAGGCGATTGCGCGCGGTACAGGCACCATCACTATACGCTCAGGATCGGCCACCGGCACGATCGTTGAGAGCTTCGATGCAGCAACGTCAA
>NZ_JBIIMC010000039.1:0-16611 GCF_044338195.1 Sphingorhabdus sp. | reverse complement strand
CCATCAACATAACCGCATCCGACACCGTAGATTCAGGGATATCGGTCCGCATCTCAGCGACAATTACTGGTGCGTCGGGTGCCGCTGTCTCCAGATCGTCGTCACTGCTGTCAAAGACCGTATAGGCTGCTTCTTCCTGCGCCACCGCATAGGCCGTCTGGACATGGCGGTCCTGCAGGCGGCGCATATAACGGCGCAATTGTTTTTCAATGCGTTCGGCAGCACGGTCCAAGGCGACATGCGCGTCCTGCGCCTCACCTCGGCCTTTCAGGACAAGGCCCTGCATCACGTGCATCACAATGTCACTGGTGAAGCCATCATGCGGCGCGCGGCCAAATATCGCATGCGCAGATAACGCTTTTGAGAAATGTTTTTCAGCAATGGATCCAAGCCGTGTTTCCACATGGGTCTGGAGTGCTGCACCGGTGTCGACCTGATGTCCTGAAACCCTGATATCCATTGCCTGTCTCCTTTGTTAAAGCGATGACCCCGTCTGAAGCCAAAGCGCGTCTTTAATCTTCGCTACAAAATCCGCATGGCGCACCAATTCTTCTGTCGAAGCCGAATGCGCGCGCGCGGGCCGGAAAATTTTGCTTGTCTGAACGCTGCTATCGTCGGTTTGATCGACAACTTTATCCGAAACGCCATTATCGGCGAGGCCAAGACCAATTTGCCGGCCGCCGGTGAGCTCAATATATAATTGCGCCAGCAGCTCTGCGTCCAACAAAGCGCCATGTTTGACACGGTGGCTGCGGTCGATGCCGTAACGCGAACACAAGGCATCCAGCGATAGCTTGGCGCCAGGGTTTTTAACGCGTGCAAGTGCGACGGTGTCCACCATGCGGTCCATCGAAACGGGTGTGCGTCCGCAATATTGCAATTCATGGTTTAAAAAGCCGAAGTCGAAACTGGCATTATGCGCGACCAATGGGCTGTCACCCAGAAACGCGAGCAATTCATCCGCTTTGTCCGCAAAAACAGGCTTGTCCGACAAAAAGCGGTCGGAAAGCCCATGCACTTGCTCAGCGGCAGCGGGCATTGGGCGAAGCGGATTGAAATATGCGTGATAATGATTGCCGGTCATGACCCGGCCGATCATTTCAATGCAGCCGATTTCGACCATGCGATCCCCGGTTGCGGGGTCAAATCCAGTCGTTTCGGTATCGAATATAATTTCACGCATTCTATGATGAGATGTGAGCCTCTTTGCAGCCTTATGCAAGACCCACGCGCAGCTTTTTGACAAGTGCGCGCACATCTTCACGCGTTGCTGCAATATCCTGTCCAGTATCAATGACATAATCGGCGCGCGCGCGCTTGTCGGCATCCGGCATTTGCAGCTTTAATATCTGTTCGAATTTTTCGGGGACCATGCCGGGGCGTGCGAGCACCCGCGCGCGTTGATCGGGCACGGGCGCGGATACCACCACGGTCACATCGACGCCCGCTTGTCCGCCCTTTTCAAACAATAAGGGTATATCGAACACGACCATATCAGCGTCTTGGTGGCCCATGAGAAACGCTTTGCGGCGTTCGGCCACCGCAGGGTGGATAAGCGATTCGAGTTTTGCGAGCTGGTCGCGATTGCCAAAAACCGCCGCGCCCAACGCCTTGCGGTCGACACCATCGGCAGTGGTGGTTCCGGGAAAAGCCGCCTCAATTTCTGCGACAAGCGCGCCGCCCGCCTTTTGCATATCATGCACAGCAGCATCAGCGTCAAAAACAGGAACGCCTTCATCCGCGAACATCGCCGCCACCGCCGATTTCCCCATGCCGATAGAGCCTGTGAGCCCAATGATAAGCGGCTTGTTCATTTCAAAAGCAACGCGCGCAGTTCATCTTCGCCTTCTTCTGGTGGGGCAACACCGAAGAATAATTCAAAGGCTATGGCGGCCTGACCCACAAGCATTTCAAGCCCGTCGACCGTTTCCAAATCTCGTGCGCGCGCAGCCTTTAGCAACGGCGTTTCAATGGGCGCATATACCAGATCATAGACCAGCGCATGCTCTGGCAACGGCGACAGGTCGATATCAAGTGCCTCTTGCCCAACCATACCCAGCGGGCTTGCGTTCACGAGCAAGGCAGCATCGGGTAGCCGTGCGTCAAATCCAATCACTTTGCCCTTCAGGCCAAAATGGGCCAGCAAGCCCGCAGCCTTCAAGGCATTGCGCGCCACGAGAACCACTTCGCCAACGTCTGCTTGGGCCAAAGCAAAAAGCACCGCGCGCGCAGCTCCGCCAGCACCGATCACGACTGCGGTTTCACCCGCGATAGGCACATCTGCGATTGGGCCATAAAAGCCGCCTGCGTCGGTGTTGGTTGCAACCAAAGCGCCCGATTCATTGCGGAATACCGTGTTGATGGCACCGATAGACGCACGAACGTCCCCCGGGTCGCTCACAAAATCCAGCGCCGCAATCTTATGGGGTATGGTGATGTTGCATCCGCGCCAATTGGCATCGGCTGCGCGGGTTGCAAAATATTGCTCCAGATTTTCGGGCAGCACGTCATGCGCCCGATATTCCCCCGATAATCCCAAAAGCCGCAGCCAATGGCCGTGGATCAGCGGTGATTTAGAATGTGAAATCGGGTGCCCGATAACTTCGGCATAAATAGTCATGTCGGCAAAAAACCTCTCACCCGCAGATAGTCAAGAATGGGAAGCAAGGGCATGCCAATTATCGTGAATTGGCTGCCGCTTACGCTGGCAAATAATTGCGCGCCTTCGGCTTCAATACGATAGCAGCCCACACAATGCCGTATTTCATCCCAATATGCGTCGACATATTGGTCGATAAATGCGGCGCTGAGCGTGCGCATTGTCATCTGCGCGCTGTCGACAATCCGCCAGACGGGCTTTCCTTGTTCGCATATGACCGCTGCACTTATCAGCCTGTGCGATGCGCCCGACAATGCCGCCAGATGTGCGCGTGCTTGGTTTTTATCTTCGGGCTTATCAAAGATTTTTCCGTCGGCACTCACCAATATTTGGTCACAGCCAAGCACCATCGCGGTCGGCTGTTTGCGTGATATTTTGAGCGCCTTGGCTTCGGCAAGTGCATCGGCAATATCGCGCGGTTTGGCGCCCGATTGCATGAGCGCCGTTTTGATGCTGTCTTCATCAACCAGCGCAGGGCACGATTCAACATCAACGCCCGCAGCGCGCAACATCGCGATCCGCCCGGCGCTTTGTGACGCGAGGATGAGGGTCATATTTTTGCCGCCTCGGCCAGTTCGCGTTCATTGAACAGGTTGATGATCGCAGCGGCACTTTCCTCAATCGAACGCCGCGTTACATCCAGCACCGGCCAGCCATTATCGGCAAACATACGCCGCGCATGCGCGACTTCTGCCTTTACCTTATCCTCATCGACATAATCGGTGTCGGGCGCCTGATTCAAAGAAAGCAGACGATTGCGCCGTACCTGAACCAGCCGTTCGGCGCTGGTGACAAGGCCAATCACCATCGGGTGTTTCAATTGAAACAATATCGGTGGCGGCGGTGCTTCGGGGACGATGGGGATATTCGCGGTCTTATATCCGCGGTTGGCCAGATAAATGCTCGTTGGCGTTTTGGATGTCCGTGATACGCCGGCAAGGACGATATCGGCCTCTTCCCAATTTTGCGCATTGATGCCGTCGTCATGGGCGATGGTAAATTGGATAGCATCAACGCGGGCAAAATAGGCTGCGTCCATCGCGTGCTGTCGGCCCGGCCGGGCCTTTGCCTCTTGCCCAAGCATATTCGACAAGGCGTCACTCACCGCATCAAGCGCAGCAACCGCTGGTAAACCCATCGCACGGCATCGTGTTTCCAGCTTGCGCCGCGTGTCACGGTTGACCAATGTGAACAGAACAAGGCCAGGGTTGGTCGCGACGTCGCGCAATATACGGTCGAGATGGCTTTCCGAACGAACCATCGGCCAAAAATGCTTTACGACATTCTCGGCGCCATCAAACTGCGCCAATGCGGCCTTCGCAATGTTTTCAAGCGTCTCGCCTGTGGAGTCCGAAAGCAGATGAAGATGAAAACGTTGGCTCATGACTCACAGTCTTGTTGGTAGGCTGGGGATAAATCAAGGGACAAGTTTTCACCCACCCTATCTTCCCCACTATCGCCGAATAACCTTTCGATTCGGGCACAGCCTATCCACAGGGGCAATTGCCTATCCACAGCCTGTGAATAATGGGGATGGAATGTGCGACTCCGTTGGATTGCGTTTGGCGTTGGACGTCAAGATGTTGGCAATATCCGCAAAAGCTTTTAAGGCCTGCGATATCAACAGCACATCATCTTTCATCATCCTTTATATAAATATATATTTTGATTGGATCTCTGCCGCTTATGTCAGCGCAAGCCTCGAAAAAACTGCTTAACGTTCTTAAAGGCAACCAAGAAGCGGTTCCGCCTATTTGGCTCATGCGACAGGCAGGCCGTTATCTTCCAGAATATCGCGCCCTTCGCGCTGAAAAGGGCGGGTTTCTGGCGCTTGCGTATGACAGCGATGCCGCGACGGAAATAACGCTGCAGCCGATCAAGCGCTTTGGGTTTGATGGCGCCATATTATTTTCCGACATTCTCGTCATTCCGCACGCCATGGGACAGGATCTGTGGTTTGAAACCGGTGAAGGCCCAAGGCTCGCACCGCGCTTGGCGGAATCACGGCTTGAAGAATTCGTGCCAGCGCCTGAACGGCTTGCGCCTGTTATCGACACGGTGCGTAAAGTATCGGCGGCCCTGCCAACAGAAACAACCTTCCTGGGCTTCGCTGGAAGCCCGTGGACGGTCGCTACGTACATGGTGCATGGTCAGGGTAGCAAAGACCAAGCAGAGGCCCGCAGAATGGCCCATGCAGAGCCGGAGCGTTTTGCTGGCCTGATCGAAGCGATTATTTCGGCAACGGTCGATTATCTCGGCAATCAAATTGATGCCGGCGTTGATGCGGTTCAGTTGTTTGACAGCTGGGCGGGGTCTTTGTCGCCAGCACAGTTCCAAAAATGGGTCATCGCGCCAAATGCGGAAATCGTGCGCCGTTTGAAAGCCCGCAATCCGAATGCAGTCATCATTGGCTTTCCCAAAGGCGCGGGCGGAAAGCTTGCCGCTTATGCCGAAGGTACGGGCGTTGATGCATTGGGATTGGATGAAACGGTTGATCCGCATTGGGCAAACCGAGAGCTGCCAAAAGGTCTTCCGGTGCAGGGCAATCTTGATCCACTCGCGCTGATTGCGGGTGGTCAGGTCTTGAAAGAGGCCGCCGACAATATTCTATCGGCATTTGCCGACCGCCCCCATATCTTCAATCTCGGCCATGGTATTTTGCCGGATACGCCGATTGAAAATGTCGAAATGCTTCTTAAACTGGTCCGCAAGGGTTAACCCATAAAGGCCGTTGTCATGACGGAAACGCTATCTGTGCTGTATATCTGGTTAAAGTCTGCCCATATCATTTTCGTGATTTTCTGGATGGCGGGGCTGTTTATGCTCCCGCGCTTTTTCGTCTATCATCAGGAAAGTGCGCAAGGGTCTGAAGAGGCTGCCAAATGGGTGGACCGAGAGTCCAAGCTTATCAAAATCATCCTCAATCCATCCATCATCATTGTCTGGGTGGTGGGACTATTTCTGGCTTGGCATATCGGTGCGATGGCGGAAGGCTGGTTCCATGCCAAATTGCTCTTCGTGCTGGGCCTGTCCGGATATCATGGCTGGATTGTTGGTTATGCAAAGAAGCTCGCACGCGGCGAACGGAAGCTGACGGGCAAGCAATTACGCCTGTTGAACGAAGTGCCGGGCATTGCGGCCGCCATCATCGTTATATTGGTCGTGGCCAAACCATTCTAAACATTACGCCACGCGTTTTTGCAGAACAGTTGACGGCGCACGCATCGCGGAGTATTTGCGAACCCAAGCCCGTCCTGGGCGTGAGGCGCGACCTCAACAACAACCGCGCCACCAACTTTCAACATCTTGTCGGTTGTCTTTTTAAAAACCGGCTCTCAATCGGACAAATGTCCACCTGCAATCGGGGCCAATGGTCCATTCAACGGAATTACCTATGCATTTGAAAGAGCTGAAAAGCAAAAACCCCGCTGACCTCGTATCGATGGCTGAAGAGCTTGGTGTCGAGGGCGCGTCGACCTTGCGCAAACAGGATCTCATGTTTGCTATCCTGAAAGAGCTGGCCGAAGATGGTGAGCAGATCATGGGTCTTGGTACGATTGAGGTTCTGCCCGACAGCTTTGGTTTCTTGCGCTCGCCAGAAGCAAACTATCTGGCGGGTCCAGACGATATTTACGTTTCGCCAAACATGGTCCGCCAATTTGGTCTGCGCACCGGTGACACCGTTGAAGGCGAAATTCGTGCGCCAAAAGATGGCGAACGTTATTTTGCCCTGACCAAGGTGATGAAGATCAACTTTGATGATCCGGACGCCGTCCGTCATCGCGTTAACTTCGATAACCTGACGCCGCTTTATCCGGATTCGAAGCTAACTTTGGACTCGCTTGATCCAACGGTGAAGGACAAGTCCGCACGCGTTATCGATATTGTCAGCCCGCAAGGTAAGGGCCAACGCGCGCTTATCGTTGCGCCGCCGCGTACGGGTAAAACCGTGTTGCTGCAAAATATCGCCCGCGCCATTACCGAAAACCATCCTGAAGTATTCTTGATCGTATTGTTGATCGACGAACGTCCAGAAGAAGTCACCGATATGCAGCGTTCGGTGAAGGGTGAGGTTGTTTCCTCCACCTTCGACGAACCCGCGACCCGTCACGTGCAAGTCGCTGAAATGGTTATAGAAAAAGCAAAGCGTCTGGTTGAGCATAAGCATGATGTGGTCATCTTGCTCGATTCTATCACGCGCCTTGGCCGTGCCTACAACACGGTCGTTCCATCATCGGGCAAGGTGTTGACCGGCGGTGTCGATGCGAACGCATTACAACGTCCAAAGCGCTTCTTCGGCGCGGCCCGGAACATCGAAGAAGGTGGTTCCTTGTCCATCATCGCAACCGCGCTGATCGATACCGGCAGCCGCATGGATGAAGTTATTTTTGAAGAGTTCAAGGGTACTGGCAACTCTGAAATCGTGCTCGATCGTAAGGTCGCGGATAAGCGTATCTTCCCAGCGCTGGATGTCGGCAAGTCCGGCACGCGTAAGGAAGAATTGCTGGTCGAGGAAGGCAAGCTCAAGAAAATGTGGGTCCTGCGCCGCATCCTTATGCAAATGGGCACCATCGATGCGATGGAATTCCTGCTCGACAAGATGAAGGATTCGAAGACCAACGAAGACTTCTTCGATTCCATGAATCAGTAAGCGATAGGCGACATCATGATGTTTGAATTTTTAATTGCGACCGCGTCATCGGCGATGTCACTTGGCGGACCTGCCGAAATTTGGGGTCATATCGTCAATGACTTCTCCAATCTGAACACCACGAGCGCGTGGACCGCTTTGGGGTCGGTCATCTTGCTTGACCTTGTGCTTGCGGGTGACAATGCGATTGTTGTTGGTGCTTTGGCCGCCGGTCTGCCTCCGGAACAGCGCAAAAAGGTCATTTTCATCGGGGTCATCGCTGCGCTGGTTTTGCGTGTGGTGTTTGCGTTGATGGTCAATTTGTTGATGGGTGTCATTGGCCTCATCTTCGTCGGCGGATTGTTGCTGATCTGGGTTGCGTGGAAAATGTACCGCGACCTTCAACGCAGCGAAGCAACGGAATCGCCTGGCTCTCCTGAAATTTTAGGCGACGAAAATAGCGGTATTCCAGCTGCCAAAAGCTTTGCGGCTGCGGCATGGGCCGTTGCGGTTGCCGATGTATCGATGAGCCTCGACAATGTTCTGGCCGTTGCAGGCGCTGCCAAGGATCATCCGGGCATCATGATTGTTGGTTTGATCTTTGCCGTTGCGCTCATGGGCGTCGCTGCGAACATCATCGCCCAATATATCGAACGCTATAAATGGATTGCATGGCTGGGCATGGCTGTGATTGTCTATGTTGCTGGCAAGATGATCTATGAAGGCTGGACCGACCCCGATTTGGGCGTTGGCAGCTACGTCATCGCGCTGATCAGCCGCTAATTTTTGAGGGCATCTGACGATCGTCAGATAGCCCTCAACTTAGATGCTCTGCAAAAAACGCGGCTGTGCGTGAATCGGCCAATGCCGCGCCAGCTTCGTTGCGGCGGTTGCCCATCTCGGCGGCAAAGCCATGGTCGAGTCCTTCATAATCGTGCAAAGTCACCTTCGGGTGATTGCCAAGTCCTGCATGGATCGCCGCCTGCGCCTCTGGACCGACAAAATGGTCTGCGGTCGGGATATGCAGCATGAGTGGATGGGCAATCGCATGGCTCTCACCGAGCATCTGATCAATCATGACGCCATAATAGCCAACCGAAGCGCTAATGTCCGTGCGTGTCGCCGCCATATAGGCCAGTCGTCCCCCCAGGCAGTAGCCAACGCAGCCGACTTTTTGAACGGGGGCGTGCCCTGAAATGCCGCCCCGTATTGCGTGAATAGCAGCCTCAATGTCTTTGACGCCGTCATCGGCATCATATTGGCCAAAATAGCCGAACGCTTCTTGAAGCTGCGCTTCCACATCGGGATTAAGTTCAACGCCGGGTGCGAAACGCCAGAAAATGTCGGGTGCAATCGCCAGATATCCGTCATTAGCTAAGCGATCGCATTTTTGGCGAATGCCCGCATTTACACCGAATATTTCAGGTATGACGATGATAGCCGCTTTCGCTGCGCCAACCGGAGCGGCGAGATATGCCGGAAACAAGGCATCTTCATTCAATGCTGCAATCTTTATCATGTCGCCCATATCTTGCTCCTGTGCGGACATTCTCCGCAATTGCGTGATTCGATGTTGTCTTTATACTATGTCATACCATCAAGAGGAGAGTCCCGGCCATGAAGATGAACATAGAGATCGACTGTTCGCCAGAAGAGGCCCGAGCGCTTTTGGGTTTACCCGATGTGACCAAGGCGAATGAGGCCTATGTTGAAAAGGTCACGAACCTGATGAACGGCGCCGGCGGCATCGACCAGCTGCAGGAACTTGGCAAGCAAATCGCGCCAATGGGACAAATGGGATTGCAGCTGTTTCAACAACTGATCGAAACCGGTGCAAAGGCCGCCATGTCGGGCGTGAGCAGCAAAGACAAAAAATAGCACCCTGATGTCCGCCACCGATACTATTTTTGCACTGTCCAGCGGTGCGCCGCCGGCTGCCATAGCGATTATTCGCATCAGCGGCCCCGCGGCGTTTGATGTGGTCCGCGGGCTTGCGGGGCGGACACCAAAGCCGCGGCGCGCATCTCTGGCTATATTACGGGCGCCAGACAGTGGGGAGACACTCGACCAAGCGCTTGTCCTGCTCTTTCCGGGTCCCGATAGTGCCACGGGTGAGGATCTCGCTGAGCTTCATATTCATGGTGGACGCGCCGTCGTTCGTGCCGTCGAAAAATCCATTGCACAGTTTCCGGATGTGCGCGCGGCGGAGGCTGGCGAGTTTACGCGGCGAGCATTTGCCAATGGCCGGCTTGATCTGAACGAGGCCGAGGGTCTTGCTGATTTGCTATCGGCAGAGACCGAGTGGCAGCGCAAATCCGCAACGTTGATGTTTGGCGGTAGTTTTAGCGCAGCGATCGAAGCATGGCGGCAAGAGGTTCTCCAACTGTCCGCGCTGACCGAGGCTGAACTTGATTTTTCGGATGAGTCTGATGTAGATTTACAAAATAATCATTCAATATCAGTGTCTTGTGCAAATATTCAACGCGAAATCGAACGCATATTATCCAACCCCGCTGCGGAAAAATTAAAGGATGGGTTGCGCGTCGTACTGGGTGGTCCACCCAATTGCGGCAAGTCGACATTGTTGAACGCCTTGGTCGAACGTGACGCGGCGATCGTGTCGGATATTGCCGGCACCACCCGTGATATGATCGAAGTGCCTGTTGGGATTGATGGCATCGCGTTCGTCTTTACGGATACTGCAGGGATACGGGATCATACCGACGATGTCATTGAGCGTATGGGCATCGACCGAAGTCAGGCCGCGATGCAGGGCGCGGATATCCTATTATGGCTTGGGCCCGAAGCTACTGGGCCAGACCATCCGCACATCATTGAAGTGGCGGCCAAGTCGGATAGCCCAGATGGCCTAAAAAAATCGGATGTGGCTATTCAGGTGTCGGCCGTCTCAGGATTTGGCATGGCCGATCTAAAAACGGCCGTTGCGGATATCGCGAAAAAGCTTTTGCCGCCGCCCGACCAGTTTTCGGTGAACCAGCGTCAACGGGCGCTGCTCGCAGACTGCGCAGATGCGCTTGGTGCGTGTCAGGCGACTGACGACTGGCTGATCGTCGCAGAGTGCTTGCGGCAAGCGCGCTTGGCTTTGGACGCATTGACGGGTCGCGCCCATACCGAAGAACTGCTGGATACTTTATTTGGCAAATTCTGCGTCGGAAAATGACCTGCTGTTTCACGTGAAACAATCCCACGCAGAGTTTTGACCGATGCGACTTGTTCCGCTATGCGCGACCTATGACAACCGATTTCGACATCATTGTAGTGGGCGGAGGGCACGCGGGAACTGAAGCCGCAGCTGTCGCCGCGCGTATGGGTGTTCGCGTTGCGCTTGTGAGCTTCGACAAAAGCATGATCGGTGCGATGTCATGCAATCCGGCAATCGGTGGCCTTGGAAAAGGGCATCTCGTGCGTGAAGTCGACGCGTTTGACGGTCTTATTGCTCGGGCGGCAGATGATGCGGCGATCCATTACCGCATGCTCAACGCGTCTAAGGGCGCGGCGGTTCAGGGGCCTCGGGTTCAGGCAGACCGGTCCTTGTTTAAGGCATCTATCCAGCGCCAACTCGGACAAATTGCGCATTTGACGATAGTGCAGGCTGAGGCCGCGGCGCTCCACCTCATTCCTGGGTCGTCCAACACAGTCGGCGGCTTGGTCCTTGGCGATGGCTCCATCATCACATCCTCGGCGGTCATTCTGGCGACCGGTACGTTTTTGGGTGGAAAGCTGTTTCGGGGTGAAGAGCGCTTTGAAGGCGGAAGAGTGGGCGAAGCGTCCGCAATGCTGTTGTCCAAGCAGCTGCGCGATGCGGCGTTGCCAATAGCGCGGCTAAAAACCGGCACACCGCCCCGCATTGATGGCCGGACCATTAACTGGGCAATGCTGGAAGAGCAGCCATCCGATGATGATGATTGGACGATGTCCTTTTCAAATCAGCGGCGCACGGTGCCCCAGATATTCTGCGCCATGACGCGCACCAACGCGGTGACACATGACATCATCCGCAGTGGTTTGGACCGTTCGCCCTTATTTGGCGGTGATATTGAGGGCAGGGGTCCACGATATTGTCCGTCCATTGAAGACAAAATATTCCGCTTCGGCGATCGTGATGGCCACCAAATATTCTTGGAACCCGAAGGTTTAGACAGCCATTTGGTGTACCCCAATGGCATATCGACCTCGCTGCCCACAGATATTCAGGAATCCATGGTCAAGTCGATGGCGGGCCTTGAGCAATGCGAAATCATCGTTCCGGGTTACGCCGTTGAATATGATTATATCGACCCGCGTTGTCTCGATTCCACCCTCGCCGTGCGCGGTTTTGAAGGACTATATTGCGCGGGTCAGATCAATGGCACAACGGGATATGAAGAGGCCGCGGCACAGGGATTGGTTGCCGGGTTGGGCGCTGCGTGCAAATTTCTGGACCGGCCCATGCCCGCCATGGACCGCACCAACAGCTATATTGCGGTGATGATTGATGATCTCACGCTGCAGGGCGTTACCGAGCCGTACAGGATGCTCACGGCACGCGCTGAATATCGCTTAAGGCTTCGGTCTGACAATGCGCATACGCGGCTCACGCCAATGGCGATTGAAGCGGGTGCCGTTGGCAAGGGCCGTATGGATGCATTCAACCACAGAGCGCAGACGAAGGCGACAGTGCTCGATATGATGTCGACGCACATAAGCGCCGATGTGTTGATGAAGCAGGGTGTGCCGGTCAAACCCGATGCAGGCAAAATGTCGAAGCTCGAATGGCTGCGTTTCCCCCATGTATCGATCATGGACTTGTTGGACGCAGATAGCGCCGAATGGCCGCGTGAGCTTCTGTTAGAGATTGAGCAGGATGGTCGCTACGCACCATATCTCGCGCGGCAGGAAGCCGAGATTCAAGATATCGCCGCAAATGAGAAGATAATGCTGGCCAGCAATGTTGATTATGCCGCTATCGCAGGACTCTCCAATGAGATGGTGGAGAAGTTGCAAAGCGCAAAGCCCGAAAATTTGGCTGCTGCGTCGCGCCTTCGTGGCATTACGCCAGCGGCACTGGCTGCCATATTGGTCCACGCCAAAAGAGCCCGCAGCGCGGTGACGGAAGCCGCATGACCGAAGCTGAAGCGAAAGAGTGGCTGACGACATCCTTGGGTGTTTCACGTGAAACAATGGAATCGCTCGACGCGTTCGTTGCGTTCCTGAAACGCGAGTCGGCCAGCCAGAATCTCATTGCGGCATCGACCATAGAAGATATTTGGTCGCGCCATATCGTCGACAGTGCGCAGTTGCTGACCTTCATGGATCAGAGCATGCCTGAAACCAAATGGTTGGACCTTGGGTCTGGCGCGGGCTTCCCCGGGTTGATTATTGCGTTGCTCACGGATTTTGAGGTCACGCTTGTGGAGTCGCGCGCACGGCGCATAGAATATTTGCAGCGTGCGGTGGAAATGCTGGATATTGGTGGCCGTGTCACGGTCATGGGCATGCCGCTGGAGCGCATGAAAACCACCCCATTTTCGGTCATCAGTGCGCGGGCATTTGCGCCCTTGCCCAAATTGTTTGAACTGGCGGCGCGTTTCTCTCATAATAATACTTTGTGGCTGCTGCCAAAGGGGCGTAACGCAGCTGCAGAGTGGGACGACGTCAAAACAGTCTGGGATGGCGCGTTTAGCGTTAAACAAAGCATAACCGATGCAGATGCCGGTATTCTTGTCGGTACATTGGCTGGTAAGCGTACAGGTGGCGGCAACGCCGGGGCAAAGGGACAAAAACCATGATCCGAATTGCAGTGGCAAATCAGAAGGGCGGCGTTGGCAAGACCACCACGGCTATCAACTTGGCTACTGCATTGGCGGCGAGCGGTTGGCGGTGCGTGCTGGTCGATCTGGATCCCCAAGGGAACGCGTCCACCGGTCTGGGCCTGAAACAAGCGCAGCGCGTCCACAGCAGCTACGATCTTTTGCTAGGTGACGCCTCGTTGAAGGATGCGGCCATTCCGACCTTGATTCCCAATCTCGACATGGTCCCCGCGACGGTTGATCTGTCGGGCGCTGAAATTGAACTGGTCGAATATGCGGACCGCACCGGGCGGTTAAAGGCAGCTTTCGACAAATCGGATGCCAACTGGGATATCTGCATCATTGATTGCCCGCCGTCGCTTGGGCTCATCACAATCAACGCGCTCGTCGCGGTCGACTCATTGCTTGTCCCGCTGCAGTGCGAATTTTTCGCGTTGGAAGGTTTAAGTCAGCTATTACAAACCGTTGAGCGCATTCAGGGCCGGTTTAACCCGGCGCTGACGATCATGGGTGTTGCGTTGACCATGTACGACAAACGCAACAAGCTGACAGAACAAGTTGCGGATGACGTGCGCAGTTGCTTGGGCGATCTGGTGTTTAAAACAGTCATCCCGCGCAACGTACGTTTGTCGGAGGCACCAAGCCATGGACTGCCTGCGTTGGTGTACGACCATCGCTGTTCGGGTTCAGAGGCGTATATGAAATTGGCAAGAGAATTGATTGGCCGCCTACCGGCCCGGGAGCTCGCAGCGTGACGAATGATAATCCATCTGAAAAATCCCCATTGAAGAAAAAAATGGGATTGGGTCGTGGCCTGGACGCTTTACTTGGTGAAGCATTGCGCGGCGATCCCGCTTCTGCGCGCGCGTCCGGAAATGTCGATTCCCGTAGCGTTGGCGTCATGACAATTGCCGTTTCCGAGATACGCCCAAATCCCGATCAGCCGCGCCGCCATTTTTCCGACGATAAGCTGAATGAGTTGGCGGCCAGCATTGCAAAGCATGGCGTGATTCAACCTATAGTCGTGCGTCCGTTTAACGATGGCTACCAAATTGTCGCCGGCGAACGCCGTTGGCGCGCAGCGCAGCGGGTTCAGTTGCACGATTTGCCTGCGATCGTGCGCAATTTTGACGATGCCGAAACGCTTGAAATTGCATTGTTGGAAAATATCCAGCGTCAGGATCTCAATCCGATCGAAGAAGCCGAAGCGTATAAAAAGCTGACCGATGTGTTCGGGCATAGTGCGGCGGAGCTGGCGGAGCTGGTGCACAAGTCACGCAGCCATGTTGCGAATATGATGCGCCTGCTCGATTTGCCTTTGCCGTTGCGCGATCTGGTCATCGAAGAGAAATTGACCATGGGGCATGCCCGCGCTTTGTTGGGCAGCGAGAATGCGGTGCCATTGGCCATGCTGGTCATCAAGAACGGCCTGTCGGTCCGCGCTACGGAAGCGCTTGTGCAAAAAGAACGCGCGCCAACCGCTAAAAAAGGCAAAAGCACGGGCCCAAGCGACAATGCGGATATTCGGGCCGTCGAAACCCATTTGGGCGACCTGTTGGGCCTGACCGTCCGAATCGCTCAGAAAAATGCCACGGGCGCGGGCGCGGTGACGTTTGAATATGGCAGCCTAGACCAACTCGACATGCTGTGTCAGCGCCTGACGGGTGAAAAATTCTAATATTTTTCAGATACATAGATGCGTCTCCATAAATGGGGTCGGCTGTGAGTTCAATCGTGGGAAAGACGGTGCATGGCGAACAAGATGGCGCAGCGGCACAGAGCCACCACACGGATTTGGCATTGGCTGAACGCAATTACGCTGACGGTTTTGCTGATGAGTGGCCTGATGATTTTCAATGCGCATCCGCGTTTATATTGGGGCGAATATGGATCGCGCGAAGACCGCGCATGGTTGGAAATTGACGATACAAGAACAACTGGATTTGTGAAAATCGGTTCGACGACGCTTGAGACAACGGGCCTATTGGGATTGTCGTTGGGCGCCGACGATAAAGTTCGCCGCGTGGCCTTCCCCGGATGGGCAACGATTCCCACCCGGTACAATCTCGGCGCAGCACGGCGTTGGCATTTTGCCTTTGCATGGCTGTTCGCATTTGGGTTGACTGGCTTCATGGCGGCATCGTTGTTGAACGGCCACATCCGCCAGCATTTGCATATCCGCAAGGCAGAATGGGCCCCAAAGCATATATGGCGCGATATTAAAAACCATGCCCAACTGCACTTTGATGCGCACAATGCAGGGACATATAATGTCCTGCAAAAGTTCAGTTATGTCGGCGTGATTTTCATTTTGTTGCCGCTGATGATCTTCACCGGCCTTGCCATGTCACCGGCTATGAACGCAGCCCTGCCATGGCTGCATGACATATTTGCCGGTCGCCAATCGGCGCGTTCGATCCACTTTATATGCGCGGCGCTTTTGGCGATTTTTGTGCTGGTGCATCTGGTCATGGTGTTGCTGTCCGGTCCAATCAACGGAATCCGTTCCATGATTACGGGCAAAGTTGCTCAGGCACCGGACAGCAACCCGACAGCGATGACGTCATGAAGGATGGCCGCGATATCATCGGGCGGCGGGCACTTTTGCGCGGCGCAACTTTGGGCGGCAGCGCGTTGATCCTGAGCGGTTGCGATGCGTTGAATGAAAGCGACACCTTTCGATCGGCATTGCGCGCAGCTGAAGCGTTGAATCAGACGGTGCACAGAAGCCTGATGGATAGGGCGGCGCTTGCGCCGGAATTTCCTGCATCCGACATTTCGCCTATCTTCAAAACCAATGGCTCACTCACAGGCACCTCGGCGGAATATCTGGCGCATGTTGGCACTAAGTTTGCCGACTGGACGCTGCGTATTGATGGCATGGTGGCCAACCCGATGGATGTCAGTTTGGAAACGCTGCGCGCAATGCCGTCGCGCACTCAGATAACACGGCATGACTGTGTTGAGGGTTGGAGCGCGATTGCAAAATGGCAGGGCACACCGCTGCGCCTGTTGTTACAGCAGGCAGGTTTGTCGGCGCGCGCCAAATATATCGTGTTTCATTGTGCGGACAGTTACGGCGCACAGCCTTATTATGAATCCATCGATTTGATCGACGCATTTCACCCGCAAACAATATTGGCCTGGGGCATGAATGGCGAGACGCTGCCGGTGAAATATGGTGCACCTGTGCGTCTGCGTGTCGAACGGCAGCTGGGGTATAAGCATGCCAAATATGTCATGCGTATCGAAGCGACCGATGATCTGACAAAATTCTATGGTGGAAAAGGTGGATATTGGGAAGATGTGGGCGACTATGAGTGGTATGCCGGAATCTAGGCTTGCGTGTCCGCGCGGTTAATGGAAAAGCCGTTTCCAGTCATAGGGAGACCCGAATACCATGAAGACGCGCGCAGCAGTTGCCTTTGAAGCGAAGAAGCCACTTGAGATTGTCGAGCTTGACCTTGAGGGTCCCAAGGCTGGTGAAGTCTTGGTGGAGATCATGGCGACCG
>NZ_JBIIMC010000026.1:0-26356 GCF_044338195.1 Sphingorhabdus sp. | reverse complement strand
TCGTTTGCCGCGAAATGGGATAACGGCCATCGACAATCGGCTGTCCAAGGTCCGGAATATTTGCGAACGACGGCCGGTTGGGGTTGAACGACGGCAATGTTGCCATGGCGACTACCTCACCCGTCGTGACATCCAATATGACGCCAGCTCCACCTTTGGCGTTCGTTGCGGTCATGCCCGAAGCAAGCTCGCTTTCAAGCGCGGCCTGTACGCGGACATCCAAAGCCAAATTCAGCGGAGTCGAACGCTTCGAAGGGTCGCGCAGATAATCGTTCATGACCCGCTCCATCCCCATCGCACCGCGGCCATCGCGGTTTACGAAACCGAGAACGTGCGCCGCCATGTCATGCTGCGGGTACAGACGCGTTGCCTCACGCGGGAATTCAATGGCAATCTCGCCAAGGTCGTGCACCTGCTTGACTTGCTCGGGCAGCGCGCGCTTGCGCAGATAGCCGGGCTTGTCAGCGGTCAACTTGGCATAAAATTCTGCAGCCGGTGTATCGGGGAAGATGGCGGCAAGCTGGTTAGCCAATTGCTTGCGGTCACCCAACAGGTCAGCGGGCTTCACCCAAATGGCGTAGCCATAGATGCTGCGCGCCAACGGAACACCGTTGCGATCAACGATATCGCCACGCTCAGGCACATATTCCGTGCTGGTTGCGCCATACGCCCGCGAATTTTCAAACAAAGCGAGCGTCGCCAAGCGCCCGATGAGCAAGACGACGAACATGCCAAAAGCGGCGAGTAAAACCAACAGTCGCCAAAAACCGTGCGCAGCAAACGGAGGCGTACCGACGCCGCTTTTCCGGGTCGTGGTGCGGGCCGTTTGCGGCGTCATTAACGGCGGCGTTCGTTAGCAGCTTTTGCCGAAATATCGCGCAAAAGGTCGTCCGACAAAAGCTTTTCATCCATCCGCGCCAAACGCTCGGTGCGGCTCTGCTCTACTTTCGGAGCCTCTACTTTCGCCGCAGCACGCTTTACTGGGGTGGCGAAGATTTTAACGTCGTTGGCCGCAACCTTAGTGACGGCAGGCTTAGTGACGGCAACCTTAACGGCAGCGGCCTTTGGAGCGGCTGGCTTTGGCGTTTCAACAAAAGCTTCCTTCACTACCGCAGGCTCTGCAACAGCTTGGGGCGCCGGGACAGTGGCAGCAGCCATCATGACGGGCTTGGTTTCAGGAAGATCGCCAGTCAGGCTAGCAAGCGCAGCTTCGCCATTGATAAATTGTTCAGCCGCAGGAGGCTGATAACCGTACAAAAGTTCGTTCCACTCTTCCAATTGCTGCAGGCTGGCGCGCGTGCGGATTTCCGCCTGAAGGAAGCTAATCTCACGCTTCGTGTCCATGATTTCACGGTCAACCGCAACAAGGTCGCTGTGCGTCGCAGCCACGTTCAGCGACAGCGGGTAGAGCAGGATCGCAACCATGAACACCAGCGCAAGCCAGCCTAGGTTTCTAAGTCGTTGCATGGCGAGACTCATGCTGCCAATCCTCCTGTTGCCCATGCGGGTGCGTGTGTGCGGGTTGCGGATCGCAAGGTGGCGGAACGCGACCTTGGATTGCGGGTAAGTTCGGCTTCTGAAGGGCGAATGGCTTTATCCGCCTTTTCGAAAGTAGGTTGCGGTCCAGCACTGCCCACCATTGGGACATGACGTGAGCCAGCGCTTTCCGCGCCACTGCGGCGACGCAGGAATTGCTTCACGATGCGATCTTCAAGGCTGTGGAACGTCACAACCGCAAGACGACCGCCGGGCTTGAGCATACGCTCGGCAGCTTCCAATCCGTCGGTCAATTCATCCAGCTCGCGGTTCACATGAATGCGGATCGCCTGAAAAGCCCGGGTAGCGGGGTCTTTTGGCGCGCCGGGTTTGTGACCGACGGCTTTACGAACGATGGCCGCGAGTTGCGCGGTGGTTTCGATGGGCCGTGCCGCAACGATCGAACGGGCGATGCGCCGCGAACGGTGCTCTTCGCCATAACGATAGATGATGTCGGCAATATCGGCTTCGTCGGCTTCATTAAGGAAGTCGGCGGCGGACATGCCGTCCTGCGCCATGCGCATATCGAGCGGGCCATCTTTCTGGAAAGAAAAGCCACGCTCTGCGCGATCGAGCTGCATCGACGACACACCGATGTCGAGAACAACGCCATCGACCGACTTTATGTCGTCCGCCATCAAAACGTCGTCCATGATAGAAAAGCAGGCCGGGTAAAGACGCAAAGCGCCCCCACTGCGGCCTGCAAGGTCCGCACCTTCTGATAGTGCATCAGGATCGCGGTCAAACGCGTAAACGCGTGCGCCGCCAGCCAGTATCGCTTGGCTGTATCCGCCTGCACCAAAGGTACCATCCACGATCTCATCGCCAGGGGTGATGGCAAGAGAGTGAATCACTTCATCCAGCAAGACTGGAATATGGGGGGCCGGCGCGCTCATTTGTCGCGCTTGCCTTGGGACAGCCAATAATTGAGCTCGTCCTTGACGGGGTTGAATGCCGCTGGCGCTTCCTTCAGGAAAACGTCAGGGTTCCAAAGCATGAAGTGCGTGGTCGCACCGAAGAAAAATGCCCGGTCGTCAATGCGACCAAAATGCTTGAGCATTGGCGACAGCACGAAACGGCCGCTGGCTTCAAAAGCAGTTTCAAAGATGGAAGATGCCGAAACGCCAGCCAGTTCGCGGTCAAAGTCTGTGCCGCGATTAACGGCGCTTTGCCATTGCGCTTCGATATCTGCGCGTAGCTTGAGACGTTCAGAGCCGCCAAAACCGATGAGGCAAGGAAGGCTGCTGTGGCGCGAGATGCACACGCTGTTGCTGCCGCTGGATTGCAATACGCTGTCGCGGATCTCGGCGGGTATAGTCGTGCGGCCCTTGGCGTCGACACCCGACACCCCCGAACCTGCATAGACCACCAACGCTGACACCGTCCGAAACACCCCCATGAACAAGGGTGCAAAGCGACAATCATGGCAAATCCCTTTGCCGTGCGGTCGCCGTAACGACCGATATTATCAGTTATCCACCCCTTGGATGACTGTGCATAGCAAGGGATTTCATGGATGAAAAGAGGGATTTTATGGGAAAATTGGGGTGATAAATATTAATATACTGAATTTATTATATAATTTTTTTCCTCATATAAAAATAATGTGCGAAATGAATAGGAAACCTTGCGCAGACATGGGTGTGAAGCATCGATTTTCTGCAGATTTCCGGTGCCAAGCCCATGTCTATCCCGAATGTCCCACAAAATCCCCGGATATGGAATCGCTTTCGTGCAAGCGCGAAAGCAATGATTCCACCCACGCCAAATTGCCGAATTCATCGCCGCCGGTCAGAACGCGCATGCCCCGCCCTTCCCAATAGGCCGTATCGAGCAAATCGGCGTCGGCGAAGAGCAAAGCGCGTCCTTTGCCAATCTTACAATCCGCCAAAAGGCCGCCTTCCGCCAACGCACATAACCCAGAGCCGCCGCGACCGATCTTTAGCCACTCGCCGGGTGTCTGCGTGCGGATGCTCAGCTTGCCAATCTTGCGGAGTGCCATCGGTTCCGCATCGGCAATGGGCAACACAAGCTCAAGGCCCCAATGCGCAAATAAGGGCGATAGCATCGATGTGAACAACGGCCTGCGCTTGTCGCCCAATGGATAGAGGCTCCCCCATTGCAGTGCAGGATCGGCGAGGATCAATATTCGCCCGCCCTTGCGCACCCAGCCGTCCAGTTGGACAAACTCTTTCGGGCTAAATGCCCGCGGCTGCGCCAACAATAGCATGCGCCGCCCTGCAAGGTCGCGCAGATCATCGAGCGGCTGAACATCATAGCTTTGGCTGAGCCGCGCGAACGCAGGGTGCGGCTGGGCATCTTCGGCAAGGTCGGCTTCAACGCCGCCCTCGCTCCATTGCAGCGGCAGCGTGGTCATCAATCCCAATATGGGTTTCGGGCCATCCGGCGCAGGCCGGGTAAAGGCATAAGCCAGCAACGACGACAGGAACAGCAAAGCAACGGCGAGCAGCAGCAAAAGCGGGCGCCTTTTGCCGCCGAGACGCGCACGCAGGTTCGTCATGTGTGTTACTGCGGTCGGCCGCGCGGTGGTGTGGCGCTCATGGGCTTCGTCGCGCTTTCATCCTTGGCCACCGGGGTCACGCCCAGTTCAGCCAGCGGTTCATCCGGCGTTTGTTTCTTCATTTCGGTTATTGGGGTCGCATCCATTGTTCCCGGCGTCTGCGGGCTGTCGCTAACACGATCCAAGACCATCGTCGCCAAGGTTACAAACAGGAGCACGACGACCAAGCCAACCACGCCGACCTGAATACGCTGAATTGCGGATTGCTTTTGCTCAATCACCTGCGATCTCCTGTAAACCGTCGAACGCGTTATTGCGCCGCGCTGTCCATTTGCCAAGGCATGGGGTCTAGATTTTTGCTGCGCATCCATTCCGGATTGTAAATCGTCGACAGGTAACGGAAACCCGTGTCGCACAAGATCGTCGCGATGCGCGCTTTTGGTCCAAGCTGTTTGCCCAACGCGACCGCACCGGCAACGTTAATACCTGACGACAGTCCAAGGCAAAGCCCCTCCTCCGCCAACAAGCGCCGGACCCATATCATTCCCTCTTCGTCCGATATCCGGAACTGCGTATCAATCGGCGCGCCGTCCAAATTGGCGGTAATGCGGCCCTGACCAATGCCCTCGGCAACCGACGTGCCTTCGGCGCTTAACTCGCCATTGGCATAATAATTATACAGCGATGCGCCATGGGGGTCGGTCAACGCGATGGTGACATTTTCGTCCTTCGCCTTCAGGCCAAGTCCTACCCCGGCGATGGTTCCGCCGGTCCCTGCGGCACAGGTAAAGCCATCGACCCGGCCTTCCATTTGCGCCCAGATTTCTTCGGCCGTGGTTTCGATATGCGCGCGGCGGTTGGCGATGTTATCAAACTGGTTCGCCCACACCGCATTTTCGGTTTCTTCGGCCAAGCGGCGCGATGTGTGTACGAAATGCCCGGGGTTGGAATAAGGCGCAGCAGGAACAAGGACAAGCTCGGCACCAAGTGCGCGCAACGTGTCTTTTTTCTCCTGGCTTTGCGTTTCGGGCATGACGATGATCGTCTTATACCCCAGCGCATTGGCCACGAGCGCAAGCCCTATCCCGGTATTACCCGCCGTCCCTTCCACAATCGTGCCGCCGGGCTGCAACAGCCCCTGCCGTTCGGCATCGCGCACGATGTATAATGCAGCGCGATCTTTTACCGACGCGCCGGGATTGGCAAATTCGCACTTGCCAAAAATGTCACAACCCGCCGCTTCGCTTGGGCCTTTCAAGCGGACCAGCGGTGTGTTGCCAATTAAATCCAATGTCGAAGTAAGCATATTCATAGCCGCGTTAGTTAGTCGCGTTGTTGGCCGTCCGCAAGCCGGTGTCGCGTAATGGGCAGTCTTCGGCGCGCCGCCGAATGAGAATTAGGTGTTGATATATTATATCATATTCTATACGGATCCATGCACAGTCGCCAAATGCACAGCAGGATGAAACTAATCCCATGAAAATCGCCCGCTTTCACGTTTTCGCCGCCAGCATGACTGCATTGTCGGTTGCGCTGTCTGTGCCCGCTTATGCGCAACAGACCGGCAGCACCGGCGCTTCGACAGCCGCGCCGCAGACAGATGATTTTCACGGCACTGAAGAAATCGTTGTCACCGCGCCTTATGTCGAGCGGCTCGATATTCTGTCCGGAACCTCGGCGGTGACAGGGGACGTTTTGGCCGAGAAAACCCGCGCGCAATTGGGTGACATTCTTTCCAGCCTGCCCGGCGTATCGGCCACCAGCTTTTCACCCGGTGCATCGCGGCCTGTGCTGCGCGGATATCAGGGCAACCGCGTCGCCGTGCTCACCGACGGCATTGGCAATATTGACGCGTCCAACACCTCCGCCGACCATGCGGTTACCATCGATACCCTGACCGTTGAACGCATCGAAGTGCTCCGGGGTCCTGCGGTCCTGCTCTTTGGTGGCCAAGCCGTTGGCGGCGCAGTCAACGCGCTCGACAAGCGCATTCCGCGTGCGATCCCTGATGAAGCCGTGCATGTTGATGCGCTTGCGGGCTTTGGCAGCGCGGCGCACGATTGGTCCGGCGGGGCTTCGGTTGACGTGCCGTTGACGGACCGTGTCGTCGTCCATCTTGATGGCAGCTACCGCAACAGCGACGATCTGCGCACCGGTGGCTATATCCTTGCGCCTAGCTTGCGCGCCGAGGTGCTGGATTTCGCGGCGGAAGAAGCCAGTGAAGGCCATCTCGACGAAGCCGCCGAAGCGCGCGAACTGGCGGACCAAAGCGGCCGCATTCCCAACAGCGCGGTGAAAAGCTGGACCGCAGCGGGCGGCATCGCCTTCATCGACGATGGCGGCAATATGGGCCTGTCCTATAGCATTTATGACAGCAATTACGGCATCCCTGCCCGCCCCGGCAGTGGACATGCCCATGCACATGATGAAGGTGACGCGGAAGAAGCGCCGGTGACCATTGGTATGCGGCAATATCGTTTCGATTTCCGCGGCGAATTGGATTTGGGCGATGGCCTGTTTGAAAAGCTGCGCCTGCGGGCGGGCTATGCCAATTACAGCCACACCGAATTTGAAGGTGACGAGATCGGCACCATTTTCAACAGCAAGGGGTTTGAGGGCCGCGTTGAATTTATCCAGAATGACCGTGGTGGCTGGCGCGGCGCAAGCGGCGCGCAATATCAATCCCGCAAACTGGACGCGATTGGTGCAGAAGCATTCGTGCCGCCGAACAAGAGCCAGCAATTTGGATTGTTCACGCTGCAGGAATTCACGGCGGGCAATCTCGACGCCGAAGTCGCGCTGCGTTTTGACACCGCCGAACTGCGCGCGGACATTTTGGGTATCAGCCGTTCGTTCAACAATGTCTCCGGCGCATTTGGCGTTGGTTACCATATCGGCGATTTGAAGATCGGCGCGAACCTGTCACGCACGGGCCGCGCGCCAGCGGTCGAGGAGTTGTTCTCCAACGGTCCGCATATCGCGACGCAGGCATTTGAAGTCGGCGACCCGTTGTTGAAGAGCGAGCGGGCGTGGAATGGCGAGCTGTACGCGCGTTATGATACCGCGGACACCGCATTCAACCTGACGCTCTACACCAACCGGTTCGACAATTTCATTTATGAAGCGGAAACAGGCGCCGTTGAAGACGCCCTGCCCGTGTTCCAATATTTTCAGAATGATGCCAAGGTTTGGGGCGTCGAGTTTCAGGGCTCTCAAAACGTCGCACGCTTTGGCGATGTTGACCTGAAAGTCGATGCCGTGGCCGATTATACGCGGGCCAAAATTTCGGGCGGTGCAGGCAATATCCCGCGCATCCCGCCCTTGCGTGTGTTGGGCGGCGTGGAGTTGAACGGCACCCGCCTGGACCTGCGCGGTGAAGTTGAATGGAGCGATACCCAGACAAAAACAGCGCCGTTCGAAACCGCGACCGATGGCTTCACTTTGGTCAATGCGACCGCGACATGGCGTCCGTTTGGCAGTGATCGCAACATTGCGCTGATTGCATCTGCGAACAATATTTTCGATGTTGTCGCCCGCCGGTCGGCATCTTTCACGAAAGATTTTGTTCCTTTGTCCGGTCGCGATTTCCGTTTGTCGGCGCGCATCAGCTTTTAACGCCGGGCCGGCGACCGCGCTACCTGATAAAGGGATAATCTTTCCAACATCGGCAAGATTATTTCCTACAAAAAGTGAACGCGGCCCTGCTGCGTGCAAAAGGGGGACGGCCGGCGCGGAAGCGCTGGTGCGTGCTTCCGGCTGATGGTGTTGGTTGATTAAGGCCCGCTTGTTCCATCAGGCTATTGCCCCCGGGCCGCCTTTGCTGGCTGGCATGCTGTCCATCGGGGGTAAGGTTCGTAAAACCCCAAAGGCTGTCCGCACGGACAGGACGGTTCCCCGCCACATCCAACCATGTTTGCGCTGTTCAGAGCTTGATGCAACAGGCCCTTTTTTCAGGCTGAAGCAAGCACCCTATCGCGCCGACCGTGCCAACAGGTTTCCCCGCCAGCGTTCCCGTCATCCCGACCAGCGTTCTAGACCGCCGCCTGACTGACGCGACTCGAATAACCGATATGGTTATTTGTAGGAAAGTGGTTTTTGCACACCCCCCAACCCCCTGTCGTCATGCTGAACTTGTTTCAGCATCTTACTTTTTCAACGTCGACAATTAAGACCCTGAAACAAGTTCAGGGTGACGGTGGGCGTGGACGATAACGAGGGAGGATGGGGACGAAGGGTGTGGGCGATGACGGCTCGGAAGGAGGAGGACGTTATTCGGCACCGCCCGAATAAAACCTACGTCACGGCCTCTTCAGCCGCTTCGGCCTTGGCGCGGCGGCGGCGGGTGAACCAGATGGCGACGAGCGCCATTTCAAACAATATGCATAAAGGAATGGCGAGCAGCAGTTGCGAGACAACGTCCGGCGGCGTCAGGACCGCAGCGATGGCAAATGCGCCGACAATGGCATAGCGACGCGCGCCGCGCAGCTGTTCCAGCGTGACGATCCCTGCGCGTTCCAACAGCATCAGCAGCACGGGCAAAAGAAACGAAATGCCAAAGCCGAAAATGAACTTCATCACAAAGCTGAGATAATTGTCGACGCCCGGCAGCGCCTGTTGTTGAACGCCGCCAACATTTCCGCCGAAACCCAACAAATATTCGAGCGCGACAGGTATCGCCATGAAATAGGCCATCGATGCGCCAATCATGAACAACACCGGCGTTGCCAACAAAAACGGCAAAAACGCGCGCTTTTCCTTGTTATACAATCCCGGCGCGACAAAGCGCCACAGCTGCGTTGCAAACACGGGGAAAGAGAAGAAGCCCGCGGCGAAAAACGCGACCTTTATCTCGACAAAAAACGCCTCAAATATCGCGGTGTAAATCAGCGTTTTTTGACCGGACTCGAGCAATGGCTGCACCAGAAATCCGAATATCGGCCGTGCAAAATAGAGGCTGATGCCAAAGGCGATGGCGAGCGCCAGAAAGCTCCAAAGCAGACGGCTGCGCAGCTCAATCAAATGATCGAGTAACGGCATTTTGCTGTCATCAATATCGTTCATGCTTTGGGTGCCGCTTCTGCAGAGGGCGGATCCATCGGCAATTCCGGCTGACCGCCAGTTGCGGCGGCAGGCGCATCGGCGGGGGCAGCGGCATCATCGCCAAGGACGTCCGCGCGCGGATCGGCGGGGTGTTCGCGCATGATGCGCTCGTTTTCCGCTTTCCACTTTTTCTCTAATTCTTCGATTTCTGACTGACGCACCATTTCGTCAAAGCCGGAACGGAAATGCGCGGCGACACCGCGTGCCTTGCCCACCCATTTGCCAACAACGCGCAACGCCTTTGGCAAATCCTTTGGGCCAATGACCAGCAACGCCACAAGGACGACAAGCAACAGTTCGGAAGACGCGATGTCAAACATTCAATTGGCCAATCCGGCGGGCCGTAACGACGCCAAGCTTATCGGATGGCGTGTCATGGTCAGTGTGGATACTGCCCCAAGATTATTGGGTTTTATCGGTCTGCTTTTCGGCGTCGACAACGGTCGTGGAGCCGATTTGTGGCGGAGCCTTTGGCGCGTCGTCGTCTTCGCTCATGCCTTTTTTGAAGCTCTTAATGCCCTTGGCAACGTCACCCATCATGTCCGAAAAACGGCCCTTGCCGAACAAGAGCAAAACCAGAATGCCGACAATCAGCCAATGCCAGATACTAAAACCGCCCATTTCAAACTCCTACCGGGGTTCGCCCCGAAAATTGCGACCGTGGTCGCGCAGCTATCCTACCCTATCTAGGCGTTGTTTTCGTCAATTTCCAGTTCGCTGTCACTTTCTTCGCCCGCAAAATGCATATCGCCCATTGCGGTGTCGATCGGGTCGAGCAGTCCGGCGGCTTTCAAATCGTCAATTCCCGGCAAATCCTTGCGACTAATGAGGCCGAAATGCGTCAGAAATCCGGCGGTTGTCGCGTAAATCAATGGACGGCCGGGCACATCGCGCCGGCCCGCTGGCCGCACCCAGCCCGCCTCCATCAACACATCCAGCGTGCCCTTCGAAATCTGCACGCCGCGAATGGCCTCAATCTCCGCGCGGCTGACCGGTTCATGATAGGCGATGATCGCCAATGTTTCGACCGCCGCACGGCTGAGCTTGCGGCTTTCTTCGCGTTCGCGGCGCAAAACATAGGCAAGGTCGGCTGCCGTCTGGAAATGCCACGATTTGCCACGCCGGACCAGTTCGATCCCGCGCCCGGCATAATGCGCCTCAAGCTGCGCCAGCGCATCGGCGATATCGACGTCGTCGCCGACATATCCGCGAATCTGTTCAATGGTCATGGGCTGATCACTGGCGAACAAGGTCGCCTCGACCGCACGAACATGGGGATCGCTTTCTATCGTCATGCCTTCACCCTTAACAACAATGGCGCAAATGTCGCCTCTTGCTGCAAATCAACAGCGCCGCGTTTCGCCAGCTCAAGCGCCGCCACGAAACTCGATGCCAGCGCGGATTTGCGCAGCGCAGGCTCGGCATGGACGGGCAGAAACGCCTCAATAGATGTCCAATCGACCGCGCGGCCAATCATTGCGGATACGCGCTCCAGCGCTTCTTCCAATGTCATCACCTGCCGTTTTTTCACGACATGCATCACCGGCTGCGTGCGCGCCTTTACCTGGCCATATGCCGTAATCAGTTCGAAATAGTCGCATTCCCAAGCCCGCGCCTTGACCACGCGCAAGCCTTCGGGATTGCCGCGCAGAAAGATATCGCGCCCCACCCGGTCCCGCGCCATCAACCGCGCGCCGCTTTCGCGCATGGCGTTCAACCGTTCCAGCCGCAGCTGCAGGCGCAGCGCAAGCTCCTCTGGCGATGGGTCAATCGTCGGGTCCTTGGGCAGCAGCAGTGCGGATTTGAGATAGGCGAGCCACGCCGCCATCACCAGATAATCCGCCGCAAGCTCAAGCTTTAGCGCGCGGGCCTCATCAATAAACACCAGATATTGTTCGACCAAAGCGAGGATCGACAGTTGCCGCAAATCGACCTTTTGGTTGCGCGCGAGTGCGAGCAACAGGTCAAGCGGCCCTTCCCATCCGTCAATGTCGATGGTCAGGACATTGGGTTCGGGAACGCTCTCGGTGCGGAGCGCATCTTGCTCTTCATCAAAGAGCAATTGCCCCGTCATGCCGCGCCCGTTGCTCCACCGGTCAGCTTGGCACTTGTGTCCGCAAGCGCGAGCAGCTGATCCCGCTTATCGAGCAAATAGGCCAGTCGGTCGGCATCAAATGCGGGGACAGGCAAGGCCATCGCGCGGTCCAGCCGCGCTCGCGCCGCTTGCGTGATTTCGGGCAGCATGTCCGCAATCGCACGCATTTCGTCCAACCGGCCCCAGCAGTTGAGCGCGATGTCGCATCCGGCCTCAACACAGCGCAGCGCGCGTGTCGCCACGTCGCCTTGAAGCGCGTTCATATCGAGATCGTCGCTCATCAACAAGCCGTCAAAGCCGATATTTGCACGGATGATATTATTCAGCACATAAGGCGACATGGTTGCCGTATGCTGATCGTCCCACACATCATAGACCACATGCCCAGTCATGCCCATCGCGGCATGCTTGAGCGCGCGAAATGGCGCGAGGTCTTGTTCCAGCTCCGCCGCGCTGGCGGTGACATGCGGCAGGTCGTGATGGGTATCGACGCTGGCGCGGCCCTGCCCAGGCATATGTTTGACCACGCCAATAACGCCGCCTTTGGCAAGGCCGTCCAATATCGCGCGGCCAAGTGCGGCAACGCGCATCGGGTCACTACCCAGCGCGCGGTCGCCGATGGCCGAATGCGTTTCGGGCACGCGGACATCTAGCACGGGCAAGCAATCGACGTTGATGCCCACTTCGTTGAGCGACAGCGCAATGGCTTCGGCGTTGCAGCGCGCGGCTTCAATCGCGGTCATCGGTGCCAAATCGTACAGCGCATCAAACGCCCCGCCAGCGGGAAAGTCGGGCCAGACGGGCGGACGCATACGCGCAACGCGGCCGCCTTCCTGATCAATCAGGACGGGCACATCATCGCGGCCATGCAAGCTGCGCAGGCTGTCGGTCAGCGCGCGCACCTGTGCGCGATCCTGTATATTGCGTTTGAACAGGATGTAGCCAGCCGGTTCGACATCGCGAAACAGGCGTTTTTCATCATCAGTCAGGGTCAGGCCCGAAAGGCCAAATATCACGGGCTTCATGGCGCGCAAGCTAGGGCCGCCGCCGCCCCAAGGCAAGCATGGAGCAGCGGCGCTTTGGCCCAAAGCTGTGTATAATTAACGAATTGCCCCAAGGAAATCGAGCTTGCCCACGGGCACGCCCTTCATCCGCAGCAGCGCATAGGCCATGCTGAGGTGGAAGAAGAAATTGGGAATGGCAAAGCCGTGGACGTAAGTGTTGCCCGTGAAGGGTATGTCACCACTTGGCGTGGTGAGCACGACTTTCGCGTCTTCGCGGCCTTCAAAACCGTCGGGCGATGCGGCTTCCAAAAACGCAATCGCCTTGGCAACGCGGCCCTGAACGTCGGCGTAGCTGGCTTCATCATCAGCCCATGGCGCATTTTCGACTTGGCCGACACGGACAGCGACGAACTTTGCCGTATCGGTCACCATCTGCACCTGCCGCGTGAGCGGTGCCATGTCGTCGATCAAGCGCGCATCGAGCAAGTCGGACAGGGGCATGCCTTGCTCCGCCGCAAACGCGCTGCCCTTTTCGAGCATGTTCGACAGGTTTTTCAGGCCGCGGATGAAAGCGGGAATGGCGACGTCATATAATGCAGGCATGTTCTTCTCCTTGAAGCGTGCGGGCGGCATAAGTTGCAAATGGAAACTTTACAACCGCAACGCCGCTACCGAACGATCAGGCAGTTTTCGCCGGCTACCTTCAGCTTTGCGCATAATTGCTGCGCTTCGGATGAATTTGCGGTCACGGCCTGAAGCCGGAAAACCTTGCGCCCGCCTTCGACATTGGTTTCCGCGATTTTGCGGTTCATTCCGGCCAAAAAGCCAAAGCGCTTGTTCAAAGCAGCCCAAGCCGCGTCGGCCTTGGCAGAATCGCCGAACGCCCCCAATTGCACCATGACTGTGCTGGCCGGTGCTGCCGCAGACGGTGCTGGCGCCGCCACTGGAGCAGATGCCATGGCGGCAGGTGGTGCGATGGCGGCGGTTTTCGCAGCGGGAACCAATGTCGCGCCGGTTTTGGTGCCTTCGCTCGCGGCAAAGGCAGAATCGCCCTCACCTTCAAACCTTTTGCCACCGGCATCCTGAGGCTTGACCTTATAGGCGCCTGCGGGTGCGGCAATCAGTTGGCCGTTGCCATTTGCGCCGCCGATCTGGTTACGCTGCAGCCAATAGACCGCGCCAATAATCGCTGCGAGCAAGACAAGCCCGGCAAGCAACATCACTGCGATCCTCAGCGGGGATGCACTATCATCATATGCGGAACCGTCAGCGGTTTCCAACCAAGGCAGACGATCAGGATCGTCCAAATTCAGTCCATATTTGTTGGTGTTGTTCATGCCGGTCCCCCAATTGCTACATATTGTAAGCGGCCTCGACGCCCATCAGGCGCAAACCATTGCGCAGAACTTGCCCGATATTGGTCGCCATGAAAAGCCTTGCGCCCGTCAACGCCGGGTCCTGCGCCAATATGAAGCGCTTGTCCGGTTGGTCATTGCCAAGGTTCCAATAGGCATGGAACGCCGCCGCCAAGTCATTGAGGTAAAAGGCAATACGGTGCGGCTCACCCGATTTGGCGGACGCTTCGACAATGCGCGGGAAGTTTGCCGCTTCGCGAATAAGGCCGATTTCGGCATCACCCAACAAGGCCAGTTCCGACCCGTCGACGCCCAAGCCCTCGCCCTCTGCCTTGCGCAATGTCGAGGCGATACGCGCATGGGCATATTGCACATAGAATACCGGATTGTCCTTCGACGCTTCGACGACCTTGGCAAAGTCAAAGTCCATCTGCGCATCGGATTTGCGCGTCAGCATTGTGAAGCGGACGACATCCTTGCCGACTTCTTCAATCACATCGGCGAGCGTGACAAAGCTGCCCGACCGTTTGGACATTTTCACAGGCTCTCCGCCGCGCAGCAGGCGCACCATTTGTACAAGCTTAATATCGAAATCGACTTTGCCGTCGGTCAACGCGTTGACCGCCGCCTTGATGCGCTTGACGGTACCCGCATGATCCGCGCCCCAAATGTCGATCATGGCGTCAACGCCCTTACTTTTCTGGAAATGATAGGCAAGGTCAGCGCCGAAATAAGTCCAGCTGCCGTTGGATTTCTTGATTGGCCGGTCTTGGTCATCACCAAATTGCGTCGACCGGAACAATGGGAGCGTAACGGGTTCCCAATCTTCGATTTCCTTGCCCTTTGGCTTTTCCAATTCGCCGTCATAGACAAGACCACGCGCGCGCAATTCGCGCTCGGCAATGTCCGCCTTGCCCGCTTCATGCAGCTCGGCTTCGGATGAAAACAGGTCGTGATGGATGCCCAGCAAGGCAAGGTCAGCCTTGATCATGTCCATCATCTCGGCAACCGCAGCTTTGCGGAACAGGGCGAGCCATTCTGCCTCTGGCTGGGCGACATATTGGTCGCCAAAACGCTCGGCCAGCCGCTGGCCAACCGGGATCAGATAATCGCCGGGGTAAAGCCCTTCGGCAATCTCAATGGTCTCGCCCAATGCCTCGCGATAGCGCAAATGCGCGGACCGTGCCAAAACATCGACCTGCCCACCGGCGTCGTTGATATAATATTCGCGCACGACACGGTAGCCGGCGAACTCCATGAGCGCGGCAAGCGCGTCGCCCACTACAGCGCCGCGGCAATGCCCCATATGCATGGGCCCAGTCGGGTTGGCGGAGACATATTCGATATTCACCGATTTGCCATCACCACGGTGCGACCGCCCATAATCATCGCCAGCCTGCGCAATCGCGCGCAGTTCATCGATCCACGCCGATGCGTCGAGCCGCAGGTTGAGAAAGCCCGGCCCGGCGATTTCGACAGCCGTGACGCCCGAAACCTTCGCCAGCTCCGCCGACAAGGCTTCCGCCAATTGCCGCGGATTAAGGCCAGCGGGTTTGGCGAGCACCATCGCGGCGTTGGTCGATATGTCGCCATGCGATGGATCGCGTGGCGGTTCGACCGTCACATTGCCACGATCAATGCCCGATGGCAGGGTCTTGCTGGCAACAAGTGCGTCCAGCGCATGATCGACATGCGCTGCATATTGTTCAAAAAGGGTCATCTTCGTGCCTTGAAAAAAGCGCGTATCAACGCGTTACATTATACCGCAGCTGATCTTCGGTCAGCTGGAAACCGATAAGCATTTCAAAGCTTGATCGGACGACCGCCGCGCGCACTTCAGGGGCCGCCATGGGGTCGAGCGCGGCGTCGGGATCGCCCGGCTTGCGCTTCTTGGTAATTTTTTGAACGATTTCGGCCGGCAGGCTGGCCGATGCCTTGTCGATATAGCTTCCGGCTTGCGCGCTGGCGGATGCCCGTTGCTGGCCATCGGCAAATTGCAAAGTCACTTGACCGACGCGCTTTGCAACAACGGCGCTGCCGCCCTGCACCACGGTGGTGAAATAAGGCAAAGTCACTGTCCGGCTGCCTTGCGTATCGCTGCGCCGCGCCTGAACATCAAAACTGGCTTGTGAAAAAATCTTCTCGCCGCTTTCGCTGCACGTCGGGCGGATATTGGTGATCGACGCGACAACGTCAATTGCGCTCGCGTCCTGGCTGTCGGCCGGATTGAACAAAGTTATGTCGCCCGTGCCATCCGGAACAGCCACCGCAGGGCAACCCGACCGCGTGACGTTCACACCTACACCGGCACCGATATCAAGGTCGCCCTCGCGCGAACAACCGGCCAAGGTTGCTGCGACAATGCCGAAGGTCAGGACTTTGGCGGCAAATTTCATATAGGCTATCCTTGGCATAACAGTGCATGGGTTGCGGGTACGTCGCTGGCATTGGTCCTTATCCGCCCATCGCCTGACGTGCAACAGGGGAAAGGTCTTGGCGGATGCGGCCTGTTTAACTAAAGGACATTGCCGATGACTGAACAAACGATCTCCAAGAAACCCCTCACGCTGCTTCTGGCGGCACCACGCGGTTTTTGCGCTGGCGTGGATCGCGCCATTAAGATTGTGGAGCTCGCGCTCGAACAACATGGCGCACCGGTATATGTGCGCCATGAAATTGTGCACAACCGCTTCGTTGTCGACAGTTTGAAGGCCAAGGGCGCGATATTTGTCGAGGAACTGGATGAGGTGCCCGATGGCGGGCATGTCGTATTTTCGGCGCATGGCGTCCCCAAATCGGTACCCGCCAATGCGCAGCAACGCGGCCTTGCCTATTTTGATGCCACCTGCCCGTTGGTATCCAAAGTGCATAAGCAGGCCGAACGACAGGTGGAAGCCGGCCGTCACATCATTTTCGTTGGCCATGCAGGCCATCCCGAAGTCATTGGCACATTCGGCCAAGTCCCCGCAGGCGCGATGACATTGGTGGAAACCGATGAGGACGCGCGGAATATTCAGCCAGCGGATCCCGACAATCTCGCTTTCCTGACGCAGACAACTTTGTCGGTCGACGATACCTTTGAAATCACATCCATTCTTGAAGCACGCTTCCCGAAAATTGTCGGGCCGAAGGGTGAGGATATTTGTTACGCAACATCGAACCGGCAAGAGGCGGTAAAGGCGATTGCCGATAAATGTGACCTCGTCCTCGTCATTGGCGCGCCCAACAGCTCAAATTCGCTACGCTTGGTCGAAGTGGCCGCGCGTTCGGGTGCGAAAGCGCATCTTGTGCAGCGCGCTGACGATATCAGCATGAATTGGTTTGATGGCGTGAACACGCTTGGCCTGACGGCAGGGGCATCAGCCCCTGAAATATTGGTCCGCGAAATCATCGATGCGCTTGCCGCGCATTTTGACATCGATGAACAGCAGGTCACAACCGCCGAAGAGAGCATCACCTTCAAATTGCCACGCGAACTGGCCGGCGCGGCGGCTTGATTTGGCCGTTTATACGCAATTAGGGCCTGAACAGGTCGGTGCCTTTTTGGCGCTTTATGATGTCGGTGAACTGGTTTCGCTCAAGGGCATTGCCGAGGGCGTTGAGAACAGCAATTTCTTTGTCGAAACAACACAAAGCAGGTTTATCCTGACCATTTACGAAAACCGCGTGGATCCCAAGGATCTGCCGTTTTTCTATGCGCTGCTGAAACATTTACATGAAGCCGGCTGCAAGGTTCCGCGGTTTATGTCCGACCGAAATGGCAATTGGCTGCAGACCATAGCCGGAAAGCCAGCCTGCCTGATCGAATTTCTCAATGGCGTATCGGTGACCGAACCGTCGGCGTCACAGGCACACTCCACTGGTGCGGCGCTTGGGCAAATGCACAAGGCGCTGGCGGACTTCACGCTATCGCGGCCCAACAGCCTTGGCATTTCCGCATTCCGGCCGCTTGCCATGCGCTGCACCGCGCAAGGTCTGGACGCCATTTCCGAAGGCTTGGCTGCACGGATATTTGCCGAATGCGATTATCTTGAGGCGCATTGGCCGACCGACCTTCCAGTGGCGGCGATCCATGCGGACCTGTTTCCGGACAATGTTCTGATGCTGGGCGACAATGTCACGGGTCTGATCGATTTCTATTTCGCCTGCTCCGAAATCCGCGCTTATGACCTTGCGGTCACGCATAGCGCATGGTGCTTTTCGGGCGACGGCAGGGTATTTGACGCGGATGTGAGCGCGGCCATGTTGTCGGGTTATACCGACGCGGTGCCGATGAATGCCGCAACGCGCGCCGCTTTACCGATATTGCTGCGCGGTGCGTGTTTGCGGTTTACATTAACGCGTTGTTATGACTGGATTAACACGCCCGCCGATGCGCTGGTTACGCGCAAAGATCCTTTGGCGTTTCTGCGGCGGTTGGATTTTTACAGCGACCCAAATCAGGTTGAAGCCCTATTGGCCCAATTGCCATGAAACAGATTGAAATCTTCACCGACGGCGCGTGCAAGGGCAATCCCGGGCCCGGCGGCTGGGGCGCGATCATCCGTTATGGCAAGCATGAAAAAGAAATTGCGGGTGGCGATCCGGACACCACCAACAACCGCATGGAAATGAGCGCGGTCATTCAGGCGCTGAACGCCCTTGTCGAACCGTGCAGCGTCAAACTGCACACCGACAGCAAATATGTCATCGACGGCATCACCAAATGGATCTTTGGCTGGCAACGCAATGGCTGGAAAAACGCGTCGAAACAGCCGGTGCGCAATGCCGACCTATGGCGTGAGATGGTCGAAGCGATGGCGCGGCATCAGGTGGAATGGATTTGGGTCAAAGGGCATAATGGCCACCCCGAAAACGAACGCGCAGACCGGCTGGCCAGCGATGCGGCCGACGCGGCCAGTAACAAGGTTGCGATAGGCTAGTTAAAACGCCCTGGCGCATATAACGCCGCATGGACGCGGTCGGGCGCTATTATGGCATCGTTCAGCAACGATGCCGCCAGCTGCGCTGCGGCAGGCGCCGTCTGAATGCCAAAGCCGCCCTGCCCTGCAAACCAAAAGAACGCATCATGCGCCCCATCGCGCCCAATGACCGGCAGACGATCGGGCGCAAAGCTGCGCAAGCCGGCCCATTTGCGTTCAACCCGGCGGATGTCCCAATCGACAACCTGCTGCAGCCGATCAATGGCCAGCGCGATATCATATTCTTCGGGTGCGGCATCGCATGCCGGTGTTGCGGTCTCGTCATGCGGGCTCAGCCACAAACGTCCGCCCGCATCGGGCTTGAAATAGAAACTGCCATCAAGACCAATAACAAGTGGCAGGGCCGCAGGCACATCGGGTGCGACCGCCAATTGTGCAATGGTGCGCCGATAGGGTTGAATGCCCAAGGGACGCACGCCCGCCATCTGCGCCACATGATCCGCCCATGCCCCTGCGGCGTTGACGATGATATCGGCGGTGCAGTTCAGGCCGCCCGCTTGAATATGCCACGCACCGTCGCGCCACACGGCACGTTCCAGCCGGCTGTTGCAATGCGGTTGAACGCCCTGCTTGCGCGCTTGGCGCAGATAGGCCGCATGGAGCGCGGCGACATCAATGTCGGCACAGGCCGCCTCCCATAGCCCCGTCGTCCATCCGCTGCGCAGGCCGGGTACATGTCGTTCCAAATCCGTGCGGTCGCTGCGTTCAATATGCACACCGCTGGAGGCGAACTCCGCCAGCATATCGTCCGCCAAAGGTTGCTGCTCTGCCGTGCCAATGTACAGCCCGCCGCGCGGGTGCATTAACGGGCCTTCGTGGAAATCCTTGGGTGGGTTCGCCAGAAATGGGCCCGACGCCGTTGTCAGCGGTTGAACATCCGGACCACCATAGCATTCCACCCAGAACGCGGCGGACCGGCCCGTGGAATGATATCCCGGATGCGACTCCGCCTCGATCAGGACAACCGACTGATATGCAGACAGCTGCGCGGCAAGACTTGCCCCGGCGATTCCAGCACCGATTATGGCAATGCTAAAATCGCTCATGGCCGGGGTGCGTGCTGGTCCAGAAAGGCATCGATGCGTTTCAGGCACTGGTCGCGCACGCCATCTGCTTCGCGCAGCAGCTCATGTGCGGCCTCTTTGCCGAAAATCAGCGTTTCGGCATGTGGCAGGCGTTTGCTGTCTGCGATCACCCGCTTTGTGCTGACCAATTGATCCGCCGTGGTCGCGAGCAACAAGATGGGCGTTTGCACCGCCTCCAGCGCGCCGGGGCGTTCCAGCAAGCGGATGGACGCCATCGCGCGTTCCACCCAATGCCAGCTTGGCGGCCCAAGCTTCACCTCTGGACGCAGCGCCCACCACGCAATCTCGTCTTCATAGCGGTCGTCGTCATGCGTGAGCATTTTGCCGCGCATGCTCATCGGCGATAGTGGCTTTTCACTGACTTTCCATGCGGCTTGTTTGCCCTTGCCCAATGCCACAATCAATTTGGCAACGGCGTGGTTGAGCGCAAGCGGCAGGCCGCCGGTTTGAATGCCCAGCATCGGCGCGCTCAGCGCCACGGCGTCGGGATCCATCGCCTTTTCCACCAAGGCGCGCATCGCCAGTTGCCCGCCCATGCTGTGCGCGATGACAACATGCGGCGCTGGCGTTTTGCGTTTCCATGCGTCCCAGAAGGTGCGCAAATCGGCAATCCACGTTGCGAAATCGTCGATATGGCCGACTTGGGGATCATCCAGCAACCGGCCCGAAGCACCCTGCCCGCGCCAGTCAATGGCGGTCACATGCCATCCTGCATCGGCATAATATGCCAAGGTTTCGAGATATTTTTCGTAATGATCGCCGCGACCGGGCAAAAATAACAAGGATCCACGCGGCGGGGTCGACGCCTGCCAATCGATACGCCGGATCGGCCAACCATCGGCGGCGTGCCACATCGTCTCTGTGGCATCAGCCGGAATTGCGCGGCGGTTCATCGGTGTTGTTGCTGTGTGCATGGTTACTTTTTGGTAATCTTTCATAGTTAATGCTGTGCAGATGACCAGTGAAACTCTCGCTTACGCAACCCTTGGCGGCTTGGCAATTGCGCTATTGATATCCATCTACACCGACATCAGATATCGCCTTATTTTTAATAAGGTAAACATCGCGATCGCGATTGGCGCACCATTATTTTGGCTGGCCAGCGGCGGGTTTAATCTCACCGATATCGGTCTGCACCTTTTGACCGCAGCGATTACGTTCTTTGTCTTTGCGGTCGCGTTCCATTTCGGCGCCATGGGTGGCGGCGATGTGAAGCTTTTTGCGGCATTGGCATTGTGGTTCCACTGGGTCGAGGTCATCCGCCTCATCTTATTCGCATCGATCATCGGCGCGGCGGTCACCCTCATCTTTCTTGCGATCCACACATGGAAACGCCGCGAGGGCCGCGCGCGGATTCCCTATGGTGTGGCGATAGCGCTGTCCGGGCTTTGGATCATCGGTGAACGGATTTTTAACCATTTTACATGAAATAGCATGGTTCGATCAGGGGACCTTTCAGGGGACAATAGGTAATGGATAGGAAAAAAGTCATATTGCTGGTGGCTGCGCTTTTAATCGCGGCAGTGACCGCCCTTATGGCACGCAGCATGTTCAACGGTGCATCTGCTCCCGAATCTACAGCGGCCGCCGCGCCGGCCCCCGTGCCAGCCGGACCCAAAGTCCTCGTCGCGACCAAGGCGTTGCCCGTTGGCACGATCATCACCGCCGACAGCGTGCGCTATCAACCATGGCCGAAGGAATTGATCGAAGCCGCCTATTTCAAAGAAGGGGACGGTGGAGCATCGATTGAGAGCCTTGTGGGCACGGTGGTTCGCAATGCCGTGACCGCTGGCCAGCCACTGACCCAAGGTTCCATCGTTAAGCCGGGTGACCGCGGTTTCCTCGCCGCTGCGCTTGGGCCTGGCATGCGCGCCGTGACGGTGCCGGTGTCGGCATTGACCGGTGTTGCAGGCTTTGTCTTCCCCGGCGACCGTGTTGACCTGGTGCTCACGCAAAATGTCGAAGCAAGCCCTGGCCCGCCATTGAAGGTGTCCGAAACCATCGTCCGCAACCTGCGTGTGTTGGCGACCGACCAACGCGCAACCCCGTCTGTCGATGACAAGGGCAATACGGTCGTCTCTGAATATAAATTGGTGACGATCGAAGCGACCCCGCGCATCGCGGAGAAGATTACCGTTGCGCAATCGATTGGCACGATCAGCCTTTCCCTGCGTTCGCTGGCCGACAATGCCGCCGAACTGGAACAAGCGCTGGCGTCTGGCGATATCAACATCCCCGAAGGCGCAACCGCGGATCAGGAACGGGCGATCATGCGCCAGCTCGCACAGCGGCCATCCGCCACCAAAAGCAGCTATGCAACTGGCGGCGACGTCTCGCGCTTCCAACGCAGCACTATGCCCGAACAAATGCCATTGGCGGTCGCCGCCGAACAGGCCCGCACGCAAAAGCACGTCGAGAAAATTATGAAGGGTCCAGTGGTCCGTGTGTCGCGTGGCGGCAATGTGACCGAAGTCGATATTAGCCGGAGATAACAACAACATGGCACGTTTCACCACATTCAAATCGGGCCTTGCCGCCGCGGCTATGACCGCAGCCATCGGCACCACCGCCTTGGTCGGCACGTTGGTCGGGATGCCAACGGCAGCGTCGGCGCAATCCGCAAAAGATGGCAAGGTGCTTGTCTTGTCCGTCGGGCGTGGACAACAGGTCAACCTGGGTTCAAACATCACCGATGTGGTGGTCGCGGACCCCACTATCGCCGATGTCGAGGTAAAGACCGGACGCCAGATCTACATTCTGGGCAAGGGCCCCGGCGAAACCACGGTTTACGCAACCGATGCCGCTGGCCGCACGGTGTATCAGGCAACGGTCCGCGTCGGCAGCAATATGGACTCGATCTCGCACATGCTGGCGCTGGCGATGCCCGATTCAAAGATCATTGTGACCACGATGAACGGCACCATCCTGCTGACTGGCACCGTTAACCAACCCGAAGAAGCGGCCGAAGCCGAAGCTTTGGTAAAGGCCTTCACGGGCGGGAATACGCAAGTTTTAACCCGGCTGAAAAATGCGACGCCGCTGCAGATCACTTTGCAGGTCCGCATTGCTGAAGTCAGCCGATCGCTGATGAAGGAAATTACGGGCAATCTTAAAACCCGCGATCATGGCGGGACCGGCATTCTTGGCGGCGCGTATCAAGGACGTGACATCGCGGACATCAGCTCGGTCAAAAACCCCGATGACCTCCCGCTTGTAGATGCATCGGCGCTATTTGGTCTGCCCGCAAAATCGATATCGCTTCCGTTCAACCCGGCGACCGGACAATTTATAACAAGCCCATATACGCAGTATCAATTTAAAGTTCCTTCGGGCACAAATGTGCTGACGGCGGCGGGTCGCTTGTTTGGCCTGGATGTGGCCGCGGCCTTCGATCTATCGGAAAAGGCGGGCCTAAGTTCAACCTTGGCCAACCCCAATCTAACAGCGGTATCCGGCGAAACGGCCGAGTTTCATTCGGGGGGCGCGTTCCCGGTGGTGACATCATCAAACATTGGCACCAACGTCGAATATAAGAAATACGGCGTTAGCCTAACCTACACGCCAACGGTATTGTCGGACGGTCGCATTTCGCTGCGGGTGCGTTCGGAAGTGTCGGACATTTCATCGACGGGTGCCGTGCGCCTCGGCGGCTTTGAAGTGCCGGCGACGACGACACGCATGGCCGAAACGACGGTGGAGCTTGGTTCGGGGCAAAGCATGATGATCGCTGGACTGTTAAGCAACACCATGGGCAGCTCGGTCGACAAGATGCCTGGAGCGGGCGACATTCCCGTATTTGGCGCGGCTTTCAAATCCAACGGATGGCGGCGCAACGAAAGCGAACTGATGATCGTCATAACGCCCTATTTGGTGAAACCCGTATCCGACAGCGAGATTGTTTTGCCGACCGACGGATTGCATTCGCCAAATGACCTTGAACGTGTATTGCTGGGCAAGGTGACAAGCGACAAGGGCGAAAAAACCCGCCCCATGCCAACGATTGCGCCAACCGTGTCCAATGGGCCCGCACTGGGATCCGTGACCGATGCACCCGCGCCGTTGGCCAAGAAAGTCAAATCGCAAACCTCCGCGACCGTCCCAAGCGGCCCCGGCTTCAGCTTCGACAATTGACCGTCCGTTCAAGGAGACAAGATATGCAAAAGGTAACATTCCTGATCGCTGCAAGCCTTGGCTTGGCCGGTTGCGGCACATTGCCAGCCAACACATCGATGTATTCGGTGCACCAGCCCGTTGTCGAGCGCACCAATTATGCCATCGACCTTGCCTCCGACGGCGATGGAATAGCCGTGGCCGACCAGAAGCGATTGAACGAATGGTTTGACGTGCTGGATCTTCGTTATGGTGACCGCATTGCAATCGATAGCGGCGATGGCTTTGGCAATGAAGATGCCGCCCGCGACGTGCGCGCAGCCGCGGCAGAACGCGGTATCATGGTCACTGAGGGCGCACCGGCAACGCCCGGCATAATCGCACCCGGCAACATTCGCGTTGTTGTCACCCGGTCCCAAGCATCGGTGCCATCCTGCCCCAATAATCGCACGACGCACGGCCAAAACTTCACGGCAGGTAACAACAGCAATTATGGCTGCGCCATAAATTCCAACCTTGCTGCCATGGTGGCAGACCCCGAAGATCTGGTGCGTGGACGCGATAACAAGCGGATCGACAGCAACAGCGGCAACGCAGCGGTAAACGCTTACAAGACAAAGGCCGGAGACAAATGATGAACGCACCATGGAAATCCGGTAACTCCGGATCGCGCGACCCGATTAACGCTTATGTCTGCGACGACCTCACGCTGGATGTCATTCGCGCTGTGTGTGAGGAAATGGGCTGGAACCAGGACAAAGTCTATAAAGGCGGTCTGCGTAACGCCATTCAATCACTATCTGTTTCGGCAAGCCCACAAATATTGCTGGTCGATTTGTCGGAATCGGGTGATCCGATCAGCGACATCAACAGCCTGGCCGAAGTGTGCGAGCCCGGAACAATCGTCATTGCGGTTGGTCAGGTGAATGACGTTCGCCTCTACCGCGATTTGTTGATGTCCGGTCTGCAGGATTATCTTTTGAAGCCACTGAGCCCTGACGCGCTGCGCGATTCATTCGCCAATGCACAAGCCGCGTTGACCGCACCGAAAGCCGATGATGGCCATGCGGACCGGCCACATGTGTCGACCGCGGTCATCGGAACCCGCGGCGGCGCAGGCGCGTCCACGATCGCTGCATCACTGGCATGGACATTCTCGCAAGTACATGGCCATCAGACAGGCTTGCTCGACCTTGATGTGCACTTTGGTACAGCCGCGCTTGCGATGGATTTGGAACCCGGCCGCGGTTTGACCGACGCCATTGATAACCCAAGCCGCATCGACGGATTGTTTATCGAACGCGCCATGATCAAAGCCAATGAACGTCTGTCGATCTTGTCCGCAGAAGCGCCGATGAACAGCCCGGTATTGACCGATGGATCGGCCTTTTTCCAGCTGCAGGAAGAATTCCGTGCAGCGTTCGAAAACACCGTCATCGATATGCCACGCAGCATGCTGATTGCGTATCCACATCTTATGAACGACGTGAATATTGCGGTTGTCACAACCGAACTGACGCTGGCTTCAGCGCGCGACAGCATTCGGGTTTTGGCATGGCTGAAACAAAATGCGCCGCAATGCAAAGTGCTGGTCGTCGCCAACAATGTTCAACCAGCGGTCCTCGAAATCAGCCGCAAGGATTTTGAAAGCACGATCGAACGCAAGATCGACCTGCTTCTGCCAGCGGACCCCAAGTCGGCGGCGCAAGCGGCGAAACTGGGCCAGCCAGTTGTTGAAGCCATTCGTGGAAGCAAGCTTTCCACGGGCATCATAACTTTGGCCGAAATCATTGCTGGCAGCTTTGCAGACATGGCTGACGCGGCCGCTGCGGATGCCAAGAGCCCATCGAAAAAGAATGTTTTTGCCAGTTTCAAATCGATGTTGAAAACGAAGTGAAAATGGCATGGGGCCACACCGGACATAGGTAGCAGAGCGGATGACAATGCAGACATTTATGGTCGCGGCTGGAACACTCTTGTTCTTTGTTCTGGTGGCACTCGCCTTTGCAGGGCCCAATAGCGGCAAAGCGACGACACGCCGTCTTGGCGCTATCAAAATGCGTCATTCGGACAGTGCCGACGCGCGCGTGGAACAGCAAATGCGCAAAGTGGTTGCCGCCCGCCGCCCGCTCATTTTCGCCGACGGCCAGCAGATCAACTACGTCGATAAGCTGCGCTTGCGCCTGGCGCAAACCGGTAAGAAATGGACATTACAGCAATATATGTACGCATCGGGCGGACTTGCTTTTGTCATCATGGCCATTCTCTTACTCAATGGCGTATCTTTTTTGATCGGGCTTTTGATCGGTCTGCTGATCGGGGCTGGTTTGCCGCACATGGTCGTCAACTTCCTTGTTGGGCGTCGTATCAAAAATTTCACCATGAACTTTCCTGACGCCATCGAACTTTTGGTGCGTGGTTTGAAATCAGGCATGCCGGTGAGCGAAACGCTGAGTGTGATCGCAAAGGAAATTGCCGGCGCTGTTGGCGAAGAGTTCAAGCTGGTCGTCGAGAAAATCAAAATCGGCAAAAGCATGGAAGACGCGCTGCAGGAAACGGCCGATCGGC
>NZ_JBIIMC010000029.1:0-24396 GCF_044338195.1 Sphingorhabdus sp. | reverse complement strand
CACCGCAGAATTCCAGTTTTTCGTCATCACCTTGGCCATTCAGCGCGAAACGGGCGGCAACTTGGCCGAAACACTCGCCAACCTTGCCGATGTTTTGCGCAAGCGTGCGCAAATGAAGCTAAAAATTCGCGCAATGTCATCTGAAGCGAGGGCATCGGCCTATATCGTCGGGTCGTTGCCATTTTTCGTGTCCGGCATGATCTGGATGCTTAACCCGAAATATATCGAAGGCTTCTTTAACGAACCACGTTTGATGACCGCCGGTGTCATCGGTGCAATATGGATGGCGATCGGCGCGTTCATAATGGCCAAAATGGTCAATTTCGAAATTTAAGCTGGGGACAGGATAGCAAAAATGACCAATCCGGGTGGACCTCAACTTTTGGGCATGGACGCCATGTGGCTCGCGACATTGCTCTCCGTCGTGGCGGGCATTGCTGTCGTGGTTGCCATCTATTCAGTCATCACTGTGCGCGATCCAATGGCCAAGCGCGTGAAGGCGCTGAACGAGCGCCGTGAGCAGCTAAAAGCCGGCATCGCCGGCACAACATCGAAAAAGCGTGCCAAGCTTGTCCGCAAAACCCAAACAACAGATAAAATGCGCCAGTTGCTTACAAAGCTTCAGGTTTTGCAGGACGATCAGGTTAAGGTGGTGCAGCAACGGCTGGCACAGGCGGGCATCCGCCGCAAAGAGCTCGCGGTCTCGGTTATCTTCAGCCGCATGGTGCTGCCGATCATTTTCGGTGGCGGGTCCTGCTTGTGGATTTACGGGCTGGATGGCGTACCCGACTGGGGCGCGATGAAGAAATTTTGTGCGTTCGCAGCGGCGACGATTTTGAGCTACAAGGCCGCTGACATCTATCTTACAAACCTGGTGACGAAACGCACCCATGCCATCCGCAAAGGGCTTCCAGACGCGCTCGACTTGCTGGTGATTTGCGCAGAGGCTGGCTTGACCGTCGATGCCGCATTTAACCGCGTGGCAAAAGAACTGGGCCGCGCCTATCCCGAATTGGGTGATGAATTTGCGCTCACCGCGATTGAGCTTGGCTTTTTAACCGAACGCCGCGCTGCGTTCGAAAATCTGGCGTACCGGGTCAATCTGGACTCGATCCGGGGCGTTGTGACGACCATGATTCAGACCGAAAAATATGGTACGCCATTGGCATCAGCCTTGCGCGTATTGTCGGCCGAATTCCGGAACGAGCGCATGATGCGCGCCGAAGAAAAAGCCGCACGTTTGCCGGCCATTATGACGGTGCCGTTGATCCTTTTCATTCTGCCGACACTGTTCATCGTTATAATCGGGCCAGCCGCCTGTTCGATTGGCGACGCGTTTTCGAAACAGTGAACGGGGCGCCATGGCGCCGTCCCTTTCAACCCAAACGCACAGTCTGTTCGATGGCGCCGAAAATGCTGTGGCCAGCGTCGTCGCGGACTTCGATGCGGACGACATCTCCATTTTGCAGGAATGGCGTGGTCATTTCGCCGGTTGCGATTTTTTCGACCATGCGCACTTCGGCAAGACAGCTGTAGCCGCGTCCGCCATCGGCGACGGGACGGCCGGGGCCGCCATCGGCATCGCGGTTGGACACGGTGCCTGAACCGATAATCGACCCTGCCCCCAAATTGCGCGTCTTCGCCAAATGCGCAATCAGGACACCGAAATCGAATGTGCAGTCTTCCGACGCCACGGCCCGGCCAAATGGCGCGCCGTTCAAGTCAACATTCAATGTCCGGTGCAGCTTGCCGCTTTGCCAATAGGACCCAAGGCTGTCGGGCGTCACGAACACCGGTGACAAGGCGCTGGCGGGCTTGGACTGCACAAAGCCAAAGCCTTTTTCCAGTTCCGCAGGGATCAGATTGCGCAACGATACGTCGTTCACAAGGCCCACCAGCCTGATATGCGCCAGCGCGTCTGCCACCTGCGTGCCCTTTGGCACATCGCCGGTGACGACAACGATCTCCGCCTCCAAATCGCAACCCCATGCGGCATCAGCCAGCATGATGTTATCGCGCGCGCCCATAAAATCGTCGGACCCGCCCTGATACATCAATGGATCATGCCAAAAGCTTGCCGGCAATTCCGCGCCGCGCGCCTTGCGGACCAGTTCGACATGATTGACATAAGCAGAGCCATCAGCCCACTGATATGCGCGGGGCAGCGGGGCGGCGGCGTCATGTTCATGGAATCGTTCGCGCGGGATGACGGCATGTTCCAGATCGGTCGCCAATGCCTCAAGCCGCGGCGCAATATAGTCCCAGTCATCCAGCGCGGCCTGCAATGTCGGCGCGATATGCGCTGCGTCGGCATACCAAGCGAGATCATTGGAAACGACAACCAGATGACCGTCACGACCCGACTTTAATGATGCAAGTTTCATAATCTCTCTCCAGTTTTTCACATCATGCAACGATATTGCTGTTGCGGCAACCGGGCCTGTGCGTTTAGACCTATGCACATGGGGTTGGGGCTCGCCAAAATGCGAATGTTTCAAGCAAGTGCCTTGGCACTTTCCTTGTTCGTCTCCGGATCGGCGTTTAGCCAGCAGCAGAGCTTTAGCACCGCGGAGGCCGGGAAAAATGGCTGGTCGATGGAGCAAAACCGTTCTGCCAGCTGGTATCTTTCGCAACACAAGCGCCTCGCCACCGCGATAGCAAATCTGCAGCCGCAAAAGCCCGGTGTCGTGGATGCCTATGTCATTTCGATTGGGCTCGACTCCGACGCCGTGTTCGGACGGGAATCGGCTGAAGCGGCCAAGGTTCTCGCGCGCCGCTATGGCGCAACGGGCAAAACGCTGCTCCTCGCCGCTGGGGCCGACGATGCACCATCGGGCGCGCCACAGGGTTCGCCATCCAATCTTGCCGTCGCTCTGGCCGCGATTGCAGGCAAAATGGATCTGAAAGAAGACGTGCTGATTTTATTCGCCACCACCCATGGCGACCCCGTGTCGGGGCTTGCCTATCGTGACGGGAATGACGGTGTCGGCATGATTGCACCGCAGCGATTGTCCGCACTGCTCGATGGCGTGGGGATAAAGCGCCGAATGGTTCTGATCTCCGCTTGCTATTCAGGGATATTCATTCCGTTGCTGACTAATGACCAGACCGTCATTGTGACCGCGGCATCATCGCAACGCACATCGTTCGGCTGTGCACCGGGCAATGACTGGACGTTTTTCGGCGACGCGTTGGTGAACAATGGCTTACGCAAGCCGCAGAAATTTGATGATGCCGTTGCCGAGGCGGTTCAGCTGATTTCCCGGTGGGAAACTATGTTGGAGCTTGTGCCGTCACGGCCACAAGTTTTTGTCGGCGAAAATGCGCATGTCTGGCTTGATGCGCTGGAACTAAAAATGCCCAAGACCGAAACCCCGAAAATGGGCCGGCCCGCAATCGCCACCGATTACCAGCGTCCTAGCGAAGCTAACCCAGCTCGATGACGCGTGCGCGTAACTGCGCCAGCATAAGCTCCAACTGCTTCGCCTCACCGCTGCCCAATATCTTCTCCAGCTCAGCCTCCAACTGCAGCGCCTCCGGCACGATTTGGTCATAGAGGCTGCGGCCCGCGACCGTCAGGGCCAAATGGTGCGACCGCCCATCGCTGCTATTGGGCACGCGGCTGATGAGCGCGCGTTCCTCCAGCGCCTTGCACGCACGGTTGACCGTCACCTTGTCCATCGCCGTAGCCGCCACCAATTCGCGCTGCGTTGCGACCTCTGCCTCCCCCAAAAGCGCCATCACCCGCCATTCGGGCACCTTCAGCGCAAATTTGCCGCGATAGGCGCGCGCGATCAGGTCGCTGACCGCGTTTGAGGTAATCGACAATTGATAGGGTAGGAAAGCGCTGAGCTTAAGGTTCTTTTGTGGCATGAAATTCACTCTGTTATGGCGTGGACCGCATGTGCGTCAGTCGGGTTTCACCTGATCCGGATGGGCGGCGATGAACGCAGGCAACGCCGTCAGCGCCGCGTCAATTCGCAATAATTTGGGGAACTGGTCCAATGGCGTATCCACCCGCCGTGCGTTGGCCATTTGCGGGACAAGGCAGACATCGGCAAGGTTTGGCATGTCGCCACCAAATAATCCGTCGCCCGGCGCCATATTCTCCAACGCCGTGAACCCTTCCACGATCCAATGCCGGTACCAACTATCAACGGCTTCCTGCGACTGCCCCATTTCATCTTTCAAATAACGCAGCACGCGCAGATTATCGATTGGGTGAATGTCCGCCGCGATAATCAGCGCCTGCGCCAATGTTTTGGCCCGATCCGCTGGGTTGGACGACAGCATCGCCGGTTCTGGATACTTGGCGTCGAGATAATCGATTATCGCAAGGCTTTGCGTCAAATCATGGCCGTCGATCGACAGCATGGGGACAAAACCTTGCGGATTGCGCGCGACATAGGCCGGTGCCTTTTGTGCATTGTCCAACAGGCTTGTCGGCACGCGTGTGTACGACACATTTTTCAGATTGAGGACAATCCGCACCCGGTAACTTGCCGAGGAACGCCAATAGTCGAACAGGGTGATCGCATTCATGACGTCACAATTAGCATGGCGCCCGTAAAAGGCAAAAGCATTGCAGAACGGCCCGCCCTTGCATATGTCTGGCGCAGATAAAAAAGACTGAGGATGACCGACGTGAAAAAATGGATAACCGCCGCTGGATTATTGATGCTGCCCTTATCGGCGCAGGCCGCTTCGCCCATTACCGGCCGATGGGTCACGCAAAGCAAGGACGGCGTCGTGGAAGTCTATCCCTGCGGCGAAAATATATGCGGCAAGCTGTCCAAATTCCTTGTGAACCCGCCAGCCGGCCCCGGCGCGAAGGACATCAACAATCCGGACAAGGCGCTGCGCAGCCGGACAATCTTGGGCATGAATGTTTTGACGGGTTTCAAAGCGGCGGGCGATGAATGGAAAGGCCAGATTTACGATCCCAAATCGGGCAAAACCTATCGGTCGATTGTCTATAAAGGCAAATCGGGCAATCTGGTGGTCAAAGGCTGTATTGGGCCCTTTTGTCAGGCCCAAACATGGACACCGGCGCGTTAAATAGTAACGCACCGGATGCGTTCATTAAGAGCGCAATTTCCAACCCGACCGCAGCAGCAAGTAGCAGATGGTCGCAAGCACTATGTTCAGTGCAAGCAGCACCATCGCGCCAAATAGCACGGGACTGTCTGCAGCACCGATAAAGCCATAGCGAAAGCCCGAAATTGCGTAGAAGAACGGGTTGGCGTGGCTGATCGCCTGAAATGTCGGGGCCAGCTTATCAACCGAATAGAACGTCCCCGACAGCAAGGCCGCAGGGGCAACAACGAAGTTGCTGACCACGGCCGCATGGTCGAATTTCTCCGCCCAGATCGATGTCATAACGCCGATCAGCGCCAGCATCATCGAACCCATCAGGCCGAACCACAATATCGCCCACATATGCGCTGGGGTGACATTGACGCCGGGCCATATTGCCATTGCAAGCCAGATGGTACCGCCCACCAGAAACGCGCGGGTCACCGCCGCAAATGTCAACGCGGCCAAAACCTCGGCATTGGACAAGGGTGGCATCAGATAATCGACAATCGTGCCCTGCATTTTACCGACCAGCAAAGAGAAGCTGGAATTGGCAAAGGCATTTTGCATCATACCCATGATGATAAGGCCAGGCGCGATGAAATCTGCAAAAGAAACGCCCAGAACCTGTGGCTTCACGCTTCCCAAAGCCACGGTAAAAATAATCAGATACAGCAAAGTCGTAATGGCCGGAGCCCATACCGTTTGCATCTGCACCTTAAAGAAGCGGCGCACTTCTTTCATATATAGGGTTTGCAGCCCAATCCAGTTTACGTTGCGGATGTGCCGTTCGCCGTCGGGCAGTTGCACAACGGGGTTCGCGTCCCTATCTGGGCCAAGATCGCTTTTATGGTGGATAGTCATCGCGCAATCGACTATCGGCTTGCAGGCTTAACCGCAAGGCGCAAATGCGCCGCGACTGCGGTACGACACATTAGATATTGGGAAAGTTTCTATGTCCTGGACCGACCAGCGGATTGATCAGTTAAAAGCGCTTTGGGATAAAGGCCTGACAGCAAGCCAGATTGCCGAAGAGCTTGGCGGTGTTAGCCGCAATGCCGTGATCGGCAAGGCCCATCGCTTGGGACTAAAATCACGCCCGTCGCCGGTGAAGGCCAACGACACAGACAAAAAGGCTGCGCCGAAAAAGCCAGCTGCTGCAGCGCCTGCAAAGGCACCTGCCCCCGCTGCGCCTGTGCGCGCCCGCGCCGCTGCACCGGTTGCTGAGCCTATCGCGCCAGTAGTCGCAGATGACGACGCCGCCGAAGCACCTGCACCGCGCGCATCGTCGATGCCACGTATCGTTTCCATCGGACCCGGCGGTTTCATGCGTCAGGGCCCCGGCGATCAGCAGGCACCGATTCCACCAGCACCGCCACGCCGCCTTGTGCCCGCAAAGCCAAGCCCCGAAATGGCCGACAAAACATCGTTGCTGGATTTGAACGAGCGCATTTGCCGTTGGCCCTTGGGTCACCCCGGTGAAGCCGATTTCCATTTCTGCGGTGTCCCGGTAAACCCCGGTTTTCCGTACTGCGTCGAACATTGTGGCCGTGCCTATCAGGCGCAGTTACCACGCGGCGTCCGCCGCCCTCCACCACCAATGCCATTTGGCGGACCAAGGGTTCGTTAAGACTAAGGTGAGATAGAGCATGGATCATCCATTTGCGGATCTCATCGGTTTAACATTAGAACAGCAAGGCGGCGGCAGCAGCACATTTTCGCTGTCGGTCGATGATCGGCATTTAAATCCGCACGGTGTTGTGAATGGCGCTGTCCTCTACGCTATGGCGGATACAGGCATGGGCGCGGCGCTGTATTCGACACTAGATGCTGGATATGCGTGCGCGACAATTGATATCTCGATCAGCTATTTCCGGCCAGTCGCGGAGGGCCAGTTGCTGTGCGAAACCGTTTTGGACAATAAGGGCCGAACCATTGCCCATTTAACCGCCCGTATCACTCAGAATGACAAGTTGGTTGCGCAGGCAAGTGGCAATTTCGCCATTATGTCCATGCCCCCGGAAAGACGCTGATCCGGTTTATTTCCACAGCCGAGTTTCGTTCGGCTGTTGCGCCGCTAACTCTCCCGCGCCTATAGCATTGTCATGACCGATGACCTGTTTGGCGGGAGCGCGGCCGCCACTGCCGCATCCAATGATTATACCGCTTCTGCAATTGAAGTGTTGGAGGGGCTTGAGCCGGTTCGCCGTCGCCCGGGCATGTATATTGGCGGCATCGACGAACGCGCCTTGCACCATCTCGCGTCCGAAGTACTCGACAACTCAATGGACGAAGCCGTCGCCGGCCATGCCAGCCGCATTGAAGTGCATTTGGGCGTTGGCAACCGGCTGACCATCACCGACAATGGCCGCGGCATTCCGGTTGATCCGCATCCGAAATTTCCGGACAAATCGGCGCTTGAGGTCATTCTGACGACTTTGCACTCCGGCGGTAAGTTCACGGACAAGGCGTATGCGACATCCGGCGGCTTGCATGGCGTCGGCGTGTCTGTCGTCAACGCCCTGTCCACCGATACCGTTGTCGAAGTTGCCCGCAACAAGCAGCTATATCGCCAACGCTTCGCGCAAGGCCATCCGGTCGGTAAGCTGGAAGAGCTTGGTCCCACCCCCAACCGGCGCGGCACCACCATCGCGTTCACGCCGGACCCTGAAATTTTCGGCGCGGATGCGAAGTTCAAACCCGCGCGCTTGTTCAAGCTTGCCCGGTCGAAGGCCTATTTGTTCGCTGGCGTCGAAATCCGCTGGCGCTGCGACGCGGAACTCGCGAGCTCAGATGTCCCCGCCGAAGCGGTGTTCCAATTCCCCGGCGGCCTGTCCGACCATTTGCGCGAACAGCTTGGCACCCGCGCCTGCGCGACCACAGAATTTTTCTCAGGCACGCAAGATTTCCCCGATGCGCAAGGCCGCGTCGAATGGGCAATTTCGTGGCCACTATATTCCGACGGTTCGTATAGCTGGTATTGTAACACCATTCCGACCCCCGACGGCGGCACCCATGAAGCCGGCGTGCGCGCTGCGCTGACCAAGGGCTTGCGCGCCTTTGGCGAATTGATTGGCCAGAAAAAAGCGGCGCAGATATCGGCGGAAGACATTTTCAACGAAGCCGAATTGATGTTGTCGGTGTTCATCCGTAACCCGCAATTCCAAAGCCAGACCAAAGACCGGCTGACCTCACCCGAAGCCACGCGCTTGGTGGAAAACGCCGTGCGGGACCATTTCGACCATTATCTTGCCGACAATATGGAGCGCGGCAAGGCGTTGATGGGCTTCATCCTGGAAAAGGTCGACGACCGCCTGCGCCGCAAGGCCGAGCGTGAAGTCAAACGCAAAACCGCGACATCAGGCCGCAAGGTGCGTCTGCCCGGCAAGCTGACCGATTGCGCATCGGATGATCCCACCGGCACCGAATTGTTCATCGTCGAAGGCGACAGCGCTGGCGGCAGCGCAAAGCAAGCGCGTGACCGTAAGACGCAGGCGATTCTGCCGATCCGGGGTAAAATCCTGAACGTCGCTTCGGCCACCGCAGACAAAATCCGCGCCAACAATGAAATCGCGGATCTTCAGCTCGCGCTCGGCTGTGGCACGCGCAAGGACTGCAACCCCGACAATTTGCGCTATGAACGCATCATCATCATGACCGATGCGGATGTCGACGGCGCGCATATCGCGACGCTGTTAATGACATTCTTCTTTCAGGAAATGTCCGAAATCGTGAAGGCCGGGCATCTCTTCCTCGCGCGGCCGCCTTTGTATCGCCTGACGCATGGCAGCCAAAGCGTATACGCCGCCGACGACGCGCACCGCGCCGAATTGGAAGCGACCGTTTTCAAGGGCAAGAAAGTCGATGTTGGCCGGTTCAAGGGGTTGGGTGAAATGAACCCGAACCAGTTGAAAGAAACGACGATGGACCCCGCGACCCGCTCGCTGATCCGCATTACCCTGCCGCATGAATATGAACGGCGCGCCGTGGTCAATGACCTCGTCGACCGGCTGATGGGCAAAAATCCGGAGCACCGGTTCAACTTCATTCAGGAAAACGCCGCGCAGCTGGATGAGGACACGATTGACGCTTGAGGCGTCACAGCCAGCCGTCACCCTGAACTTGGTTCAGGGTCTTAATTTTTGAAACGAAGGCACAAGGAAGTAAGATGCTGAAACAAGTTCAGCATGACTGGGGGTATGGTCGTCAGGCCGTTAAAGCCTCGACCAAGGCCTTGACCTTTTTCTGCCGCCATTGCGGCAAAGGCGCGACCAGCCAATAGGCTTCTTCGCTTTCCTTCGCATTGTCGACCGCGCGTATTTTTCCGCTCGCCAAATCGGCTTCGGCCAAAAGGAGGGGGACCGTTGCCCTGCCCAGCCCAATGGCGGCCGCGTCAATCGCAAGGCCGGCATCGGCGAGCCGAAGTGCAGCCACGCCGTCGGCGACAGGGCAATTGGGCCAGCTGATCGGCGTTTCCGCCCCGCCTTCGGGCGCTGCGACGGTCACATGCGCGCCAGCGGCGAGCTTAACGCCTTCATGCTCGCCGGGGCCAGTGGCCAGACGGATCGCGAGATCAAGATTGGCTTCGGTAAAATCGACATCCTCGTCCGCTGCCACCAAAGTGAAGCGGGTGTCGGGGTTTGCCTTGCTGAATTTTGCCAACCGCGCGGCCAGCCATTTTGCGGTAAAATCGCGTGGCGCAGCGATGGTCAGCGAATTGGAGGATTGCCCCGCCTGCATCGCGCGGACGGACTCTTCAAACTGCAAAAATCCTGCACGCAATGCATCAAGGCCATTTGTCGCCTCGTCCGTAAGCTCAAGCCCCTTGGGCGTACGGCGGAAAAGAACGACGCCCAGCATATCTTCCAGCGCGCGGATCTGTTGACCGACGGCCGCTGGCGTCACCGCGAGCTCGTCCGCCGCCTTGGTAAAGCTTAAATGCCGCGCTGAAGCGTCCAGCACGCGCAAACCATTAAGGGGCAGATGCGTACGCTTCATCGGATGCTCAACGCGCTATGGCCGGTGCGACCAGCGTAAAGCGTGGAATTTCGGCAAGGAAGGTCGTGCCATCTTCACGGATGAAGCGATATTGCCCTTCCATCGTGCCACTTGGTGTGGGCAGCGGGCAGCCCGACACATAATCATGGCTTTCACCGGGTTTCAGCAAGGGCTGTTCGCCGACCACGCCATCGCCATCGACATGGTTGATTGTGCCGCGACCGTCGGTGATGCGCCAGTGGCGCGTCATCAATTGCACGGGTTCATCGCCGCCATTTTCGATGCGGATATGATAGGACCAAAACCAGCGGCCCTGCGCCGGAGCCGATTGTTCTTGCAGAAAATTGGGCGACACGCGGACGGTCACGCCCTCGGTCGTTGCGCTGACCGCAAAGAAGGAATCGAGGATACTCGTCACAATCCCGCGGCCCTGAGCGCCTGATCCAGATCGTCGATCAGATCGGCGGGATCTTCCAGCCCGACATTGATGCGGATCAAGCCTTCACGCACGCCCATGGCTTCGCGGCCTTCGGGGCCCATGCCGTGGTGGGTGGAAGACGCGGGGTGGCACATCAGGCTGCGCGCATCGCCGATATTGTTCGAAATATCGATCAACTGCAGCGCATTGAGCAAGGCGTGCGCCTGCTTGCGGCCGCCATCGACTTCAAATGCAAAAATCGGTCCGCAGGCTTTCATCTGGCTCATGGCGAGATTATGTTGCGGGTGGCTGGCAAGGCCGGGATGCATGATGTGCGGCACGCGGCCTTCCAAGAATTTGCCAACGATAAGCGCGTTTTCCGACTGCCGCATCGCGCGCAGTTCCAGCGTTTCCAAACCCTTGTGCACGACCCACGCGTTGAATGGCGACAGATTGGGTCCGGTGTTGCGCTGAAACGGCAACAGCACGTCATCAATCCATTGTTGCGAACCACAGACCGCGCCGGCAAGGACGCGTCCCTGCCCGTCCATCAGCTTCGTCGCGCTATAGGCGACGACATCTGCGCCATAATCCATCGGCCGTTGCAGCACGCTGGTCGCAAAGGCGTTGTCGACCACAGAAGTGATGCCATGTTCTTTGGCGAGGCCGCAGACATAGGCCATGTCGACAATGTCCATCGTCGGGTTGGCTGGCGTTTCAAAGAAGAACACTTTTGTGTTCTGCTGAATCGCCGCTTTCCACGCATCATTGTCGCGGCTGTCGATGGTGGTCGTGCTGATACCCCATTTGGGCAGCAACGTGTCCGTCAACCAACGGCACGAGCCAAAGGCTGCCCGCGCAGCGACCACATGGTCACCCTGCGACAACTGGCACAGCAAAGCTGTCGTCATCGCCGCCATGCCCGTGGCTTGCGCGCGGCATGCCTCGGCCCCTTCCATCAGCGCAATGCGTTCCTCCAGCATTTGCACCGTCGGGTTTTGCAACCGCGAATAGGTCATGCCGTCCTGCTCACCCGCAAAACGGGCCGCTACGGTTTCCGCATCATCATAGGTAAAGCCAGACGAGAGGAACAAAGCCTCCGACGTCTCGCCATGTTCGCTACGCCATGTGCCACCGCGCACGGCCTGTGTAGCAGGACGCCAATGCCGGGTGATTTCGCGATTCTGGCCAGTCGTTTTCTTCATAAGTTCGCTTTTCGGGGACTAGAGGGGTTGCGTCAATAAGGAGATGTTGTGGATTTTACGCCGTAGCTGTTTGAAGCCACTAAAATCCAAAACCACAGATCGTCATCCCGAACTTGTTTCGGGATAACGCACGGCGGCACATTCGGGGCTCGTTATCCTGAAACAAGTTCAGGATGACGAAGATTGTGATGTTGGACCAACATCACAAGGCAGCCAACACCGCGTCGCCCATTTCGCTGGTGGACATCGTCCCACCAAGGTCGGGCGAGCGGGCACCAGCGGCAAGTGCTTTAGCGACCGCCGCGTCAATGCGGTCGGCCATTGCCGGCAAGTTGAGCGAGTAACGCAGCATCATCGCGGCGGACAAGATTGTCGCCAGCGGGTTCGCCTTGCCCTGCCCCGCAATATCCGGCGCACTGCCGTGGATGGGCTCATACAGGCCCTTCTGATTGCTATCGAGCGAGGCGCTGGGCAGCATGCCAATCGATCCGGCGCACATGCTCGCCTGATCGGACAAGATATCGCCGAACAAATTGCCGGTGACGATCACGTCAAACTGGCCGGGGTTGCGTACCAACTGCATCGCGCAATTGTCGACATACATATGGCTGAGCGTTACTTCGGGATATTCGGCGTGGGTTTCGATCACGACATCGCGCCACAGTTGCGAGGTTTCGAGCACATTGGCCTTGTCCACCGAGCATAATTTCTTGCCGCGCGCCATTGCGGTTTCAAAGCCGACGCGGGCAATGCGGCGCACTTCATCCTCATTATAGGACATGATGTCATAGCCTTCGCGCTTGCCATCCGCGGTTTTGCGCATGCCCTTTTCACCGAAATACACATCGCCATTCAATTCGCGCACGATGATCATATCGATCTGCGTGGCAACTTCGGGACGAAGCGCGCTGGCGTCCGCCAGTTCGGGGAACAAGGTTGCGGGCCGCAAATTGGCAAATAAGGACAGTTCCTTGCGCAGCCCCAATATCGCCTGTTCAGGCCGCAAGTGCCGTTCCAGCGCATCACAATCGGGGTCGCCCACCGCGCCAAACAATATCGCGTCCGCGCGCTTTGCAAGGTCCAGCGTTTCGGGGGGCAGCGGATGGCCGGTTGCCTTATAGGCCGCGCCGCCAACCAACGCGTCTTCGAAGGTCAATCCGTCAATAGCCAGCGCGTCCAATACGCGCCGTGCTTGGGTGATGACTTCGGGACCAATTCCGTCCCCGGGTAATAAGGCAATAAGCATTTTACATCATACCTAAAAATGGATCGTCATCCCGAACTTGTTTCGGGATAACAAGCTGCGGCACGTTATGCTGAAACAAGTTCAGCATGACGATATAGAGATATTCTGCAGTCCCCTGCCAAGTGCAGCGCGGTTATGCAACTGCCCTTTTCAGGCGGTCCACCAACCGTTCGCGCGCGGCCATGACATCGGCGCGGCGGTCGCCCAGAACATGCGCGACCAAGCGCTCGCGGTTTTGCGCCATCATCGCCACCGGCGCGCTGTCAGCGTCATGTTCTTCGGCATAGCCAAGTTCGGCCAGCAATAAGGTTTCATATTGCGCAATGGCCCCCGCCCAGACCCGTGCGGCGGGCGCAAGTTCAATCGCCGACAGCAACCCGTCGCACGCGCTGTATATGCGGGGATAAGGCACGCCTTCGGCCAGCGTTGCCGCGGTCAGCGCGGTGACCCAGTCAATCGCGGCAATCGCCAACGGCTCGCCCAACAAATGCGCGCGGCTGTGCAGCGGTTCAGGCGTCAGGCGGGCTAACTGCCCCGCTATGCGCGTGCGCCATTCGCCGGTGATGACATTGCCGGGGATCAGCACAGGCCGCAATTGCCGCCCCCGTGCGCCTTGCACATAGCCCGCAAGCATGCCGTAATCTTCGGAAAACGCGCGCACGATGGCGCCGGTTTCGCCGTGATTACGGACTGCACAAATGATCGCGGATGCCGTTATGTCCATACGCCCTCATGCCAACACTGCGGCATGAGGGGAAGCTCTATCCTGCGTCGGTCTGTTCGCCGCTGATCATGAACAACGTCACGCCTGCATATTTTTCCGCGTCGGCTTCGAATAAGGGGTCAATTTCGAACAATTGCTCGGTCAGTTTCAAATCGTTGAGGCCAAGCAAATGAAACGCACCCAGCTTTTTCTCACGCGGCGGCTCTCCATGCTTTTCGAGCGTAATTGCGTCGATAAACAGCGCATTGTTCTTGGAATAGAGCACATGCGGCGCAAGCTTCATCGCCACATTATTATACGTGGCGGTCACACATTTTTTGAGCGCGATAGCCTCAAGCAGCAACTGGTTGGTCGTCATTGCCTTAGACTATCGAACCAACCGGTGCGTGCAAGCATAAATTGTGCAGTGCAGCATTTTCATCAATGCGCTTGCTTAGCGTGTCCGGCGATCAAATCCACCATGCGGCCCACTTGCGAGGGCGGCAGATCATGGGCCATCTCCTCGATGATCTCCAAACGCGCGCCGGGAATGTGACGGGCGATATCCTCGCTGCCTTCTTTGGGTACAAGCGGATCAGCGCCGCCATGCACCACCAAAGTCGGCGTCGTGATTGTCTTCAAGCGTTCGACCCGGCTGCCATCGGCGATAATCGCGAGCAATTGCCGCCTTGTCCCCACGGGATAATAGCCACGGTCGAAAGCCTTGGCGGTCAATTCGGCGTGGGCATTCTCAGGGCGAGCGGGATCGGGATAGGAAAACGACCGCACCAGTTCGGTGCCGAATGCCACCGCTTCGTTACGGCTCGCGTCGGGCGGGCGCTTTACCATGAAGCTCTTCTGGATATCTGCACGCGCGCCCGGAAGGCCCGGCTTACCGCTGGAGGACATGATCGACGTCATGCTCAGCAGGCGCTCACGATGGTTCGCCGCCATCAATTGGACAATCATCCCGCCCATCGACGCGCCAGCCACATGCGCTTTGTCGATGCCCAGCGCATCGAGCAACCCAATGCCGTCTGCTGCCATATCGGTCAGCGTGTAAGGAACGCGCACGGGCAAGCCGAAGCGTGCCTTCAACATCGTCCAGACCAGATTTGGAGTCTTTGCCCCGTCCATCCACTGTGACAGACCAACGTCGCGATTGTCATAATGGATGACGCGGTAGCCCTTGCTTACAAGGCCGTGAATGAACTCGTCGGGCCACGCAATCATCTGCGCACCAAGGCCCATGACGAGCAGGATCACAGGTGCGTCGGCTGGGCCGTTTTCCTCATAATATATGTCGATATTGTTGGCGCGGATATTTGGCATGATATTCTCCCCTACCCGCCATTCTAATCAGCTGCTGAACAACTGCAAGGCTACATCATCCGTCCGCATGGAAGAAATCATACACGGTCTGCGCCACGCCAGCGGACACCCCCGGTGCTTTTTGCAAATCTTCAAGGCTGGCATTGCGCACGGCGCGCGCGGTGCCGAAATGCAGCAATAGGGCCTTTTTGCGCGAAGGTCCGATGCCCGGCACTTCATCCAGCGGGCTTACCGTTATCGCCTTGCTGCGTTTCGCACGGTGCGCACCAATGGCGTAGCGGTGCACCTCATCGCGAAGCCGCTGCAGGTAGAACAGGACTGGCGCGTTCACGGGTAAGGTCAATTCGCGTCCGTCGGGGAAGTGGAAAACTTCGCGGCCATCACGACCATGATGCGGACCTTTGGCAATGGCGATCAACGGCACGTCATCGACGCCAATTTCCTCCAGCGCGGCCTTCACGCTGCTCATCTGCCCCTTGCCGCCGTCGATCAACACCAAGTCAGGCCACTGCCCGCTGTCGCGGTCGGGATCATCCTCCTGTGCGCGCGCAAAGCGGCGCTGGAACACCTCACGCATCATCGCAAAATCGTCGTCGGTCGCGGCCTGTTTGATGTTGAACTTGCGATACTGGCCCTTGATAAAGCCTTCCGGTCCGGCAACGACCATCGCGCCCAGCGCATTGCTGCCCTGAATATGGCTGTTGTCGTAAATCTCGATCCGGCGGGGCGGCTCGGGCAGTTCAAACAGGTCCGCCACCTCTTGCAGCAACTTGCCCTGCGTCGTGCTCTCCGCCAGCCGCCGGTCCAACGCCTCGTCGGCATTGCGCGTGGCCTGTTTAACCAACCGAACGCGGTCACCGCGCTGCGGCACGCTGATTTCAATCTTGCGCTCGGCACGTTCGGACAATGCCTCCGCCAACAGAACCGCCTCGGTCAGTTCGCGATCGAGCAATATGCTTTTGGCGGGCGGCACATCTTCGTAAAATTGGGCGAGGAAGCTGGTGAACACTTCATCCTCGGTCATTTCGGCCACATGGGACGGGAAAAACGAACGATGCCCCCAATTTTGCCCGCCGCGAATGAAAAACGCCTGAATACCCATCACACCATTGCGATGCGCCAAGGCAAAGATATCGGCATCGCCAACGCCTTGCGCGTTAATCGCCTGCGACCCTTGAATGAAGGTCAGCGCCTTCAAACGGTCGCGCAGCATGGCCGCACGTTCGAAATCGAGCGCTTCGGCCGCACCCTCCATTTCCTTCGCCAGCTTTGCCTGCACGGCGGAGGATTTGCCGTCGAGGAAGGATTTGGCATCAGCAACCAGACCGTCATAAGATTGGTCATCAATCCGGCCAACGCATGGCGCGGAGCAGCGCTTGATTTGATACAACAGGCATGGCCGGTCGCGGTTGTTGAAAAAACTGTCCGAACAGCTGCGCAACAGAAAAAGCTTTTGCAACGCATTCAGCGTCTGGTTGACCGACCCCGCGCTGGCAAAAGGGCCGTAATAATGCCCCTTGTTCCGCCGCGCACCGCGATGTTTCTGGATACGCGGGAATTTATGATCGGCGCGCAGCAGGATGAAGGGGAAGCTTTTGTCGTCGCGCAGCAGCACGTTATAGGCCGGACGATAACGCTTGATCAGCTGCGCCTCCAACAACAGGGCTTCCGCCTCGCTGTTGGTGGTCACAATCGTCATCGAACGCGTGAGCGCAACCATTCTGCGCAGGCGGTTGGGCAAGCGGTCGATCTGCACATAATTGCCGACGCGGTTCTTCAACGCGCGCGCCTTGCCGACATATAATATTTCGCCGCGCGCATCGTGCATCCGGTACACGCCGGGTTTCAGCGGCAAGGTCTTCAGGACATTGCGGATGGCGGCTGTGCCAGTTTCCAGATCAGGTGTGTCCGCACCACGCACGGCATAGGTCGCCTGCTCCTCGTTAAAGCGAGAAGCCGCATTGGGTTGATCGGGGCGGTCGGCTTTGGACATGTCGGGGTGATGTAGGCAAGGTCGGTGCGCTACACAACGTCATTCCCGCAAGGACGGGGCAACATTATATGTCCGGAAGTTGTGTTCCCGCCTGCGCGGGAACCAGAAATCTTAGTTCAGCGATGCGATCGACTGGTCGATCAACGCTGCGTCGGCCTTAGCATCATGATGTGCGGCGATCAATTGCGCTGCAGCAGCAGCGGCAGCACTTGCGGCCTTGTTGCGGACATCCGCGATTGCGGCACGTTCAGCAGCAGCAATCTTTTCTTCGGCAGCCTTCGCACGGCGTTCGATCAATGCGGTCGCATCACTCTTTGCGCGGGCAACAATCTGTTTCGCTTCAGCTTCGGCAGAGGCTTTCATCGCATCGGCATCACGCGCCGCCTGCTTTGCCTTTGCTTCATACTCAACCTTGATATTTTCGGCTTCGGCACGCAGCGCGGTTGCTTGGTCCAGCTGCTGCTTAATGCCGGCAATCTGTCCGTCCAATGCGCCGGCGATCATCGCGGGCACTTTTTTCCAGATTGCCAAGATGATGACTGCAAGCATCGCCAATGCCACCAGCATCGAGGCGTCAAAGCCAAGCGCCGAAGGCGTGACATGCTCTTCTGCGCCGCCATGTGCTTCAGTCGAAGCGTGGGTAGCGGGAGCGGCGGTTTCAGCGGTAGGCGCCGCAGCGGGTGCGGCGACGTCTGCTGCTGGAACAACGGCGGTTGTTGCCGCTGCCATGTCGGTGGATGCTGCTGGATTAGCCATTGGACATTACCGCCTTCACTGCTTTCGCGGCCTGCGCCGGGGTAACTTTCGCGCCCGAAACCTTGGCAACGATGTCCGCAGCGGCGTCCGCAGCTACGGTTTCAATGCTTGCCATTGCCTTGGCTGTTGCAGCCGAAAGCGCGGCTTCCGCAGCGGCGAGCTTTACGCCGATTTCCGCATCGGCTTTCGCCAAACGGGCCTCCGCGTCTTTCGCGCCTTTTGCTTTTGCATCGCTTGCTTTGGCTTGGGCCGCAGCCCGCGCAGAAGCCAGTCCTGCTTCGCCGCTATCCCCCAAATCATCCGCTTCAGCACGCGCAAGTTCGGCAGCCGCAAGGTCGTCCGCAATCTTGCGATTACGTGCGTCCATTGTTGCTTCCACTTTTGGCAACATGCCATGACCGATCGTAAAATAGACCAAGCCAAAGACAATCATCAGCCAAAAAAACTGTGATGCATAAGTTTCAAGAATCTGGGCAATTTGTGGCATATTACGCGCTCATCCTATTGAGGAAATGCCCCGGCGGTTGCCGGGGCGAAACCGTCAATTAGGCAACGAAGATCAGGATCATCGCGATAACGAACGCGAGCAGACCGAGAAGTTCGACGGCGGCGAAGCCGATGAACAGACGGCCCTGCTGGCTGTCAGCTGCTGCTGGATTACGCAACGCGCCCTGAAGGAACGAACTAAAAACGTTACCAACACCGCCAGCGGCGATACCGGCACCAATTGCTGCCAAACCGGCACCGATCATTTGGGCTGCTTCTGCGTCCATGATAATAACTCCTGTTAAAAATAAAACTTAGTGGTTGAAATCTTAGTGCAAATTGACGGCGTCGTTGATGTACAGCGACGTCAAAAGCGCGAAAACATAAGCCTGAATAGCACAAACGAGCAGTTCAAGCAGGGTAATACCAATCATCAAAATAAAGGCTGGGAAGCTGACAATCAGCGGCACCCAAGCGGCTTCTGCATTCAAACCGTTAATCACAAATCCAGCAAGCACCTTCATCAGGATGTGCCCAGCGGTCATTGCGACGAACAAACGCAACGCGAGGCTGAATGGACGGATCATGAATGAGAACAGTTCAATGACCGGGATTAGCCACATCAATGCCAAGGGCGTACCTTGCGGAACAAACAGGCTGAAGAAATGCAGGCCATGGCGCCAAAAGCCAACGACCAAAACGGTGCCAAAGCTGAACAATGCCAGCACGGCGGTGACGGTCAAGTGGCTGGTAATGGTGAAGGGATGCACGCCGGGGACGATACCGAACGGCATCATGCCCATGAAGTTCGCCATCAGGATGAACATGAACAACGAGAACACCAAAGGCACATATTTCTTGCCTTCGGGACCGACATTTGCGGTCAGCATGTTGTTGATGAAGCCAGTTACGCCTTCGACAGCCATTTGCCAGCGGCCGGGGACCATTTCGCGCTTCATTCCGCCCGCCATGAACACCCACAGCGCGCCAAGAACAAGCACCATGAACAACGATGAGTTGGTGAACATCACGTTGTGACCTGCAATTTCCCAGTGATCAGAGCCAAATAATGGCTCAATCTTGAACTGGTACATCGGATCGATTTTGCCGCTTTCGCCTGCCACGTTCACTACCCTGTTATATACACGTCAAGCGCCCGGTTTAGTCCGGACGCTCTGCTGAAATCCTTATTATATTCCTGAAGGCGACTGCGATGCCCAAGAACATGCAGGTCAACAGGAGCGCAGGTGCGATACCCAGCCAGCGGTCCAAGACCCAGCCAACCAAAGCACCACCAGCAGGACCCGCGATCAACTCGGTTAAAACCCTGTTCCCTTGCCGCATTCCTTTGGCTGGAACCTGATCTTGACCTGAGCGTTCTGCTTCGGCTTTCCGTGCCGCTTTCAGCTGCATATCTAACGACACGAGCCGGGCGTCACTTTTGCCTTTACCATCCTGCCCGGAATTGTCCGACATCATGTGATTCCATCCAAATAAACACACGGAACCGCCACGCAATCGGGGCAACCCCGCCTAGGCATCGGCGCTTTAGGAGAGCGCCTGCGCCAAGTCAACAGCGCGTCGCCAAGAATGTTGCGTCGCAATAGAAAGGGCCGAGGCATCGCTGCCCCCGTCCTTTATTGTCGTTCGGGCGATACGCGTCGTCGCCGCGAACGTGTTTCAGTTGTGAAGGATAGCGCGGGTCCCATTTAGGCGCACTCGAATCGCGTCAATCGACTTGCACCCGCCGCAAAAATCTCCAAAAAGAACATGATCGCAAAAAGGTGGTGCTGATGGCGGACGGCGCGGATAAAATCGAACATCATGGCACCGGCCACCGCGCGCGTCTGCGCAAGCGGCTTTTTGAGCAGCAAGGCGAAGGCCTGCACGACCATGAGCTGGTGGAATATTTACTCGCATTGGCGATACCGCGCCGCGATACAAAGCAAATCGCCAAGGATCTGATCGCACGGTACGGCAGCTTATCTGCCTTGTTAACGGCCGATGCCGACAGCATCATGCGCGAAAAGTGGATGGGCGAAACAAGTGTCGCTGCGCTGAAAATCGTCCAAGTGGCTGCCCTGCGCCTCCTAAGCGCGCCCGTCCGCGAGATGCCGATTTTGTCATCATGGCAGGCGTTGCTCGACTATCTGCGTGCCGACATGGCGCATCTGACCATTGAACGCGTGCGGACCTTATATCTCAACAGCAAAAATATGCTGATCCGCGATGAGATCGCGAGCGAAGGTTCGGTCGATCAGGCGGCGATTTATACGCGCGAAGTTATCCGGCGCGCGATGGACTTGGGCGCAGCGGCCATCATCCTTGTCCACAACCACCCAAGCGGCGATAGCAGCCCAAGCCGACAAGACATTGCCATGACGCGGGACATTGCGGACGCGGGGCAAAAGTTCGGGATAACGGTGCATGACCACATTATCATCGGCAAAGACGGCTTTTCCAGCATGCGGAGCGCCGGGCTGATTTGAAGATTTAGCGGGTGGAATTATTGCGGCTGCTACCCCATAGCCGCAACATGACCTCCCCAGCTTCAGCAAAAAAATCCATCGGCCCGCGCGAATTGACCATCATGATGGCATCGCTGATGGCGCTCAACGCGTTGGCCATTGATGCAATGTTGCCAGCATTTCCCGCCATGGCACGGGGGCTGAACGTTTCCGATCCCAACCAGATTCAATATATTATTTCGGTCTTTCTGGCCGGCACCGGCATTGGCGCGTTGATCTATGGTCCGCTGTCGGACCGCTATGGCCGCAAGCCGATATTGCTGATTGCCATCATTGGCTCCGCTATTTTTTCGCTCGCTTGTTCGATTACGCCAGACTTTGAAATGATGATCGCGATGCGTTTCGCGCATGGTTTGCTCGCGGCTGCGATGGGCGTGCTCGTTATCTCCGTTATCCGCGACCAGTTTGAAGGTGACGCAATGGCGCGGCGGATGTCGACCATATTCCTTATCTTTATGATCGTGCCGATTATCGCGCCAACCATCGGACAAATGGTCCTGTTGTTTGCAGGCTGGCGGGTGATATTCGACCTGATGGCGTTCATGGCCGTGGCGGCCGCCATTTGGGTATATCTGCGCCTGCCCGAAACACTTGCGCCCGAAAATGTCATTCCGATTGAACCCCACGCGCTGGCAAAGGCATGGAAAGCCGTCGTCCTGCACCGCAACGCGGCGGGATATATGATTGGTGCGGGCATCGTTCAGGGCGCTTTGTTCGGCTATCTCAACAGCTCGCAACAGATGTTTGACAAGGTGTTCAACGCTGCCGACTTTTTCACCATCGGCTTTGCCATCATTGCCATTGGCATCGCTGTATCTAACTTCACCAATGCGCGGATTGTGGAACGTTTTGGTGCGCGCCGCGTCTCGCACACCGCGCTTTTGACCTTCATCACCCTGGGCGCATTGCAATTGCTCGCGGCGCAATTCGCGCCCAAGTCGATGCCGTTGTTCCTATTGTTGCTGACGGGCAATATGGCGATGGTTGGGTTTATCGGCTCCAACTTTTCGTCGATTGCGATGACCCCCTTTGGCCATGTCGCGGGCGCAGCGTCATCGTTTCAGACGTTCGTGCGCACGGCCTTGGCTGCCTCGCTCGGCGCCGTCATCGGGCAGCAGTTTGACGGCAGCGTCTTTCCTGTCGCGCTTGGTTTTCTGTGTTGCGGGCTTGCCGCGCTGATATTGGTTCTATGGTGTGAAAAGGGAAAGCTGTTCACACGTCCCGGCACGACCCAGCCCCTTCCCGCTGACCCGCGCAGCTAGGGTCAGGACCTAGGCAAAGAAAAGGGGCGCCGAAGCGCCCCTGCCCTTTTGTCGTGTGGTAACTAGTTTACGAAATCGCAGCTAAACCGCTTTTCGGCGCTCCGATGTTACGCAATCCCCTGGCCAACATGGCTCCGGCGGCGGCTATATAAGAAATACACAACCAACCCAATTGTTGTCCAACCCAAGAACATCAGTTCCGTGTAACCGGAAAGCTGGAAGAACAGGAACACACAACCTGCGGCAGCCAAGGGGCAAACCAAGAAGTACAAAGGTGTACGGAATGGCCGAGGACGGTCGGGATTGGTACGACGCAAAATCATGACACCGACCGCAACGGTAAAGAATGCGAACAAAGTGCCAGAGTTTGAAATGTCAGCCAATTTGCCAACAGGGAAAAGTGCGGCAAACAATGCCACAAATATACCTGTGCACAATGTTACGACATGCGGCGTTCCATATTTCGGGTGAAGTTTGGAAAACACATCAGGCAGCAATCCGTCACGCGCCATCACGAAAAAGATACGGGTTTGGCCGAACATCATCATCAAGATAACCGAAGGCAATGCCACGGCAGCCGAAATAGCCACAAGCTTCCCTGCCCATCCGTGACCAATTTCATTGAGCACGAAGGCCAAAGCTTCTTTTGATTGTGACAGTTCCCCACCCGGCTGCGCTCCAACAGCGCCCGTAGCACCCGCAGCAACCAACATGTAGATGATGGTGCAGATAGCCAGCGAACCAATCAAACCGATTGGGATATTCCGCTGCGGATTAATCGTTTCTTCTGCCGCTGTGGAAACGGCATCGAAACCAACATAAGCGAAGAAAATAGACGCTGCCGCAGCCGCAACGCCGACTGTGACCATGTTATTCGTAATCGGATCGACAACTTCCTTCGCGAAGAAGCCGTTCGGGCTAAATGGTTGGAAATTTTCTGCGTTCATTGCGGGCAATGCCAGAACAAGAAAGAGCATCAGAGCCGACACCTTGATAGCGACCAAGATTGCGTTAAAGCGCGCACTTTCTTTGGTCCCAATCAACAATAACGCCATACACAATAATGCGATGAGCATAGCGGGTACGTTGATAATGCCGGGGTTTGCGTCGAATGGCCCCGCAACAAAGTCATTACCGACCTCTATCGCAAAGATATTCTCAACCAGCCCAACCATATAACCAGACCAACCAACTGAGACAGCAGAGGCCGCGATGGCATATTCAAGGACAAGCGCCCAGCCGACAATCCATGCAATGATTTCGCCGAAAGTGGCGTAGCTATAAGTGTAAGCCGATCCTGAAACAGGCACCATTGATGCCAATTCAGAATAGCATAATGCCGCAAGTCCACAAACCACGGCAGCGATGACAAAGCTAATCATCATAGCCGGACCAGCTTTATTTGCAGCCTCCGCGGTCAAAACAAAAATGCCGGTACCAATAATGGCACCAATACCTAGCATAGTAAGCTGAAAAGCCCCCAGCGTTCGCGTGAGCGATTTTTTCTCAGCCGTAGCCAAGATCGCATCAAGCGGCTTTACGCGCCCGAAAATCATACTCATCTCCCAAAAAATCACAACTCCACAGTCGAACTAAACACTCCGTGTATTAGCGCAACTGAATTTCATCGCATAAGCATCGGACCGAGCGGTTTTCCACCAAAAATATGGACATGCAGGTGCGGAACCTCTTGATGTGAATCCATTCCGATATTGGCGAGCAACCGATAGCCGGGTTCTACCAGCCCCAATGCGCGCGCAACTTGGCCGACAGCGCGGACGAATCCGGCGATTTCCGCATCGCTGGCTTTGGCGCTAAAATCATCCCAGCAGACATAAGCGCCTTTGGGAATAACAAGGACATGCGTCGGTGCCTGCGGATTGATGTCGTGAAAGGCAAGTGCCCAGTCATCTTCAAAAACCTTTTTGCAGGGAATTTCCCCGCGCAGGATTTTGGCAAAGATATTTTGGTCATCGTAAGGCAGCGTCGCATCGATTGGCATTTTATTCTCCGGAATACTCGCGCGCGGCCTTTTCCACCAGGCCGGACACGCCTTCCCTGCGGTCAAGCTCCGCAAGCACATCATCAAACGCCACGCCACCCTCGTTGAGCAAGATCATGAGGTGGAAAAGCAGGTCTGCCGCTTCAGCGGTCAGATGGTCGGCATCCCCCGACAGCGCAGCGATGATTGTTTCGGTCGCTTCTTCGCCCACTTTCTGCGCAATTTTACCGCGACCTTTGGCGAATAACGAAGCCACATAGCTGCTATCGGGCGCAGCGTTCGCTCGCTCGGCAATGGTCTGTTCAAGTCGTGCAAGCGTGTCGCGCATCAAATATCCTTCTGCAAGGCGATAACCATGGCCTTGTCCTCTGCGGGTATCAACCCTTCCAAC
>NZ_JBIIMC010000057.1:0-5261 GCF_044338195.1 Sphingorhabdus sp. | reverse complement strand
TGGCGGCGGCACGCAAGCAAGCGCCAGTGGCAGCGGTGAATGTTCTTGCCGCATTGGACGGCAAGCCGCCGGTCGCCGATTATGACGGCTATGGCAGTTGCCCGTTAACGGTTGAGCGCGGCAAGATTGTGCTCGCCGAATTCGGCTATGGCGGAAAATTGCTACCGAGCTTCCCGAATTGGCTAATCGACGGCACGCGCCCATCGCGCCTGTCATGGCTGTTAAAGGACACCATCCTTCCGCCAATTTACTGGCACGGTATGCTCAAAGGGCATGAATGGATGGTCAAGCCCCACAAAATCGGCGCGGCGTAACCGATATGAAATTGGCGCGCTATTTACCGATATTGGAATGGGGACGCGGCTATGGCGGCGTGACGTTGACCAATGACTTGGTCGCCGCCGCAATCGTCACGATCATGCTCATCCCGCAAAGCCTGGCTTATGCCATGTTGGCGGGCTTGCCACCGGAAATAGGGCTCTACGCGTCTATTCTTCCTATCATTGCATATGCCCTGTTCGGGACGAGCCGCGCACTCGCCGTTGGCCCCGTAGCGGTGATTTCGCTGATGACTTTGACAGCGGCGAGCGCCGTTGCTGCACCGGGTAGCGCCGAATTCATCGCCGCCACACTTGTCCTCGCGTTGCTGTCCGGGCTGATCCTGATTGTGATGGGCGTGTTGCGCCTGGGTTTTCTCGCGAACCTGTTATCGCACCCTGTGGTGTCAGGGTTTATTACCGCGAGCGGTATCATCATTGCCACCAGCCAACTCAAGTCGCTGCTGGGCATTAAGGCGTCGGGTGAGGCATTGCCCGAGCTGGTCACGACATTGATCGAAAATGCCAAGGACACAAATCCTTACACTCTTGCGATTGGCGTGATTGCGACCGGATTTCTATTCTGGGTACGCAAAGGTTTGAAACCCATGCTCGTCGGTTTCGGGCTGGCTGCGCGGCCCGCTGATTTGGTTGCCAAAGCCGGACCCATCGTTGCGGTCGCGCTTTCAATTTTGGCTGTCATTACCTTCGATCTTGAAGCCAAAGGCGTGAAGGTGGTGGGCGACATCCCGCAGAGCTTGCCGCCCTTTACCGTTCCCTTATTCGACGCGGAACTATGGCAGCGACTGGCCGTTCCAGCTTTATTGCTCAGCATCATTGGATTTGTGGAATCGGTCTCTGTCGCGCAAACGCTCGCAGCGAAAAAGCGGCAACGCATTGTTCCGGATCAGGAACTTATCGGCCTTGGCGCAGCCAATGTCGCCGCCGCTTTTTCGGGCGGCTATCCCGTCACGGGCGGATTTGCCCGCTCGGTCGTCAACTTTGATGCGGGCGCAGAGACCCCGGCAGCAGGTGCGTTCACGGCGGTTGGCATATTGCTGGCGGCTTTGTTCCTGACGCCATTACTCGCCTCTCTTCCCATCGCGACATTGGCAGGTACAATCATCGTTGCGGTCTTGAGCCTTGTCGATTTTAAAACGCCGCGCGCGATCTGGCATTATTCCAAAGCGGATTTTGCAGCTATGGCGGCGACAATTGCTGTGACGCTCCTGATTGGCGTTGAACCCGGCGTCATGGCCGGAGTCGGCCTGAGCCTCGCACTGTTCCTCTGGCGCGCCTCACGGCCACATGCCGCCATTGTGGGACGGGTTCCCGAGACAGAGCATTTCCGAAATGTGAAACGCCACAAGGTGTTCACCGACCCGCGCATCCTGACCATTCGCATCGATGAAAGCCTGACCTATCTCAACGCCCGCTGGCTGGAGGAGTTTGTGCTGGAGGAGATTGCCGCACATCCCAAGCTTAAGCATCTCATCCTGATGGCTTCGGCGGTCAACGCGATTGATGCATCGGCGCTTGAGAGCATCGAAGCGATCAATCACCGCATGGCCGATGCTGGGGTGAGTCTGCATCTCTCCGAAGTCAAAGGCCCGGTGATGGACGCGCTCGAACGCGGGCATTTTCTGCATGATTTGACAGGGCAGGTGTGGTTGTCACAGCATGAAGCCTTCGAGGCGGTGCTGGAAATCGCCAATCGCGAAGAAGAAACGCAAACACCAGCCGATCTGTGGATAGCAAGGGGACTGATATGATGATTGAGCAGGAATGGGCAATAATTCTGGCCCGCGCACAATTTGCTTTTACCGTAAGCTTCCACTTTCTGTTCCCGGCATTTTCGATTGGGCTCGCGAGCTTTCTCGCGGTTCTTGAGGGGTTATGGCTCAAAACCGGTGAAGGCGTTTACGCTAATCTCTATCGTTACTGGCTCAAGATATTCGCCGTCGTTTTTGCGATGGGGGTCGTCTCGGGTATTGTCATGTCCTACCAATTCGGCACCAACTGGTCGGTATTTTCGGATAAGGCTGGACCCGTCATTGGACCATTAATGGCCTATGAAGTGCTGACGGCATTCTTTTTGGAGGCCGGTTTTTTGGGCGTCATGTTGTTCGGGATCAACAAGGTTGGGCGTAAACTCCACTTTGTCGCAACGCTGGCCGTCGCCATCGGCACTTTCATTTCCGCATTCTGGATTTTGTCAGTGAACAGCTGGATGCAAACACCGGTGGGATATGAGATTGCGGCCAATGGTCAGTTCATGCCCGGTGATAGCTGGTGGACGATCATCTTCAACCCAAGCTTCCCCTACCGCCTCGTCCACACTTTACTGGCGGCCTATCTGACTACGGCCTTTGCCGTGGGCGCGGTTGGCGCCTGGCATTTGTTGAAAGACAAAGCCAATCCGGGGGCCCGCAAAATGTTCTCGATGGCGATGTGGATGGCAGCCATCGTTGCGCCGCTTCAGGTTGTGGCGGGTGACTTTCACGGCATCAACACGTTGGAGCATCAACCCGCGAAGGTCATGGCGATGGAGGGGCATTATCAAAGCCACCCCAACGGCGCGCCATTGATATTGTTCGGCATTCCCAACAGCAAAGAGCGGACGGTCGATTACGCCATTGAAATTCCCAAAGCATCGTCGTTGATCCTGAAGCATGACCTGAACGCACCGCTCGCTGGGCTTGATACCATCCCCGACGCAGACGAGCCGCCGGTTGGCATTGTCTTCTGGGCTTTCCGGATCATGGTCGGTCTCGGCATGGCGATGGTAGCTATCGGCATGTGGAGCCTGCTCGCGCGGGCGAGAAAGCAGCTATATGAATGGTCGTCGCTCCATAAGGCCGCATTATTGATGGGCCCGTCTGGCTTCATTGCCGTGCTTGCCGGCTGGGTCGTGACCGAAGTTGGACGGCAACCCTTCACAATTTATGGCGTGCTGCGCACCGTCGATAGTGCGTCGCCATTGGATGCACCGGCGGTCGCTTTCTCGCTTCTCGCCTTTGTCGTCGTGTATTTTGCGGTGTTCGGCATGGGCATTTGGTATTTGCTGCGCTTGATGAAGAAACCACCGGAGGCACATGAAAGCGCGCTGGATGGTGCCCCTATCCGAAGCGCAGGCATCACCCCTGCACCCGCGGTATTGGAAGGAGCATCGGCATGATCGATCTGACAGTCATTTGGGCCAGCATCATTGGCTTTGCCATCATTGCTTATGTCGTTATGGACGGCTTTGACCTCGGCATCGGCATATTGTTTCCCTTTTTCAAAGTGGGCAAGGACCGCGATACCGCGATGAACAGTATCGCGCCTGTCTGGGACGGGAACGAAACATGGCTGGTGATGGGGGTAGGCGGTTTGCTTGCGGCCTTCCCGCTGGCGTATGCGATCATCTTGCCTGCGCTTTATGCACCGATGATTGCGATGCTGCTCGGCCTTGTGTTCCGCGGCGTTGCGTTCGAATTTCGCTGGCGTGATCCGGCACATCGCGAACTCTGGGACCGTGCATTCACGCTGGGCTCGTTCATTGCCACCTTCGCGCAAGGGATAGCGCTTGGCGCGCTGCTCCAAGGCATTACCGTTGAAGGCCGGTCCTATGCCGGTGGATGGTGGGAATGGCTGTCGCCATTTAGCATTTTGACCGGCTTTGGGCTGGTGGTCGGCTATGCGCTTTTGGGCGCGTGCTGGCTAAACTGGAAAACTGAGGGGGCATTGCAGCGTCAGGCGGTCACATATGCCGGACGTTTGGGCATAAGCTTGCTTTTGATGATCGGCCTCATCAGCCTCGCCACGCTGACGCTTGAGGCGCAATATTATCTGCGTTGGTTGAGCTATCCGGGCGTATTGGCAACGGCGATAGTGCCGATTGCCACCATCGCCGTGACATTCCTTTTCTACCGCAGCCTGCGCCAGACCAAAGATGCGCAGCCGTTCTTCTGGGCACTCGCCTTGTTCGGCTTATGCTTGATTGGCCTTGGCATTTCAATTTGGCCGAACGTCATTCCAGCGCGGGTTACCATCTGGGAAGCCGCGGCGCCACATCGCAGCCAAGTCTTCATGTTGATCGGCGCATCCATCATGGTCCCGATCATTGTCGCCTACACTGCATGGTCCTATTGGGTGTTCCGCGGCAAAGTCGGCCACGACGGATATCATTGATGCCGCGCGCCAAACAATTGGGCTGGTTCTTCGGCATCTGGCTGCTGAGCGTCGCGGCGCTGGCGATCGTCGGGAGTGCTATCCGTTGGGTGTTGCTCTAAAAGTTTGAATGGGGAGTGGCGCAAAAATGACCGAGATGAACAACGGCCCCAAAGCGTTACGGATGAGCAAACTCATCGGTTTTTACGGGCGAACTGAACACAAAGATGAGCGCAATACCAATCGCGTAAACCGGCAATGCTCCATCCACGGCTGACTTAGGCGCTGAATTTCTAAGATTTTTACTCGGGGCGTTCCAATCAGAACGCTGATAAAAACGCAGTCTATACGAGAGTTTTTTGCAGCCAAGGCTCTTTCGCCTAAAGCATTGAAAACATTGGAGCGGGCGAAGGGATTCGAACCCTCGACCCCAACCTTGGCAAGATTCGGCTCTATGAAATTTCTGTTCTAAATCAGCTTTTTATAAAGCTCGTGAAAAATCCGAACACGATCCGAACATTTTTAAAAGCAGTGCGCCTAGAATGCTTTGTACTTAATGTTTTAGTGGCAGCTTTGCGCCCAATTGAAGACATCCCAGCGTGCTTTCTGAAAGCGCGAAAGCAGACGCAATTTTAGAAAAGACTGGGTTACCGAAAGTGGAGGGATTTGCGACGGTTCGCTTTTGGGTGAAAACCGGATCTACGCCGTTGCCGGTAGCGTCGTCGCATTAAAAAGTTAGCGTTCCCGAAACGGTACTATCTTTCTTAGGCTGCTGGACGACCGGAGATGCAG
>NZ_JBIIMC010000014.1:0-53179 GCF_044338195.1 Sphingorhabdus sp. | reverse complement strand
GGCGCATCTGGATGGCATCGGCATGATTAATGGTGTGCGCGCTGCCCTGCCGGAAGGGCGTCATGTTGATTTCATGATCCTGACGGGCGACGCGAGCACGCAGCTAGGCGACGATTTGGCTGACATTTCCATCTTTCTGAAGCCGGCGGACACGGACGCATTGGTCACGGCAATCCGCGCGGTGTTGGCGTGCTAAGCCGCCGCTGGACCGAATTCCCGGCGACCCGGGATATTCCCTTAACAGAACTGCTAATTGCGGCATTGCTGGGCGTTGTAGGGCTTTTCCTGAACAGTTTCGAGCTCAAGCTTGGCTGGGGCATGAACTTTATACTCGGAAACGCGCTGGTATATGCATTTGTGCGCATGCTGGCGCCGCAGTCTCTGGTGCTTGCGGTTTCAGTGTCAAGTATCGGTTCAGTCATCTTGTGGAACCACCCATGGGGTTGGATCGTGTCGGCATGCGAAGCGGTATTTGTAGCCATCGTTGCGCGCCGCACCTCACCTGTCCGCAGCGTCGTTATTTACTGGATAGTGGTAGGCGCGCCTTTGGCGTTCTTATTTTATGGCGGCATCCTGAAAATGGATCAGCTGTCGCTTGCGCTCGTGGTCGCAAAGCATGTCGCGAACGGGATATTGAACGTCGTCCTTGGTGAGTTGATCTATGTCTCCCTTCTGAGCGGAAATCCGTTCGGAAAATTCGGGCATTGGCCAAAGCTTAGGGTTGAATGCTTTACGGTCATGTTATTCATGGGGACGGTGCTGATCCCGGCGACGGTGTATATGGCGCTGGATGCGCCGTCGCGTGAACGTACCACGATGGACGAGGTTAACAGAAACCTTGAATCGCGTATGCGCGTCGCGGATGCGAAGTTGAGTGCATGGGTGGATGCACGAACGACGCTGCTGCGCGGCTATGCGGATAATGGCCAGCTTCCCCGCGGCCAATCCGATGTTCGCTTGCCCAAAGAATTTTCGACAGAATTTCAGAAAATTGCTTTCTTGGCCCCCGATCAAAGCCTGGCGGCATTTGCATTGGCTGAAGGGGGTTCGGTTATCGGAGCAAAGACGGGGAAAGCAGATCTTCCGCCTTTAACAGAAAAGCGGGCGCGCTTGGTTGCGTTAAATCTGGGGCAAGGGCGATCGAATGTCGATTTTGCCCTGGTCGTTCCGCATGTTCGAAATGGCAAAGCGGACGATATTGTCGGCATATTGCGTCCGGAAACCTTGCATGATCTTGTCGAAATCCCCGGCCAGCATTTCGTGGACAGTGTTTTTGTTGCTAGCGCTGCCCAAGGGACGTTCGCGCTGACTCATGTCACCACGAACGTGCGCACCCTGGTTGATTCCATGTCCCAAAGTCAGCAGGCGACGGCTGTTACGAAACCCGTCCTTTTAAGCGACGTTGATTATGGGCGTGCAGTCACGTCCGATCTGCGTGACTCGCACATCGTTCGCGTGGGGCCCATCGCTGCTCTGCCGGATTGGCAAGTCGCTTCCGTGCTGCCGCTTGCACCCGCGGTGCTGAAAGCGCGCAAGGGACAACTGCGTCAGTTTGTTGCGCTCATCGCATTCGTTTTTCTGATTGGGCTGTTTGCATCGCGAATGAGCAAGAAGGCGTCGAAGATATTGCGGCGTGTGTCGCAGTCAGCCGCAGACCTCACGCAATTTGGGGGAGGGCAAACGGCGTCCGATCAGATATTTATTGAGGAAGTTAGCGAGATTTCGGGAACGATAGCGATTGCCGCTGCTTCGTTCGGACGCGAGCGCGGCGCTTTGGCAAGCTATCAACGCCGGTTGAACAGCATCGCACAACATGCTCCGATCATCGTCTATGCCGTTGACGTCGCCAATGGCGAAGGGACGGTCATGACCTATATAAGCCCGTCACTTGAAGAAATGCTGGGCTATTCGACGGCCGAAGGTTTGACGCCACAATGGTGGAGCAGTTCCCTTCACCCGGACGACTATGACTATTGTATGGCGGCGTTCAGGCATTTGGTGCCGGGCAAAGCTTATGCGGCTGAATATCGCATAAGGCACAAAAATGGTCACTATGTCTGGGTATATGACACGCTGTCCGTTGAACCCACGGCGCAGGGGGCTGAGCACGAAGCCGTTGGCATCATCATGGATATTTCCGAACGAAAGGCATCCGAGGACCAGCTTTTACACGCGGACAAGATGGCGAGCCTCGGCCGGATGATATCGGGAACGGCGCATGAGTTAAACCAGCCGTTGAACTTTATCAAAATGGCAGCATCTAACTTGCGTGAAAATGCGCTTCGGGGGCGCTTGGACGCGGAGAAGTTCATTTCCAAGCTTGAAAATGTTCTGGCGCAGGTCGAACGTGCCTCCGCCATATTGCTGCAGATGCGGATATTTGGCCGGACGTCGAAGGAAGCACCTTCTGCGATCAATCTCCAACATACGGTTGAAGCGGCCATCTTAATGGCCGAACCACAGATGGAACTCGACGGGACACAACTGGTTACCGAAGTGAAAGCATCCGACATTTACGTCCGGGCGTTGCCCGTGATGCTGGAGCAGGTCCTATTGAACCTGTTCATCAATGCCAATGACGCCATTCATAGCCGGCACGATACCGGCGACAGCGCAGAAGGTGAAATCAAAATCACCATTGATCGCAATGATCGGTCAGCGGTGATCACTGTGGCGGACAACGGCCCCGGTATCGCCCCGGATGTCTTGCCCAAGATATTTGAGCCCTTTTTTACAACTAAGCCGCCCAAGGAAGGTACCGGGCTTGGACTATCGATCAGCTATGGCATCATCCGCGACATGGGCGGCGTGATGCGCGCCAAATCGAGCCGCAAAGGCGCACGGTTCATTATCGAACTTCCGCTTGCCGATGCCACAGCAACCGAGGCCGCTTGAACCCGTCTAAGCTTTGGAGCTAATTCTTCATGCGGTGTTCCATTGACAGGCAGAAATCTTCACAGCAAAGTGGGAATGACACCGGTTACCTTAAGCAGATCTAAAAGGAATGAAGCGATGATCAGCCGCCGCACGAGCCTTTTGCTTTTGGGCTCAGCCCCGCTGCTGCCTTACGCAGCCCGCGCGCAAGGGTCCGCCGCTACCTCCAGCCTTGATCCACATGCAGCGATGCGTTGGGCGAAGGGATTTGAAGGCCAACGCCGTGCCGATTTGGGCAACGGCAAATTCCTCAACCCGATTTTTGCCGGCGACCATCCTGATCCATCATTGGTGTGTGACGGAGAGGATTATTATCTCACTTTCTCCTCCTTTGACGCATATCCCGGCATTGTCATTTGGCACAGCAGAGACCTTGTGAACTGGCGACCGGTTACCGCCGCGCTGACACAACCAATCGGTTCGGTGTGGGCACCAGATTTGGTGAAACATGACGGCCGTTTCTATTGCTACATTCCGGCGCGAACCCCTGAAAAGAAATCCATCTACGTCATCACCGCGGACAAGATCGAAGGGCCGTGGACCGACCCGGTTGACCTGAATTTGCCCCTGCATATCGACCCCGCGCATGTCGCAGACGATGACGGCACGCGTTGGCTGTTCCTGTCCGGTGGAGACCGTGTTCAGCTATCCGGCGACGGCTTATCGACCGTCGGTGGTGTCGAACATGTCTACGACCCGTGGCGTTATCCCGAAGAATGGGTTGTTGAAACATTCGCGCCCGAAGGTCCGAAGATCATGAAGCGCGGTGACTATTGGTATATGACGACTGCGGTGGGCGGCACCGCTGGCCCGCCCACTGGCCATATGGTCATCATGGCGCGCAGCAAATCGCTGGCTGGCCCTTGGGAAAATTGTCCGCGCAATCCGTTAATCCGCACCCTTTCCGCGCGTGAAAAATGGTGGTCGCGCGGCCATGCGACATTGTTCGAAGGCCCGGGCGGCACATATTGGATGATGTATCATGGCTATGAAAATGGCTATTGGACCTTGGGCCGGCAGACGCTGCTTGAGCCCGTAAAATGGGACGCCGATGGCTGGCCGCGTCCATTGGGGGGTGATCTGTCCCGCCCGATTAAGAAGCCGCGGGACATTGGCCCTCAACCACATGGCGCGCCATTGTCGGATGATTTTTCGACGGACAAAATGGGCACGCAATGGGCATTTTATGACCCAGCCCAGAACGAAGCCAACAGGCTGAAGCGGGTGGACGGCACCTTGCATATGGCGGCCAAGGGCAAGACGCCGTCAGATTGCTCGCCCTTATGCGCGTTGGTAGGTGATCAGGCGTATCGCGTCATTGTGGATATTGAAACCGATCCCGGGGCGGAAGGCGGCTTATTGCTGTTCTACAATCGCCGCCTTTATGCAGGATTGGGTTTTGGCAGCAAGGGCCTTGTCATGCATCGCTATGGCCTGCAACGGCCGCGCGGCGCCATTCCCGGCCAACGTGACCCCGGCGGCAGCGCTGTGTCAAAACTGTCGATACGTCTGACGAATGACCGCAACATCCTGACCATTCACACCAGCGATGATGGCCGCAAAACGTGGCGCAAGTTCGATGTTCAGATGGAAGTATCGGGCTACCACCATAATGTCGCTTACGACTTCCTTTCGTTGCGTCCAGCGCTCTACGCCGCCGGACAAGGCGAGGTCCGCTTTCGCAATTTCACCTATGAGGCATTATCTTGACTACGCCCCTGAAACTTCATCCTGACCGGCTTTTTCCTACGGACTCTGCCGTTCGGGATATCGCCCGCCGGTTATATGCCGACGTCGCTGGCTTGCCGATCATCAGCCCACATGGTCACACCGACCCGGAGTGGTGGGCGACCGATGCGTCTTTTGGCAATGCGACCGAACTGCTTCTGCATCCCGATCATTACGTCCTGCGCATGCTATATTCGCAAGGTGTTCCGCTTGAGGCGCTGGGCATCCGCAACGCCGATGCGGACCCACGCGAAAGCTGGCGACTGTTTGCAGAGCGCTATCATCTGTTTCGGGGAACGCCCTCGCGTATGTGGCTCGACTGGGTCTTTGCCGAAAGCTTTGGCTTGGATGTTCTGTTGTCGGCAGACACGTCAGACCATTATTATGACGAAATTACCGCAAAACTCGAAACCAGTGCCTTCCGGCCGCGGGCATTGTTTGAACGTTATAATATTGAGGTTATCGCCACCACCGAGAACCCACTCGACGATTTGCGTCACCATCAAGCGATACGCGACAGCGGCTGGTCCGGCCGTGTCATAACGGCCTATCGACCCGATCCGGTTATTGACCCCGAATTCGAAGGTTTTGTCGATAATCTGAAAACCCTCTCGGCTATAACGGGAGAGGATTGTTTTAGCTGGACGGGTTATTTGGCCGCGCACCGCCAGCGCCGCGCGTTCTTTGCGTCGATGGGGGCGACCTCCACCGATCATGGTCACCCGACCGCGCGTACGGCGGATTTGTCGCCGGCCGACGCACAGGCGCTGTTCGCGCGTATCGTGCGTGGATCATGCTCCGCCGCGGATGCAGAATTGTTTCGCGCGCAGATGTTGACCGAGATGGCGGGAATGAGCGTCGACGACGGCTTGGTGATGCAAATCCATCCCGGTGCGTTCCGCAACCATAACCCGTCGCTGTTCCATCAATTCGGACGCGACAAGGGGGCGGATATTCCGACGGCTACTGGCTACGTGCATGAACTGCACCCGCTGCTGGCCAAGCATGGCAACAATGCCGACCTGACGATCATCCTCTTTACGCTGGACGAGACCGCCTATGCGCGCGAACTGGCGCCGTTGGCGGGGCATTATCCAGCGCTGAAGCTTGGGCCAGCATGGTGGTTCCATGACAGCCCCGAAGGGATGCGTCGTTTCCGGAACCAGATGACGGAAACCGCCGGTTTCTATAATACGGTTGGCTTCAATGACGACACCCGCGCATTCTTGTCGATCCCAGCGCGCCACGATGTTGCCCGCCGGATCGATTGCGGCTTCCTGGCGCAATTGGTCGCCGAACACCGCATGGAAGAATGGGAAGCAGCTGAGCTTGCGGTGGACCTGAGCTATAATCTGGCAAAAGCAGCGTATAAATTATGAGGCTTTCTGACGCCAATCTTTCCCATTTGCCCGCAACGGTTGCGAGACCGGCATATGACCGCGATGCGCGCGGCGTTGGCATTGTGCATTTCGGTATCGGCGCGTTTCATCGCGCGCATCAGGCAGCCTATACCGACGATGCCATGGCCGCAGAGAGCGGTGATTGGCGCATCTTGGGCGTGTCGCTGCGTTCGGGCAATGTGCGCGACCAAATGCGCCCGCAGAATGGCCTCTATGCGCTTGTCGAACAGAGTGCAGATAGCAGCAAGGTCCGCGTCATCGGTTCGGTTGCAGACGTGATCGTCGCTGCGGAGGAACGCGACCGGCTTATCGCGGCCTTGGCCAATCCAGCGACGCATATCGTCAGCTTCACGATCACGGAAAAAGGCTATTGCCGCGCGCCGGACGGTGCCATTGACTTTGATGTTGCGGATAAGGGTTCGGTATATGCCTATCTGGCGGAAGCATTCCGGAGGCGGCGTGACGCCGGATCACCGGGCCTAACCTTGATGAGTTGCGATAATCTTGCGGGAAATGGCGCACAGTTGAAACGACTGATGACTGCATATCTCGATCGTCATGCGCCGGAGCTTATCAGCTGGTTCGAGGAAAAATGTGCGTGCCCATCGACGATGGTCGACCGCATCGTTCCGGCAACCACCGAAGCTGACCGGACAAGCATCGCAGCGCTTACGGGCCTGCGCGACGATGCGATGGTAGTGACAGAACCGTTCAGCCAATGGGTGATCGAAGACAATTTTGCCGGGCCGCGGCCAGCTTGGGAAAAGCATGGCGCGTTGATGACATCCAATGTCCATGTTTATGAAGAGGCAAAGCTGCGTCTGCTAAATGGGGCGCATTCCGCGCTTGCCTATTTGGGTTTGAAACGCGGCCATGAATTTGTGCATCAGGCCATCGCTGATCCTGAATTGGCGCGCTTGGCAAACACATTGATGCGTGATGAAGCGGCGACCAGTCTGGAGCCAGCGCCGGGACAAGACCTGAACGCATATGCCGATGCATTGATCGCGCGGTTTCAAAACCCCGCGCTTAACCACCGGCTCATTCAGATTGCGATGGATGGTAGCCAAAAAATCCCCCAGCGCTGGTTGGCTACGCTGGCCAGCCAACAGGCGAAGGGCAAACAATGCCCGTCTATCCTGACCGCCATCAGCGGATGGCTATGCCATATTCGCGGCGACAATGGCTTTGTCGATGACCCTTTGGCAGAGGTTTTGAAAGCAACATGGGCCCAAGCAGGCGCGCATGGCATTTCGGCCGCGTTGTTCCGTGCGGGTGGCATAATGGCGAGCGGTTGGACGCCAAGCGACGCTGATCTTCTCGAGATCGAACGTCAATTATAGGCAATCGCGGCGCACATCGAACGACGATGGATCAGTGCGCGTCCCGTTCGGTGGACATCAAACCCTTCGCGAGTACGGCGAGCGCTAACGCAATGACCACGTGATACACGTGCCAAGCTGCAGCCTCATCAAGCCACGCTGCGCGTCGGATGAACAACGTATCTGCCAGCATCAGGGCGCAGCCGGCTGGGATAAGCCATGACCGCCCCAAAGGGCCAGGTCGGGCGATTGATGCAAAAAGCATAATCACCAAGGCCAATAGGAAAACAGGGCCGAGTAAAGGTTGCGCGAACAAAAAGATCGCGGTCGCCGCGCACAGGATGAGTGCGATTATCGATATTATGTGTCTATCTGCAGGGCGGAACAGATAGCTGGATAAAATCGCCAAGGCACCCGCAAGGCCCAACAATTGAGACGCACCGCCATGTAAAGCGGCGAGCTGATCCTGCAAACCAGCCCCAAAACGCACGACGCCGATGAAGGCCGCTACGCCAAAGCAGGCCATCGCAAATGCCGGCAAATGTCGGTCGCTTCGCCAAAGCGCATTGCCAGCAAAAATCGTGACCAACACAATGGCGGCGTCGGATACAGCGTAATGGGCAGGCATCATGCGCGCGAAACCGATTCTGGCGCATTGCTAGCGGGGAGCAAACCAGCCTCACGCTTGATATCTTCGGACGTCAACCGTGACCCATCATGGCTCCACCCAGGCGGCGCAAAAATGTAACAAAAGCGCTGCCACAGGCTCAGTCCGCGTTGCGAAGCGTCTTGCACTATGCCGACATATTCGTGCGTTAAGATTGTGATTGGATTAAACGTCTCAAGATTTTTGACCAAGCCATAGTCAACCGGCACGGCGCGGTCTTCCTCGACAAATGTGCCAAACATGCGATCCCAGATGATCAGCGTACCGGCGAAATTCGCATCCAGATATTCTGGATTGCGGCCATGATGTACCCTGTGGTGGCTCGGCGTATTGAAAATATATTCAAACCACCGTGGCAAACGGTCGATCGTTTCGGTGTGCAGGAAGAATTGGTAAGTTGCGTTAAGGATCCCGCAAAAAACAACCAAGGCCGGATCAAAGCCGATCAAAATCAGCGGAATTTTGAGCATCATCGTTCCGGTAAAGTGCTTCATCCAACTTTGGCGCAGCGCAATGGGCATGTTGAAATTGGTGGATGAGTGATGGACCACATGCATGGCCCAACCCCAACGGACGCGGTGGCATATGCGGTGGTGCAGATAAAATCGCAGATCATCGAGCACGAAGCACAATAAGAACGATCCCCAGGTGATGGGTATTTCGCCAAACGCAAAGGGGGCTGCCGCAAATAAAGCGGCGGTCGTGATGAACGCAAAGATGGCATTTACCGGATCACTTGCGAGCCCAAGAAATATCGACAGCAACGAGTCTTTTGCCGGCACGTTACCTTTACGTTTGAGGAAGCGAATGGCGCCCAGTTCAAACAAGATGCCCAGCCCAAAAGCGACAAGGGATATGATAACCCAATTTTGGTTGATGAGCTGCGTAACTGTCACAAATTTATCCCCCCGCGGTTCGCCCAAGAAATAGGCTGATAGACATATTAAAAAATTGCAAAACGCTTTTGCGACGCAAACCCGCATAGGCTAAATTTCTGCAAACACCACCACGCGATCAGTTGGCCCAATAGACATATTCCTGATCTTTTTTCCATGGCGCGTTGAGCGGAACATCAATCCGGATCGCGCCTTCAAGTAGGCCGGGCCAAAGGGGCTTGGGCAAACCTGCGTTTTGCGCTTCGATCAACTTGCGCAGTTGCGCCACGCGCGCCGGATCCTTCGTGGCCAAATTGACTTGCTCGGTTGGATCGGTGGCGAGGTTGAACAGCCACACTTTGTTGGGACGTTCGGATATCTGCAATTTCCAGTCGCCTGCGCGCACACCGCGGTAATGCCCCGAACGCCAGAATGTTATTTCGCGTTTCGGTCCGGTGCCAAGCAGGTTGAAGCTGTCCATTTTGCGATCGCTGGGTACACGCGCACCGGTCGCTGCTGCAATGGTTGCAAACATATCAAGGTGCTGCGCGACATCGCTGCGAACCGTCCCCGGTGCGATCTTGCCCGGCCAGCGCATCATCATCGGCACATGGATGCCACCTTCGAAGAAGGTACCTTTATAGCCACGATAGGGCGTGTTGTGATCCTTGATGCCGGTATACCATGCCCCGCCATTGTCGCTGGTAAAGATAACAAGCGTATTGTCGTCGAGCCCCGTGTCCTTCAACTTTTGCAGGACGTCGCCAATCCGCCGGTCAAGCTGACGCATCATTGCGCCATAGACGCGCTGGGTATGGTCCTTAATCTGTGGCAACGCGTCATAGTCCGATTTTAGCGCCTGCAGCGGTGTGTGCGGCGCATTATAGGCGAGATACATGAAGAAGGGCCGGTTCTTGTTCGCGTCTATTGCGGCCAATGCATTGTCGGTGAAATAGTCGGTCAGGTGGCCTTTGGGACGAAAGCGTTCACTGTTCCCCCAATAGACCGCATATGGCAGGTTTGCCCATAAAAAGCGGTCGATCGGGTCCCATGGCAGCTTTGCATTGACGACCTGCGGGTCATCTTCGGCCATAAACAAATCGCCGCCCGCCCGCATGCCAAGGCTTTCGTCAAACCCCTGCGACGTTGGCCGCAATGGTTTGGCTTCGCCGAGATGCCATTTGCCGATGTGGATATTGTGATAGCCCTGCGCTTTCAATATCTCGGGCAACATGATTTCCGCATTGGGCACACCCATATCGGCATAGGCGGGCAGGTCGCGGTTCAGCTCTTCATGATAGATGGTTGGAAAGGGTGAATTCCCATCATTGTGCGCCAGATTTGAAGCGAACGCCGCTGGAATAGAGGTAAATTCAAAACCGAACCGTGTGGGATAACGCCCCGTCATCAATGCTGCGCGCGACGGCGAACAGGTGGCGTTCGCGGCATAGCCATTGGCGAAGCTGACGCCCTGTTTGGCAATGGAATCGATATTGGGGGTCGGCACCGCGCCACCGGCAACCCCGCCACCGTAAAGCGAAATGTCGTTCATGCCCAAATCGTCGGCGACAATCAGGATGACGTTGGGCGGACGTTGGCCAGAGGGGGCGACCGCAGGACCTTGCGCCCATTCAATGGGACGGTTTTCGCCAATCGGTTCGCGCCATTCGCTGATGATACCGGGAATGTAGATTTTATATTGCTGAAACCCCAAATAGCCCGCGCCGATCAACAGCGCCAATGCCCCGATCCATGTCCATTTTTTCATTCTGGGCTCTCCGGTTGAGGTTGACGTGATTGCCGCACGGACAGCCACAGAAACAGCAATATCACGGGTAGCGAAATCAGGCTGGCATAATGTTCGGGCGGGTGATGGCCGCTGACGGGCACATGCTTTATCCAGCCCGACCAGCTGAGCAACAGGCGCTCGATCAAAGACACCAAAAGAAATAGCGGCACCAGTGTGCGGTAGCGCAATGCGACCAAGAGGGTGACGATGCCATGCGCAATCTGCGTCGCGCCAGCCCAAGCAAACATGCCGAAGATCATCGTTGGATTGTGGCTGAGATCAAGCCCGGCAATGACGCCTGCACCGCCATCAGGCAGGAAGCTGTGGATCATCCCTGGCACGATCCAGCCAATGCCATAAAATGCCAAAAACCACGCCGCGTAACGGGATCCACGATAGTGGATATTCGTACTGGGTGGAAAGAAAGCGTTCATCCGGTGACGGTCAGAACGGCCAGATGTGTAAGAGCGGCAGCAAGCGCCAAGATGAGCGCAACGGTGACGCGCGGGCTGACGTAAAACGACACAACCCGCTGTGTCGGGAATGAAAATGTCGCAAGCGTACCAAGTAGCTTATCGGGATGGCCCTCCATAAAAGCGGGGTCCCTAACCAGCTTTATCATGTCGCGGCGGCTGCGGTAACGCATGAGGCCAAAGACGGTCCAATCGGGATCCGCCTCGGTGTTCCAAGCATCAATATATCCGCCAACCTTGCGTCCGACCATGCCGGGATGGCCACCATTGCGGAACAGCGCCGGCATGAAGCGTTGCGAATAGCGCTTGAGCAGATCGAAGCCTTGGACCATTTGGCCGGTTTTGGGGTCCTCAACTTGCTCCATCTGCGCTTTAACCAGATTGAGCATCACAAACTCGCGGCCGTCATCGGCTTCAAGGAACGCGCGCATAACCTGTTGGCTATTTCCTGTGCCTTCGAAACGCCCCGCCATTTGCGCAAGAAACGCATCAATTTCGGCAGGTTTCAGTGGGCCTGACCAATTGTCATACCAAAGCCGAAATAGGACATAGGCAAGCAACGCCGTTCCCCAGATAATCCATGCTGTCATGGCCTAATTGCCCTTCTTTTTGGCGCGCTCGGCATCGCGCCGCGCTTTTGCTGCCTTTTGACAGGCGGGTGATGTTTTTTTGATATTCTTGATAAGACAGGCGCGGACATTGTCGCGGCTAAAAGTCGCCAATTCTGCGGAGCAGTATTTACGGATGTCGGGCATGCACGCTTCGCGCACATTGTCTTGCGCCGACAGCGGTGCAGTTGACAGCAGCAGCGCGGACGCCGTCAAAATGAAGACTGCTTTTGACATCCTTGTCTTTTCCTTCATCCAATTGTCTTTTGCGTCCCGCGACGAAGCGGCGGAATATTATTGGCATTAATTGTGCCAAAATATATTTGCAATCGCTTTTGTCGCTTGCGCCAGCGGCCGTTTGCCGCAAAACATGGCGGCATGACCAACGCATCGCACAAAATGACATCACGCGCAGAAGCGCCGCTGGCCGATGGCCGACGGGAACGCAGCCGGTCGAGCCGATCGAAGATCGTTGCAGCGATGGTCGATCTGGTCGGTAAGGGCGATGTTGCACCCAGCGCCGCGCGTGTTGCGGAAGTTGCGGGTGTTGGCCTCCGCTCGGTTTTCCGACATTTTGACGATATGGACGAGCTGTACCGTGAGATGGGGGAGGTGATTGCGGCGCAGGTGATGCCCATCATCCTCGAACCGCCAAGCGGCGCCAGCTGGAAGGAAAAGCTGTTCGACATTGCGGACCGGCGGGCAGTGGTTTTCGAAACCATCCTGCCTTACCGGATTTCGGCCAATCTCAAACGCTTCCAATCGCCCTATTTGATGCAGGACTATCGCCGGATGCTGCGGCTCGAATCCGACAGCACCGAGGCGCATTTGCCTGCGGCGGTAAAGGCCGATGTGGCGGGTACCCGTGGTCTCAATGTCATATTGAGTTTCCAGACATGGCGATTGTTAAGGCATGATCAGGAATTGCCTTTTGAAGATGCCAAGGCGGTTGTGCGGCGTTTGCTGAGCGATGCCATGTCCGGCATGCCGGAGGATTGATGCAGCGCGTTGGTATCGCTCTCGGTCTGGCGCTGCTGTTGTCTGGCTGCGGCGATGCAGACGTGCCTTCTGAATCAATGTGCACCGGCCTGTCAGACAATAATATGGTCTGGGTCCCGGGCGGCAGCTTCGTCATGGGTGACGATCCGCATTATGCTGAGGAAGGCCCGCCGCAGACCGTGGTGGTCAAGGGGTTCTGGATCGACGCGCATGAAGTGACAAACGCGCAATTTGCGGCCTTTGTAAAGGCAACCGGTTATAAGACGATAGCGGAGCGCGATCCGCCCAAGCTGCCCGGTGCGCCGCCCGAAATGTTGGTCCCGGGTTCTGCCGTGTTCAATATTCCGTCGGACGACGACCCGCGTTGGTGGCACTGGGTCGTGGGGGCGCACTGGCGAAATCCCTCCGGTCCTAAAGAGACCATTATTGGCCGCGACAACGAACCCGTTGTTCAGATCGCCTATCAGGATGCAGAGGCCTATGCGCGCTGGGCGGGTAAGGAACTGCCGAGCGAGGCGCAGTGGGAATATGCTGCGCGCGGCGGTGCGGTCGCCTTGCCGGAACCGGTCGATGCAAAGGGCCAGCCGCAAGCGAACTATTATCAAGGTGTCTTTCCGGTCAAAAACCTCAACGCCGACGGCTATGTTGGCCGAGCGCCGGTGGGTTGTTTCAAACCAAACGGATTTGGTCTGTATGATATGATCGGCAATGTCTGGGAATGGACAAGCGCCAGCGGATCGCGCGCCGATGCCAGCGAACCGGTTAACATCATAAAAGGCGGATCCTATCTCTGCGCCGCCAATTATTGCGCGCGCTATCGCCCCGCCGCGCGTCAGTTTCAGGAGCGCGGGCTGGGAACCGACCATATCGGGTTTCGGCTGGTCGACACGAAGAAGGCTGGACCAGCTTCTTGACCCGCTATCGATAATATGACACCTGAAGTGCCAATATCACTCATTCTAGGGATGAATGCATGAAAGTCCTACGCACACCCGATAGCGCCTTTGCCGCAATCGACGATTTCCCTTTTGCGCCAAATTATGTGGAGATTGCCGATCCCTCGGATGGCACGCCATTGCGCGTGCATTATGTGGATGAGGGCCCGCGCGATGCGCCGGTGGTGCTGATGATGCATGGTGAACCAAGCTGGAGCTATTTGTACCGTCACATGATCGGCCCGGTCGTCGCGGCCGGCTTTCGCGTTGTCGCACCTGATCTGATCGGTTTCGGTAAATCGGACAAGCCCACGAAAAAAACGGACTATAGCTATGCACGCCATGTTGGCTGGATGCGCCAGTGGATCGAGGCGGTTGGTCTGAGCAATATGACGCTCGTCTGTCAGGATTGGGGATCGTTAATCGGCCTGCGCCTGGTCGCGGAAATGCCGGACCGCTTTGCCAGTGTCGTTCTGTCCAATGGCGGCTTGCCCGAAGGCGGCCCGCCACCGCGTGCTTTTGCTATTTGGCGCGCCTTTTCCAAATGGAGCCCGTTTTTCCCGATCGGTAAAATCGTCAATGCCGGGGCAAAGCGTGCGCTCAGCGCGGCTGAGATCGCCGCTTATGACGCGCCGTTTCCTGACAGCCGCTACAAGGCAGGCGCGCGGATATTCCCGAGCTTCGTTCCGTTTGAAAATAACGTCGCAATCCCCGATCAGAAACGCGCGTGGCAAGTGTTTGAGCAATGGGACAAGCCATTCCTGTGCTGCTTCAGCGATGGCGATCCGGTCACCCGTGGAGGCGAGAACCGCTTCATCGGCCGTGTCCCCGGTACAGCGGGTCAGCCGCATTGCACGTTGAAGGGCGGTCACTTCATTCAGGAAAATGATCCGCAAGGCTTCGTCGACTGCATCCTGAAAGTGCGATAATCATGAAGATCCTACGCACGCCTGAAACAGCTTTCGCCGACCTTCCGGACTATCCCTTTGCGGCACATTATGTTGAGGTTGAAGCGCAGGGCACACCACCCTTGCGGCTGCATTATGTCGATGAAGGCCCCCGCGATGCTGCGCCGATCCTTCTGCTGCATGGAGAGCCGACCTGGTCCTATCTCTACCGCAAATTTGTACCTCCACTCGTTGCCGCCGGGCACCGCGTGCTGGCACCTGATTTGATTGGCTTTGGCAAGTCTGACAAGCCGGCCAGCCGCGACGATTATAGCTATGAACGCCATGTCGCGTGGATGAGCGACTGGCTGACGCAGCTTGATCTCAACAACATCACATTATTCTGTCAGGATTGGGGCGGGTTGATCGGGCTGCGGCTGGTCGCTGCTTTCCCGGATCGTTTTGCGCGGTTGGTGATTTCAAACACCTATCTGCCCGTTGGCGAGAATATTGGTCCGGGTTTTGATGGCTGGCGCGCATTCAGCCAGGCCACGCCCGAATTTAAGAGCGGCCGGATCGTTGATGGCGGCTGTAATCGCGCACTGAGCAGCGCCGAGATCGCCGCTTATGATGCGCCGTTCCCTGATGAGAGTTTCAAGGCCGGCGCGCGCCAGTTTCCTGTGCTCGTGCCCGTGACCCCTGATCATCTGTCGGTGGCGGAAAATGTCGCCGCTTGGGCACAGCTCGAACGCTTCGACAAACCGGTGCTCACCTGCTTTGGCAATCAGGACAAGGTGCTCGGTCATCTCGATACGGAAATTCAGCGCCGTATTCCCGGCGCCAAGGGGCAACCGCATTGCCGGATTGAGGCCAGCCATTTCTGTCAGGAAGATCAGCCGGAACAGCTGGTCGACCTGATCCGCAATTTCATCGCTGCGTAGGCGTAAGATCGGCGGTTAAGCGGCCCTTCGCCGCCGTCTGCGCCACCAGATCAAAGCCGCTGTTGCGAACAATACTAGCCCGCCCACCGGCCATAACGCGATAAGCCGTGGGATTAGCAATGTGCGGAGCGCATTTGCGAAAATCTGTTTGGGCGCAGTGTAACCGTAGGGCATCGGCAGCACGTTGTTTGCCTTGGCAAAGGCGGCGTAATCGTTTTGCATAGTCGCAAAACGTTCGGGGTCGGAACCGGACAGATCGATGGTCTCGCCGGGGTCGGTGGTAATGTTGTAAAGCTGCCAGCGGCCATCGCCATAAGGCGGCAAGTTTTTGACGAGCTTATAATCGCCTTTGAACAACACCGCATTGCCCGACAACTCATATCCCAATGGCTTGTCGGCCGAATGGACGGACGATGCAGCCCCAGTGAGCATGGGTGTCAGGTCCGCGCCAATCATGGGTTCGACGCGGCGTCCCGAAAAACGGCCTTGCTGCGGCGCGACGCCTGCGAGCTTCAGCAAAGTCAGCGGCATATCGGTGACATGGGCAAAGCCCGATGCAATGCGTCCACCCTTGATTGCCGGGTTGCCCGGCCATGATATGATCATCGGGACACGCAGGCCGCCTTCGTTCGCGGTAAACTTATATCCACGCAGCGGCGATGCCGATGCGCTCGCAAATCCGGCACCTTGTGCGGTTAGCGAACCCGGGCGTCCCTGTTGGGCGATGCTTTGATCATAGAGGAGATTGGCGTTCCAGCGCGCAAATGCGCCCATGTTCATGGGATCAGTGGCTTCCGCGCCATTGTCCGACAGAAACACGAATATGGTGTTTTCATATGCACCGATGGACTTCAGATGCGCAATCAACCGGCCAATTTCGCGGTCCATCGCCGTGCCCATGGCAGCATAGGCAGCCATTGCACCCGCACGTTGCCGCTTTTGCTCTGCCGATAACTTCGACCAGTCACCACTGGTGCCCATGGTCACCATCGCAACACCTGCGGGCATCACGCCCTTGGCAATCGCTGCGGCGCGGCGCTCTTGGCGTAGCACAGTCCAGCCAGCGTTATAGCGCCCGGCATAAGCCGCAATGTCCGCATCGCGTGCCTGCACCGGAATATGGTTGGCGATGAAATTGACGGATGCCAGAAACGGTTTTCCGCTCGCTCGGCCGCGGTCGATATAGCCGATCATCCTGTCGATAATCAGCGTTGAGGAGTAAAAGCGCTTCGGCAGTTTGGCCGGCTTTCCATCGTCACTCCACTCGGTCTTGTCATAAATCAGCAGATTGGGCTTATCTTCAAAATTGTCCGCGCCCGATTGGGCGAGTGCAAGCGCGTGGTCATAGCCGCGTGCTGTGGGCAAGGTATCGGGCGTGTGGCCCAGATGCCATTTTCCGGTCAGATAGGTGCGGTAGCCGCCGGCGCGCAGCTGGTCCGCAATCGTTACGACGCGGTTGTTCAGATGCGCCTCATAACCCGGCTTGCCGAGATGCTCTGGCGGAATTGTCTCCGGCATATTGCCCAGACCCGCGCGGTGGTTGATCACGCCGGTTTGCAGCATCGCGCGCGTTGGTGAGCACGACCCTGCCACATGGAAGTTCGAAAAACGCACGCCCTTGGCGGCAAGCGCGTCGATATTGGGCGTCGCAATCTCTCCGCCGAAGGCCCCGACATCACTAAAGCCCCAATCATCCGCGAGCAGGATGACGATATTGGGGGCCTTTGCTGGCGCGGACTGTGCGCCAAGTGTGGCCGGGCTGAGCAACGCCAGCGCCGTCAATAGCGTTGCGGGTCCTTTTAGCTTCATTGGTTCAGCAATGCTTCAAGGCAGCCCGTCTGCGCGAGCAGCGGGTCAATGCGCGCCCGCGCATGTGCATCCAACGCGGCATAGCGCGCGCGCAAATCGGCGAGGCACTTCACCTGATATTTGAAAACACCCTGTGTGTAGGGCAGGCCCATCGCGGTGATGCGGAAGCTATCTTCGCCTGCCTCAATCGCGGCTGCGTTGGCGAGGAGGAAGGGCATGTAGATTTCGCCCACCTGCTGCAACCAAGCGGTGATAATGGGTGCAAAGGGCGCATCTGCCTTATCCCATTCCCCCGTTATTCCCGACATATCATCAATATGGAGCAGCCAGCGGAAGCTGTAGGGAAAATCTTTGCGCATCATCGCCTGCGCCGTGGGATCAACGCCAAGCTGGGACAATTGGCCGTACATACTGAATTCCGCTATGCTGGGCCGTGTGCCGAACAAACAGTGTCGGTCCACCACATGCGTTTCCAGCGCACCCAGAATTGCGCGAGTTGACGCCTCGATCAACGGGAAGTTTTCAGCCGCGCAGCCGACAATCGCCATGCGGCCGACTTGGCGTGCGCGGAACTGTTCGGCATAGCCCTGACTGGTCGTCAGGCCGCCGCCCTTCATCGCATCAAACGCAAGCCAGCGGCTCATCTGGATTTGGTCAACCTCCTCCAGCCAGCGATAACCGAACATCGCCTTTGTCACCCACTCATCGGCGAAATCCTCAATCAGATGCGCGATAAAGGCGTGCGCCGGATCGGACGGAATGACCGAGCGTTCGGAATGCCGTGCCTCCAGATCATAGATTAGCGGCGTCGAGTCATTGTGAAATGTCCCATCGGGATATTCCATCACGGGGATGACGGGGGCCTTGACCTTGCTCAGCGCATCGCGCGAATCTGCACCATGCACCCACAGATGCGGGATACGCCGATAGCGCATAAGCGCGCGCATTTTCATCGAATAAGGCGATCCGAGTGCGCCGTTGATCGTATACATGGCCGTCGTTCCTTCCGTCATGGTCCGGCATCATGTGTAATGGTCTATATTGACATTATCAATGCCAATATATGGGCGGGGCCGCTGACAGCGTGTGGATGAATGATCCGATTGTTCCGCCGCTGCCTGATCTGTTCAGTGCATTCAAAGGCGAGAGATAAGTTTGCCATTGGCGCCGCTGCACGACGCGCGCGGCCAAACATCAAGGTGCAACAATGCGATGTTGGGCAAGATGTTCATAGTCGGCCATGCAGGCATCCGCGACAGCACGCGCTTCATCATCGAGGTTGAGCGGGCGTATATCGGGTTTTTGGAAGCCCGTGCTGCCCGCGACCGCGTCATACCAATGGCTTGCCCAAATACCGTCATCTGGGTGGATGCCAGCGGGCCATGACAACATGGCTGGGTCCCATGCGATGTTGAGCGCATTGCATAGCAAAGCTAGTGTCTCTGCGGGGTTTTTAAGAATGTCCGCGCTGTCGACGACGGGCGGGGCATAGCCGGTCCGGTCGGCGATACGATCAAAAAAGGCACGCTGGGTTGCGTAACCAAGGTCTTCGACGTTCACGCTCTCTCGCTTAACGCGGTAGCTGGCGACCATATAGGCAGGTTCGCGAACCAGAAATGCGTGGCGGCAGTTGGTCAAATCATCGGGTTGGATTGGACCGACCATATGGTGGGTCATCTGCTTTTGATACCACAGAGGCTTACCCCCCGGCGCGGGACCGGAAAGGTGGGCCGCTACACTGGACCAGTCGCAATCCATATCTGCGATGACGTCTGCTGCCATGGGATGCGGCTCCCCGTTATGTGCAAGGAAACAGCCGTAAAAGGGTTCGTCACTGACGGCGCAATCCGCGCGCGAGGAAAAGCTGCGCATCATGGCCGTCGAGATATTTCGCGGTCCCGACCACATGCATATCCGCTGCGTCAAGGTCGGGTCTGGCCCGCGATGTCGCGTTCGATGAAGGCGCGGTAGAGATTTTGAAGACGTTCAACGACGGGCCCCTTTCCATCGGTCAATACACGGCCATCGATGGTATGCGCGGGAACGACCCCGGCAAAGGTTCCGGTCACAAACGCTTCATCCGCACCATAGACATCCGTCAGGGAGAAGTTGCGTTCGAACACAGGAATATCATTCTCCCGGCACAGGCGGATGACGTTCGCGCGCGTGATGCCGGCGAGGCAATAATCACCGGTGGAGGTCCACACTTCTCCTTTACGGACGATGAAAAAATGGGTCGAATTGCATGTGGCGACAAAGCCGTGCGGGTCGAGCATCAAGGCTTCGTCTGCGCCGGCATTAGCAGCCTGAATGCAAGCGGTGATGCAATTGAGTTTGCTATGCGAATTGAGTTTGGGATCCTGCACCGCCGGATCACCGCGACGGACGTGGACGGTAAACAGTGATAGGCCGCGATCAACCGTTGTGGGAAGCGGGACTTTATATTCGGCAATAATGACAATGGTCGCGGGTGAGACGACCACACGTGGGTCTTGATACGGCGTTGACCGGATACCACGCGTGACCATCAGCCGGATATGGCATTTGTCCATCTGGTTCGCGTCGATAGTGGCATAAAGGCGCGCCTTCATTTCATCGCGGGAAATGCCGATGTCCATGGCGATTGCCTTTGCGCCTTCCCACAAACGGTCAAGATGCTGGTCCAAAAAGGCCATGCGCCCTGCGTGAACGCGGATCCCTTCCCATACCCCGTCACCCAGCATAAAGCCGCTGTCAAAGACAGAGACCATCGCCTGCGCACGGGGCGTGAGTTGACCATTAACGTTGATGAGGATCGCGTCATTGCGCGAATCAGAGACGAAATCATGCGTTCCAAGTGCCATGCTATTGACCGTAACGATTGCTGGGCACGTGCGTCAAATAGGAACGTGCAACGTCCATCATGTGGCGGCTGATCGCAATATCGTCCTATGGAAATGGGGTTGCGGCTGCGCGGCTTGATTGCGCGTGCATTTGGTTCCCCGGTAAGGATTCGAACCTCAATAGACGGAGTCAGAGTCCGTAGTCTTACCGTTAGACGACCGGGGAACAGAGGCCGGGCCTATATGCTGGTGCCCGTGCACGGTCAAGCCGCTGAATTTGGCCCGTTGCAACGATATTCAAAAATGTTGAATTTTTCACGTGCAGCGCGTATCAAGGTGTCAGGTACCGGCAGCACATCTGCCCGGATAGAAAATAAGAAGTGAGTTTACGGCTATGGGCGAGAATGTCGCGCCATCGCCGCAAAAGGGACGCGGGCGTAAACGTAAAAAACCGCCCCGTCGCAAGAATGCGGCACCCAAGGCTGCAACACTGCAGCAAGCTTCGGCTGAGGGCGCAGCGCGTGCACACACATCCAACACGGCTCCCAAGGCCGCCAATGGCTTTGGTCCTGCCGATAACGCGGCTTTGCGGCGTAACTGGCTTGATCGGACAGCATATGCTGCGCTCGACCTTGGGACGAACAACTGCCGATTGTTAATCGCGCGGGCTGGCGGCGATGATTTCACCGTCGTCGATGCATTTTCGCGCGTTGTCCGGCTGGGCGAGGGGCTTACAGCCACGGGCCGGATGAGCGATGAGGCCATGGACCGCGCGGTTGAGGCACTGTCCGTATGCGCCGAGAAGCTGAAAAAACGTAACGTGGTTCTGGCAAGGTCCGTCGCGACCGAGGCATGCCGTCAGGCCGTCAACGGCGCGCAGTTCATTGAACGCGTCAAGCGCGAGACAGGCATTCATCTCGACATCATCAGCCCAAAGGAAGAGGCGCGCCTTGCCGTCATGGGATGCCATGCCTTGCTGGAGCAGGGGGAGGGCCCGGCGCTGATATTCGACATTGGCGGCGGATCGACTGAGCTAGTGCTGGTGTCGACAACTGGCGGCGTTCCCGAGATATTAGACTGGGTGAGCGTTCCATGGGGCGTGGTGTCTTTGACCGAGAGCGAACGGGCCGAGGCGGAGACGCCTGAGCAGCTGAACGCCATTTATACATCGATGCGCGCAAAGGTGATGGCAAGCTTTGCCGAGTTCGCCGCACGCTTGCCCGAAGATGGCGGCGACCGCAGGCTTTTGGGGACTTCAGGAACGGTCACGACGCTTGCCAGCGTCTATTTGAAGCTGAACAGCTATGACCGCCGTGCTGTGGATGGGTTGCATTTGCCGACCGCCGCGATGCGCGAGATTAGCCGCGAGCTTGCCGGCCGCACGATAGAAAGGCGGGCTGAATTCCCGACCATCGGGCATGAGCGCGCGGACTTGGTTGTTGCCGGATGCGCCATCCTTGAGGCTATTTTTGATATATGGCCCGGTGAGCGGTTGGGCGTTGCGGATCGCGGCATTCGCGAGGGCATTTTGCGTGCGCTGATGGCGAGCGACGCAAAGCGCAGAAATCGACGGAACTAAAAATGGCAGACAATTTATTTGGTGGTAAGAACTCCGGCCGGACACTGGCGGGCAAGCAGAAGGTCAAAACCGCCAAGCGGCGCACAGCTGGATCAACCCGCTGGCTTGAGCGGCAGTTGAACGACCCATATGTGAAGCGCGCGCATGGCGAGGGCTATCGCAGCCGCGCGGCATATAAGCTGGTCGAGTTGGACGAGAAGTTCCACATATTGCGCGGCAAGAAAGCCGTGGTGGATTTGGGTGTCGCGCCGGGCGGTTGGGCACAAGTGGTGCGCAGGCAACAGCCCAAAGCTGCCATTGTAGGCATCGATCTATTACCGGTCGATCCGCTCGAAGGCGTTGTGCTGCTCCAAATGGATTTCATGCATGACAGTGCGCCGGATAGGTTGATTGCTGAACTCGGCTGCGCGCCGGACCTCATCTTGTCAGATATGGCGGCGAACACCGTCGGTCACAAACAGACCGACCATTTACGCACAATGGGGCTGGTCGAAGCGGCGGTCGATTTTGCTATTCAGGTCTTGCAACCCGGCGGCGATTTTGTTGCGAAAGTATTTGCCGGGGGAACCGATCCGGTGATGCTGAGCATATTGAAAAACAACTTCACGACCGTCAAACATGCCAAGCCACCGGCAAGCCGCAAAGGCTCGGTGGAATGGTATGTGATTGCGCAGGGAAAGAAAGCTTAACCCGCTTTACGCGCTTTCGCGACCGCGGCTTTCAGGGCATCAAGACCAACGGCGCCTTCCAATATCTGGTCACCGATAATGAAGGTCGGAGTGCCGCCAAAGCCAACTTGCTGCATGATCGCAATGTTGCTTTCCACTTCAGCCATGGCCTCGCGTGAACGCACAAATTTTTCGGCGGCGGGTAGGTTCATCCCTGCTTTGGAAGCGGCGGCGCGGATGCTTTGGGCATCAGGGCGGCCACCGCTGAACATGGCGTCGTGAAATGCCTTGTGCTTGCCTTGCTTGGCGGCTGCGAGTGCCCATAAGGCAGCATCGCGGCTGGACGCGCTGAGGATGGGTAGCTCGCGGATGACAACGCGTATGTTGCTATCGCTATCGATCAGCTTTTGCACATCTGCAACGCTGGAGCGGCAGTATCCGCAATTATAATCGGTGAACTCGACGAGCGTGACATCACCATTGGGGTTTCCGAACTCCGCGCCGGGGAAGGGCTCGGTCAGCTTGCTGCCCACGGCGCTGAGGCGCTGCGTTGCCTCGCGCTTTTGCAAGACACCAATGGCTTCTGTGATAATCTCCGGATTTTCCAATATATATGCGCGTACAATCGCCTCGGTCGCTTTCCGGTCGTCGGCGCTCATACCTGCAGCAGCAGCGGCCTTGGCGGCGTCCTCTGACGCAGCGTCTGCTGGTTCTTGCAGGGACACAGTATCTTTTGGCCAAAACAGATAAGCGCCGATTGCCGCCAGCAAAAGTGTAGCGCAGAGAATGAGGATAAGCGGCATGCGCGACGTCATATTGTTCATAGCGGCCCGATTAGCCCCCGTCGCGCACCGTTGCCAGCCAATTCAACGTTTCCGCTTCTTCAGCTGCGCAAGCTGTGCTTCGGCAACCATGTTGATGTCCTGAGCGCGGATCCAATCGGGTGAATATTCGGGCAGGCCAGCCATTGCGGTCTGCGCGTTGGGCAAAGCCAATTGCGGCGCACCTACCATCAAGTAACGCTCCGCACTGGCGAGGGCGGCACGCGCGCTATCACCCTTTTGTTCGTAAACGACGCCCAATTGGTACCAGGCAAATGGATTTTGATTATCTTTGGTGACTGCGGCCTTAAGGACCTGAGCGGCTTCATCGAGCTTCGTCTTGTCCTCGGTTGCAATCAACGCATGCCCGAATATGGCGGCGATCAGCGGCTGATTGCCCGTCAGGCTTACCGCTTTGCGTAAGGGTATAATCGCGTCGGCGGGCCGACCGGATTCGAGCAATATTTGTCCATGCAATTCAAGGAAATAGGGATCTTCGGGGGCGGATGCGACGAGTGCCGATGATTCATCCAACGCCTTTTGCGGATAAGCAGACTTATGCCACGCATAGGCACGGGCATAGCGGGCAGGAACGCTTTTGTCGCTTTCGGGATAATCGCGCATCGTTGCCTTCGGGTCAGAAAGATAGCCTGTCAGCTTTGCCTTGATGCGTTTGAAATCACTCTCCCACTTCGGATTTAGCGGGGCATTCCAAGCCGGATCGGCGGAATATTTGTCCTGCAGCACCGAAATACGCTCACCCGACAAGGGGTGCGTGCGGCCATAGCTATCCTCTTGCGGGATACCGAGGCGGAATTCGAAATTCTGCAGCTTTTTGAAGAAGCTGATGGAGCCCCGGCCCGAAATGCCTGCGGTGGACAGATATTGTGCGCCAGACGCATCTGCCGTGCCTTCTTGTCCACGGCTGTAGGCAAGGAACTTGCCCATCGCTGCTTGTTGGCCCGCGGACAAAATGCCCATGCCAGCTTCGCCCGCGCCAGCCGCCATGGCCGCAGCGGCAAGGATGAGGCTTGCAATGCTGATGCCGCTTGCAACCGAGACGCCTTCGTCGAAGCGAACGGCATGGCCGCCGACGACATGCCCAAGTTCGTGCGCAATGACGCCCTGCACTTCGTTTGCGGTGGTTGCGGCGTCAATCAACCCACTGTGCAGATAGACCGCTTGCCCGCCAGCAACGAATGCGTTGACGGATTTGTCATTGATCAGGATGATGTCGACATTATTCGGATCAAGCCCAGCCGCTATAATCAATGGCTCCGAAATCTCTTTGAAAAAAGCTTCGGTTTCAGCGTCGCGTAATATCGACTGCGCCATGGCTGGGCGCACGGATATCCATATGGCAAGAAACAGCACGAATGCTGTTCGCAGGGCACGAATTGCAGAATTGTTCATATGCAGTGAATGGCGCGAACTGGATGAACGCGCAATGAAGAAGTTGGGCAAAACAAAACCCCGCCAGTCAATGACCAGCGGGGCTATGTGTAAACAATGAATCGGGTTTAACCGAACGTGCGTTGCCACCAACCTGAACGGGGTGGACCGTCGTCGGCTCCGCCAGCGTCGGTTGTTGATGTTACATCCTGTGCAACATCTTTGGCAGCTGCTTTCTTGCGTGGGGCCTTGGCTTTCGCCTTTGGAGCCTCCGCCGTTTCGTCAGCTACCGCTTCAGCTTCAGCGACCGGAGCTTTTGCACGGCTGCGTGGCTTTGCGGGTGCCTTTGCTTTGGCAGCAGGTGCTTTTTCTGGAGCGCTTGGGGCTTCAGTGGCTTTCGCTTCCGGTGCATCAGCTTCTACAGCGACCTTTTCAGCCTTTGGCTTTGCCCGGCTTGCACGCTTTGGCTTTGCGGGTGCTTCAACAGGCGCTTCCGCAACTTCCACTTCCGCTACTGCTGGCGCTTCGGTTGTTGCCTCACCTACAGCCGTTTCACGGTCGCGATCACGGCCTCTGCCGCCACGGCGACCACGACGGGCCCTTGGCTTGGTCTCGCCTTCGACATCACCGTCAGCCTGGGCTGTTTCAGCGTTGCTTTCGCCCTGTGGACGATCTGCAGCGTTGTTGTCACCCGCAACAGCATCTTCGCCTTCCGGACGGCCATCGCGATCACGGCCCTTGCCACCACGACGTCCACGACGACGTTTACGCTTGCGGCCTTCACCAGCTTCGCCTTCTTCGCGTGGACGCTCTTCACGCGCACGGCGTGGTTCGCGTTCAGTTTCTTCGGCTTCGTCGTCGAAATCGTCGATTTCGTCGTCGATATCATCTTCTTCGATGTCGATAATCGGCGGCAGTGCGGCAGGCCGCTCTGGACGTGGCCCGGAGCTGGATACGGCAAGCTTTGCGCCTTCAGTTTCGCCATTGGGCACAATCAGCACGCGCACGTGATAGCGCTCTTCAATCGCGGCCAGTTCGGCACGCTTGTTGTTGAGGCAGTAGATTGTGGCTTCCTGGCTCGCCTGCAGAACAATCTGGCTGCCATGGCCCTTGGCTGCTTCATCTTCGATGAGGCGCAGGGCGGACAACGCAGCCGATGATGCCGTGCGAACAAGGCCAGTGCCTTCGCAATGCGGACATTCGCGGGTGGACGCTTCGAGCACGCCGGTGCGCAAACGCTGACGGCTCATTTCCATCAAGCCAAAGCTGGAAATACGGCCGACCTGAATACGGGCACGGTCGTGCTTCAACGCTTCCTTCATCGCGCGCTCGACTTTGCGGGCGTTCGAATGATGCTCCATGTCGATGAAGTCGATGACGACCAAGCCAGCCATGTCGCGCAGGCGCAATTGACGGGCAATCTCGCGCGCGGCTTCCAAATTGGTGGAAAGCGCGGTTTGCTCAATGCCATGTTCTTTGGTCGAACGGCCTGAGTTGATGTCGATCGAAACCAAAGCTTCGGTTGGGTTGATGACGATATAGCCACCCGACTTCAACTGGACGATTGGCTGATACATTGCGTTCAGCTGATCTTCGACATGGTAACGCTGGAACAGCGGAACCGGGTCTGCATAATGCTGCACGCGTTTTGCGTGGCTTGGCATCAGCAGCTTCATAAAGTCCTTGGCGGCTTTATATCCGTCAGGCCCCTCGACGAATACCTCGTCAATGTCCTTATTATAGATATCACGGATGGCACGCTTGATGAGGTCGCTGTCGGTGTGGATCAGCATCGGTGCTGCACCACGAAGCGTACGCTCACGAATTTCGTCCCAAAGGCGGGCGAGATAATCAAAGTCGCGCTTGATTTCAGGCTTCGTGCGCGCAAGTCCAGCGGTGCGGATGATGCAACCCATGGTGGATGGCAAAGTCAGGTCCGAAATAATCGACTTAAGGCGCTTACGGTCAGCCGCGCTGTGGATTTTACGGCTAATGCCGCCGCCATGCGACGTATTTGGCATCAAGACGCAATAACGACCGGCAAGGCTGAGATAGGTCGTCAGAGCCGCGCCCTTGTTGCCGCGCTCTTCCTTCACAACCTGAACCAGCAAAACCTGACGGCGATGAATGACGTCCTGAATTTTGTAGCGGCGACGCAGGTTCATACGCTTTGCACGGACTTCGTCGCTGGCCTTTGGTGCGCGGGTTTCGCCATTGCGGCCACCACGGCCACGACGACGGCGGTTGTTACGGCCGTTTTCGCCGCGCTCGCCTTCGCCTTCGCCTTCGTCTGACGCATCGTCGCCATTGCTGCCGAGGTCGGGCTCTTCGCCCTCGGTCATGTCGATGGTGTCGACGCTGTCGTCGCTATCGACTTCAATCAGGTCAGTAACGTCGTCGTCACGCTCTGCAGAACCCTGCATGATGTCCGAAGGCTCGTCGCTTTCTTCCTCTTCCTGCTCACGCAGTGCAGCTTCTTCCGCGGCGGCTTCGGCTTCTTCCGCCAACAAACGCTCGCGGTCTTCGCGTGGGATCTGGTAATAATCGGGGTGGATTTCGGCAAACGCCAAAAAGCCATGGCGATTGCCACCATAATCTACGAACGCCGCCTGAAGCGAGGGTTCAACTCTTGTTACTTTTGCGAGGTAGATATTGCCTTTGAGCTGCTTGTGCTCGGCCGATTCAAAATCAAATTCCTCAATCTGGTTTCCTGTGACGACTGCGACCCGGGTTTCCTCCCGGTGCCGCGCATCGATTAGCATACGCGTTGTCATTGATATTACTCCAGCGAGCATGGCGCCCGGTTGTCAGCCAAAGGCCGCTCGCTTTATTGTTGATGCAATGCCAGACGGGACGCACAGCGTTCCTGTCGGCAAAGCGATATGGTGGGAATGTAAGAAATGCGTCTGCTGCTTGTGCATGGCGGGCGTGTATCGCGCGCGCTTGATTTCCAGCCCATGCGCCAGTCCCATTGCGGGCGGCGTTGGTGGAAATATCATGCCTCATGCAGCGTCAACCTGTTAATGTGCCGAGCGGAAAAGAACCGAAGGCGGATTGGCGGGAAGATCAGATGAAATTCCCTGTAGCTACGCGCTAGCACTCCTGCGGGTTGTCGGCAAGGGCATCACGCGAAATAGCTTGCCATTGTGGATGGAAAAACCGGTTTTTAGCCTTAATGCGCCATTAACCCTGTCTGGACACCAGCGTTTACGCTTCCATCGCTAGCAACATATCCATCTTACGGATGGAGCCGGGGCGTGGACGAAAAAACTTTCTGGACGGAGGCAACGGCCAGAACCCATGAGCACTATATATTCGCGGCTGCGCTTTTTGCCACCTTGCCGGTTTTCGCGTCACCCGCGATTGGCGGCGCCATTCCACAAGTTTCGGTGCAAGGGCCCATAGCGCCGCGAACAACCCACATCGTGCGACCATTGGCATTTCGTGCGGAACCACCACAGCGGCGTTATGAAGTCACCGCGCCCATTCGCTCGAATATTGGCAAAGGCCGGCCGAAGATAAGCGGCCCTGCGGATGCAAGCCTACCACTTGTCGTCATTGACGCAGGGCATGGCGGGCATGACCCGGGCGCGATTAGTCCACATGGCGGGCAACGTGAAAAAGAGGTGACATTGGCAATTGCCAAGGCGGTGCGTGATGAAATGCTCAAAAGCGGCCGTGTCCGCGTTGCTTTAACGCGGGAGAGCGATAAATTTATCGTGCTGCAGGACAGGTATCAGATCGCACGCAAACTGAAAGCCGATCTGTTCATTTCTATTCACGCGGACAGCGCCGACAATCCGCAAGCCAGCGGCGGCACGGTGTATACGCTTTCCGAAATTGCGTCCGATCGCGAGGCGCAACGGCTTGCAGCGCGCGAAAACAAGGCGAACATCATCAACGGCGTTAATCTGGGTGGTGCTGAAGCCAGTGTGTCGTCGATCCTCATTGACTTGACGCAGCGCGAAACCATGAATGTGTCTGCTGATTTCGCAAAGCTGTTGCTGCGTGAGGCAATCCCGAACATGCGTATCCGTGGAAATTCGCCCCGCTTTGCGTCGTTTATCGTGCTCAAAGCGCCCGATACGCCATCAGTTTTGTTCGAAACAGGTTATCTGAGCAATGCATCTGATGTCAATTTTCTGGCATCATCCACCGGACGTCAAAAAGTCGCCCGGGCAGTGGCAAATGCCATTCAGGTCCACTTTGCCCGCAGGATCGTGACCCGATAACCAGCCGGTGCGGTAAAAATCGCGCCAAGTTGCAGAACAAGATTCTGGACCTGTCCGGCAAATCGGCTAGAGAGGGCCGATAATGGATAACTCGTCTCCGACCACACAAGAGCCAACAGCAATCAGTTACAAGCTGAAACGCGAAGCCGAAGGATTTATCGGCAAGTGGCAGGGCTGGTGGCAAAGCAAACGGTTTCGGCGCGCGACCTATGCGGTCAGCGCGTTTGTTCTGTTTCTCCTGCTCTTTTGGGTGCTTTTCGCCCGCAATCTTCCCGATGCTGAGGCATTGATCGAATATGAATCGCCGCTGCCAACGGTGGTGCGCGACGTTAACGGCGAACCATTTCACAGCTATGCCCGCGAACGGCGCGTTCAGTTGGAATATGCCGACTTCCCCAAATTACTGGTCCGGGCCTATCTCGCGGCAGAAGATAAAACATTCTTCAGCCATGGCGGCATTGATTATCCCGGTATCGTTTCGGCGATTTTTGACAATATTTTCAGCAGCAAACGGTCGCGCGGTGCGTCGACCATCACGCAGCAGGTCGCCAAAAACCTGTTGCTGACGAACGAGTATAGTTACACCCGCAAGGTCAAAGAGGCGATTTTGGCGAAGCGCATTGAAAGTGCGTTGACCAAGCCGCAAATCTTGTCGCTATACCTTAACGAAATTGCGCTCGGTCGGCAGGCGTTCGGCGTGGAAGCCGCTGCACAAGCCTATTTTGCGAAAAGCGTGGACCAGCTTCAACTGCATGAAATGGCCTTTCTCGCCATCTTGCCCAAGGCGCCAGAACGTTATGGTCGTGCAAAGAACGCAAAGCTTGCCATTGCCCGCCGCAACTGGGTGCTCGGCGAAATGCGCAAGAATGAATGGATTACCGACGCGCAATTGGCCTCTGCGCGTGCCAAACCCCTTGGCATTGTTGCACAGCGCGGCACCGGATATAAAAATGTCGGCGGATATTTCGCGGAAGAAGTGCGCCGCCAGCTTATTGAGCGCTTTGGTGAAACCGATGCCGACGGGCCCTATAGCGTCTATTCAGGCGGCCTGTGGGTGCGTTCATCGATGAACGCCGATTACCAGATACTTGCGACCCAGGCTCTGCGCGACGGTTTGTTGCGTTATAACGCGGGCAAAGCGTGGAAAGCCAATATGGGCACGATTGACGTGTCGGACAACAAATGGGCGTCACGATTTGCGGCGACCAATATTGCCATTGATTACGCCCAATGGCGGGCTGGCGTCGCTTTGGGTAAAGGCAAAGTCGGCTTTGCCGATGGCAGCATTGCGCAGTTAGACGGCGCTCCATCGGCGATGAAAGCCGGCGATGTTATTGCTGTCGCCCCCAATGGTACGAATAGCTACGCCGTGCGCAGCGTCCCAGAAGTCGGCGGCGGCATGGTGGTGCAAAACCCAATGAATGGCCGCGTTTTGGCGATTCAAGGCGGTTTTGATAACCGCATTTCCAGCTTTAACCGCGCAACGCAGGCCCAACGTCAACCAGGCTCTACGATCAAGCCATTCGTCTATGCGACGGCGCTTGATAACGGCATGACGCCGACATCCATTATCGTCGATGGACCATATTGCGTGTGGCAAGGGGCATCGCTTGGCCAAAAATGCTTCCGCAACTTCACCGGTAATGGCGCAGGCCCGCAAACGATGCGTTGGGGGCTTGAACAATCCCGCAACCTAATGACGGTGCGTGCTGCCGCGGAATCGGGTATGGACAATGTCACCGATACCTTCCGCGATTTCGGCATCGGCGATTATCCGGATTATCTCTCTTATGCCTTGGGTGCCGGTGACACGACCGTGCTAAAGATGGTCAATGCGTATTCGATGCTGGTCAATCACGGCCGCGAATTGAAGCCTACGCTCATTGATTTTGCGCAGAACCGCAAAGGCAAAGTCATTTTTCCTGCCAATTGGAAACCCTGCAAGGGCTGCCTAGCCAAGGATTGGAATGGAAAGCCAATGCCGCGCTTTGCTGCCGCGGGTAAACAGGTCATGGACCCCATTACCGCGTATCAAGTCGTCCACATGCTTGAAGGCGTCATTGAACGCGGCACCGCCGTCACATTGCGCGAACTGGATCGCCCGTTGTTCGGCAAGACCGGCACGACAACTGGCCCCACCAACGTGTGGTTTATTGGCGGATCGCCACATCTGGTTGCAGGGCTCTATTTGGGCTTTGACCAGCCGCGGAATATGGGTGGCTATGCGCAGGGTAGTTCACTTGCGGCCCCCGTCTTCAAACAATTTGCGCGGTCCGCGATGGCTGGCATGCCAAAGACACCGTTTATCGCGCCCGCCGGAACCCGGTTGGTGCGCATCGACCGCAAGACAGGCAAGCGCGTCTATGGCGCTTGGCCGGGCAGAGACCCCATGAGCGCGGTGATTTGGGAGGCATTCAAGGCCGAGACCGAACCGAAGCGCTCCATTCGCCAAGAGGAGCTAGCGGCGCGCGAAGACAAGCCCAAGGAAACATCCGAGACCCAGTCTAATAGCGCAACGCGATCGTCGGCATCGGCCAGCACCAGCGTCGGGACAAAACGCGATCAGGAGTTTATCCAGCAAGAGGGCGGAATATACTAAACATCCGCGTGATTTAGAGCGCGTCCTCTGAAATTGGGGCCGTCATGTTGGTAGGTCGAAGAACGTCCACGCAATTAGCTGGCTTTGACTTCGCGGGCGTTTCGGTTAAAGGCCGCGCCTGACGTTTTTCATTCCCTTGGAGTTTCCCCATGCGCGCCGACGCAGAAGGCTATGTTGCCCGCATTGATGCTGCCCTTAACCTGGTCAAGATGTCGCTTGATTGGGACCGCGCATTGCGCCGCCTGGATGAGTTGAACGCAAAGGTGGAAGATCCGACTTTGTGGGACAATCCCAAAGCCGCTGAAGAGGTTATGCGCGAGCGCCGCCGCCTTGATGCCGCCATCAGCACCGTGCGCGAAATTGACGCCGACAAGAGCGGAACGGTCGAACTGATTGAGCTTGCCGAAATGGAAGGCGATGCAGAGCTTGGCGACGAAGGCGCTGCATCGCTTAAGGCGTTGGCGGATCGTGCCGACAAGGACAAGGTCATGGCGCTGCTGTCGGGCGAAGCCGATGGCAATGATACCTTCATCGAAATTCACGCTGGCGCAGGCGGCACGGAAAGCCAGGATTGGGCGGAAATGCTCCAGCGCATGTATTATCGCTGGGCCGAACAGCGCGGCTATAAAGTCGAAATGGTGGATTATCAGGCCGGTGATCAGGCGGGCATCAAGTCGGCGACGTTGCTGGTCAAAGGCGAAAATGCCTATGGCTATGCCAAGACCGAAAGCGGCGTCCATCGCCTCGTTCGCATCTCGCCATATGACAGCGCAGCGAAGCGCCACACGAGCTTCTCGAGCGTTTGGGTCTATCCTGTCATTGATGACAATATCGACATCGAAATCAACGAAGGCGATTTGAAGATCGACACCTATCGCGCATCAGGCGCAGGCGGGCAGCATGTTAACACGACCGACTCCGCCGTGCGTATCACCCACAAACCGTCCGGCATCGTCGTCGCCAGCCAGAACGACCGCAGCCAGCACAAGAACCGCGCCACCGCGATGGGCATGTTGAAGGCGCGCTTGTACGAAGCCGAACTTCGCAAGCGTGAAGAAGTCGCATCGGGCGAATATGCGGCGAAGACCGAAATCGGTTGGGGCCACCAAATCCGTTCTTATGTGCTTCAGCCTTATCAGATGGTGAAAGACCTGCGCACCGGCGTGACGTCCCCAACACCCAGCGATGTGTTGGACGGTGACCTCGACAATTTCATCGCCGCAGCATTGGCCCAGCGCGTGACAGGCGAGGCGGTTTCCGTCGACGATGTTGATTGACGCTTAATCGCCGGGAGACGCTGAAGACCCGGCCAATAGGCCGCCGTCCAGATGCACCTCGCTTCCGGTCATATAGCTTGCGTCATCCGATGCCAGCATCAGGGCAATTGCAGCAACTTCTTCAACCGTTCCGAACCGCTTAAGCGGTGTGTCTGCGACCATTGCGGCCATGCGGGTGTCACGATCTGGTCCATCGCCAATTAACGCGTCCCACATCGGTGTCATGATCGCGGCGGGATGGATGGAATTGCAGCGAATGTTCAACCCTTGCCCCGCGCAATATAACGCCACGGATTTGGTGTGGTTCCGGATCGCCGCCTTGGATGAAGCATAGGCCGCAGCACCGGGAATACCCACCAAGCCAGAGCGCGAGGACATGTTGATGATGGAACCGGCTTTCTGGGCGCGCATCGCCTTGATCGCATAACGGCAGCCCAAGAACGTTCCGTCCAGATTGATCGCATGGACGCGGTGCCATTCGGCCAGCGTGGCGTTTTCAGGGTCATGCGGGCCGGGGCTGTCTTCGAACCCAGTTATCCCGGCATTATTCACGACGATGTCGATGCTTGGCTGCTGGTTGGCCACATTGTTCCAATCCTCTTCGGACGAGACATCAAGCGCAACGAAAGTGCCGCCTATTTCTGATGCGACGCGCATGCCGTTTTCGGCATCAACATCGCCGATGATGACCATAGCACCTTCTTTCGCGAAGCAGCGGGCAATCGCCTCGCCAATCCCGCGGGCACCCCCGGTCACGAGCGCGGACTTATTCTGTAATTTCGGCATGTGCGTTTCCTGTATTCAAATGATATCTGGCCACCGCATCGCTGTGCGGCGGGTATCTGAGCTGTGTGAAGAGCGTTTGCACTCTTTAGCCTTGAATCACTGGACCTACTCCACTTAAGCAGGCCACAAGGATTAACAGCGTTACGGGAGAGAGCAAGTGAGTGAGCATCAGGACTGGTTTCCAATTCCCGAGACGGCTGCCCATAACACGCAATGCAGCGCGGCGGACTATGACCGGATGTATGCGCAAAGCATCAGCGCGCCCGATGCATTTTGGGCGGAGCAAGCCAAGCGGATCGATTGGTTCACGCCGCCGACGAAAGTGGGCAATTGGTCGTTCGACCCCGTGTCGATCAAATGGTATGAAGACGGTGTTTTAAACCTTTGCCACAACGCCGTTGACCGCCATGTTGCCGCGGGGAAGGGCGACGCGATTGCGTTTATCTTTGAGCCTGATGACCCCGCCAAAGATGCGCGCCGGGTTTCCTATTCGGAGTTGCTGACGGAGGTGAAGCGCATGGCTGGCGCGCTCAAGACCCTTGGCGTTGGCAAAGGGGACCGCGTCACAATCTATATGCCCATGTGCGTTGAGGGCGCGGTGGCGATGCTCGCCTGCGCACGGATCGGCGCGGTGCACAGCGTTGTTTTTGGCGGCTTTTCGCCGGAGGCCATTGCTGGACGTATTCAGGATTGTGGAAGCCGGTTTGTCGTCTGCGCAGACACGGCGTTGCGCGGTGGCAAGTCGGTGCCGTTAAAGGCAAATATCGATGCGGCGCTGACGAAAGTGGACGGCGTCGATGCGGTTTTGGTTGTGCAGCACACGAGCGAACCCGTTGCGATGCAGGCTGGCCGCGACCATTGGTATCACGACTTTGGCGCGTCGGACGATTGCCCCTGCGAACCCATGAACGCCGAAGACCCTTTGTTCATATTATACACCTCGGGATCAACGGGCAGCCCAAAGGGTGTGTTGCACACCGTCGGTGGCTATTCGGTATGGACCGCGAGCACATTCCATTATGTCTTTGACTATCGTCCCGGTGAGGTCTTCTTTTGCTCGGCCGACATTGGTTGGGTCACGGGGCACAGCTATGTCGTCTATGGGCCGTTACAAAATGGCGGAACCAGCCTGATATTCGAAGGCATTCCAAGCTACCCCGATAGCGGGCGTTTCTGGGACATTATTGACCGGCATCAGGTGAACATATTCTACACTGCGCCAACGGCCCTGCGCGCGCTGATGCGCGATGGCGATGCGCCGGTTCTGGCGCGCTCGCGCAAGTCGCTGCGTTTGCTGGGCACGGTGGGTGAGCCCATCAATCCCGAAGCTTGGCGCTGGTATCACGCGACGGTGGGCGAAGGGAAATTGCCCATTGTCGACACATGGTGGCAGACAGAGACGGGCGGCGTGATGATTACAACCTTGCCCGGTGCGCATGGCATGAAACCGGGCAGCGCAGGGCGGCCGTTCTTTGGCATCCAGCCGCAGCTCGTGGATAATGAAGGCGCTGTTCTTGCCGATGAACATATTGGCGGCGCAACATCGGGCAATCTGTGCATCACGCACAGCTGGCCGGGTCAGGCACGCACCGTTTATGGCGATCACGACCGTTTCGTGCAGACCTATTTTTCGACCTATACAGGCAAATATTTCACGGGCGACGGCTGCCGCAGGGATGAAGATGGCTATTACTGGATTACGGGCCGTGTCGACGACGTCATCAACGTATCGGGCCACCGCATGGGCACTGCCGAGGTGGAAAGCGCGCTCGTGCTGCATGACAAGGTCGCAGAGGCAGCCGTCGTTGGATTTCCGCACGATATAAAGGGGCAGGGCATATATTGTTACGTGACCCTGAATGTCGGCGAAGAGCCGTCGGACGAACTCCACGCGGAACTTCGGCAGCAGGTGCGCGTTGAAATCGGACCAATTGCGTCGCCCGATCATATCCATTTCACGACCGCACTGCCCAAAACGCGATCGGGCAAAATCATGCGGCGCATATTACGAAAGATTGCCGAAAATGACTTTGGTGCACTGGGTGATACGTCGACACTTGCTGACCCCAATGTTGTCGATGCGCTTATTGAGGGGCGGCAGAACCAGTGACGTCAGCGCAGCTTTAGAATTCCCGGGTTCAGCTTTACTTGACGCTTGCGTCAAGTGCCGCGACACCTTAACAGATACGCCTTAATCGCGCGATTAAATGCGCCATATTGGGAAAAGCTTCATGACCGATTCTCCAGCAAAAACGGGTCCCTTAAAAGGCATTAAGGTCGTTGAACTCGCTGGAATTGGGCCGGGCCCTTATGCCGGCCAGCTGCTGTCTGACATGGGCGCTGATGTCATTGTGATTGACCGTCCCGGCGGCTCGCTCGTTCCCAAAGCGATTGATGCGCGCGGCAAAAGGTCGATGGTTCTGGACCTGAAAAAGCCGGAAGCGGTCGCGGCTTTGTTAAAGATCGTCGCAACTGCCGACGTCCTTATCGAAGGCCTACGGCCCGGCGTGACCGAGCGTATGGGTGTTGGCCCCGATGTCTGTCACGCCATCAACCCGCGCTTGATCTATGGCCGCATGACCGGCTGGGGACAGACTGGCCCGTGGAGCCAGATGGCGGGGCATGATCTCAACTATATCGGTATGACCGGCGTATTACACGCGATTGGCAAAGACGGTCAGCCGCCCGTTCCCCCGCTGAATATGATCGGTGATTTCGGCGGCGGCTCCATGTTCCTCGTCAACGGCATCCTTGCCGCAATAATCGAGCGTGCCCAGACGGGCCGTGGCAATATCGTCGATGCCGCGATTGTCGATGGCACGCATAGCCTGATGAGCTTTGTCCATGGCATGGCCGGCGTTGGCCAATGGCGGACGAAGCGCGAAGCGAATTTACTCGACGGTGCCGCGCCATTTTATCGTTGTTACATGACGGCCGATGGCAAGTTCATGGCGGTGGGCTGCATTGAGCCACAATTTTTCGCCGCGATGATGGAGCGTTTGCCCATCGACCGTGAGGCCTATGGCGCGCAGCATGACCACGCCGCGTTCGCGAAACAGCATGAAATGCTGGAGGATGTGTTCGCGACCAAGACGCGTGACGCTTGGGAAGCGATTTTTGCCGGCACCGATGCATGCGTAACGCCGGTACTCGACTATGTTGAGGCGGCGTCACATCCGGTCAATGCTGAACGCCACGCGGTTGTCACCGATGGCCGATGGCTGCACCCCCAAATCGCGCCGCGTCTTGCAACACAGCCGTTGGTAACCCATTTCAACATCGCAACAAAAGGTGCAGATTACGCGGCCATATTGGCTGAATCTGGACTCAGCCCCGATGAAATCTCCCAACTGATCGCGGCAGGCGCCGTGGTCACAAATAAGGACTGAATATGACCGAAGCCTATATCTATGATGCGGTGCGTAGCCCGCGTGGCAAGGGGCGGCCCGATGGCGCGCTGCATGAAATAACGCCCATCGACCTCGCGGCGCAGGTTCTGGCTGCCATTCGCGACCGCAATGGTCTGTCGGGTGAAGAGATTGAAGATGTAGCCTTTGGTTGCGTGTCGCCAGTGGGCGAGCAGGGCGCGGTTATCACGCGTACCGCCGTGTTGGCTGCGGGCTATCCGCACACAACGTCGGGTATTCAGGTGAACCGTTTCTGCGGCTCTGGCCTGGAAGCGTCGAACATCGCTGCGGCGAAAGTGAAGTCGGGCGAATGCGATCTGGCTGTCGGTGGCGGCATTGAATCGATGAGCCGCGTGCCCATGGGTTCGGACGGCGGCGCGTGGCCGATTGATCCGCGCTCGGCGATTGCCAATTACTTCATCCCGCAAGGCATTTCGGCAGACCTTATCGCCACCCGATATGGCTATAGCCGCGACGATGTTGATGCTTATGCCGTTGAAAGCCAAAAGCGGGCGGGCCGGGCATGGGCTGAAAAGCGTTTTGCGCGTTCCATCCTGCAGATCCGGGATGTGATTGGTGAAGTCGTCCTCGACCATGACGAATTGATGCGTCCGGAGACCGATATGCAGTCCTTGGGCGCGTTGGCCCCTGCATTCCAGATGATGGGCACGATGATGCCCGGCTTTGATGACATTGCCATCATGCGCTATCCGGACGTCGAAAAGATCAACCATGTCCATCACGCGGGCAACAGCTCGGGCATCGTCGATGGTTCGGCCGCTGTGCTGATCGGCACGAAAGAAGCTGGCGAGAAATATGGCCTGAAGGCGCGTGCACGGATCGTATCGATGGCGTCCATCGGTTCCGAACCCGCCATCATGCTTACTGGCCCCGAATTCGCTGCGCAAAAGGCGCTGGCGCGTGCCGGAATGGACAAAAGCGACATTGATGTGTGGGAATTGAACGAAGCCTTTGCCTCGGTCGTTCTGCGCTTCATGGAAGCGATGAACGTCGACCATACGGACATCAACATCAACGGGGGTGCCATTGCCATGGGACATCCGCTTGGCGCGACAGGTGCCATGATCCTCGGCACCGTGCTGGATGAGCTGGAGCGTTCCGGCAAGTCGACTGCGCTCACCACGCTGTGCATCGGTGCCGGAATGGGCACTGCAACCATCATCGAACGCGTGAATTGATCGGGAACGAAAATATGACTTACACAACTTTCTCCGTCGATATCGACGCCGATGGCATTGCGCTTCTGACGATTGACCTTCCTGATGCATCGATGAATGTATGGAATGGCGCGTTGATCGAAGAATTCGGCAAATGGGTCGACGATTTCACCACGAACGAAGCCGTAAAGGGCGCGGTCATTACATCGGGCAAGAAATCCGGTTTCCTGGCCGGTGCTGACTTGACCATGTTGGGCGGCGCAAAGGCGAGCAGCACCAAAGAAGCGTTCGACCAAGCGTTCGCGTTGAACGCGTTGCTGCGCAAAATGGAATCCGGCGGTCAATCCGCCAAGGACCTGAGCAGTGGTAAGGCGTCGGCAAAGCCAGTGGCCTGTGCGCTGAACGGTCTGGCCCTCGGCGGCGGCTTGGAACTCGCGCTTGCGTGCCATTACCGCGTCGTTGCGGACAATCCAAAAATCCAGCTCGGCATGCCCGAAGTGATGGTTGGACTTTTGCCCGGCGGCGGCGGAACACAGCGGACGCCACGCCTCATTGGCCTGCAGAACGCAGCGATGATGATCATTCAAGGCAAGTCGCTCGATCCGGCAACGGCGAAGGCACAGGGACTGGTGCACGATGTTGCGCCAGCTGCGGATGTGATCGCCAATGCCAAGGCATGGGTAAAGGCCAATCCGAAGGCGACAGCGCCTTGGGACAAGAAGGATTTCAAATTCCCCGGCGGTGCAGGCGCGATGGACCCACGTGCGGTTCAACTGTTCGTTGGCCTGAACGCGATGGCGCACAAGGAAAGCAAAGGCAATTTTGACGCCATCAAGGCCATTTTGTCGTGTCTGTATGAAGGTTCGATCCTGCCGTTCGACACTGCGCTGCGTGTTGAATCCAAATATTTCACGAAACTGCTTTCGGGCAGCCAAGCGAAAAATATGATCCGCACGTTGTTCATCAACAAACAGGCTGCTGAAAAGGGCGCTGGCCGCCCTGCAGGTGTCCCTGCGGTTGAGATTAAAAAGGTGGGCGTATTGGGTGGCGGCCTCATGGGGTCGGGCATCACGCACGTTACCGTCAAGGGTGGCATGGAGGTTGTCGTTCTCGACCGCAGCCTTGAAGATGCCAATAAGGCGGTCGATTATAGCCGCAAGATCATCGACAAGGCCGTCAGCCGTGGCAAGATGACCAAGGAAGCCGGCGATGCGTTCATGGCGCGGATTACGCCGACCGACAGTTATGACGATCTGAAAGATGTCGACCTGATCATCGAAGCCGTGTTTGAACGGCCCGATGTAAAGGCAGATGTCATTAAGAAGGCTGAGGCTGTGATTGGTCCGGATGTCGTGTTCGCGTCGAACACGTCGACATTGCCGATTACGGGTCTTGCGAAGAATTCGTCACGTCCGGAATTGTTCGTCGGGCTGCACTTCTTCTCGCCGGTTGAAAAAATGCCGTTGCTGGAAATCATTCCCGGTGAATTGACCGGCGATCGGGCTATGGCTGCGGCGTTTGATTATAACGCAAAGATCAAGAAGACGCCGATTGTTGTGAAGGACGTTCGCGGCTTCTTCACCAACCGCGTATTCCCGCCGTATATGGGTGAGGCGATGAAGCTGGTGACCGAAGGCGTAAAGCCTGCGCTGATCGAAAACGCCGCCAAATCGCTTGGCATGCCGATTGGCCCGCTGGCGTTGCTGGATGAAACCACATTGCAGCTGGGCTATGACGTGATGCAGTCGACCAAGAAGGAATTGGGCGACGCATATCAACCAAGCGGCACCGAAGATTTCATGGAATTGATGGTCGTTAAGCTTGGCCGTAAGGGCCGCCGTTTTGGATCGGGCTTTTACGATTATGATGCCAAGGGCGAACGCCTGAGCCTGTGGCAAGGTATGGCGGAGCATTATCCGCTCGCCGAAGACCAGCCTTCGGTCGACGAAGTGAAGCAGCGCCTGCTGTACATCCAGTTGATTGCCACCGCGCAATGTTTTGAAGAAGAGGTCGTGCGCGATCCACAGAGCGCTGATTTGGGTGCGATCTTCGGTTGGGGCTTTGCGCCGTACACCGGCGGTCCGATGAGCTATATCGACACTGTTGGCTTGGAGAACTTCGTTCGCACGGCCGACAATTTGGCGCAGCGATTTGGCAATCGTTTTGCGCCACCCAAAAGCTTCCGCGACATGTCGGACAAGGGCGAGACGCTGTATAAAGCTGCTGCATAAAACCAGCACGCAAGGCACAAAAAAGGGCGACCTCCGCGGAGGCCGCCCTTTTTGTTTGTGGTTTTGGTTTAGAACTTGGTGCGGACGGTCAGGCCGTACATGCGTGGTTCTTCAACGAAACCGATACGCGAACGGGTGCCTGCACCGCCGCGCAGCGGGGTGTTAGCTGTCACGCCGCGCGTGATTTCGTTATTCAGGTTGGTGCCCCACAATTCAAAAGTAAGTTGCTCGTTCGGCGTAGTTAAGCCGATGCGGGCATTTATTTTGAAATAAGAGTCCTGATAATCCAGTGGGATTGGCAGGCCGTTGGTATCCAAAGGAATCGTGCTGGTGCGGCGGCGATCCGAATAGTTGACATTGCCGTTGACCAGCACGCCCCAACCGGAGTCATTGAGTTGGCCATCATAAGTCAGGCCAACAACACCTGCGAACTTAGGCGCATTGGTTAGCGAAGAACCACACAGCCTCTGCGTTGACGCCAGTGCCGCCAAAGCGACGCCATCGGCACAATCGCTAGGATAGCGAGAGTTGGCATATGTTGCCGAGACATTCGCCGAGATATTGTCGCTCAGCTTACCAAACAGTTCCAGCTCAGCACCTGTTGACCGCGCCGAATTGACGTTGAAGGTCAGGAACTGGACGCCCGTGAATTCAAGCACCTGGAAATCGCTCATTTTCATGTCGAACAAGGCCAAGTTGGCTTTGATGCTACCAAATAATGTCGCCTTTACGCCGACTTCGATTTGGTCGACCTTTTCGGATTCGAAGCTTGGGTCAGCATAAACCGGTGCCACAATAGTACCCGTTGCCAAACCGGCAAGAATGGCTCCCGAGTTCTGCAATGTTGCCGATTGCGGATCGAGGTTGAAGCCACCCGATTTGAATCCATGGCTGTAACCGGCGTAGAACAACAGATCTTCGTTCGCCTTGTAACCCAATTGGGCCGTATAGGTGATCTCATCGTCCTTGAACTCGTCCGCCCAAGCGCGTGGCAAAGGTAGCTTGGCGCTCGCAAGGCCGCCGCCGATGGCTGCAGGCGCTGTCAGGGCAACCGACGTTGCAAATGGGAAGCAGTTGAGGCCAATCAAACCCGCACGAAGTGGGGCAGGTACGGCACCGGTCAAAACACCATTCACACTGGCTTGGCACGCACTGGCGCCCGCACCGCTTGTTGCGGCAAGCTGATTGAATGACGCGTCTTTCGTCTCATTCACGTAACGCGCACCCAGCGTCAGGCTCAGCTTGTCGGTGAAATTGATCACATTGTGCGTAAATACCGACCAGCTTTTTGCATCCTGCAGGAACCGGTTTTCGGCATAGTTGCCATTGGCATTGACCGGAACGCCGGCATTGCCAAATGCCGTCAGTGCGAACAACGGATTTACCCCGGCCGCATTGGCAAAGTTAAACGCGCTGTTAGTGCTTTGGAAAGCGGAATTAAGCGTCATCGTCTGGTCCGCGCGGATTTTCTCGCTCGAGTAGAAACCACCAATCAACCAGTCGAGACCATCGTTCATAGCAGTGCCTTGCAGGCGCAGCTCTTGTGTGAAGGTCTTGATATGGTCACCCGATGGCATAATGCCGGGGCGTGATGTCGGTGCGCCATCACCCACTGTGTAGGTGTCGTTGGAAGTGAAGCCACCGACCGTTGTGGAGCTCGAATCAAACTTACGATATGCGGTAACCGAGGTCAGCTTTGTGCCGCCAAAGTCCCATTTTACTTCCGCCGAAGTGCCCCATTGCTTGGAGCCGTTCAGATAAGGTCCGCCGTTGATCGAGAGATTCTTCAGCGCGCTCATTCCGGACTGGTCTACGCCATCGCTGGCCAAGCCGTGGAAAGCGGAGAAAGGCGCAAGTTCGGTTTCACGAACGATAACCGCTTCGCAGCATTGTTCGTCAGTTTTGGCATAATCGGCCAACAGACGGATGCTCACATCCGCATTTGGTTCGACATAGAGCTGTCCACGCAGCATGTAGCGATCGCGGTTGTTGCTCTCTACGCCCGTGGGGGATTTGAGATAGCCGTCGCGTTTACGCCATGTGCCGGACAACCGCAGGCCCGCAACGTCCGTGGTGATAGGTACACTGACACCGGCTTGAAGGTTCATGAAATTATAATTGCCGTAGCTGGCGTTTGCGAAGCCTTCGACTTCAGAAAGGCTTGGGCGCTTTGTCGTTACGTTCAGCGCGCCGGCCGACGTGTTGCGGCCAAACAAGGTTCCTTGTGGGCCACGCAAGATTTCAAGACGCTCAAGGTCGACAAGGTCACCCAAAGCAACGCCTGGACGTGATTGATATACGCCATCGATGAAAACACCGACCGAGCTTTCAAGACCAGTGTTGTTACCCGTGGTGCCGACGCCGCGAATTTTGATCGAGGTACCTTGGGTTTCGGTCTGCGATGATTGAATGTTAAAGCTTGGCGAAATGGACGCCAAGTTCTTAATGTCGTTGATACCCTGACGCTCAAGCGCCTCTGGCGCGACCGCGGTCACGGCAAGCGGAATGTCTTGCACATCCATTGCGCGCAATGTTGCAGTCACGATGATGGGCTCATCACCACTATCTTCTTCGGCTTGGGCTGTTTGGGCGTAAGCCGCAGGCACTAACATAGCGCTGCAGATGGTACTGCACAGGGCAGCCGTGATTACACGATTAAAACGACGCATTATACTCTCTCCTCCTATTCAACCGATCCCCTTGTGGCATTTGCTACGCACTTCGAGATACCAGTTTTGACACACTCACCGTCTGGGTTGGTCCGGCAAGCAAGCTCTCACTCAACCGCCATCCTATCGCCGAATTTTAACAAATCCAGCAATTTAATCATGCAATTGAAATTCATACTTTGCTGTGGCTTTTGTGCCCTTTGGCGCTAATTATGTGCGACTATGTTTGACCGTCCTACGATATTAGACGCGGCTTTTCTGCGGCGTGTTGCTGCCCATGACTTTCTAGCCCCGCGCTTAGAAGGTGCTGCCGAAGGGGCAGCGGCCCATGTGCTGGTGGATTTGTTCGATACGCAAATCATGAACCGTCACCTCGATCTTTGGGCGCGCCGGTCAAAGGGCAAGACTTTTTATTCCATCGGCAGTTCGGGGCATGAAGGCACGGCGGCGATGGCGGCGGCGACGCGCGCGACCGACATGGCATTTTTGCATTACCGTGATGGCGCGTTCCTGATTCAGCGTAAAAAACAAGCGGGCGGCCTGACGCCATTATATGACATGGCTTTGTCTTTCGCAGCGTCGGCAGATGATCCGATTTCCGGTGGGCGGCATAAGGTTCTGGGATGTGCACACACTTTTGTCCCGCCGCAGACCAGCACCATTGCCTCGCATTTGCCAAAGGCCGTCGGCGCCGCGCATTCTTTGGGGCTCGCACGCCGTCTGCAACTTGATGACGCGGTTCTCCCGCATGATTCCATCATTTTATGTTCGTTCGGCGATGCGTCGGCCAACCATTCCACATCGCAAGGCGCGTTCAACGCCGCCTGCTGGGCTGCGTATCAGCATTTGCCCATGCCCATTGTCTTCCTGTGTGAGGATAATGGCATCGGCATTTCGGTGCGGACGCCCGGCGGATGGATAGAGGCCAACTTCGCGCATCGCCCCGCATTGAAGTACATTGCCTGCGACGGGGCGGACCTGAATGATGCTCTGCGTGGCTGCCACGAAGCCGTTGCATATGCGCGTGCGCGGCGCAGGCCCGTATTTCTGCATATGCAGACGGTGCGTCTCATGGGGCATGCCGGGGCTGATGTTGAATTGAGCTATGCACCGATTACGCAGATCGAAGCGGCCGAAGCGCAAGATCCATTGCTGCACAGCGCGCGGATTTTGCATGAGCAAGCTGGCATGTCGGGCGCGGAGATTGTTGCGCGCTACGAAGATATGCGCGCGCGGGTTGACCGCGTTGCCTTGGACGCGTTGGCCAAGCCACGGCTTGTGACCGCGCAAGAGGTGATGGCGTCCATCCTGCCAGAGGACGGCGTCAAGCCGTCGCGGCCATTGCCCGATACGGCCGCGCGCGACGCCCTTTTTGCGAAGGATGCGCGCAACCTAGCAAAGCCAGTTACCTTGGCTAAGAGCATCAACTTCGCTTTGGCGGACATCATGCTGCAATATCCCAATATCGCGGTGTTTGGCGAAGATGTCGCGCGCAAAGGCGGCGTCTATGGCGTGACACAGGGGCTACAGGAAAAATTCGGCGCTGCGCGGGTGTTTGACACGCTGTTGGACGAACAGACCATTCTTGGGCTCGCCATCGGCATGGGGCATAATGGCTTTGTCCCCATCCCCGAAATCCAGTTTTTGGCCTATCTGCATAATGCGGAGGACCAGATCCGGGGTGAAGCGGCGACCTTGTCCTTCTTTTCCAACCGGCAATATCGCAACCCTATGGTCGTGCGTATCGCTGGCTTGCCCTATCAAAAGGGCTTTGGCGGGCATTTCCACAATGACAACAGCATCGCTGTCCTCACCGACATTCCCGGTATCATTGTCGCATGTCCGTCGGGCGCCGCCGACGCGCCCGCTATGCTGCGTGAATGCGTCCGTCTCGCGCATGAGGATGGCCGTGTTGTGGTGTTCCTTGAACCCATCGCGCTGTACCACACGACTGACCTTCATGGCGCGGATGATGGGGCATGGTCCGCGGAATATACAGCGCCGGCGGAGGCAAATGAAATTGGCTTTGGCACGCTTGGACAATTTGGCAATGGTACTGAACTTGCGATTATAACCTATGGAAATGGTTATTATTTATCGCGTCAGGCTGCACCCGAATTGGAAGCATTGGGCATCACATTACGGATCATTGACCTGCGTTGGTTGCATCCGTTGAATGCGGACGCAATCGTGGCTGCGGTGGCCGATTGTTCGAATATCCTGATTGTTGACGAAAGCCGCCGATCGGGAAGCTTAAGTGAAAAACTGATGACCATATTGACCGAGGCCGGTCGCGGAAACGCCGTTAGCCGGATTACCGCCGAAGATTGTTTCATCCCGCTTGGGCCCGCGGCTGAACTGGTATTGCCCAGCAAGCAATCGATCGTGGAAGCCGCCAAGGCAGCGGTCGCATGAAGAAGCGCGCATTGGTTGTTTGCCCGGGACGCGGCACGTATAACGCGTCCGAGCTTGGATATTTGCAGAAGCACCATTTGGGCCACGCCGATGTGGTCGGCATTGTCGATGCGGTACGGGCGGAAAAAGGCCAAGCGCCGGTATCGGCGCTCGATAAAGCCGAGAAATACGCGCCATCGGTGCATATGACCGGCGATAATGCTTCCCCGCTGATTTACGCATCTGCCCTCGCGGATTTCGCTGCGATTGATCGTGAACGCTTCGATATTGTTGCGGTGACCGGCAATTCGATGGGCTGGTATCTCGCGCTTGCCTGTGGGGGGATTGTCGATCTGGCGGCGGGTGCGCGGCTTGTGAACAATATGGGCCTGTTGATGCATGAACATGGCGCCGGCGGGCAGATCGTCTGGCCGATTGTTGATGCCGACTGGAACATTGACGCAAAAAAAGTAAATTTTGCGAATGCTTTAGTTAATGAAGCGCAGAATATTTCTGATATATTTATATCGGTATCGATACGCCTCGGCGGGATGGTGGTGTTCGCAGGCGACGAAGCCGGACTGAAATGGCTCGCCGAAAAACTGCCGAAGGACGACCGCTTCCCAATGCGACTGATGCACCATGCGGCTTTCCACAGTCCGTTGCTGCAGCATATCGTGCCAATGGCGCGCGCGCAGAATCCCGTGGCGGATTTCGGCGCGGGCAGCATTCCGGCAATTGACGGGCAGGGCAAGATTTGGTCGCCGCATGCGTTTAGCGCGGACGCGATCTACGCCTACACGCTTGGCGCGCAGTTGACGGAGACATATGATTTTAGCCGCGCGGTGCAGGTTGCCGCCGCAGAATTCGCGCCGGATGTTGTGATTGTTCTGGGGCCCGGAACCACCTTGGGTGCACCGACTGCACAAGCGCTGATTGCATCGGGTTGGCGCGGCCTTTCGGGCAAAGCGGACTTTCAGGCACGGCAACAGGACGAGCCTATATTGATTTCCATGGGTATGGACGAACAGCGCGCCTGGGCAGAACGATAAACGTTGCATACGAATAAGCGCTAGACGCTTGTGCCCTTCAGGATAAAGGGGGACGCAATTGGTAAGGCGACCGACCGGTGCCTTGCATGGAGACGGACAGAATGAGCATGCACAGTTCCACCTTGCTGTTGTTTGGGGCCACCGGCGACCTTTCACGGCGGATGCTGCTGCCATCCTTATATGCGCTGCATGCCGATGGCCTGATTAATCCCGACCTGCGTATTTTTGGCACTGCCCGCAGCGCGCTTACCGATGATGCCTTCCGCGATATGGCACGCGCGGCATTGTGCGAATTTCTGCCCGATGACCGCAAGGCCGAGGGCCTGATTGACGCATTTCTGCAAAGGCTTTCTTATGTCGCGCTGGACGCGTCAGATCCACAAGGCTTTGCCGCATTGGCGGACAAGATTGGGGACATATCGGGCGGATTGTCGATTTTCCTGTCGACCGCGCCATCTTTGTTTGAACCAACGATCAAGGGCCTGTACCATGCGGGCCTGTCTGGTGCACATGTGCGCATCGGTCTGGAAAAGCCGTTGGGCAATGATTTGGCGTCATCGCAGCATATCAATGACGCGGTGAACGCGGTTTTTCCGGAAACGCGGACGTTCCGCATCGACCATTATCTGGGCAAGGAAACGGTCCAGAACCTGATGGCGCTTCGTTTTGCGAACATGCTGTTTGAACCGCTGTGGAATGCCAATGCCATTGAGCATGTGCAGATTACCGTGAGCGAGACCGTGGGGCTTGAGGGGCGGGCAGGATTTTATGACGATACCGGCGCGTTGCGGGACATGGTGCAAAACCATATGCTGCAATTGCTGGCGCTGACTGCGATGGAGCCACCGGCAAGTCTGGACGCGACGGCCATCCGCGATGAAAAGGTAAAGGTCCTGCGCGCGCTGCGTCCGGTGGTCGAAGGTGACGTCGTGACCGGGCAATATAATGAAGGTGCGGTCAACGGCGAAGCGGTCAAAAGCTATGACGCGGATCTCGGGAAACCATCCGACACCGAAACCTTTGTGGCGATTAAAGCCTATGTCGATAACTGGCGGTGGCAGGGCGTGCCGTTTTTCCTGCGTACCGGGAAACGTTTGCCCGAACGCCGCAGCGAAATCGTGATCCAGTTTAAACCCGTCCCCCACAATGTGTTCAAGGACCGTGGCGGTCGGCTGGAGGCAAATACGTTGGTTATCCGGTTACAGCCCGAGGAATATGTTCGCTTGTTGGTGATGGCGAAAGAACCCGGGCTGGATCGCGGCGGGGTCACCTTGCGCGAAGTGCCGCTTGATCTGTCGCTTACCGCTGCCTTTGCCGGATCACGACGGCGGATTGCCTATGAACGCCTGCTTCTCGACCTCATAGAAGGCGACCAGACGCTATTTGTCCGCCGTGACGAGGTTGAGGCCCAGTGGAAGTGGATCGATGCCATACGGGCGCTGTGGGACGCGACAGCGCTAAAGCCAAAGGGCTATGGTGCCGGTAGCTGGGGCCCCAATGCCGCGATTGCACTCACCGAACGTGATGGAGTGAGCTGGCATGAGTAAAATGCACCCGGCCGTTGAAGCCGTCACCGCGCGGATCATCGAACGGTCAAAGCCCGGGCGTCAGGCCTATCTCGACCTGATCGCCAAGCAACGTGATGCAGGCGTAAACCGGCCCGCTTTAAGCTGCGGCAATCTGGCGCATGGCTTTGCAGCGAGCGGTGAGGATAAGACTGCCATTCGCGGCGGCAAAGCGATGAACATCGGCATTGTCAGTGCCTATAACGATATGCTGTCGGCGCATCAGCCATATGGCCGCTACCCCGAGCAGATGAAAATATTCGCGCGCGAAGTTGGCGCGACAGCGCAGGTCGCAGGCGCTGTGCCCGCGATGTGCGATGGCGTGACGCAGGGTCAGGATTCGATGGAGCTGTCGTTGTTCAGCCGCGATGTCATTGCCATGGCAACCGCGGTTGGCCTTAGTCACGGGATGTTTGAAAGCGTCGCGATGTTGGGCATTTGTGACAAGATCGTCCCCGGCCTTCTGATCGGCGCGTTACGCTTTGGCCATTTGCCGACAATCCTCGTGCCCGCAGGCCCAATGCCGTCCGGCCTCGCCAACAAAGAAAAACAACGTGTCCGTCAGCTATATGCAGAGGGCAAGGTGGGCCGCGCCGAATTGCTGGAGGCGGAAGCGGCTTCCTATCACAGCGCTGGCACATGTACTTTTTACGGCACCGCCAATTCTAACCAGATGATGATGGAGGTCATGGGGCTGCATATCCCCGGTGCCGCGTTCATCAACCCCGGCAACAAGTTGCGCACCGAATTGACGCGGGCTGCTGTCCATCGGTTGAGCGAGATTGGCTGGGACGGGGACGATTACCGCCCCTTGGGTCGTTGCGTCGATGAAAAAGCCATCGTCAACGCCTGTGTCGGTTTGCTGGCAACAGGCGGATCGACGAACCATGCGCTGCACATTCCGGCCATTGCGCGGGCAGCCGGTATCATCATCGATTGGGAAGATTTGGATCAGCTGTCGGCAGTGGTTCCGTTGATAGCCCGCGTGTATCCGAACGGCTCGGGCGATGTGAACCATTTCCACGCGGCAGGCGGAATAGGCTATGTCATCCGCGAACTGATAGACGCGGGGCTTCTCCACCGCGATATCATGACCGTCGCGGGTCAGGATTTGGCGGATTATGGGCGTGAGCCGATGTTGGAAGAGGACACGCTTGTGTGGCGCGAAGCACCTGCGGTGACCGCCGATGACACGATGCTGCGCCCGCCGTCGGCACCCTTCAGCCCCGATGGGGGCATGCGCTTGGTGACGGGTAATTTGGGCCGTGCGACGTTCAAGACCAGCGCGGTTGATCCGGCACGCTGGACCATCGAAGCACCGGTTCGCGTATTTCATGAACAAAATGATGTTCTGGCGGCCTTTAAGGCGGGCGAGCTTGATCGCGACGTCATTGTCGTCATCCGTTTTCAGGGGCCTGCCGCCAACGGCATGCCTGAACTGCACAAGCTGACGCCGCCCTTGGGTGTGTTGCAGGATAAAGGCTTTAAGGTCGCACTCGTGACCGACGGGCGTATGTCCGGCGCATCCGGCAAAGTGCCCGCAGCGATCCACTTAAGTCCCGAAGCTGCACGTGGCGGGGCTATCGCGAAGCTTCAGGATGGCGACGTCGTGCGCCTGTGCGCCACCAATGGCACTTTGTCCGTGTTGGTCGACGACAGCGAATGGGCCGGTCGCGCACCAGCGCCGACGCCGGTGGCGCACATGGGAACTGGACGCGAGCTGTTTGCAATGATGCGTGCCACGGCCGATGAAGCGGAAAAGGGCGGGTCAGCCATGCTCGCGGCGGCAGGGCTATGACCGCGATTGTCGCCGTCGATATCGGCGGAACCCACGCGCGCTTTGCCCTTGCCGAAGTGGACGCGGGCAAGGTGATTAAACTTGGCGAGGCGGTAACGCTGAAAACAGCGGAGCATGCCAGTTTCCAAACCGCTTGGCAGGAATTTCAGCGGATGAACGGCGCGCCGCTTCCGCCCGCAACCGCCATTGCCATTGCAGGGCCGGTCGATGCTGACGTGATTAAGCTCACCAACAATCCGTGGATCATCCGCCGGTCGATGGTCTGTGAAAAGCTGAATGTCGATACCTTCGTGATCGTTAATGATTTCGGCGCCGTTGGCCATGCAGTTGCGCAAGCCGGGCCAGAGCATTTCCACCATTTGACAGGCCCTGATCAGGCGTTTGCGCCGGAAGGCACGCTGAGCATCATTGGCCCGGGAACCGGTCTTGGCGTTGCACATGTTAGCCGCACCGGCGGCGCCTATCATGTGCAAGCGACCGAAGGTGGGCATATCGATTTTGCCCCGCTCGACGCGATTGAAGATGCCGTGTTGGCGCGCTTGCGCAAACGCTACCGCAGGGTTTCGATTGAACGGGTGGTGTCCGGTCCTGGCTTGGTTGATCTCTACGAAACGCTAGCCGCTATCGAAGGCCGCGCCGTTCAGCAATATGATGACAAGACGCTCTGGCAAATGGGCATGTCCGGTGAAGATAGCCTTGCCGCGGCGGCTGTTGACCGTTTTTGCCTGTCGCTGGGCAGTGTTGCCGGTGACATCACGCTCGCTCAGGGTGGCTTTGCAGGGGTCGTCATCGCAGGCGGACTTGGGTTGCGTATAAAGGATAGTCTTGTCCGGTCAGGCTTTGCCGAACGTTTCCGCGCCAAAGGCCGCTTTGAAGGATTGATGGCCTCCATCCCCGTTAAACTCATCACCCATCCGCAGCCCGGCCTTTTCGGCGCAGCGGCTGCCTATGCCCAGCAATATATCGAGAAAGAATAGCCCATGACGCCCGTTGAAAAAATCATGCGCACCGCGCCGGTTATCCCCGTTCTGGTGATTGAAGATGCGACGCATGCACACGCGATTGCTGAGGCATTGGTCGCAGGCGGTTTGCCGGTGTTAGAGGTCACGTTGCGCACGGCGGCTGCATTGGACGCCATTGCCGAAATGAAGAATGTGCCGGGCGCAATTGTGGGGGCAGGCACAGTCGTTGATGTGGCAGGCCTCGACAGCGCAATCGCGGCGGGGGCGGAGTTTATCGTTTCGCCTGGCCTTACCGACAATTTGGGCAAAGCCGCCGTCGCCAAGAATATTCCGTTCCTGCCCGGCGTCGCAAGCGCGGGCGATATCATGCGCGGACTTGATCTGGGCCTGACGCATTTCAAATTCTTCCCGGCTGAAGCAAATGGCGGTCTACCTGCGCTGAAATCGCTGATTGGTCCGTTCGGTCAGTGCAAATTCTGCCCGACCGGCGGTATCAAACAGGAAACCGCAGCAGACTGGCTCGCGGTTCCCGAAATTTTATGTGTTGGTGGAAGCTGGCTTGTTGGTAAAGGCGTTCCTGATGTTGCCGCGATAGAATCTGCAGCGCGGGCAGCATCGGCATTACGCAACTAACGGAGACGCAAGGCACATGGCCGAAGAAATTGAATGGTGGGACTTTGACGCAGCAGAAGATTTGATCGACGCTGTTGTCGGCGACGTCAGCTTCATCATCGAAAGTGCACTTGATGCCCGTGGCCAAGCGTTGGTTGCGTTTCCGGGCGGTTCGACGCCGAAGCCTATTTTGGAAAAGCTGGCACAAGCCAATATCCGTTGGAAAAGTGTCACGATCATCCCGACCGATGACCGTTTGGTTCCCGTCGACAATGCGCTGTCGAATGTTGCGATGATTGCGAAGATATTCATCCCGAAAGGCGCGCGTGTTTTGCCGATCACCAGCGATGCTGCGGACTATAAATTGGCCGGAGGGGCAGCAAACGCCCGTCTTGCGGACTTGCATTGGCCACCCGATCTTGTCTGGCTGGGCATGGGCACGGATGGGCATACCGCGTCGATATTCCCGGGACCTGATCTCGAAACCGCGCTCGAAGGTGGCAAAGATGTGCGCGCCGTTGGCGTTGCGCCAGACCCGCTCCCGCCCGAAGCTCCCGTCAACCGGGTTACTTTGACAGCATCTGCAATCGGTGCCGCGCGCACGGCGATATTGGTGATCAATGGGGCCGAGAAGCGTGCCGTGCTTGAGGTAGCGATTGAGCAGGGAAGTAAGTCAGCTTACCCCGTTGGCCGCGTGCTCGACAAGATTGCCGTCCCTGTCGACATATATTGCTTGGATGATTGATTTAAACGCGGCGTAGCTTGCCAGGTGGCAGCGGCGTCGTGTTTAGCCTTTGAAGATATAGGGGAAGTTCGCGTACGCCGGCATTGGCAGGCTTGCGCGCGTCTTTCGGATTGATGGGGTGATCAAACGCAATGCCCACACGGCGGTCGGTTACCCATGCAATGTGACCGCTGACCCAACCGATGCTGCGCAGCTTTATCTCCACCGGTTCACCGCGCAGTGTATCTGTTGGGATTTCAGCCATCAGCCCGCCGGCTGATACGTTGCGAATGCGTACTTCATGCTCATCTTTTGTATTGGGAAAGCGCAGAACTGCCTTCAGAAAAAGGCTGTCGCGATCCATGCTCCGCTTTGCAGCCGACATGTTAATTCCGCCGAATGAGTCATTCATAATGCAGCACCAAGCACAGAATTGGGAATAATCCAGACTTGGACACTGCCACTTAATGGTAACCAAATGGTTAATTCGCGGATCAACCCGGTGGACTTCACATGGTTACATCAACCATGATCATCGAACGTCGCGGTGTTAGTCGTCGCGTGAAACGCGTTCCTGCCGTTCGTGTCGTTCCTGCGCCTCAAGCGTCATTGTCGCGATGGGGCGGGCGCGCAGTCGGGCAAGTGAAATGGGCTCGCCCGTTACCTGACAATAACCATATTCGCCTTCGGTGATGCGGCGAAGTGCGGATTCGATTTTGGAGATCAGTTTGCGCTGACGGTCGCGGGTTCGCAATTCGATTCCCCAGTCCGTTTCGCTGGATGCGCGATCGTTCAGATCAGGTTCGCGCATAGGGCCATCCTGAAGCTGATTCAGCGTCCCCTGCGATTCCGCCAAGATACTGTTTTTCCAGTCAACCAACTGTTTTTCAAAATATTTCAGCTGACGATCGTTCATGAACGGCTCGTCGTCGCTGGGAATATATGAAGGGTCAATATCATAACCGGAATTGTTCAATTCTCCGGTATTCGTTTGAGGCTCGGCGCTTGCGCCCATGTTAGATTCTCCACCTCTGGCGGGCCCCG
>NZ_JBIIMC010000013.1:0-56155 GCF_044338195.1 Sphingorhabdus sp. | reverse complement strand
TATAAGTGCATTGGAAGAACCCATTCATAATTCAAAAGGCGGACCGCTGTCGTTCATTCGACGGATGTCCGCCTTTTTTCGTTTTTGTCCCGTTGAAATACAGGACATTTTGGTGGCGCGGGATGGAGCAGCCCGGTAGCTCGTCAGGCTCATAACCTGAAGGTCGTAGGTTCAAATCCTACTCCCGCAACCAGTAAAACACCCCGCCTTGTGCGGGGTTTTTTATTGGCTGTGGCGAGGGCTGGATTGGAAGCTTGTTCAGCCGGAGCAATGGCAGCGCCATTGCGGAGACCATGCGCGCAGCGCATAAATCCTACTCCCGCAAGCAAAATGCAGAAAATCAGAGAATTTTGTTACGCCTCTTTAGGCGGTGCGCTCTAATGCTTCCTGTTCGACCTGTTCGCGCAGTGCGTCGGCACTGACAGAATTTGGTTCAGCTTTCCCCTCAGCAATCTTTGGCGGCTTGGCTTGCCAGTTTGTTAAATTGGCGCCAACATTTGCATGGAAATCGCTCGCCCCACTAACAAGCTCTGCGACGAAATTCTTTCGCTGCGTAAATTTCGGCCCAAGATCCTTGGCTATTAACACGTCGAAAGACAATACTGCCATTCCAGGGTTGCCGCCTGTCGCTAGTTCGGGATCGCTGCGCAGGTCTGTGAGGGAGAATTGGGTTGGTGCCGCCCGGCCCGGCCAGAACATTCTAACATAGACATCCTTTGGATTTGCATCGGCAATTTGTCGCAGAAGCCATGATAGTCGGGCTTTGGTCGACTTGCGGTCGCCTGGCGCTTTTACGCGCATCTGGAACGACAGCACTCTTTTGCTGAGGTCCGCGCAAATGTGCACGGGTGCGGCTGCGTCCGGGATGCTCAATTGGCTATTCAGACATTTGTCCGAAGCAAGGTCGCCGAGCGCATTTTTTATCCGCAATTGGGGGTCCGTTGCCTCGTTCCGGGTCATAACAACTTTGACGTGGTTGCCGAGCTGCCTGCTCAAAACAGTGGTAACTTGGTCGAGTGCTTGGTGCCAACAGCCGACCACTTCTTGGCTCGCTTCTGCTTTGGCGTTGATCTGTCCGCCAGCCGAAACCGTCGAGCATAGCTGCGACCAAGCGGCTGGCATCTGATCGAATTCTTTTACGCCCGAACTTGGGTGTAGTAGGAACCTCTGAAGTTCCGAGAGGAGGATTAGCTGTTCACGGTCTTCGACCTCACCCATCTCACGAAGGAGTTGCGCTTGAGTTATGACGTACGCCCATGACCAATGGAAAAGTGAAACCTTTTTAGTAAGGTTCGCATTTACGGTTAAGGGATGATGCGTGGGTAGAGGCGTAAACTGGTTTGAGACGGTTATGATAGCGTCAACGGCATTTAATTTTGCTAGCGCTAGATAGGCTTCGATTTGTTGGTTCGTGAGTTCGGAGGCTCCAACCTTTGCCTCGACCAACGCAGTCCATTTTGATTTGCCAAGATTAGCGACAATTAATCCGTCTGGGCGATGTTTCGAATTCGGCAGCGGCTTCTGGAGGCTGACTTCAGTAAAGGTATCGACGCGTCCTCGGGCGCCAATTTTAATACCTAGACCGCCAAGCAAGGCGCGTCCAAACTCGGGAATATTTTCAAGACATGACAAGAAAATCGATAGCGTTCTGCCTTCTTTCGAAGTGTCCGCCAATATTGGGAAAAGGCGCGATGCTTCGCCAGCCGTTAAGATTTCCGGTAAATTCGACATGTGCGTTGCCCCCCGTGCGTCATGAAAATTGCACAAACACGGACACTCGGCAAGAACCTTAACCAGTTGAAGCCTAGATACTGAAACTTCGAACTTAGCGTAGGCACCTCTCAGTTTCCTCGCTTCTTGTTGTCGTCGAATACATAAGGTTAATCAGTTCGGTGGAAACTCTGTCCAAGCCCGCGCCGCCGACGAATCACGGCTTTGGGTGCATGCCAGCTTGATGGCGCAGCCGGCCTTTGCCGCGGTCGGCTTTTCAGTGGTGGAACATCAGATCGTCCAGATTGGCGATCAGGACTTCCAACGTGCGATGATGGAAAAGCCGCTCGTTACCGCTGTTTAAGCGCGCACTCTCTGCGGCCTCTGCGCCTCTGCGTGCGGGTTTTTGCCCACTGTGCTTGCAATGTAGGATTTGGCCTGTCACTTTGCCGTTCGTCAGCCGCAATCGCCTTTGCGCTATGGCGACAAAGGAGACATATATTCTGGCGTCGGCGGTATCTTTTGACGCTTTAACGGCCTGCCGCAGCGGAAATCGCCCCGTCGTTCGTAGAAAATAACCCGTTCCCCATCGAAGCTGCGGCTTCCCGCTTGCCCTTGCCCGCTAGGCATGACAGCAAGGAAAAAAGACGGCAGGGGAGCCCCAAAAATGACACATTATCTGAAGACCATCTTGCTGCTGGGTGCAGCGACCATTCCCGCATCGGCATTTGCGCAAGCTGCGGCTCCGGCGGCTCCGGCCACTGCGCCTGCGGCCGCTGAAGAGAAGGCGCCCAAATGGGATGTCGCGGCGCCCCCCGGCTTGACCCTCCGGCAGATTGCGATCGACACCGACGAGGGTTCTTGGATGAACCTTGACGTCAGCCCCGATGGCCGGACCATCGCGTTTGACTTGCTGGGTGACATCTACACCATGCCTGTCACCGGCGGCACGCCGACCCGCATTGCCGAAGGCTTGCCCTTCGAGACCCAGCCGCGCTTCTCCCCCGATGGCACGCGCATTGCCTTTACCTCTGACCGGGGCGGCGGCGACAATATCTGGATCATGAACCGCGACGGTTCCGACAAACGGCAAATGAGCAAAGAGGATTTCCGCTTGCTCAACCAACCAAGCTGGAGCCCCGATGGCCGCTTCATCGCCGCCAAGAAGCATTTCACCACCGGCCGTTCGTTGGGCACCGGCGAAGTCTGGCTCTACCATGTGTCCGGCGGCGCAGGGGTTCAGCTGGTCAAGAAGCCCAATGAGCAACATCAAAAGGAATTGGGCGAACCCATCTTCGCACCCGATGGCAAGCATATCTATTACACGCGCAACATTACGCCCGGCCCCATCTTCCAATATGCGCAGGATTCCAACGGTCAGCTTTTCGACATTGAAAGCTATGAGATTGAGACCGGCAAAACCGAAACCGCTGTGTCCGGTGTCGGTGGTTCCGTGCGCCCAACGCCCTCACCCGATGGCAAGAAAATCGCATTTGTCCGCCGTGAACGGACCCAGTCAAAACTTTATGTGAAAGATTTGGACACTGGCGAAGAGCGCAAGATTTACGATGCGCTTGATCAAGATGTGCAGGAAACATGGGCCGTGACCGGCGTTTATCCGAACATGGATTGGTCACCCGACAGCAAGACCATTTACTTCTGGGCGGGCGGCAAGATGCGCAAGGTCGATTGGCCGAGCGGCGCATCGAGCGAAATTCCGTTCCGCATTTCCGACACACGCGATGTCATCGATCCGCCACGGCCGGCGATTGAAGTCGCGCCTGCCGAGTTCCAGACGCACATGCCGCGCGGCGTTGTAACCTCGCCCGATGGCCGGACCATTTTGTTTGAAACCATGGGCAAGTTGTGGGTTAAGCCTGCGGCAGGTGGAACGGCAAAACGCTTGACCGCATCCGACACCGCGATGGAAGCATATCCCACATGGTCGCGCGACGGGAAGACCATCGCATTTGTGAACTGGACCGATAAGGGTCTTGGCCACATTCAGACCGTGGGCGCAACGGGTGGCAGGGCGAAAAATGTGACGGCGCAATCTGGCCATTATGCACGTCCGCGTTTCTCGCCAGATGGCAAGACAATCGTGTTTGAAAAACAGGAAGGCGGTGGCCTAACCTCGCCCTTGCGGTCCGATCAGCCCGGAATTTACCGCATAGCCGCGACAGGCGGCAATGCTGTTCGCGTGACCGAAAGTGGAACCACGCCGCATTTCGCCGCCAGCAATGACCGGATTTTCTATACCGAATCCGGTGCCAACAAGCGCCTGCTCGTCAGTGTCGATCTGAACGGTGAAGCCAAACGCAGCCATGCCAGCGGTGAGCTGACGACCATTTATGAAGTATCGCCAGACGGGAACAACTTTGCCTTCCGTCAAAACTATGAAGCATTTGTAATGCCATTGATGCCGGGTACGCAGGAAGTCACTGCGTCGTCGTCGGGCAGCGCGCTTCCCGTGGTGAAGGTCAGCAAGGGCGGCGCCGATTATATGCATTGGACCCGTAATGGCGATGCATTGCATTGGGCACTTGGGCCTACGCTCTACACCGCACAAACCAGCACATTCTACCCCAATGGCCCGCTTGCGAAAGACGCCAAGCCCGTCAAGTTTGTGTCACCCAAAGACGGCATCTCGCTTTCGATGACGGTGAAGTCGGATCGTCCAACTGGCCTCGTTGCCTTCACCGGCGCGCGGGTCGTGACCATGGCGGACAAGGATGGCGGGATCATCGACAATGCTGTCATCTTGGTGGAAAATGACCGGATCAAAGCCGTCGGCAAGGCGGGAGACTTCCCGATCCCTGCTGGCGCTAAGACCGTGGATGTCACTGGCAAGACCATCATTCCGGGCCTTGTTGATGCCCACGCCCATGGTCCGCATGGCGTCGATGAAATGACACCGCAGCAAAACTGGGTGAATATGCTCAACCTCGCCATGGGTATCACCACGCGGCATGATCCATCCAGCAGCGCCGCGACGGTTTTCCCGGCGGTGGAAATGCAGCGCGCGGGCCTTATTGTCGGGCCGCGTTCCTTCTCCACGGGCGAGATTGTGTACGGCGCAAAGGCCGCCGATGTGTATGCCGAAATCAATAGCCTTGATGATGCCCTTGCGCATGTCCGGCGGTTGAAGGCGCAAGGTGCGCACAGCGTCAAAAACTATAACCAACCGCGCCGTGAACAACGTCAGCAAGTTGTTGCCGCCGCGCTTCAGGAAAATATGCGTTCGGTGGCGGAAGGCGGTTCGCTGTTCGGCATGGACATGAACCTGATTGCCGATGGCAACACCACCGTTGAGCATAATGTCCCGCTCGACATTTTCTACGGCGACGTACTTCAGTTCTTCTCAAAATCAAAGGTGGGTTACACCCCGACCCTTGTGGTGACCTATGGTGGCCCAGCTGGTGATCCCTATTGGCGTGCACATACCGATGTGTTCCGTCATCCATTGATGGCCAAGCATTATCCGCCGACCGAGCTTGCGGCGAACAATGCACGCCGCGAAATCGCGCCTGAGGAAGACTATGTCGACGACAACAGCGCGCGTGAGGCACATAAGCTTGCCAAGCTTGGCGTGCCGGTTTCGATCGGTGCGCATGGGCAGGAAGCGGGCATCGCCGCGCATTGGGAACTCTGGTCCTTCGTGCGCGGTGGCATGTCGCCAATTGAGGCACTGGCCGCAGGCACAATCGAGTCCGCCCGCTCGCTGGGCTATGATAAGGATGTCGGCTCCATCGCCGCAGGCAAGCTTGCCGACCTCGTCGTTCTCGACGCCGACCCAAGCGCGGATATCCGCAATTCGGACAAGGTCGCCAAGGTTATGATCGGTGGCCGCTTATATGATGCGGCCACGCTGAATGAAGAAGTTACCGGCACACGCAAACGCATGCCTTATTATTGGGAATGAGTTCAGTCTGGTGAGCGCAATTTTCTGGCCCGGGCAAATAGGCCCGGGCTGGAAAATGGCTCAACCATGCCGCCCGCGTTTTCGGGATCATCTGTGCGCATAGGCCCGCCGGTCTGTATTATCCCAAATCACTTCAGGATAAAAAAGCTGACTCCACATCCATGAAAAATGGAGTATGGAACAAAGCATGAACAAAAAGCCGAATCACATACAGCCGACTCTATCGGCGGGTGCGTTTCCATCTGTGCAAGGAATGTGGAAGCAGCACCAGCCGGATGCCGCGCAATCATTGCTGCCTACAGGAGCGCCTTATGTCGATGAACGGCTGCGCGGTGGCATAACGCAGGCAGGGCTGCATGAATTTTTTGGCGGCGCAAAGGCCGACTCACATGCAGCCGCCGCCTTTGCGCTTTTGCTGGCATGGCGACTGCCGGAAAGCGCTGCCGGTATCTTCTGGATATCAGGGGACAAGGAACGCCAGACATCGGGGCGTCTCTACCCTTATGGGCTGTCGGCAATGGGCGGTGACCCCGCGCGCATGTTGCTGGTCCAGACAGCCGATTTGCGCGACGCCTTGCGGGCTGCAGCAGATGCCATCCGGTCGAAAGCCGCCAGCGCGGTCATATTGGAAACGCACGGCAATGCCCGGTTGGTGGATTTGACCTCGACCCGGCGGCTGGCCTTGGCCGCAGCGGAGACAGGGGTGTTGACCCTGCTGGTGCGCGGGGATGCGGTGCCGATGCCAAGCGCGGCGCGTACGCGCTGGCGGATATGTTCTGCGCCCTCTGCGCCATTGCCGGGAAATGCGCCGGGCCTTCCGACTTTTGACATCAGCCTTCTGCGCCATCGCGGTGGCACGGCTCCTTTTGCGGCAAGAGTGACTTGGGATCATGCAACACGAAGCTTTTTTGACGCGCCGCTATCTGGCGGTCTTTCTGCCATTGTTACCGACACAAAGACTGGTCCGGCATCGCGGCAGCGCGCCTGATGCGCCTTTTGCCATGGTCGAAAAACAACGCGGGGCCATGCGGCTGGCGGCATGTGATCCGGCGGCGCATGCGCTTGGCCTGAGGGCCGGAATGGCGCTCGCCGATGCCCGCGCCCGCGTGCCCGATCTGGCGGTCTTTGACCATGACCCTGCGGCGGACCTCAGCTTGCTCGGCTGGCTCGCCGATGGGTGTGAGCGTTATACGCCCGCCTGTATGTTAGACCCGCCGCAAGGGCTGCTGCTTGACATTACGGGGTGCGAACATGTGTTTGGTGATGCGGCGCGGCTGGCGAAGGATCTGCAGGCGCGGCTAAACCGTCATGGCCTCAGTTGCCGGATTGCTTTGGGCGTCACCCCCGACAGCGCGCAGGCCAAGGCGAAATATGCGGCACGCGCCACTTCCGACGTGCCTGTGGAGGCGCTGGATGGCGGTGACAAGGTGCACAAGGCACTGCGCCGGGCTGGCCTGAGAAGCATTGGCGATCTGGCTATCCGCCCGCGTAAGCCGCTGGCGGCACGCTTTGGCAAGGCAGTTGTGGTGCGGCTGGCGCGTCTTTTGGAAGAGGAAGACCCGCGCATCACCCCGCGCCGTAGCCTGCCAATCATCCATGTTACGCAGAATTTTGCCGAACCGATTTCGCGCACCAATGATGTGTTGGCGACCATCGAAATGCTGGCGGGGGACGCAGCCCTTCAGTTGCAAGAACGCGGGCAGGGCGGACGACGGTTCGAGATACGTCTATTCCGCAGCGATGGCCATGTCGCGCGGCTGGCGGTGGATACCGGCACGCCAACGCGCGACGCCGCCCTGCTCATGCGCTTGATACGGGAGCGTATCGACGCGCTGTCCGACCCGTTGGACCCCGGCTTTGGCTATGACCTTATTCGGTTGGAAGTCCCGCTGGCTGAGGTGTTGGCCAATGTTCAGGTTGGGCTGGAGGCAAAGATCGACACAGATGCCGCCGCGGCCGCGCTCATCGACCGGCTCAGCGTTCGTTTGGGGGCAGAACGTGTGCGGCAATTCCACGCGCGGCAAAGCCACATTCCCGAACGCGCAGCGCTGGAGCGTGCCGCGCAATCTGACGCTTCAAAAGCGGACTGGCCAAAGCCTGTGCCGGGCGAACCGGCGATGCGGCCTTTTCGCCTGTTCGAAACGCCGCAGCCGATTGAGGTCACCGCCGGATTTCCAGAAGGCGAACCGCGCAGCTTTCGTTGGCGGCGGCACGTGCACCGCGTCACGCGGGTGGAGGGCCCTGAACGCATAAGCCCGGAATGGTGGCGACATCCGCGCGGCTACGCGCCGGGCAATGGTAGCCTGACGCGGGATTATTACCGTGTTGAGGACAATGAGGGCCGCCGTTTTTGGCTGTTCCGGCGCGGGCTCTATGATGAAATCGAACGACCACTTTGGTATCTCCACGGCATCTTTGCATGAGCTATGCCGAGCTTGCCTGCACCAGCAGCTATTCTTTCTTGCGCGGCGCATCGCCGCCATCGGATTATGTGGCAGAGGGTATCCGGCGCGGGCTGACCGCCATCGGCATTGCTGATCGCAATACCGTCTCTGGCGTTGTGCGCGCATGGAAGGCGTTGGGCGATGCGCCTGATGAAGCGCGTAGTGCATTGCTGGCCGCCAAGCGCGACGCTGGCGAACCCGAACAACTGACCGAAGCCGAAGAGGCCGCGTGTGAACCGAATATCCGCTTTTTGGCGGGATCGCGGCTGGTGTTTTCGGACGGTACGCCGGACATCATTGCCTATCCCACCACGCGGCAAGGCTGGGGTAATCTCACACGGTTGCTGACCGTCGGGAATATGCGCGCGACCAAAGGCAGCTGCATACTGAAGTTCGACGATTTGCTCGACCATCTGGGCGATGTGCTGCTCATCGTCATGCCATATGCGACCGCGGACGCGGAGGAGGCACATAAGAACCCGCCTGTATATTCGTTCAAAGAAAGCGCGAAGCCCATAGCCGCGCCATCGCATCTCAAGCTGGTGTCGACCGCGCCGCAGGATTGGGAAAGCGTGCTGCGCCGCCTTGCGCCTGTGCATGCGGGTAAGCTTTGGCTGGGCGTATCAACGCATCATAGGGGAAAGGATAAAAGGCAGCTGGCGCTTTATCGGAACGTGGCGAGTGCTTTTGACGTGCCCCTGCTCGCGACGAACGATCCGCTTTACGCGACCCGCGATCAGCGCCCGCTTCACGATATTGTCACATGCATCCGCATGGGGACGACCATCCAAAAAGCAGGCTTTGCACTGGAGGCAAATGCCGAGCGGTATATTAAGACGGCGCATGACATGGCGCAGTTATTCCATGCTTGTCCCGAAGCTGTGGCGGAAACCGAACGCTTTGCCGCACATATTCATTTCGACCTTGAGCAGCTGAAATATGAATACCCGCACGAGCCGGTGCCGGGCGGCTGGACCCCTGATGACTGGTTGGCGCATCTGGTGTGGACGGCGGCGCACGAACGCTATGGGGCGGAGCTTCCGGAGAAAATCCGCAAGTCGATTGAAACCGAGCTTGCGTTTATCCGCACCGAAAAATTCGCGTATTATTTCCTCACGGTCCACGATCTGGTCAAATTCGCGCGCGATCAAAAACCACCGATCTTGTGCCAAGGGCGCGGTTCGGCGGCGAACTCTACGGTGTGTTTTCTGCTTGGCGTGACGTCTGTTGATCCGCTTGCAAACACGCTTTTATTCTCGCGCTTCATTTCGTCCGACCGAAAAGAGCCGCCCGATATCGACGTTGATTTCGAACATGAGCGGCGTGAGGAGGTGATGCAATATATCTATCGGCGCTATGGCCGCCACCGGGCTGCGATTGCCGGAACGGTCATCCATTACCGCCCGCGCAGCGCGGTGCGCGAAGTGGGAAAGGCTTTGGGCCTGACCGAGGATATCACCACGCGCATGGTCAGCACGGTCTGGGGCAGTTTTGGTAGCGGTCCCGATGAACGGCGGCTGGTTGAGGCCGGGTTTGATCCCGACAATCCCGAAATCGCACGGCTGAAAGCGCTGTCCGAACAGTTGATAAAATTCCCGCGCCATCTGTCGCAGCATGTCGGCGGGTTTATCCTGACCGAAAACCGGCTCGATGAAACCGTGCCCATTCACAATGGCGCGATGAAAGACCGCAATTTCATTGAGTGGGACAAAGACGATATCGACGCATTGGGGCTGATGAAGGTCGATGTGCTCGCGCTGGGTATGCTGACCTGCATACGCAAGGCCTATGACATGATGCGCGAGCAGGGGATTGGCGATTATGACCTGAAGGTCGACATCGATTCCGATGATCCCAATGTCTATGACATGTTGTGCAGAGGTGAGAGTCTGGGCGTGTTTCAGGTCGAAAGCCGGGCGCAAATGAACATGCTGCCGCGTATGAAACCGCGCAGCCTATATGACCTCACTATTCAAGTCGCGATTGTTCGGCCCGGGCCCATTCAAGGCGATATGGTGCATCCTTATTTGCGGCGACGTAATGGCGAGGAAAAGGTCGAATATCCCTCGCCTGCCCCGCCATATCCGCAAGATGAACTGAAACATGTGCTTGGCAAAACGCTGGGCGTGCCACTGTTTCAAGAGCAGGCGATGAACCTGGCCATCACCGCCGCCGAATTCAGCGAGGCCGATGCCAACCGCTTGCGCAAGGCGATGGCAACGTTTCGCAATGTCGGCGGGATGGAGCATTTCGAAACGATGATGGTCGAAGGCATGGTGCGGCGCGGCTATGAACGTGACTTTGCCCAGCGCTGCTTTGGCCAAATTCAGGGTTTCGGATCATATGGCTTCCCCGAAAGCCATGCGCTGTCTTTTGCGCGGCTGGTCTATGTGTCGTCGTGGATCAAACATTATCATCCGGCCATTTTCGCCGCCGCCTTACTGAATTCCCAACCCATGGGCTTTTACGCGCCGGCGCAGATTGTCCGCGATGCGCAGGAAAATGGGGTGGAGGTCAGGCCGATAGACGTCAATGCGAGCCATTGGGACAATGCCATTGAGCAAAATGCGTTGCGGCTGGGGATGCGGCAGATAGACGGATTTCGGGCGGTGTGGGCGCAGGCCATTGTCGCGCACCGGCCATTTGCATCCATTGAGGATTTGGCGCGCCGTGCCGCGCTGCCACCGGCTGCCGTGCACTTGCTTGCCGATGCCGATGCTGTGCGATCATTGGGTTTCGACCGGCGAGAGGGCGCGTGGGAAGCGCGGCGAACGCCTTCGGACGAGCTACCGTTGTTCGCTGCGGCCAACGCGCGCGAGCTTGGCGCGGAGGCCGATGCGATGTTGCCAGCGATGCCCGCCAGCGAACATGTCGCGGCGGATTATCAGATGACCCGGCTGTCGCTAAAGGGACACCCGATGCAGTTCCTGCGCGGAATGTTCGCAAGCGAGGGCGTGCTGAGCTGCGCTGAGGCGAATGTCGTCAAGAACGGCAAGCGGGTGCGCGTGGCTGGCGTCGTGCTGGTCCGGCAGCGTCCCGGCAAGGGCAATGCGATTTTCATCACGATTGAGGATGAAAGTGGCGTGACCAACATCTTATTATGGGCGCGGTTATTCGATCGACAGCGACGCGCCGTCATGGCGTCACGGCTGATCATTGCCGAAGGCGAAATTCAGCGCAGCAAGGAAGGTGTGGTGCACCTGATGGCGACCAATATTATCGACCGCACCGACGATCTGGCGCGATTGTCCGAGACGCATCAAGCCAATGTCGGGAAACCCAAAATCGACGAATTTGCGCGGCCACATCCCCCGCGCGGCAGCCACCCACGCGACGTACGGATTTTGCCCAAGTCACGCGACTTTCACTAATTGTCAGGCTGCGTCCTTCGCCGCCCGGCGTGCTGCTAGCTCCTCCACGGAGCGTGCGCGCATGAACGGGTTGGTCGCGCGCTCCAGTGCAATCGTTGTTGGCACCGTTGCCTCGCCGCGTTCGCGCGCTGCGGCAACGTCAGACACGCGCTGCTGAAGCGCGGCATTGTCAGGCTCCACGGTCACCGCAAAGCGCGCGTTGCTTAACGTATATTCGTGCGCGCAATAGATGGCCGTAGCATCGCCCAACGCTTCAAGCGTACGCATATTGTCGTACATCTGCGCGGCGGTCCCTTCGAACAAGCGGCCACAGCCCATCGCGAACAAGGTGTCGCCGACAAAGGCGACCTGCTCGGTTGCGAAATGATAAGCGATGTGCCCCGATGTGTGCGCGGGAACGTCGAGGACCATCGCCCGCACGCCACCCAATTGCACGACGTCTCCGCCGCGGACCTGCACATCCAGCGTCGATATCCGCTCTGCCTCTGCCGCTGGTCCCGTGATGATGCAGCCCGTCGCGGCCTTAATCTCGGCATTGCCGCCGACATGGTCGGGGTGCCAATGGGTATTCCAGATTTGCGTAATCTTCCATCCGCGCGCCTCAGCCGCCGCGAGTACCGGTTCTGCCACGGCAGGGTCGATCACGAGGGTCTCGCCGCTTGTTGCTTCATGTACCAACCAGACATAATTGTCGGACAGGACCGGAACGCGGACAATTTCAATCGCCATTACCACACCCCAACATTGGGCATGCTGACCCAAGGTTCTGCCGGCGGAAGATTGCCCTCTTGCAACAGTTCAATCGAAATGTCGTCGGGGGTGCGCACAAACGCCATATGGCCATCGCGGGGCGGCCGGTTGATCGTGACGCCTGCGTCCATCAGCGTTTGGCAGGTCGCGTAAATATCATCGACGCGGTACGCCAAATGGCCGAAGTTGCGTCCGCCATCATAAGCTTCGGCTGCACTGCCATCGGCGGGTGGCCAATTGTGGGTTAACTCCACTTCCGCCACACCATCTTGTCCGGGCGCTGCAAGGAAAATGAGCGTGAAGCGGCCAGCTTCGCTGTCAAAACGGCGGACTTCTTCAAGCCCGATCAATTTGAAAAACGCGACCGTCGCGTCAGGGTCCGTCACGCGGATCATCGTGTGGAGATATTTCGTCGGCATATTCGCTCCGTTCATGGCGCTGTCTGTATTTGCGCAGACAATGGACCGTGACAGCTACAGGCGCAAGGGGCGTGCAGGTTGAATATTATCTCGATTGCGGTTCGGTAGACGCCGTCGCGCTGGCGGCCAATGCGGCCAGCTGCGCCTTTGCTGTCGCCGCTTGGCGGCTGTTGGGTGCGATCGCGATGCTTTGTTCCCATTGCTTGCGCGCCGCAGCTTCGTCACCTGCGGCAATGGCAATATTGCCCGCCTCCAATGCGACGGCGGCATCACGCGGCAGAAGCGCGGCTGTCGTCTGGATATAGCTTAGCGCGTCGGACAGCTTGTTCATCCGCCGCGCCAACGTCGCCGATAACAACCATGCCGTACCATTTTCGGGCGATAGCTTCCGTGCGGTCGTCAACGCAGCTTCGGCATCGGCTGGTCTATTCAACGCAACCAAAGCGCGCGCGCGATCGACCTCGCTATCGGCGCGTTCGGCGCTTTCTAGGGTTTGGGCGGCAAGCGCTTTGTCCAATGCCGCCAACGCCGCATCGGGTGTATCGGCTGCCAGCGCAGCATTGCCCGCCTGCGCCCAGAAACGCGCGGCGCGGGCATCCCCCTTATCCTCGGCCAATTTAGCCGCCTCGGTCAGTATCGGTATCGCAAGGTCGAATTTAAAGTCGGTCGCAAGCGCATAACCATGGCACGCGCGCGCAAGATATCCGCCGCCTTGCTGCGCCCATAGGCTTGCCTCGGTGACCGCAGATGCAGGGTCAGTACCGGCGAGCTTGATGCATTCGTCAAACTGGACTTCTTTCAGCGTGGACAATGGTTGCGCGGACGCGGGCGCCGCGATGAACAGCAAACTCGATAAAAGCTTTAGCACGGGCGCTCCTTCAATAAGGTCAGACCAGCTTCGCCACGCTGTCGATCAACACAGCAATATCCGCATCGCGCGAAAGCCGGTGGTCGCCATCCTTTACCAAGATGGTCTGCACGTCGGATGAACGAAGTTGGGCAGCTAGGCTTAAAGACGTTTGCCAAGGCACGTCAGGGTCGCATTGCCCGTGGATCAGCCGCACCGGGCAATCGATACCGATTTCGCCATTCAGCCGCAGATTATCCTGTCCAGATTGCCAAAAAGCGCGGGTGATGACCATGGGATCATAGCCATAATCGCTTGGACGCTCGATACGTCCGTCGGCGGCCATCGTCGCGCGGTCGGCGTCGTTGAAATCCCAGTCGGTGAAATCGGGGGCAGCGGCGATGCCTACCAGCGCCATGACCTGCGTGCCAAGCGCTTCGGCCACCAGCAGCATGAGCCATCCACCCATGGACGAGCCAACCAAGATTAAGGGCCCCACCTGCGCGTGGGCAATGACCGCCAGAACGTCATCCCGCCAAATATTCAGCGTGCCGTCTTCAAATGCGCCTTCGCTCTCGCCGCAACCCGAATAATCGAGCCGCAGCATGCCAATGCCTTGCGCCTCTGCCCAAGCGCACAGCGCCGTTGCCTTGCCACCCTGCATATCGGACATATAGCCCGGCAGGAAAACAAGCGTCGGGCCGCGGCCTTTGGTCAGGCGATAGGCCAGCTTTATGCCATCATGGCGAACGGCGAAATGTGGAGCTGTTTCTGTCAAAACGGGGGCTGGGTCAAAACGGAGCCTGGCAGGGTCAAATCACCCAATCAACGGTCAGCATTTGGGCCACATCCTGACCCTTCGCACGGCGCTGCTCGACCATGATGTGGTTCAATCGCTTTACGGTATCGCTGCCCGAAGTAATGCAAAGACCGGGAATGAACGCATGCACCAGCGCCTTCATCCCACCCCAGATCATCGCAAAACCAAATCGGCTGGCGACGCCAAAATGTTCGACATAAGTTTCATCGACGCTTTTGGGATGTTCGACAAAGAGGCGGTTGAACATGGGAGCCTTTCCTTCAAAAACTACCGTAGCTTAAACAATCGCTCAGTTAAAATCAAAGCCGAAGCCCGATTTCGCTTTGCGATCCTGCGTGCACATTGTTTTCAACTCCGTCCACTCGGTCGGGGTTAAGGCGGGTTTATAGTTTTTGCCTTTAACGATGCTCTTTTCAAACGCGTCTTTGCGGGACCGCGACAGCGGGTGGCTCGACATATATCCGGCTATGCCATTGTCCGATGTGCTGGAGCTTGCGCTGCCATCCAGTTCGGAAAGCCGGTCAAAAAATGATGCAGTGCCAATGGGCGAGATATTCGCACCGCCCAGCGCTTTCATCGAATGGGCGTCGGCTTCCGCTTCAGACTCGCGGCTGTAGCTCATGGACAGCATGTTGTTGACCAGCGCGCCACTATTGCCATCAATACCACCCAGAACCACCGCAAGGCCCATTTGCCGCAGCAACGCCTGCATGACATGTTTTTCACGGACATGGCCGATTTCATGCGCCAATACGCCAGCAACCTCATCAGGCGAGCGCGCTTGTTTGACGAGGCCGTCGAATAAAATGACCTTACCACCGGGCAGCGCCACCGCATTTATCATGTCAATTTTGGCGACCTCCACCTGCAAGTCGTCCGGATGGGCATCGAGCGACGCGACCAGCTTTTTCAACGCTGCGTCTCCGGCAGGCGTGCTGCAGAACCGACCGCCGAAATCGCCCACAAGCGCATCGCCAAGTTTTTCGTCGACGCTGGAGGGGATCAGTGGTGCCAGCCATTGCGGGCTCAAAAGAACGACGGCAACCGCCGCCGCGCTGGCCAAGGTGAAGGCGACCGCCGCTTTGCCAAAGCCAAGCCTGTCCACCCAACCGCCATAATTGCGCGGTGCCGGCAGCATAGCGTTGAGGTCCGTCGGCACTGGCCCGGAAAGCATTAACCGCCATCCGTCCGCTCCCTTTAATCCATAGACGTCGGCATCATCCTTGTGCGTGACATATTCGACATCGGAAAATGCGAACGGGCCATGTCGCCGTTCAGTTTCCAACAAGTAGAATTGCGCACCAATAATCTGCACCTCAACCTTGCGTCGCACGGCGCTTTTGCCGTCATAATGCCACGCATCGAAAAAGGCAGACATTGGCTAAATCGCCCCCACATCAAATGCGTCGAGCAAGCCTTCGCCATGCTTGGCCACCACGGTTTCCGACTGGGTCAGATCGTCGATGTTAATCTCGCCATAGGCTTCCATATGGTCGACGAAGAATTTCCAGTTGCGGTACGGCATGAAGATATAGCCAATGCCCAAGGTGCAGATGACAATTGCCATATTGGCGAGGAAGAACAGGATCCAGTCCGGCGCCCGTGCGCGGAAGTCAAATTCCAGATTGTGTAAACGCAAGCCGCCGACCGCGAGGCGGAAATATTTGCTGTAATAGGCCAGCGCCGCGAGCGGGAGAACGATATATAATGAAAGGACGGCGATGATCGCCAAGATCGCGCCAATCGCAATGCCCGTGCTTCCAAGTGTGTCGGGAGTCCCACCCGAAGCAGCCATGCTGATGCCGAACACCACGGCACCTATGAACACCAAAAAAGGCACGAGGTAGAATAACAAATAACGCTTCATCAGTGGCTTCCACTCGGCCGTTGCTGAAAAGCGATGCGGCCCGAAGCTCATGGCGTTCCAGCGGTCATTCCAAAGGGAAATCATCGACCATGGCACAGCCAAAAAAATCGGCAGCCAACCCACGACGCTTTTCCACATATAGGCCACGCCATATTGAAAACCGGGGTCGTCGCTGCCCCCTCTGATACCGCGCCAATAGGTCCGGCTCAGCCGGTACCGGAGCGCACGGAAATAAGCGACGCCCGTTAGGTAAAATAGCAGCAGGAACATCATCAGGGTCATGATTGCCGCGAGGATTGCCTCGCCGCGGAAAATCAGCCCCTGCGATATCAACTGAATGACGATGAGGGGTAGGCCGATCAGCAGGAAAGCCATGATGAAGCCGACAAAAAGCTCCATGCCCTTGCCCGTCCATTCCAGACGCTCATCAATGAAGTCCGTCTTGCTCCAAAGATATTCGCGTTCGCGGGTGGTTGCCCAAAACCGATATATGCCGAGCGTGACAATGGTCAGCAAAAGGTTGGGAAAGGCGATGCGGGCAAATTCGAGCCAGCTGCCATGGAAACGAAATGCGCTATGCCGTTGAGATAGGTCGTCGTGCATGAAATTGCGGCCCCCAAAATTTCACACAAGATGTGCGAAAGTGAAAAGCCTTGTCAAGAAAACCGATGTAAACAAACGACGCGCTTCGATAAGCGCGGCTTGCATGCCAGGCGTCATGCTGAAACAGGTTCAGCATGACGCTCGTTGAACGGCATGTACGCTCTTAATTTTATTTGATGGTAACCGTCACCGCACGGCGATTTTGTGCCCAGGCTTGTTCGTCCGAACCCAAGGCCGATGGGCGTTCTTTGCCATAGCTGACGGTTTCGATGCGGCTTGCGTCGACACCGATTGAGGTCAGGTAATTTTTGGCAGCATTGGCGCGGCGTTCGCCGAGCGCGAGGTTGTAGTCGCGTGTTCCGCGTTCGTCGGCATGGCCTTCCACGGTGATGCGGGCGTTGGGATAACGGGCCAGCCACTGCGCCTGACGCTGCAACGTCGCCTGATCTTCGGCATCCACATTGAAACGATCGGTTTCAAACAAAATGCGGTCGCCAAATTGGCCAACTTGCTGGAGGAAATCTTCCTGGCTGCCCGGAACGATCGGGTTCGCTTCGACAATCGGGGCCGCTGGGGGTGGGCCATAGTTGGTGCCTTCGGCCGCAGGTGGCAGTTCCTCGACCTTTTTCTTGCCGCAGCCTGCAACCAGTGCGGTCGATGCCAGCAATATGGCGGCCATCTTGATAGTGTTTGTCTTCATGGTCTTCTCCTTCGGCTTGCCCGCATCTGTGTAGCGGAAACTTTATCAGAAATAAGATCTAAACGCACTCACGGCAATACCGGCCCCCATGCAGGGTCCGATCCGTCAACCGGCGTTGGCAATTGGCGTTCGTTCGATCCCGTGAGGTCGACTTGCCAGATACTGGTTTTGCCGCTGCCCTTGGCGGTGCGGAAAAACTGGATAACGCGGCCATTTGGCGCCCATGTCGGGGCCTCATCCTGCCAGCTGTCGGTCAGCAGCCGCTCGCCCGAGCCATCGGGGCGCATCGTGCCCACGCGGAAGTCGCCCGCAATGCGGGTATAAGCAATTAGGTCGGCCCGTGGGCTCCATTCAGGGGTCGCGTACCGCCCCGAACCAAAGCTGATCCGCCGTTGGTTGGATCCATCAGCGTTCATGACATAGATTTGCTGGCTGCCCGACCGGTCGCTTTCAAATACAATCTGGCGACCATCGGGGGAGAAGCTTCCCCCGACGTCGATGCCGGGGGATGTTGTCAGCTTGACGGGCGTACCGTCGCCGCTTGCCGAAATCTTGTAGATGTCGGTGTTCCCCGCAACCGCCATGGAATATAAAATGGTCTTCCCATCGGGCGACCAGCGCGGGGCAAAGGTCGGGTTGCGCGATTGCGTAATCAACCGTTGCCGGCCCGCATCAATATCATAGACATAGATGCGTGGATTGCCGTCGACATAGGACAGATACAGGATCGATTTATAATTGGGCGAGAAACGCGGTGTCAGCGCCGTGGACTGGCCATTGGTGATGAAGCGGTGGTTTGCGCCATCTGAATCCATAATCGCCAGGCGTTTGACGCGTTTACCCTTGGGACCGGTTTCGGCAATATAGGCAATGCGGCTGTCAAAGAATGGCAGCTCTCCGGTGAGGCGCGAATAAATCGCATCGGCACATTTGTGCGCGGCCCTGCGCCATTCGCGCGGCGGCACGTTGAAGCCAAGGCGTGTGGTTTGATTGCCAAAGCCGACGTCATATAAATAACAACCCACCGTCAGATTGCCGTCGCCGCCCACGCGGACGAAACCTTGCACAAGCTGTTCAACTGGACGGCCTTTCCAATAATCAAACTGGGGCGCCGTTACTTCGCCAAGCGAGATGGCGCGCAGGCCGTTGGGCCCCTGTGTTTCAAACACACCCGATGCGCGCAAGTTGGATGAGATGACTTCAGCGATTTGACGGCCAAGTGCGGCGCTGTTGCCGGCGGGCGTATCGACAGGGGCGGGGGCAACAAGTGCGGGCACGGCAATGGAGCGCGTCTTGGATGTGTCGAACTCGACCAGTTCCGGCTCATCTGTATCAGGCGCAGGCGGTGGGGTTTGCGCCATGACGCTGTGACTGCCGACAATCAGAAGCAGGAATGAAGCAAGCTTCCGGTAAAATGCGAAGGAGGTCATATAGTTCATTCCTTTATCCCGTGGCGCGCAAGCGAAGCGCGTGGGTTTTCCAGACGTCATAATATTCGGGGTCAAGCCCGTCATAGGGGGATGCCGCGCGCACGGCTTGCAAGATGCAGTCCTTTAACGGCCCAGCCTGTGGTTGGTTGCTATCGGTCACGCCGACCTGCCTGTCAAAGCGTACGGACGTAAGCTTGCCCGATGGTTCAAGGCTGAGCGTTACGAATGTCTCGATTTTGTTGATGTCGATACCCGATGGCGCGCATGCCCGAACGCGGCTGCGGATTTGGCCCGCGATGCTGATGCCGACTGAGCGGCGCACTTCCGTCGCCGTCTTTGCAGCAGGCGTGCCAACGGCTTTGCCAGCGCCGGGTGCCTTGCCGATATTGCTGATGCTGTCTTCGAAACTGCGGCTGAGCCCGCCGGGCTTGGTTGGCGTTGTGGCTTTGGCTGGCGGTTGCTTCACCGGCTCTTTCTTGGCCGCTACCTTCGCAACGGGCGGCGCAGTGTCCGGCTTTGCGGGCTTCTGCACTGGCTTGGCCACCGGCTTTTCCATTTTCATTACCGGCGTTGGGGTAGGCGGCGGTTCGCTCGGCGCGGTGTCACCAGCGGCTGGCGGTGCGGATTCTTCCTGAATGGCGTCGGGCGCAGTCGAGACATCGGCAATTTCACCCACCAGCGAAACCGAAATCGATTCCTGTTTTTTGATGGTGTCCGCGGATGCCAAAAGACCCAGGCCAAATACGCCCAGCAATATGACATGGCCGCCAATCGCAGCGCCCAGTCCGACTTTCTCGACCCGATCCATCGCCATATCGTTAGTTTTCGCCAGATGAACCAGTGGTGACCAAGCTCACGCTATTCAGCCCAACACGGTTCAGTTCGCCCATCACGCGCATCATTTGCCCATAGCTGATCGACGTATCCCCGCGCAGCATGATCTGGCGCGGCTTTGCTGCGTCTTGTGCGTCGGCAATTTCTTCAAGCCGTGCGGGCAGCTCGCTCGGTGCCACTTGCGTGCCGTCGATAAAGGTCGTGCCGGATTGATCGATGGCAATTTCGATGGGCTCCTCCGGCTGCTCAAGCGTGTTTGCGCGGCTTTCGGGAAGCTCAACTGGAACGCCCGTGACGAGCAAGGGCGCGGTGACCATGAAGATGATCAACAGAACGAGCATGACATCGACAAAGGGCGTGACGTTGATATCGGCCATGGGCGCGCGCCGTCCGCCGCGACGCCTGCCGCGGCCACCGCTTCGGCCCGAAGATATGTTCATGGCCATCGTTAAACCTCATGCTCCAACTCACGCGACAGCGTGCCGTGGAAGCCATCGGCAAAGCGGCCCATGCGGGCCTCATATTGGTTCAGCCGGTGCGAGAAGCGGTTATAGGCGATGACCGCTGGAATAGCCGCGAACAGGCCAATGGCGGTCGCGAAAAGCGCCTCTGCAATGCCCGGCGCGACGACGGCCAGGCTTGAATTCTGTTCGGCTGCAATTGCGGCAAAGCTGCGCATGATGCCCCAGACAGTTCCGAACAGGCCAATAAAGGGTGCGACCGATCCTGTGGTCGCCAGAAAGTTCAAACGGTTGGCCAAACGGTCGGTCTCTGCCGCAATCATTGCGTCCATAGCCGTCGATAACCGCTCGCGCGTTCCGGCACGGTCAATGGTTTTGCCGTTGGTCGAACGCCGCCATTCAGTCATGCCTGCGGCAAATACCTTGGCGACGGGCAATGCGCTCTGGCTATGTGTTTTGGCGAAAGCCCCGATATCATCGCTTTCCCAAAATTCGCTTTCAAACTTCTCGCTCTGGCGGCTGATACCCGACATTTTGATCGTGAAGCTGATGATGATTGTCCACACCCAAATGCTGGCGAGCGCGAGGCCGATGATGACCGCCTTGACCACAAGGTCAGCGTCGAGAAACAATTTAATCGGTGAAAAACCCACATTTTGGGTCGCGATGAGCAGGTCCATGATCTTCCTATTCTGCGTGTCGGTTTATGATGGGCTGAAACGCCGCAACCCAATGCGCGGGTTGTCGGCGGGGTTTGCCGTCGGGTGAAACAAAGGCCGCAGTCACCCGCGCCTCGGTGAGTATTTCGTCGCCGCGCATGACTTTTTGATGAATATCACAACTTGCCGCGCGCACAGCCTCAACGGTGCTGATCACAACCAAGGCATCGTCAAAATGGGCGGGGCGTCGATATTTGATGTTCATTTCGGTGACCGCATAGGCACCTTGGCCCTCCGCATGTACATGACGCTGGTCAATGCCGACGCAGGCCAGCATGTCCGAACGGGCGCGTTCCATGAAATGCAGATAGCGCGCATGATAGACCACACCCGAAAAATCGGTGTCCTCAAAATAGACCCGCACGGTAAACAGGTGCTGTGTGCCGTCGAAATGGCCTTGATAGGGGGTGGGCATAGGCATCGAGAAATTTGTTAACCACTTTAGAGTCCGGCGGGAAGGCTTTTTAAAGGACAACCGCGCAATTGGTCGCCTTAGGGACTCGGAATATCGCTATGCATCAAATAATCCGTCCTGCGATCCTGCTGGCGGGTTGAGGCCAAGATGTTTCCAACCCGGGGCGTTGAGGCAACGGCCCCGCGCTGTGCGGGCGATAAGGCCAAGTTGCAGCAGATAAGGCTCAACGACATCCTCAATGGTGTCGCGTGGCTCAGACAGGCCAGCGGCCAACGCCTCGACGCCTACGGGCCCGCCGCGATAAATGTCGGCGATCATGTGCAGATAGCGCCGGTCCATCGCGTCGAGGCCGAGGGCATCAACCTCCAACCGGTTGAGCGCGCTATCGGCGATTTTTGCGGTGACGACGGGTTCGCCTGCGACATTGGCAAAGTCACGGACGCGGCGCAGCAAGCGACCGGCGATCCGCGGTGTGCCGCGTGCGCGCTTCGCAATCTCGTTCGCGCCATCGGGCGCAATGCCAAGATCCAGCAAGCGTGCGGCGCGGGTGACCACCAGCTCAAGCTCGCTATGCGTGTAGAAATTGAGCCGCACCGGAATGCCAAAGCGGTCACGCAAGGGCGTGGTCAGCAAACCCTGCCGCGTGGTTGCACCGACCAGCGTAAAGGCCGGCAAATCAATCCGCACCGAACGCGCCGATGGCCCTTCGCCGATCATGATATCCAGCGCACGGTCCTCCATCGCGGGGTAGAGGATTTCTTCAACCACAGGACTGAGCCGGTGGATTTCGTCAATGAACAGGACGTCGCCATCCTCCAAATTGGTGAGCAACGCCGCCAGATCGCCCGATTTGGCGATGACCGGACCGGATGTCGCGCGGAAACCGACGCCCATTTCCTTGGCCACAATCTGCGCCAATGTCGTCTTGCCAAGTCCCGGCGGGCCAAAGAACAATACATGGTCCAACGGCTGCCCGCGGCCCTTCGCTGCCTCAATAAACACGCGCAAATTATCGCGCGCGGCCGCTTGTCCGATGAACTCGGCGAGCGTTTTGGGACGCAGCGCGGCGTCGATATCTTCCGGCCGTTTGTCCGGCGTGGTGAGGCGGTCGTCGTCAGTCATAATGTTCGATACCGTCGCCCTTGATGGTCACCCAAGGGTGCTTGCGCCCCTCCCACACCGAATAATGCGGCTGGGGAAAGTTCGGGTCTGCAAATGCGCCGGTGGGAATGGCGGAAAGCGGACCGCAGCGGCAGGAGGCGGTGCGGAGGTTTGAATCCACACATGACATTTTACCAAAATTTACGTCACCCTGAACTTGTTTCAGGGTCCATTGTGCCGCACTTTCCAGCGCGTGAGAGATGAAAAGACGCCCTGCGTATACATAGTTGCAAGCAAGCATTATGGATCGCTGTACATTGGCGTCACGTCTGACCTGCTGAAGCGGCTTTCGCAACATCGCGGCGGCATGACGCCAGGACATGCTTCGAAATATGCCATTTACCGGCTGGTGCATTTTGAAGTTTTTGGCACGATGGAGGCCGCGATTGCGCGCGAGAAGCAGCTGAAGAATTGGCACCGCGCTTGGAAGATTAACCTGATTAACGCCGAAAATCCGCATTGGGTGGATCTGGCGGTTGGGTTGGGTTTGCCGCCGATAGCGCAGGAATAGTTGCCCGATGGACCCTGAAACAAGTTCAGGGTGACGGAAAAAGGGAAGGATAGGGACGAGCTTCACCGCGAAGCCCGCTTCAACGCCAGCCGGACCAGCGCATCGAGTGTCGCGTCGGGGCCGAGTTCCTCGACTGCCTGCGCCACGGCGTTTCCGGCCTCGCCGGGCTTGAAGCCCAAATTGGCAAGTGCGGACATTGCGTCTTGTGCATGGTTGCCGGCTGCTGCCCCCGTCGCCATCAGTTTCGGACCGCCGCCGCTGCCAGCAAGCGCGCCGACCTTGTCCTTCAATTCATTGACGATGCGGCTGGCCAGCTTGGGGCCAACGCCGTTTGCCCGCGCCACCATAGCCGCGTCGCCGCTGCCGATGGCAAGCGCGAGGTCGGCGGGTTCGATGGCCGAGAGGATGGCCAAGCCAACCTTGCCGCCAACGCCTTGCACGCCCGTCAGCAAGCGGAACCAGTCGCGTTCTTCGCGCGTGGCAAAGCCGATGAGGCGCATGTCGTTTTCCGACACTTGCATTTCGGTGAATACGGTGGCGAAATCATCCGTCTTGCCCAAGGCGGCAAGCGTCCGCGCGCTTGCCTGCACCAGATAGCCAACGCCGTTGACGTCGATCACCAGATGGTCGACGCCCGTCTCATCAATGCGGCCATATAGCTTTGCGATCATTATCGCGGGTTAGCTGTTCGTTATAAAATCGGCAAGTAAAAGAGAACATCGTGGGAACAGAAAGTTTGTTTCACGCAGAGGCGTGAACCCATCAACCCCTGAAGTGATGTGCGTGGGTGATGGCGACCGCGAGCGCGTCAGCGGCATCTGGCCCCGCCAGCTTAAGCCCCGGCAGCAGGATGCGGAGCATGGCTTGCACCTGCTCCTTTTCGGCCTTGCCCGTGCCCACAACGGATTTCTTTACGAGCCGCGTGGCATATTCAGTCACGGGCGTACGGTTGCGCGCCGCACCCAGCAGCACGACACCGCGCGCTTGTCCAAGCTTCAGTGTCGACTGCGGGTTTTTGTTCACGAACACTTCTTCGACCGCCGCATAATCGGGCCGGAAGTGATCGAGTACGGCGCTGAGTTTTGCGTCCAAAATTACGAGACGATTGGCCAAAGGCAGCTTGGCATCGGTTGTAATCTCGCCATTGTCGATATGCGAAAGACGGTTGCCTTCCTTGCGGATGACGCCCCAGCCGGTCGTGCCCAAACCGGGGTCGAGACCGAGAATGATCATCCCAGCTTCGCCATCACCTCGTCGGAAACGTCATAATTGCCCCAGACGGTCTGGACATCGTCATCATCTTCCAAGGCATCGATCATCTTGAGCAAGGTCGCGGCATTGGCTTCGTCGACTTCGACCAAAACCTGTGGTTTCCATGCGAGCTTGGCGCTTTCTGCCTCTCCAAGTGTCGCCTCGAGCGCCTTGGCGACTTCATGCAGGCTGTCCATTGCGGTCCAGATGCTGTGTTCATCTTCGCTCGACTCCACATCTTCTGCGCCTGCTTCCAATGCCGCTTCAAAGACGCTGTCGGCGTCGCCTGCGCTGATGGGGTAAGTGATCAGGCCCATACGGTCGAATCCGTGGCTCACCGCGCCGGATGCGCCAAGATTGCCGCCATTTTTGCTGAATGCCGTGCGCACATTGGTCGCGGTGCGGTTGCGGTTGTCGGTCAATGCCTCAACGATGATCGCAACGCCGCCGGGGCCATAGCCTTCATAGCGCATTTCATCATAGCTTTCCGCGTCGCCGCCGACTGCCTTGTCGATGGCGCGCTGGATATTATCCTTGGGCATCGATTGGGCCTTGGCGGCGTTCACCGCAAGGCGAAGGCGCGGGTTCATGTCGGGATCGGGCATACCCATCTTCGCCGCCACGGTAATTTCGCGCGACAGCTTCGAAAATTGCGCCGAACGCTTTTTGTCCTGCGCGCCCTTACGATGTTGGATATTCTTGAATTTGCTATGGCCTGCCATGGCTCTGCTCTTCTCTGGCTAAAGGATATGATGGCGCGCCCTTACATCAGGCACGCGCTATTGGGCAAGCCATCTGCTTCAGCTCAGCTTCACCGCAGTCCCTGACGCAGTGACCATTAGCATTGAGCCTTCCCTGCCCAGTACTTCATAATCGAGGTCGATGCCGATCACGGCGTCGGCACCCAGGTTGCGGGCTTCGTTGGACAATTCGGCCAATGCGGTCTGACGGGCGTCACGCAGCGAATTTTCATAGGCGCCCGCGCGGCCACCAACGATGTCGCGGATGCCAGCGAAAAGATCTTTAAAGATGTTCGCGCCGACAATGCATTCGCCCGTTACAACGCCGAGATATTCGCGGACGGGTTGGCCTTCAACCGATGTGGTGGTGGTCATCAACATGATTTCATCTCCTTATGGGGAGCGGAAATTATGCCAGACCAAGCGCCGATTTGTAAGTATCCAAAATGGCTTCCATTTCTTGGCGATCGTCCTGGCTCATTTTGCGCAAGCGGACAATCTGACGCATGATTTTCGCATCATAGCCTTGGCTCTTGGCTTCGCTGTAAACGTCACGAATGTCGTCAGCGATGCCCTTTTTCTCTTCTTCCAGACGCTCAATGCGTTCAATGAAAAGACGCAGTTGATCGGCGGCGATATTGCCTTCGGCCATGATATTCTCCCTGTGGTGTTGGTCGGTGCCTGCGCACCCGAATCAAGATGACAGCGCCTTAATGCGAAGGGGCGTTTTTCGCCACGCTTTCCTGCATGCGTTGCAATTGCGCGGGCGTCGCTTCGGTCTGATGCTTCGCCTTCCACTCCGCCGCTGGCATGCCGTGGATCAGCGTGCGTGCTTCCTCTTTGGTCAGCGTGCCATCCGCCTCCATCACCCAATCGGCGAGGCAATTGCGGCAAAAACCGGCAAGGCCCATCAGGTCGATATTCTGCGCATCGTGGCGGTGTTGCAAATGCGTCACGAGGCGGCGAAATGCGGCCGCGGCTGCGGCGTCGGATATTTGGATGTCTTGTTGCATAGCTATGCGCCCTTTCCGTTGGTGACTTGCCCCGTTATGGGGGGTGCGAACGTCAAAATCCATATCGCGGAGCCATTTCTATGCAATATCACAAGCCACGTATGCGCAAGGTCCGCATATTGGCGACATTGGGCCCCGCCAGCGACACGCCCGAAATGATCGAAAAGCTGTTCCGCGCTGGTGCCGATGCCTTTCGCGTCAACATGAGCCATGGCGAGCAAGCCGACAAGGCGCAGCTGATTGCCAATATCCGCGCGCTCGAAAAAGCCTATAACCGGCCCACGACGATCTTGGTGGATTTGCAAGGGCCCAAGCTGCGCGTCGGCACCTTTGCCGAGGGCAAGGTGGAATTGCACACGGGCGACGATTTCCGGCTGGATACCGACGAGACGCCGGGCGACGCGCATCGCGTGCATTTGCCGCACCCCGAGATATTTGCTGCATTGGAAGTTGGCGCACGGCTGTTGCTCGATGATGGCAAGCTTGTTCTGCGGGTCACCGAAATCGGGCTGGAATATATCAATACCACGGTGGAAGTTGGCGGCGCATTGTCGAACCGCAAGGGCCTGAATGTCCCTGACGTCGTCATTCCCATTGCCGCGCTGACCGAAAAGGACCGTTCCGACCTTGCCTTTGCGCTGGAGCAGGGCGTGGACTGGATCGCGATGTCCTTTGTCCAGCGGCCAGAGGATGTTGCCGAGGGCAAGAAGCTTATCGGGAACAAGGCTGCGTTGCTGGCGAAGATTGAAAAGCCAGCAGCGATCGGACGGTTGGAAGAAATTCTGGAGCTCGCCGACGGCGTGATGGTCGCGCGCGGTGACTTGGGCGTTGAGATGCTGCCCGAACAAGTGCCGCCGTTGCAGAAGAAGATTGTGTCGACCGCGCGGCGCATGGGCAAGCCCGTTGTCGTTGCGACGCAAATGTTGGAATCGATGATCGTATCGCCGTCGCCCACCCGCGCCGAGGTGTCGGACGTTGCGACTGCGATTTATGATGGTGCCGATGCGGTCATGCTGTCTGCCGAAACGGCGGCGGGCGCTTGGCCGATTGAAGCGGTGTCGATCATGGACCGCATTGCGCAACAGGTCGAAAGTGACCCCGATTTCTACAAGCGGATCCATTTTACCGAGACCCCAGCCGATTCCACCACGGCCGATGCGTTGGCCGAAGCGAGCGGACGGATTGTCGACACCATAGAGACCAGCGCCATTGTCTGCTTCACATCATCAGGCTCGACCGCGCGGCGGATCTCGCGCGAACGGCCATCCGTGCCTCTCTTGGTGCTCACCGCCAGCCAATCGACCGCGCGCCGCCTTGGGCTTCTTTGGGGCGCTTTTGCTGTGCGGACCAAAGATATTGGATCGTTCGAGGAAATGGTCGCCAAGGGCAAGCGCATGGCGCTGCGCTATCATTTGGGTCATGCCGGTGGTCGCATTGTCATCATGGCCGGCGTGCCATTTGGCACACCGGGTTCAACAAACGTGCTGCACATCGTCCGGCTGACCGGCGATGAGCTGAAGGGCCATTAAAGGCCGGTTGCGCGATTAGGGTAGTAAAAGACTGCTGTCGCCATAGCTGTAAAAGCGGTATTCTTCGGCGATTGCATGGGCATAGGCCGCTTGCATTGTCTCGCGGCCCATCAACGCGCTGACCAGCATGAACAGCGTGGATTTTGGCAAGTGGAAGTTGGTCATGAGGCCATTGATGGCCTTAAACCGATAACCCGGCGTGATGAAGATATCGGTGTCGCCCTCAAACGGGTGCACGATACCATTTTGGTCGGCGGCACTCTCGACAAGGCGCAACGAAGTCGTGCCAACCGCTATCAAGCGCCCGCCGTTTTCGCTTATGCTGTTGAGCCTGTCTGCCGTCTCGGCATCAATGCTGCCCCACTCGCTATGCATGCGGTGGCTTGCCGTGTCGTCGACCTTTACTGGAAGGAACGTGCCCGCACCCACGTGCAGGGTAAGCGTTGCGGTTTCTATCCCGGCATCATGCACTGCGTGCATCAGCTCGGGGGTAAAATGCAGTGACGCAGTGGGGGCGGCGACGGCGCCGTCCTTTTGCGCGAACATCGTCTGATAATCTTCGGCGTCGCGCGCATCGGTCGGCCGCTTGCCGGCGATATAAGGCGGCAATGGCATAGTGCCAGCACGTTCCAGCAAGACTTCGACCGGTTCATCGCCTTCAAAGAACAATGTAAAGCTGCCGTCGTCATGCCGTTCTTCGGCCTTGGCCAAGACGCCGTGGCCAAAATCAATGCAGTCGCCCATATGCAGGCGCTTCGCATTACGGATGAAGGCCTGCCAGCGGCGCAGATCGATGCGTTTATGCAATGTCGCGCCAATGTTCGCATCGCCCCTGCGGCCCGTAAGCTGCGCAGGGATAACGCGCGTGTCATTGAAGATCAGGCAATCGCCCTTGCGCAGCTTTTGCGGCAGGTCGCGGACCGAAGCATCGACCATGTTGCCTTCGCCACCGACGCATAGCATCCGTGCCGAATCCCGCGGGCTAACAGGCCGCAGCGCTATCCGCTCGGGCGGAAGCTCGAAGTCAAACAGGTCGACGCGCATGCTATTGCCTAAGCGGTTAGCTACCGCTTGGTTGGCCTACGGCAACGGGCTGCGCGGAAAATGCGGGCGGTGGGACATTGTCTGCAGCAATCGATGCCTGAAGCACTTTGCTTGGGCTCGCGGGTGGTTCGCCGCGCTCAATGGCGTCGACAAACTGCATGCCAGATGTCACGCGGCCAAAGACGGTATATTTGTTGTCGAGGCTGAAGCGCGGTTGAAAGCAGATAAAGAATTGGCTGTTGGCCGTGTCGGGTTCATTCGTGCGTGCCATCGACACTGTCCCGCGCAAATGCGGCAATTTGTTAAACTCGGCCTTCAGATCGGGAAGCTCCGATCCACCTTGGCCCGTGCCTGTGGGATCGCCGGTTTGCGCCATGAAGCCCTCAATCACGCGGTGGAAGATAACGCCATTGTAAAAGCCCTGACGCGTCAACGTCTTGATGCGCTCGACATGCGCTGGCGCAACGGCGGGGAACATCTGAATAGTAACGCGGCCGCCCGTCGACAAATCGAGCACCAGCATATTTTCAAGGTCAGGCGCAACGGGCGTAGGCGTAGTTGGCGGCGTTTGCGCGAATGCGGGCGCGCCCGCAAGGAACAGCCCGCCTAGAATGAGCGCAGTCAACTTCGACAAAAATATGCGTGATAACATCAAAAAAGGCCGCCTTTATAATAGAAGTGCTGTTCTCATAACGAAGGAGGCTGTCGCTGTCATGAACGATTTTCGACAGGCTTCAGGTTGGCCTTGCCGTGTCGAAGTCTGTGGATAAGTCACTGTTGCATAAAAGTGACAGCCCCGAAATATTATTGTCATATCAGCCCAATTTGTTGCGTGAGCCTAGGATATCCGCCAAAGCGCCGACAACCCGGAGGAATTTCATTTCTTTTCGTGCGTGCATTGCACGCGCAATTTGAGTGGAAAAGCTGGGGAGTTTAACAGCCACCAGGACGCGATAAGTCGTTGAAATGGGGCGCTATTATAGGGGCTATATCGTGAAAAACACACGTATCAGCAATTTGAAATATGCAGCGGCACCGCTCGCACTGGGTCTGGCGTTGATCTCAACGCCGTCATTCGCTCAGGATGCGGCAGCCGAAGAAGAAGCCGTTGAGGCAATTGTCGTAACGGGTTCGCTCATTACCAATCCGAACCTTGAGCGTTCGGCTCCGGTCAACGTAACGTCCGCCGAAGAAATGGAACTGCTTCAGTCCAACCTGGCCGAAGAAGTTCTTCGTGAAATCCCAGGCGTTGTCGCTTCGATTGGTTCCGCAGTTAATAACGGTAACGGTGGTGCATCGTACGTTAACTTGCGCGGCATTGGTTCAAACCGTAACGTCGTATTGCTTGACGGCGACCGTATCGTGCCCGCCGGTTTTGGTGGTCAGGTCGATTTGAACAACATTCCGCTCGCTTTGGTTGAGCGCGTTGACGTTCTTACCGGTGGCGCATCGACCACTTATGGCGCTGACGCAGTTGGTGGTGTTGTTAACTTCATTCTGAAGAATGATTTCTCGGGCTTGGAAGCCCAATCGTCTTACCAGCTCACCGAAAAAGGTGACGGTGACGTTGTCCGCGCTGACGTCACAATCGGTGCGAACTTCGACGATGGTCGCGGTAACGCCGTATTCGGCGTTGGTTACCAGCAAGCTGACCCAGTATATCAAGGTGCGCGCGATGTTTCGCTGACCACCATTGAAACCTATGCTGGTACAGCGCTTGGTTCAGGCACAGCATATCCTTCGCGTTTCTCGGGCGGCCGTCTGGTTAGCGGTACGGGCAATGGCGGTACCAACCAGATCAACGAAGCTGGTCAGCTCGTTCCGACCTTCTCGACGTTTAACTTCAACCCATATAACGTCTTCCAGACACCGTTCAAACGTTTCAACATGTTCGGTCAAGCGCGTTACGAAGTCAGCGATGCGATTGAAGTATATTCGCGCGGTCTGTTCTCAAAGAACACTGTAAACACGATCATCGCACCATCAGGCGCGTTCAGCATCGGCGTGAACATTCCTTTGAACAACCCGTTCTTGCCTGCTGCTATGCGTAACCAGTTCTGCGCATTCGACGTTAACCCAAGCGCTTCGGTGTATACCCCACGCTTTACACAAGCGCAGTGCGATGCGGCGGCTAACCCAAGCTTGCGTCCTGGACAGCCCGGTTATCTTGAAATCGGTACAGGTGGCGCGTCTGCAACTGCAACGACGTCAGGCAACGGTCTTGCTGTATTGCAAGCATGGCAGCCATTCGACGTTAACGGCAACGGCGTGATCGAAGCTGGTGAAGGTTACAACCCTAACCCGCAGTCGCTTTTTGCCCGTCGCGCAATCGAAGCTGGTCCACGTATTTCGGAATATGTGACGACCGTATTCGATTACCGTTTGGGTGCCCGTGGTTCGATCACTGACTCAATCGACTGGGACATCTCGGGTGCCTATGGCCAAAGCGAGAACATTCAGACGATTAAGGGTTACACCTTGAACTCGCGTTTCCGTCAGTCGCTTCGTGCGGGCGGAACTGCTTCGGCGCCAGTTTGCTTCGACACATCCAATGGATGCGTTGCTGCAAACGTCTTTGGCACCATTCAGCCGGAAGCAATTCCGTTCTTGGTCCAGGAAAGCACCAGCTTTACGAAAACCTCGCTTGCTCAAGTCAAGGGAACCATCAACGGCGATGCCGGCTTTACCAGCCCATTTGCTGAAGATTCCGTGGCATTTGCAGTCGGCGGTGAGTATCGCAAATATACAGCTCGTCAGGGCGCTGACGCGCTTGCCAAGGGCGGCGATCTCGGCGGTGCCGGCGGTGCAACGCCAGATATTTCTGGTGGCTTCGACGTATATGAAGGCTTTGGTGAACTTGTTGTGCCATTGGTTAGCGACAAGCCGTACATCAACAGCCTGACTGTTGAAGGCGGCCTGCGCTATTCGTCTTACACAGTCGACGCACCAGGTAACCCATCGTACAACACCACGACCTTTAAGGCTGGTGGTACTTGGGAACCAACCGATGGCGTCGCTATTCGTGGTAACTTTGCACGTGCCGTTCGCGCACCGAACATTGGCGAACTGTTCTCGCCAGTGAACACTGGATTGACCAACCTTGGTACCGATCCATGTGCGACGTTGACGACAGCTGGCGCTGTTTTGCCAGGACGTCCAGCAACCGGCCCAACCGGTGAACTTCGTGCCGTCTGCTTGGCGCAAGGTGCTAACTTGGGCAACATCAACTCGATTCCCCAGCCTAACGCAGGTCAGGTGAACTCGACTGGTGGTGGTAACGTCAACATTAAGCCTGAAAAGTCGAACAGCTTCACCATTGGTGCGATCTTCCAGCCAGCCAGAATCCCTGGTTTCACTGCGTCGATCGATTATTACAACATCAAGGTAACGGGCGCGATTTCGTCCCCGACCCCTGGCGACGTAATTGCGGCTTGCTTTGGTACGAACGTATTCAGCCCACCAGCTGGCGCATCAACATCTGCTGCTTGTACCAGCATTCGTCGTAGCCCCGCCGATGGCAGCTTGAGCGGCGATCCGAGCACTTTCACTGGTCTGCCTTCGGTTCTGTCGAACGCGGGTGCCATTGAAACTGACGGCATCGACTTGATCATGAACTACAAGACCGATCTGACCGACAAAATCGCTTTGGCTTTGTCGTTCAACGGTAACTACACGTTCAAATCGACGTTCAACGCGTTCGTGCTTAACCCTGAATCGGTCAATCGTGATTGCACCGGCTATTTCAGCTCGAACTGTGGTTCACTGCAGCCAGACTTCTCATGGTCGCAGCGTACAACAGTGTCGTACGGCAAGTTCGATGTGTCGTTGTTGTGGCGTCACCTGTCGGCGATGGAGCAAGAACCACTTGACGTGATTGACGGTGGTGCGTTCTTCAACGGAACGATCGGTTCGTCGGTCTTGGGCGTTGGTGGCCGGACGGCTAACTTCGGCAAGATCAAGGCATATGACTACTTCGATCTGTCGACGCGTATCAATCTCACCGAAAATGTGACGATTACCGCTACGGTGCAGAACTTGCTGGACAAGGATCCACCATTGACTGGTAACAACGCTGGTTCGACATCGTACAACAGCGGCAACACCTTCCCGTCGACATATGACGCGTTGGGTCGTCGTTATGCTGTAACGGCAAAGCTGCGCTTCTAATTTGAAGAGCATATAATGAAACAAGGGGGCGGGCAGCAATGTCCGCCCCTTTTGTATTGTGCGGCCACGCTAAATCACGAGGCCAGACCAAGAGCTGCAAGACTGCGTTATGTTGGTTTAGGTCATGTCCGGCCCTAATGGGTTGGGCCGAGCGCTTTAAAAGCGCAGCGCATGTTCCAACGTCAGTGGGATGTTGGCAGATTGGGCAACGGCTTCGGCCCAAATCAGGACCTTTTCAATTTCGTCGCCATGCGCTGTTTGCGCCAACGCATATTCCGCGCGCCGGTCTTCTGTCCGGAAACTGCCGCCGAACTTGCTATGTGTGCCAAACGCTGGATGCGCGTCATTCGCACCGGCATGTTTGCCCAACCCAAAGTGGGACGATGCAGCGGAAAGAGCTTTACCGGGATCGGCAGTCAGGCGTTCGCTGTCCAGCGTTGCGATGCGTTGAGCGCCGAACTTTTGCGCCATGCTATGAAACAGCTTTTGCTGCGCCAACCAACCCACCGCGGCGACTTGCAAATCGGTCTGCCGGAAAAAATCGCCCGGCTCAAAACCAAGATCAACGATGCCGTCGGCAATTTGCCCTTCCAACAATTCGCGGCACCATAGCCGGCACCAAAGCCCCTTGCGGGCCACCGACAAAAGAAACACCGAAAGTGGCGCATATAGAATGATGGCTTTGCTTGTCGGCCGCATGGCAAGCGATGCCGGGGCAAGGGCATTAAACACATTGGATGGCTTCACAACCACCGCCAAATCGTCGCCAAATGGACGCGCGAGCATGTCCAGAGCATCGCGCAACCGTTCGCCGACGGCAGTGGGTGGCGCGCCGCGACGGCGAAAGCCGACAATGTCGTTCAACAAAACGGGTTCCTTCAGACCCATAGATAGGCCCGGCAGATCAAATCCGTTTGCGAACATGGTCGATGCACAAAAGGCGGAATGCAAAATAAAATGCAGGCTGGCGTCGTCCGTGCGGCCCGTTGTGGCTTCACGGCGCGATAGGACCATCGGGCTTGGTTCCACGCCAAGATATTCATCGGTAAGGAAAGTGGCGGCATTGTGCGCTGCACGGCTGACATGCCGCAGATGAAATGCGTCTGCGGACGCATCATAGCGATGCGCAAGCCATGCGCCGTCGTTCCATATTTCGCTATTTTTATGCGTCATAACCTCATCGACCTTGCCGTTTCTAACGGTAAATGGCAAGCATTCGCCATATGAACGAGACCGCACCACCGGCCGAAGCGGCCAGACTGAACAGTGAAGGCATGCTTGCACTGCGTGCCGGAAGCTATGCCGAGGCGGAGCGCCTGTTCGTGGCCGCAACGACGCATGACACGATGTCGAGCGCGCTTTGGCGAAATGTTGCAACGGCACGCCGCGCGCAGGGCGATGACGCAGGCGAAATGCAGGCGCTGGACGCCGCAATCAGCATCGACCGCCGGGACTTCATGGGCTGGCTCCGTAAGGCCGAATTGCACGAACGTACGGGTGAAAAGGCCGAGGCGCTGGTCGCTTGGAGCGGCGTGCTCCAAATGGCGGCGCATGCATCAGACCTATCTCCCGATATTGCAGCGGCACTGCAGAGGGGGCAGGCGTTTGTTTCGCAAGCGACGCTTCAGATTTCGGACGCTGTTAGCATGGAACTGGCCCCATTATCCGCTGCCATGGATGAAACAGAGCTGCGCCGCAGTCAGGCATTTGTCGATGTGGCGCTGGGCCGCCGACGGACCTATGTGAACACATGCGACGGCTTATATTACCCCTTCCTTCCGGCGGATGAATTTTTCGACAGACATCATTTTCCATGGATGCCTGCAATCGAAGCTGCGACCGACGAAATACGCCAGGAATTAGAGGCGCTGCTTGCCGATCCCGGCGACGCGTTGCGGCCTTATGTCCGGATGGATTCAGGCGTTCCTGAAAATAAATGGTCCGCTCTTGACCAGTCACTTGCCTGGGGCGCATGCTTTTTGTGGGAATATGGGCAGCCCAATAAGGCCGTTTTAGACCGCTGCCCGCGCACGGCCGCGGCCTTGGCCAGCTTACCGACCACAACGCTTCCGGATCGTGCACCCAGCGCGTTTTTCTCCATATTGAAGCCGCATACCCGAATTCCGCCACATACAGGGGTGACCAATACCCGTGCGATTGTGCATTTGCCGCTAATCGTGCCAGAGAATTGCGGTTTCCGCGTCGGTGGTGAAACCCGCGAATGGAAAGTGGGAACGGCTTTTGCCTTTGATGATACCATCGAACATGAAGCGTGGAACGATAGCGATCATTATCGCGCGGTTCTTATCTTTGACGTGTGGAATCCCCATTTAACCGTTGCAGAACAAAATGTTATCGCCCGTTATTATGCTGCGGCTGACGCAACAGGCTTTAAAATCACGCATTAAGTTAATTGATTTTTTCCTCTTTACGTGCACTGAAAAGCGCCTGTGTTACTTGCACCGCGCCTCTCAACGGAGAAACATTCACATGCGACCCATTTTATTCACAGCCTTAACCATTGGGATCATGACCTCGGCTTTGGCGCAGGCGCCGGCGTCTGCGCCTGTAACGGCTCCAGCATCTGCATCGACATCGCAAGGCAGCACTTCGACTGCAGCATCCGACGCAACCGCAGCCAAATCCGACCAAGCCGTTCGGTGTCGCACTGTTCGTGTGACCGGTTCACTGGTGAAAAAGGGCAAGGTATGCAAAACGCTTGCGCAGTGGCGCCAGATGACAGAATCCGGCAATGAACTTGCCCGCCGCTTGGTCGAGGATGGAACTTCACGCCCCAGCGGTCAATGATCCTGCTTTTGCGGATGAATGAGCGGACTTAAATCGGGGAAGCTCGAAAGCTGTCGCGAGATGCCTACACCCCCAACTTCAACGCCCCATCCCCTTCCTCGACCTTAACCGTGGAGCCATCGGGCACTTCGCCACGCAGCAGCAGATCCGCGAGAGGATCCTGCAAATATCGCTGAATAGCGCGCTTGAGCGGGCGTGCGCCATATACGGGGTCGTAACCCACGCGGCCCAGCCACGCTTTCGCCTCTTCGGATAAAGCGAGGGTGATCTTGCGATCCTTCAGCAGCTTTTGCACGCGCTGCACCTGAATCTCGACAATCGGCGCCATGTGATTGGCGCCAAGGCGGTGGAACAGGATGACCTCGTCGAGGCGGTTCAGGAATTCGGGCCGGAAATGGCCCCGCACGATCTCCATCACTTGCGGTTCGACCTCTTTTACATCCTGCCCATCCTCCAGCGCGGCGAGATGCTGACTGCCCAGATTGGATGTGAGGATGATGAGCGTATTTGAAAAGTCCACCGTGCGGCCCTGACCATCGGTCAGGCGGCCATCGTCGAGCACCTGAAGCAGGATGTTGAAGACGTCGGAATGCGCTTTTTCGACTTCGTCGAACAACACCACTTGATAGGGCCGACGCCGGACCGCCTCGGTCAGGACACCGCCTTCTTCATATCCGACATATCCCGGAGGCGCACCGACCAGCCGCGATACGCTGTGCTTTTCCATGAATTCGGACATGTCGATGCGCACCATCGCATTGTCGTCATCGAACAGGAATGATGCCAGCGCCTTGGTCAGTTCGGTTTTACCGACGCCCGTGGGGCCGAGGAACAGGAAGGATCCAAGCGGCCTGTTGGGGTCCTGAAGCCCTGCGCGGCTGCGGCGGACGGCTTTGGATACAGCGGCCACGGCATCTTGCTGCCCGATCACCCGCGCGCCAATCAGTTGCTCCATATTGAGCAACTTGTCACGCTCGCCCTCAAGCATCTTGTCGACAGGAATGCCTGTCCAGCGGCTGACAACGCTGGCGATATCCTGCGCGGTCACTTCCTCGCGCAGCATGGCGTTACCTGCCGCTGATTCTGCTTCGGACAGTTGCCGTTCAAGGCCGGGGATCGTGCCATATTGCAGCTCGCCCGCCTTGGCGAGATCGCCCGACCGTTGCGCCTGCTCAAGCTCGATACGTGCGGTGTCGAGCTGTTCCTTGATCTTGGCCTCTGCAGAAATCTTGGCTTTTTCGGCCTGCCAGCGCTGGGTCAGTTCGGATGATTGCTGCTCCAGATTGGCCAGTTCGTTCTCGAGTGCGACCAGCCGGTCCTTTGACGCGGCATCGCTTTCCTTGCCAAGCGCCTCACGCTCGATTTTCAGCTGAATGATACGCCGGTCGAGCGTCTCGATTTCTTCGGGCTTGGATTCGACTTCCATGCGGAGCCGCGACGCGGCTTCGTCCATCAGGTCGATGGCTTTATCGGGCAGGAAACGGTCGGCAATGTAGCGGTGCGATAATGTCGCCGCGCTCACCAACGCGCCATCGGTAATCCGCACGCCATGGTGCAGTTCATATTTCTCTTTCAACCCGCGCAGGATCGAAATCGTATCCTCAACCGTTGGTTCACCGACGAACACGGGTTGGAACCGGCGTTGCAGGGCAGGGTCTTTTTCAACATGCTTTTGATATTCATCGAGTGTCGTCGCGCCGATACAGTGCAATTCGCCGCGCGACAAAGCAGGCTTAATCAGGTTCGCCGCGTCCATCGCGCCTTCGCCTTTGCCTGCGCCGACGAGCGTGTGCATTTCGTCGATGAACAGGATGATGTCACCTTCGGCCTGCTTGACCTCATCCAACACACCCTTCAGCCGCTCTTCAAACTCGCCGCGATATTTCGCGCCGGCAATCAACGCGCCCATGTCGAGCGACAAGAGCTTGCGGCCTTTCAGGCTGTCTGGCACGTCACCATTGGCAATGCGCAGCGCCAGTCCTTCGGCAATGGCCGTTTTACCGACGCCGGGTTCGCCGATGAGAACAGGGTTGTTCTTCGTGCGCCGCGCAAGAATTTGGATGGTGCGGCGGATTTCTTCATCACGGCCGATGACCGGATCAAGCTTGCCCGCCCGGGCCACTTCCGTCAGGTCGCGCGCGAATTTCTTCAGCGCATCATAACGGTCTTCCGCGCCAGCGGTGTCGGCGGTTCGTCCACCCCGCAGCGCATTAATCGCGGCGTTCAGCCCCTCGGCTGTGACCGCAGCGGCGGCCAAGGCTTTACCAGCGGTCGTGGTTGAGGCCAGCGCAAGCGCGAGCAACAAACGCTCGACCGTCACATAGCTGTCGCCAGCCTTTTGCGCGACCTGTTCGGCGGAATCGAGAATACGCACGGCGTCATTATCAAGCCCGGGCGTTTGCTGCGCACCGCCACCGGACACGGCAGGAACCCTCGCCAACGCTGCATCGGTTTCGCGCAAGGCGGTCGCGGCGTCGCCACCAGCGGCCTTGATAAGGCCTGAGGCCATGCCTTGTTCGTCTTCCAGCAAGGCTTTGAGGAGATGCTCGGGCCCAATACGCTGATGGCTCATTCGAATGGCGACGGTCTGCGCGCTTTGCAGAAAACCCTTGGCCCGGTCGGTGAATTTCTCGAGGTTCATGCGCTATTTCCTAAATGTCGATGGAGCCTTTGTGGACAAAGGCCCCACCCCTATTCAGAATGTAGTGCGTCATTTCTGCAACACAAGTGCTGCGGCCATTCGCCGGAAATGCGCCTCCGCCGATATTATTTCCAGTTACGGGCAAGCGCGTCTAGCAATTGCACGCCCCAGCCCGATGCGCCCTTTGGCGTCACTGGCCCAGACCTATCCGCCCAGTTGACGCCTGCAATATCAAGGTGCGCCCAAGGAATATTTTTATCGACGAAGAAGCCAACGAAGGTGGCGCCAAGACCTGCGCCGGGGCCGCCGCCTTCAACGACGTTTTTAATGTCGGCAATGTCGGATTTCATATCATCGAGATAGTTTTTGTGCAGCGGCATCCGCCACACATCTTCACCCGTTGCGGCGCCCGCTGCGGTAACCGCTGCAGCCAATTTGTCATCACGGCTGAATAAGCCAGCATATTCGTCGTTCAGGGCGCTAACAATGGCGCCCGTAAGCGTTGCCATGTTTACCAAAGCGGCAGGTTTTTTATGGGCTACAACATATTCATTGGCGTCCGCCATTACCAAGCGGCCTTCGGCGTCGGTGTTGAGGATTTCAATGGTCTTGCCGCTCATCGTGCGGACAACGTCGCCCGGACGCTGCGCATTGCCGCCGGGCATATTTTCGGACAGTGCGGCAACGCCGATGACGTTCACCGATGCCTTTGACTTTGCGAGCGACAAGACAGCGCCCATGATGCTGGCTGCACCGGACATGTCGGACTTCATTTCCCACATGCCCGCGCCGGGCTTGAGCGATGTTCCGCCGGAGTCAAAGGTAATCCCCTTGCCAACCATCGCCAAGGGCGCACCATCGCCAGCGCCGCGATATTCGACGATCATCATCCGCGATGGACGGCGCGAACCTTGGCCCACGCCAAGTATCGTCCCCATGCCCAATTTGCGCATCATCGGTTCGTCTAGAACGTCGATTTTGACGTTCGCTGTGTTGCCAAATGCGGCGCGGACACGCTCCACAAAGGTTTCGGGATAGATGACATTGGCGGGTTCAGCCGCCAGATCGCGTGACAAGGAAACGCCCTCGGCTAAGGCCGAATGGCGCGACTTCCATAAGGCCTCTGCGCTGCCTGCATCGCTGCTGATGATGGTCACGGGGTTTGCAGGTGGCGCTTTGCGGTCGACGGTTTTGTAGCGATCGAACCGATATTGGCCCATGGCATAGCCCAACGCGGCAGTGGCGGCTTCGTCTGAGTTGAAGCCGCCTGTGATCGTCACGGGCTGGGCTTCATCGCGCAAATCCTGTGCGGCTTTGCCCGACGCGTTGCGGACATGGGCGATGCGGTCGCCTTCCTCGCCAACGCCGCTCAATATAATGCGGGAATAACTGCCAATGCCGCGCAGCGACAATGAACTGCCCTCTTTGCCTTCAAATTTTGCCGAAGCGATGGCTGCGTTCAATGCTTGCGCGGTTGCGGCATCGACTACATTGCTTGGCAAGGTCGCGTTGCGCATCACTATCACAAGCGCACCCGATGTTGGCGCAGTTGTCGCAAAATTAATGGGTCGTGTCTGCGAATGCGCGGCTGTTGATGGTGCTACGCCCGATCCAATGACATCGGCCTGCGCAAAAGCGGGGGTGATTGCTGTGCTTGCCAGTGCAAGGGCTAAGAGGCTGCGAAACATACAGGGACTTTCCTTTCCGTAAATCTTGGTTATGCCGGATATGTACGCAAATGGACCGATGTGACAAGGTCTCATTGTGGGGGGAGAGAATGATGCGTAAATTTTTGTGGGCGTCTTTGGCGCTGGCGGGTGTGGTTGCAGGCGCAGGCGCTTTGTGGGAGCCATTGGCGGCAACTGAATATGAAACCGCCAAGCGGACCTATGATGCCGAGATTGTGCGCGACGAATATGGTGTGCCGCATATCAATGGCGCGACGGATGCGGACACGGCTTATGGCCTTGCCTATGCGCATGCCGAAGATGATTTTTCGACGATAGAAGATGTCGTGGCGATGACACGTGGCCGGTATGGGGCGTTGGCTGGCTCTGACGGGGCCAAGGTCGATTATGTCATGCACCTGTTGGGCGCGCGCGAAACCGCCGAAAAGCGTTATATGGAATTGTCGCCTGAGGTACGCGCCGTGGCCGAAGCCTATGCCGCTGGCCTCAATCATTATGTGTCGAAACATCCGGGCGAAGTGCGCTTGTCGAAACTGTTTCCGGTCACGGGGCAGGATATCGTCACCGGCTTTGTGCTGCGTGCGCCGTTTTTCTATGGCCTTGATGGCGCAATCGGTGCGCTGACCGAAGGCAAGCCGCAGCCCAAAGAGAGCGCTGCGCCAATGACGCCAATCGGGCGGGATCCCGAAATGAACGGGTCCAATGCCTTTGCCCTCGCGCCAAAGCGCATGGCCGATGGTAAGACCTGGCTGATTTCCAATTCGCACCAGCCCTATGAAGGGCAAGTTGCATGGTATGAGGCCGTGACCCATTCGGGCGAAGGCCTTCATATGGCAGGCGCATTGTTCCCGGGGTCGCCCTTCGTACTGTTGGGGCATAACCGCCACCTTGGCTGGACCAACACGGTCAATCGCCCGGACCTGATTGATGTCTATAAATTGGTGATGAATGAGGCCGGCGACAAATATCGCTATGATGGCAAGTGGCTGCCGCTGAATTCAAAGCGTGTCTGGTTGCCCGTCAAGTTCGGGCCGTTCAACTTGCCCGTGCCACAGACAGTGTATCGATCAGTACATGGCCCGGTTATCAAAAATGATAAGGGCTATTTCGCCATCCGCTATGCCGGAATCGACAGCGTGAAGGTTGTCGAGCAATATTACCGGAATACCAAGGCCACGAATTGGGAAGAATGGACCAAGTCCATGTCGATTGGCGGTATCCCTGCCACCAACTTCATCTATGCCGACAAAACGGGCCGCGTTGCCTATATCTACAACGCGCTCTTCCCCGATCGCAAACCCGGCTATGATTACACCAAGCAGCTTCCGGGCGATACGTCTGCGGCGATGTGGTCCGGCCCTGTGGGCTTTGACCGCTATCCCAAGATTGTCGATCCAGTATCGGGCTTTGTCCAGAACGCGAATAATACGCCGTTTCTGGCGGCCGGTCCGGGTTCGGAAATGAACCCGGCGGATTATTCGCCGTATTTGGGTATCGAACGCGGCATGACCAACCGCGGTCTGCGCGCAACCGAGCTGTTGGCGGCGGATACGTCGATAACGCCAGAAGAGCTGCTCGCGATCAAGATGGACATGACCTACAGCAAGCAAAGCTGGGTCGGGCCATGGATGGCGTCCTTTGCCGCGTTGGACCTGAAAGACGCGCCTGAGCTTGCCAAGGCCCAAAAGCTGTTGGCCAGCTGGGACTGGTCAAGCGATGGCAAGGGCGATGCAGACGCTTTGGCCGAACGGATCATTCGCTTTGGTGCACGCCCGAACTGGCGCGGTGACCCAATGCCCGATGCCCGCAGTACGCTGCAAGAAGCGGTTGATGAATTCAAGAAGCGCTTTGGCCGAATTGACCCGCAGCTTGGCGATATTCAGCGGCTGCGGCGTGGCAAACTGGACTTGCCCATGTTTGGCGGCAGCGATGCCCTGCGCGCGACGACGATGTGGGATCCTGACCAAGCCGATGGCAAAGTCCGCGTTCGGCATGGCGACAGCTATATCATGCTGATCCGTTGGGACAAAAATGGCGGCGTTATATCGGAATCGATCCAGCCTTATGGTGCGGCGACCACACGGCCCGAATCGCCGCATTATACCGACCAGATGAAGCTGTTTGTGGCGGGCAAATATAAGCCCGTTCATTTCGAATGGGCCGACGCCGTAAAGCATGCAAAGCGCCGTTATCGGCCCTGAATGGCGTTTGTCGAAAATGTGCAGCCGCCAGATTGTGTTTGTGTGTTTTGGCACTATCTCTGGCGGCAGTAAAAATATCTTTGGGAGCATATCATGATCCGTAAATTGACCCTCGCGCTTATGTTGTCTGGTTCGGTGTTGGCCGCGCAGGCACCCGCATTTGCGCAAACCGCTGCACCCGTTTCAAAGCTGGTGGAGGCCGTGAATATTCCGCATGAGAAATTCACACTCGACAACGGCCTGACGGTGTTGGTGCATGAAGACCGCAAGGCACCCATTGTTGCGGTTTCCATCTGGTATGGCGTGGGGTCAAAGAATGAACCCAAAGGCAAAACGGGCTATGCCCATTTGTTCGAACATATCATGTTCAACGGCAGCGAAAATGCGCCGGGCGACTATTTTGAATATACCAAGAAAATCGGCGCCACCGACTTGAACGGAACGACATGGCTCGACCGGACCAACTATTTCCAGACCGTGCCGACAACTGCGCTGGAATCTGCATTGTTCCTCGAAAGCGATCGCATGGGCTATTTGCTCAATGCCGTTTCCAAGGAAAAGCTGGATAACCAAATCGGCGTTGTTTCGAACGAAAAGCGTCAGGGCGACAATCAGCCATTTGGACTGGTCGATTACAAGCGTTCGGAAACACTCTTCCCCGTTGGTCACCCTTATCATCACGACACGATTGGCAGCTTGGAAGACCTGTCGGCGGCGTCGCTGGATGACATGAAAAATTGGTTTATCGACCATTATGGCCCCAATAATGCGGTGCTCGTGCTGGCAGGCGATATCAACGCCGCGCAAGCCAAACCGCTCGTTGAAAAATGGTTCGGCAGCATTAAGCGCGGCAAAGATGTTGCGCCGGTCAATGCGCCTGTGCCCACGCTGGAAAAGCCGGTTAAAATCGTGATGAAGGACAAGGTTCCGACCACACGTATTTATCGCAACTGGGTGGTGCCGGGATTGGCCGACCCTGATGCAAATGCGCTGTTCATTGGCATGAGCGCGCTTGGCGGCCTTTCCAGTTCGCGCCTCGACAATATCCTCGTGCGGCAGGAACAAAGTGTCGTCGGCGTTTCGGCATATATGATCCCGTTCATGCACGGCAGCCTGATTAACATTCAAGCGGATGTGAAGCCCGGCGGTGATGCCGATGCGGTTGCCAAGCGGCTGGATGAAATATTGGCCGATTACATCGCCACGGGTCCAACCGCTGAGGAAGTGCAGCGCGTAGCCGCCAGCAATATTGCGCAGCAGATCGATGGCCTTGAACAGGTTGGCGGATTTGGTGGCAAGGCCGTCGCGCTTGCCGAAGGTCAGCTTTATGTTGGTGACTCGAATTTCTACAAGAAAGAGTTGGAGCGTCTCGCCACGACAAAGCCCGAAGCTGTAAAGGCGGCGATGCAAAAATGGCTGACCCGCCCTGTGCTCGAAATTCGCGTAGAGCCAGGCGAGCGTGAAGCATATAAGGAAGTGGCAGCAGGATCGGGCAGCCGCACCGGCACGCTGACATCGCCCGCCTTTTACGCGCCCCCCGGAACCGAAGATATGCTTGTGTCTGCGCCTTTGGCGTTTCAAGATCGCAGCAAATTCCCAGAGCCAACCGGCACGCCATCGCTGGATTTCCCGACCGTTGAGGAAACAACGCTTGGCAATGGTATCAAGGTTTTCTTCGCAAGGCGGGCAGCCGTGCCAACGGTCCGCGTCGCGGTCAGTTTCAACGCGGGCTTTGCAGCTGATCCAGTAGACAAACGCGGTATCGCGTCGATGATGTCGACGATGATGTTGGAAGGCACCCAGACGCTCACATCGACCAAGCTTGCGGAAACCGAAGAGAAATTGGGCGCCGACGTCAATGTCGGATCGTCGCTTGACCGGACGGTTGCAAGCCTGCGTGCGGTAAAGCCAAATTTAGGTCTATCGCTCGACCTTTTGGCCGATGTGATCAAAAATCCGGCTTTCGCAACCAATGAGCTGGAGCGCGTCCGCGTTCAGCAATTGACGCGGATCAAGGCGGAAAATAACCAACCGCAGGGCATTGCCGTGCGCCGCCTGCCCCCATTGCTATACGGAAACGCACATCCTTATGGCGGGCCGCAAACGGGTAGCGGCTATGCCGAAACGGTTGCAACCATCACGCGTGCCGATGTCGCCAATTTCCACCAGTCATGGATACATCCGGAAAAAGCGGAAATCTTTGTCGTCGGTGATACCACGCTGAAAGAAATCAAGCCGATGTTGGAACAGCGCTTTGGCAAGTGGAAGCCAACAGCGCCAGCTGCGCCAGCGAAGAATTTCTCTGCGGCTATCCCTACGCCGCAATCCAAGATTTTGCTGATTGACCGGCCAAATGCGCCCCAGTCGCTGGTCCTTGCCGGCGTCGTGCTGGATGCCAAGGGATCGGACGATTTGCTGACCCTGCGGGCGGCGAACGAGGTTTTTGGCGGTGACTTCCTGTCGCGTATCAATATGGACCTGCGCGAAACCAAGGGTTGGTCTTATGGCGTGCGCAGCCAAGTCAATGGCGCGGAAGACCGCGTGCCATTTTACATGTTTGCGCCAGTCCAAACCAATCAGACTGGACCATCGGTCAAGGTTTTGATTGACCAGTTAAACGACTTTAACGGTGCCAAGCCGGTTACTGCGGAAGAACTGGAAAAGACCATTAAGGGCAATGTTCTTGAACTGCCCGGCAGCTATGAACAGTCGTCCGCCGTTCTGGCGCAGATGCAGTCCGATCGATTGAACAAGCGTTCGTTCGATTATGCCGAAACATTGGCGGGCAAATATAACGCCCTGACCGCCAAGGCATTGAACGACGCAATGCGCGCAAAGATTGATCCGTCCAAAATTACGTGGCTGGTCGTGGGTGATGCCGCCAAGGTGAAGCCACAGCTGGAAGCGCTTGGATTGCCAATTGAAATGGTAAGCGAAGCTGCTAACACCACTGCAAGTAAAACAACCAAGTAAGGAGCAAGAATATGGCAGCAGTTGATGGCCAATGGGACGTAACAATCAAAAGCCCAATGGGTGACCAAAAGGCCGTTTTGACCGTCAATAGCGACGGCGGCAGCTTTTCGGGCAGCATGTCGGGCGGCCTTGGTGCAATGGACATTGCCAATGGCACCGTCGATGGCGACACGTTGAGCTGGGGCATGGACATCACTGTTCCAATGCCAATGCATCTGGATGCAACCGCAACCGTTTCGGGCGATGCTATCACCGGTGAAGTAAAGGCGGGTGCCTTTGGTTCGATGGGCCTTTCGGGTACACGTAAGTAAATTACAATCGGGGCCGGTCTCCGCGCCCTGAATTGAGACACATGGCCGTCTGCCCCTTGGGGTGGGCGGCCTTGTTCTATTGTGGCTGAGTGCTACTATGTCGATTGATGGCGTTTCTCCCGACTCGCTGAACAGGCAGGAGCCTTGGCATGAACCAGATCGCATCCGCATCGCAGCCGCGTATGTCGTTATTGCGCTGGGCGTTGATTATCATTCCGCTCACGATGTTTCTTGGGTTTCTCTCTGGCACCATGTCAGGGTCAACCGCCGACAACGCGTGGTATCAAGCCTTGATTAAACCCGCCATTCAGCCACCGGGCTGGGTGTTCGGTGTGGTTTGGCCAACATTATATGTGATGATGGGGCTTGCGCTTGCGATGGTGCTCCATGCCCGCGGCGCGCGGGTCCGCACTGTGGCGATTGGCCTGTTCCTGTTGCAATTTGTGATCAACCTCAGTTGGTCGCCGATATTTTTTGGCCAGCATGAAGTGACGGCGGCGTTTTTTATCATCATCGCCATGTTGGGTCTTGCTATTGCGACGACTGGTTTGTTTGCGCGCGTTCGCAAGGCTGCAGCGTGGTTGATGGTGCCGTATTTGGTGTGGATTAGCTTTGCATCGATACTGAATTTTCAGATCGATCAGTTGAATCCCGATGCAGAAAGCCTTTACGTTCCGGCTGCGAGTTCCCAGATAGACAATGGCGGTTAATCTCCCGACCGCAATGGAGTGAATGACATGCAAAGCGAAAAGCGCATTTTTGATGATTTGGCCAAGGTACTGAACGGCGTTGCCGGAACCGTTGCTGGCATGGGCCGCGAAGCCGAAGCGAGCATGCGTGAACGCGCCCGCGAATGGGCGAGCGGTCTGGACCTCGTGTCGCGTGAAGAATTTGACGCTGTAAAAACACTCGCGGCCAATGCCCGCGCCGAAGCCGATGCGCTTGGTAAGCGGGTGGCTGCGTTGGAAGCAGCGCTTAAGGCAAAAGGAGGCGCTGCGCCCGCAAAGGCCAAGCCTTCCAAATAAGTTCATAATCCGTCCGATTTGAACTTTTCCACAGTCGGCCCACAAGCTTGTGTTGCGCAGCGTCGCAAGTCGCTTGCGCGCGAGTCAGTCAAGAGGCAGACTCGCGGCTATCATAACAGGCGCAATTTCATGCACGATGCAGACGAACAATATGAGCAATTCGAACGGGACGAATCCGCGCCCGTAGACATGCTCGCCGCATTGTTCGAAGCGCGTGGCTGGTCGTTCGAGCTTGAGGGCGAAGACGAAATTACCGCCGAGTATAAGGGCAGCTGGGCCAGCTATCAGATCCGCGCGATCTGGCGTGAAGACGACAATGCGCTTCAGCTTATCATCCTGCCTGATATCACGGTACCAGCCGACAAGCGCGCGAGCGTGTACACCGCGCTTGGCCTTATCAACGAACAATTGTGGCTTGGGCATTTCGACATGTGGTCCGCAAACGGCATATTGTTGTTCCGCCATGGCAGTTTGATGGCGTCCAACGGATTATTGGGTGTGGATCAGGCGCAGACCATCATCGACGTCGCGATTGACGAATGCGAACGCTTCTATCCGGTGTTCCAGTTCATCATCTGGGGCGACAAATCACCCGAAGACGCCATCGCCAGCGCGCTCATAGATACGCACGGCGAAGCGTAACGTCAGGCCGCGTCTTCGCGCTTGGCCTTAATCAGATAGTGCATGTGGCCCATGGCAATGGGTTTATCCCGATCATCCTGCCACGCGCGGGCCTCGACATTGGCCATCGTGCGGCCAAGGCGTGTTACTTCGCCCATAGCATAGGTCATCTGGCTGAGCCCGCCGCGCATGAAATCGACCGTGACATTGACTTGTTTGATGGCGGAATCGCTCCCCTTCGCCTGTAACGCGCGATGAACCGCGGCGATGGCTGCGATTTCGAGCAATCCGGATATGGCGCCACCATGCAGATACCCGGGGCGACCTTGTACGCGGTCGGCAAAGGGCATGCCGATAACAGGCACACCGTCGATTTCGTCGACAATCGTCATGTCCAACGCTTGGGCATAAGGCGGAAGAGGATATAGGCTATCGGTCATGATACGCGGTCTCCGATACGGATGAACGTGCCGCTTGCATGGGCCAACGGCTCGTCTGGATTGCCATTATGGGCAAAGCCGCGAACAAAGCCGATGCTGTTGGTCAAATGATAGCAAATGCCCCGGCCATAAACGCGCTCGCCCGAAGGCGAGGGGCGCAGATAATCGATCCGCAGGTCCATCGTCACTTGCGGCCGGAACTCACCCAGCTTCGTCCAAATCGACATGCTGGTGGCGTTGTCCATCAGGCTGATGATCACGGCCGACGCGAGGATACCGGTATCGGGGTCGGCAACAAGGTCTTCACGCCAGTCAATGGCGAGCTCCACCCAGTCAGCGCCATGGCCAACATATTCCATGTCGAGAAAGCCGCCATGGCCAAATTTGCCCATCATCTTGTTCACAAGGGCTGGGTCAAATTCAGAGCCTTTCGGCACGATGCTGCCTAAGTCGGGTTTGCCGAACGCCATTTACTTACTTCCTAAGGTTGGCCGCAATTGCGGCGTCACACGTGCTTTTGAAAGCTGCTCATAGGCATATCCCGCCTTTAACACAGCATGGTCATGCCATTTTGGCCCGATGAAGCTCAAACCGACGGGCAGGCCAGCAGACAGACCCATGGGCACCGTCAAATGCGGAAAGCCGGCAACCGCTGGCAATTGGCTTGCGCTTGGTCCCGTAAAGGCGTCGCCTTTACCAAGCGTAGACAGCCACGCCGGACCGTTGGTCTGGGCGATGATGACATCAACCTTGTCATGGGCAAAAAACTGATTGAGCGCGCCCGAGGCAAGACCGCGCGACGTTGCCAGCGCTTGCACATAAGCGGGATCGTCTAGCCCGGCTTCCTTATCGGCGGTCTCGAATATGTCCTGCCCGAAATGCTGCAATTCCGTGTCGGCATTGGCCTTGTTAAACGCAATGACATCGGCAAGCGTTTTATGGGGGACGAGGCCATCGGGCAGGGCCTGCAAATAGGTCGCAAGGTCCGCCTTTAACTCTGCCAGCAAAACCTTGAATTCGCCTTGTCCGATTTTCTGGCGGTCGATCTTGCTGCCATCCAGCATGACGACGTCCGCGCCGCCAGCCTTCAATGTGGCAAGCGCGGCATCAAACAAGGCCGCGTCGACATTGGGGGCACGCAGGACGCCAATGCGCATACCTTTTAGCGCATCGGCAGAAAGGCCCTTGCTGTAATCGCCGCGCCATCTGTCGGCATCGGCGGTCGCGGCGTCCTGTGGATCGGAGCCAGCCATTGCCGTGAGCATGATGGCGGCATCACGGACCGAACGCGTCATGGGGCCCGCCGTGTCCTGGCTGTGGCTGATCGGCACGATATAGCGCCGCGAGACAAGACCGACGGTGGGTTTGAACCCGACCACGCCGTTGACGCTAGCGGGGCAGGTAATCGATCCGTCGGTTTCGGTACCAATGCTGCCCGCCGCAAGGCCAGCAGCGGTTGCCGAACCGCTGCCGCTCGACGAGCCGCAGCTGTTACGGTCAAGCGCGTGTGGGTTCTTTGTGAGGCCGCCGACGGCGCTCCATCCGCTTGTGGAGTTATCCGAGCGGATATTGGCCCACTCGCTCAAATTGGTTTTTCCAAGAATGACCGCGCCCGCCGCGCGCAGCCGCGCGATCAACGGCGCATCTCGATTGGTGATATTGCCCGCCAAGGCCAATGATCCCGCGGTCGTCGCGATGGGTCCGGCCACTTCGACATTGTCCTTCACCAACACCGGAATACCATGCATTGGCCCGCGATATGTGCCGGCCCGCAGTTCCGCATCCATCGCGCGCGCCTGATCCATCGCATCCGGGAAGGTGGCGATGACCGCATTCAACATGGGCCCGCTGTCATCCACCGCTGCAATCCGCGCCAGATAGGCTGCCGTAATCGCTTCGCTGTTCAGCGCGCCATTATCAATGCCGTCTGCCAATTGCGACAGGTCCAAGCTTTCGATGGGGCCAGCCTTGGCAAGATTGGCGGCGGCCCGTTCGGTTGACGGCGGCGTTGCAACCGTTGCGGACACCGACGATGCAAAAGTGACGCAGCTTAAGATGAGTGCAATTTTAAATTTCACGTCACGTCTCCCTTGGCCAGTTCAGCGCCCCGGTCACGTGCGGCGCGCAATGTATCGGTCACCAATATGTTCAACGCTGCATTGGAATCCAGCACGGCAAGCCCTGCGGCAGTGGTGCCGCCCGGACTGGTCACGCGTCGCGCCAGATCAGTTGGCGTTTCCGATGCGGTCGCGGCCAAGATCGCTGCACCCTCGGTCATCGCCAGCGCCAGTTGTGCGGCAACATCACGCGGCAATCCGGCGGCCTCACCACCTTGGGTCAGTGCATCAATAAAGCGATAGACGAAGGCTGGCCCGGACCCGGCAAGCGCCGTGACGGCGTCCATATGCGCTTCGTCGTCGATCCAGATGACCGCACCCAGCGGAGCCAATAAGGATGCCATCTCTGCCCGTTGCTGCGCGTCGTCATGCGGCGCAAAAACACCCAGCGGGGACTTGCCAATCGCTGCGGCCAAATTGGGCATCAGCCGGATGACGCGCGCATCCGGAAAACATGCGGACAGCGTATCGGTCCTTGTTCCGGCAAGTATAGATATCACCGTCGCCCCGGGGGCAAGGATTCGCGCTATCTCTGGCGCCAGTTCAGCCAAAAGCTGCGGCTTGATACCCAATATGACGACATCAAAGGTCGTGTCCAATGCTGCTGACGACCGATGGAGATGGACGCCATCTGGCAAGTTTTCTGCAACCGGATCGATGATGTGGAAGGTGGCGGGTGCGACATCGGTAGCAAGCCAACCGCGCAGCATGGCGCCCCCCATATTACCACAGCCGTAAAAGCAAATTTTAGAGGGAAAAGCGGACACAATGAAGACCTTGCGACTATTTACGCTGTCGTCATGCCCTATCCTTGCGCCAACGGCAACCGCAGGAACAAGGACAAGCCCTCAGGTGGTACCACTGGTGGTGCACTTGCGTGCCGAACGGCATCGGCACGTGCACGATTGAGGATGGCCGCTGGCACGTCGGGATCATGAAACACATTGTCCGCTTCACCAAGCAGCCGCGCGGTGAGCAACGTAAGGTCGTCGGGATCGGCGGAAAGCAGTGCAATTTCGATCAACCGGTCGCCCTTGGGATTTTCGGCTTGCATGATCCAATTGTCGACCGTCGCTTCGTCATGGGTGCCGAATGGGTCAAGCATGCCACCGGCGGCGAAACCCTGATCCAATGCACGCCGACGCTGCGCCCCTTCGGACCAACGCGCGCGAATTTTGCTGCGGGCGCCGGAAATGGCTTCGGCCAGCGGCCCCAATGTTTCAGGCAGCAATGTTTCGATACGCTGGCGAATGGCCTTCGCCATGCCCGCCGATGCGCCGCCCGTGCCGACTGCAATCAACACAGGGGTCCGGTCGACAATCGCGGGTGTCGTGAAATCACAAATTTCGGGGCGGTCGACGACGTTGACCAGCAATCCGCGGGCTTTCAAATCGTCAGCAGCGATGCGGGCGTCTTCTTCTTCGGCGATGGCGACGAAGGCAATCCGTGCCGCGCGATCGGCGGCGTCGACGCAGATGCCGCCCGCGCGTTCAATCAGCCGCCGTTTCGCATCCGCCATTTCGCCTTCACCGACCAAAATGACATTTCGGCCCTTCAGATTTACGAAAATGGGGAGCTGGTCCAAATCTTTATCCTTATTTCAGCCAGTCGGGCACATGCTCGGCGGCCAAAATCGTCTCGGGCGAAATACGTTCCGCCACCACCGCGAATTTATCGCCGTCGACCAGCACTTCGGGGACGAGGCCGCGGCTGTTATAGGTGCTTGCCATCGTCGCGCCATAAGCGCCAGCGGTGCGGAATACGCCAAGGTCATTGGCCTCCACGACATCGATTTCGCGGCCCATGGCAAAGGTATCGCCGGTTTCACATACGGGGCCGACAATGTTGGTGGTCATTTTGCGGCCATTGGGTTCGACCGCATCAAAATCATGCCATGCGTCATACAATGCGGGTCGGGCCAAGTCATTCATCGCGGCATCGACAATGGCAAAGGGTGCATTGCCCGATCCGGGCTTTACGCGAATTACGCGCGTCAGCAGGACGCCCGCATTTCCGGCGATGACACGGCCGGGTTCGAACATCAAACGCACGCCCCAGTCCTTGGTCACCCGCGCAACCATCGCGCCATATTCGGCGGGCTCAGGGGGATTGTCACCGTCGCGATAGCGCACGCCAAGGCCGCCGCCCAAGTCAACATGGGTGATTTTGTGGCCGTGATCGCGCAGTTCCGCAATCAGGATGCCGACTTTTGTAAACGCTGTCTCCAGCGGCTCAAGGCTGGTCAACTGGCTGCCAATATGCACCGCAACACCGCGCATATTCAGACCGGGCAAAGCATTTAAACGGCCATAAATTTCCGGGGCACGGTGAATGCCCACGCCAAATTTATTGTCGGCTTTCCCCGTTGAAATCTTGCCATGTGTTCCGGCGTCGACATCCGGATTGATACGTAGCACGGCGTTCGCTTGATAGTTCAGGGCGTTCGCAAGCGTCGCAAGTTCGCGGCCTTCTTCTTCGGACTCGATATTGAATTGCCCAATACCCGCATTCAATGCGCGGACGATTTCTTCGGCTGTCTTGCCAACGCCCGAAAACACAATGTGTTCTGGCGCCATACCCGCAGCAAGCGCGCGGTCCATTTCGCCGCCCGACACAACATCCGCGCCATAGCCCTGACGCGCGAGCACCTTGAGCACGGCCAGATTCGGATTGGATTTTACGGCAAAGGCCAAATGCGGGTTATCAAGGGCTGACAAGCCAGCGCGGAACACTTGCGCGTGCCGCTCCAGCGTCGCGCGCGAATAGATATAGACAGGTGTGCCGACCGCCGCCGCGATATCGGGCAGGGCGACATCTTCGGCGTGCAACACGCCATTTTTAAGGTCAAAATAGTTCATAGGATAAGATACTTATTTGGAAGGCGTTTTTTCGGACGAAGCGTTCTGTTCGGGGTCAAACGGTTTTGGCTCTTGCCCCGGCGGAATGTCGAACGGATCATCTTCGCGCCGGTCGGACCGTTTCAGCAACTCGTCGGTGCGCCCTGGCCGTGCCTGAACCGATGGGGTCGTGAGAAGCTTCGCCTTTTGGTCGGTGGTCTGGCCATAAGCTTGCGGCGGCATGCTATTGCCCGTGCGCGGTTCCAGATCGCCCACTTTGCCGCAGCCCGCAACGCACATGGCGACGCCAATGATGAAGGTGGTGCGCGCCGGTTTCATGCCTCAAGTTCCTTTTTGGCGGTACTGATGGCTTCTTTTACGCGCATAGGTGCCGTGCCGCCAGCACTCGTCCGGCTGTTTACCGATCCGTCGATCGACAGATCGGGCAAATTGCAGCCAGCGAGCGCAGGATTGATGGCAGACAGATCGTCTACGGTAATTTCGGACAGACCTATGCCACGTGCCTCGCAGGATTTGACGACGCTGCCGGTGACATGATGTGCCTCGCGGAACGGCATGCCAAATTCGCGTACCAACCAGTCGGCCAGATCGGTCGCGGTGGAAAAACCGCTGCCCGCAACGTCGCGCATCCGCGGCGTGTTAAACGTCACATTGGCCACCATGCCCGTCATCGCGGCGATGGATAAAGCCAGCAGGTCATATGCCTCAAATACCGGCGGTTTATCATCCTGCATATCTTTGGAATAAGCGAGCGGCAGACCCTTCATCGTGATCATCAGGCTGTTCATGCAGCCAATGATCCGGCCTGCATGTCCACGCACCAGTTCAGCCGCATCAGGATTGCGCTTTTGCGGCATGATGGAGCTGCCCGTCGACCATGCGTCGGGCAGGCTGATGAAACCATAAGGCTGCGACGCCCATATGATCATTTCCTCCGCCAAACGCGACAGATGAAGCGCGGTTTGTGCGGCGGCCGTGAGGAACTCCAGCGCGAAGTCGCGGTCGGAAACAGAGTCCAGACTGTTCGCCATGGGGGCATCAAAACCAAGCGCCAATGCCGTCGCGGTGCGGTCAATCGGGAAGGATGTTCCCGCAAGTGCGGCCGCGCCCAAGGGCGACTGGTTCAACCGGCTGCGGCAATCGGCAAAGCGGCTGCGATCGCGCTTTGTCATTTCATAATAAGCCATCAGGTGGTGGCCGAGCGTCACAGGCTGGGCGACCTGCAAATGCGTGAAGCCCGGCATGATGCTATCGGCATGTTCTTCGGCCCGTGTCACCAGCGCCGACTGGAATGCGCGCAGGCCCGCATCGATTTCATGGGTCGCATTGCGCACCCAAAGGCGGAAGTCGGTGGCGACTTGGTCATTGCGCGACCGCGCGGTGTGCAAGCGTGCCGCAGGCTCCCCCACCAAAGCACGTAACCGCGTTTCGGTGACCATATGAATGTCTTCAAACGTAAGGTCTTCGGGCACGCCATTGGCTGCATATTCGGCGTAAATGCTATCGAGCCCGCTTTGGATCGCGGCATTGTCTGACGCCGTTATAATCCCGTTGGCGGCCAGCATATCGGCATGCGCTTTGCTGCCGGCAATGTCTTCCTGCCAAAGACGCTTGTCGAATGGGATGGAGGCATTTATCTCGCGCATGATCACGCCAGGGCCTTCGCCAAACCGGCCGCCCCACATGCTATTGGAATCAGAGATGCGCTTTGTAATTGCCTTAATCCTTTTAGTGCTGGCTGGGTGCGATAAAGAAAGCGAACCCAAGGGGCAAGCGCAACCCGCATCCACGGCCAAGGCAGGCGATTCTGATAAGGCCGAAATCACTCTTGAAAGCGCCAATGGCATGCGCGCCACGCTCAGCTATCAATTTGCAGGTCAAAAAGCGCCATCGGCCCCTTTTGCCGATGCGCAGGGTCAGGATGTCAGTCTTGCCGATTTTGAAGGCAAGCCGTTGTTGCTCAACATCTGGGCAACATGGTGCGCACCCTGCAAAGCCGAGATGCCGACGCTGGATGCGCTGGCGGCGTCGGAAAAAGGCCGCATGAACGTGATCGCGGTGTCGCAAGACCTTGAAGGACGCGCACCTGTTGTCGCGTTCTTCAGGGAAACAGGGGTCAAGAATTTGGTACCCTATACCGATGCGGACAATGCACTGCTGACGGCGTTCAACAACGCGATCGCGCTGCCGACCACCATATTATATGACAGTGATGGCAAAGAAGTATGGCGCGTGGCGGGCGGCGTGGAATGGGATGATGCCGAAATGGCAAAGCTGCTGCGCGCAGCAGATTAAAACTGCTTTAGGGTCAGGACCAATTAAATGCACCATCGCGGCGTCAAAATGGCAAAGATATCGAAGTAAAATGTCCGCCGCAGGCAGTTATTCTGCCTGCAAGGGCATTTTGATTTGAGATCGAAGCCATTTTGGCGTCCTTCGGATTTGACCCATATTGTCCATTGCTGCGTTGGCAAGCTTGGACTTAGAACCACTAAGTCCGGCGCTTACCGTCTTGCACTGAACAATATGGCCTCAAACCGCGAAGGCGCATTTAATTGGTCCTGACCCTACATCAATATGCGGCGGACCCGCTGCTTTTCGGTTTTTCGTATAGGCAGTGATTCGGTCAGCGACCGCACGACCACATGTTTGTGCCGGGGATCATTGCAGTTGGTGATTTCCGCTTGCTCGGTTTCCCGGGCAAAGGCTGTGCCGGGCAAAAATCCTGCCGACAATAGGACGATGCCTGTGCCCAACGTTGAAAAAAGTCTGCGCATGTGGGCAAAATGCCAGCAGAAAGCTTTATAAACGATGAATGATGAAGAGGTGTCCTGCATTTCTGGTGCCTCTTTCGGCCATAATCCAAAAATGGTGGGCGCTAACGGGCTCGAACCGCTGACCCTCTCGGTGTAAACGAGATGCTCTACCAACTGAGCTAAGCGCCCCACTACGGGAAGCGCGCCTTTGCCAAAGCGTTTTGGCTTTTGCAAGCCTAATCAGATGATCGGAGCGGAACGGATGCCGATTGCGACAAAATAATCATCCAGCTTGGCAGATGTTTCGTCCGATAGTTCAATGAAAACCCGCCGGGCATCGGCTGGATCCTGACGCCGGACGAGCATACCGCTATCAGTCATTGCGGTAATCCACCGCAAGGCAGTCGTCGGTGGAACCGCAGCGGCGATACACAGGCTGGAAACCGACACATGCTGCCCTTCTTGCCCCGCAGCCTTTAGGTCTAGCAAAATATCCCAGGCCGGGTCCGCGAACAGATCGGGCGGAAAAAATCGCTCCCGCATGCGACGCAGCTTGATGATCTCGCGGAGCATTTGGGTGTCCGTCGCGTCCGCGCGCATGGCACTGGTGGATGGAAATCCCTGAAACCCACCCAAGGGCGCTGGCCGAAAGGAAATCGCTGTGTCGGATACCGATGTTTTGCCATCCGAATCGGCCATGCGGGCAAGCGTGCGGGCAAATTCTGCAAGCTCGTCGCTGATTCGGTGCAGCGATCCGAATGGAACATCACGGTTCGTGTCATGCAGTCGGTCCATTTCGCCCCGTCCAAACGCCCCCGCCAAAATCGGCATCGCCTCAATGTAGTCAGCGTCGACGAAAAGATGGCACTGGCCTTGCGGAAGCGCTGCATAAGCGTCTTCGAGCCCGTCCATATTGGTCCACACCAACGCAGTGCTCCGATGCCTTTGAAGATACCGCGATATGCGCGCCAAGAAATCTTCTGGTATG
>NZ_JBIIMC010000015.1:0-52578 GCF_044338195.1 Sphingorhabdus sp. | reverse complement strand
ATTAAGAACGGCAAATTCCGTTCACCAACTGTCTCGGACGGTTGCCGGTGGAGCCGTCGCCCCACCGAACGAGGCGGGCATTAGCAGGGTTGGGCGCAGAGTCAAGGGCGGCCGCCGCTTTGATCGCTGTCGGCCGGAACCGCGTTTCAAAATCCTATGAAAGTCTGGACAATTTATCTTACTGGACAATCCTTGCTGCGCTGACTTAATCGATATCCAATTCATCAGGTTAAAGGACACAATGATACATGCCCGACACGCGTGAAAAAACGGCGGCGCTGATTGGCGCATATTATGCTGCATTCAATGCCATGGATGTTGAAGGCATCTTGGCATGCCTGGATGACAATGTGGCGCATGATATCAATCAAGGGGACCGTGAAACCGGCAAGCTGGCCTTTCGCGCCTTTCTGGGTCGGATGGATCATGCCTATAGTGAACAGCTGCGTGACATTGTGATTATGACCAGCGAAGACGGCCGGCGCGCGGCGGCGGAATTCATCGTCGACGGCATTTACAAGGTTGCTGACGAAGGCTTTCCTGCAGCGCATGGCCAGAGCTACAGCTTGCCAGCGGGTGGTTTCTTTGAGGTTGCAGACGGAAAAATCACACGCGTCTCGGTTTACTATAATCTTGCCGACTGGATCGCGCAGGTTTCATGACCGTAGACGTCCGTTCCTTGACGGATCCCGAGCAGCGCTGGGCCGCCATTCCGGCGCTGTCTGATTTGCGGATTCAGGTTTTTCTTAGCTGGCCCTATCTCTATGACGGCAGCGCAGAGTATGAAGCCAGTTATCTGGCCGAATTTGTGCGCGAACCGGGATCGGTGCTTGTCGTCGCCCGGGACGGGGACTTAATCATCGGTGCGGCTACGGCGTCTCCATTGGCGGGACAAAAGCCGGACATCCAGAATCCCTTCTGTGACCAAGGAATGGATGTTGCGCAGATATTCTATTTCGGGGAATCGGTTCTGCTGCCGCAATATCAGGGGCAAGGCATTGGGCACCAGTTTTTCGACGCGCGTGAAGACGCAGCGCGCGCCGCAGGGGCGAGGCAAACCGCCTTTTGTGCGGTGATCCGTCCTGACAATCATCCGATGCGGCCCGACGCACCACGCGATTTGCACCCGTTCTGGCGTGCTCGTGGCTATGCACCGGTGCCCGGTTTGACCGGAACGCTTGAGTGGCAGGATCTGGGCGACGATTTCGAAAGCGCGCATACCATGCAATTCTGGATGCGTGACCTGTGACTGCGTCGGTCCGTATTGCGGCGGCCCAATATCCCATCGGAGAACCCGATAGCTTTGCCAGTTGGCAAGCGAAAGTCGGGCAGTGGGTGGGCGATGCCGCGGCGCAAGGCGCACAGATTTTGGTGTTTCCCGAATATGCGGCGATGGAATTGGCCGCAATCGACAAGGCGACCGCAAGCGATTTGCATGCTTCGTTGCGGGCCGTGGTTGCACTGGGGCCGCGAATTGACGCCCATTATGCGGATCTCGCCCGGCAATTTGGGGTTATCCTGCTCGGCGGAACCCGTCCCTTTGGCCAAGAAGATGGGCAGATTGTAAACAGGGCGACCCTCTATATGCCGGACGGGCAAACGGCGTATCAGGACAAGATTATGATGACCCGGTTCGAACGTGAATCCTGGGACATTAAAGGCGGAAAAAGCCTACGGGTTTTTCGCACATCTTTGGGAATGCTGGGCATTTCTACCTGCTATGATATCGAATTCCCGATGATCGCGCGTGCGCAGGCACAAGCTGGCGCGCAGGCCATTCTCTGCCCGTCGTGCACAGACAGCTTGCAAGGCTATCACCGCGTTCGGATTGGGGCACAGGCGCGGGCATTGGAAAACCAAATTTTTGTGGCGCAGGCACCGACCGTTGGCATGGCCCCATGGTCGCCGGCGCTGGACGAAAATTATGGTGCGGCAGCGCTGTTCGTTCCGCCTGATGGCGATAGTCCGGACGATGGCGTTGTGGCGATAGGGACCGAAGGGCAGGGGGCGTGGGTCGTTGCAGACGCTGATCTTGCGCGCGTGAACCGCTGGCGCACCGAAGGGGCCGTGCGTCCCTTTGCGCATTGGCCCGAACAATATTGCGGCGCAATTGCCAGCGATCTGCCGGTAGAAGTTGTGCCGCTGGATTAACTGTTCGCAAAAACGGGCTGAGCGGTTAGGGGGACTTTTATGCCACAAAACGCCGCCTTACCACGCCTGCACCTTCTGCTCGCGATCGCAGTGATGGCGGTGTGGGGAACGAATTTTGTCGTCATCAAATTGGCGTTGGCCCATTTGCCGCCTTTGTGGCTTGCGACACTGCGTTTTACGTGTGCATTTTTGCCTGCGGCATTCTTCCTAAAACGCCCTGCGGTGCCTTTGTCCAATCTTGCGGCCTACGGCGTATTGATCGGGGCCGGGCAGTTCGGCCTGCTGTTTTTGGCGATGAAAGGCGATATTACGCCGGGTCTCGCGTCGCTGGTCGTTCAGATCCAGGTCTTCTTTACCATTGCCCTATCCATGCGCCTGACGGGGGAGAGGGTGCGCACATTCCAATGGGCTGCACTTGTGTTAGCGACAAGCGGGCTGGCCGTCATTCTGACCCATTCGGATGGCAGCGCGACGCCATTGGGATTGATGCTCGTCGTAACGGCTGCGTTTTGCTGGTCGAGTGGCAATATGGTCTCGCGCGCCGCGGGTAAGGTCGACATGCTTGCTTATGTGGTCTGGGCCAGTATCTTTGCCGTGCCGCCACTGTTCACCCTCGCCTTGTTATTTGAAGGCCCGTCGGCCTTGATTGCGGGCGTGCATGCAGCAACGGCGACGACCTGGGCAGCGGTGGTCTGGCAAGCGGTTGGCAACACCATGTTCGGCTATGGGATTTGGGGATGGCTTTTGGCGCGGCATCCTGCGGCAACCGTTGCGCCTATGGCGTTGCTGGTACCAATATTCGGGATGGGGGCATCGGCCTTGTTCTTGAACGAGCCATTACAGAGCTGGAAATTGCTTGCCGCTGCGTTGGTCATGGGCGGGTTGGCGTTAAGCCTTTTATGGCCGAGATTTTTTCAACCTACTTCGAAAATCGAATAGACCGGACCCGCAGCGGTTTGTTCGCCGGTGCCGACCGCGATGACATTGTTAAGCCAGCTATAGCGGCTATCACCACATTCGAATTTTGCGACGACTGCCAGTGAATATTCGTGGCGCTCCAGCAATGCGCCTTTCCGGAACCGGGACATTGCTTCGGCTTCGGCCAGAAAACGGCCCTGATAATTGAGGTAAACCAAAGCCCCGTCGTTGGTTTGCAGCGTTAGGCGAACGTCGATTACCATCACGCCATCTTCGCGGTTGACGACCCAATCATTTCCGCCCGGCAGCACCGTGCCATTCAGCCGCTCGCCAGCAAAGTGACCGCCGGTGACGGGGGCAATGCGGCGCAGGCCGGCGGGGGTTTGGCCAATGCTGATCATCCCTGCAAAATCAACGGTCAGCGTCATGGTGATGAGGTGGTGGTGCGGTAAATTGTTCATTGCACAGTTGCTACCATGACGGCAGGATGGCGCAAGACATATAAGGGAGAGAGTTTTGGACAACATAATTGCGCGCCGCCCAGGTCCATCGGTTCAGCAAGTATTCGACAGCGACCGTAATCCAGCGCCTGCGGTCATGCGCGTGGAATCACCCGCCATTGGGCAAAGCAGTGATGATGTTTCTATTGCGCGTTACTTCGCCAAAGATTGGCATGATCGCGAAGTCGAGCAGGTTTGGCGCAAGACATGGCAACTGGCATGCAGGCTGGAGCATATCCCGAATGTTGGCGACCATATTGTGTATGACATCGTGCATGACTCGCTCATTGTCGTGCGAACAGGTCCTGACGAGATCAAAGCCTATATCAATTCATGCCTGCATCGCGGAACGATGCTCCGCACCGAAGGCGGGTGCGTTAAGCAGTTTCGTTGCCCCTTCCACGGCTGGACTTGGAAGCTGGATGGCGCATTATCTGTTATTCCGGGCCAATGGGACTTCCCGCATGTTGATAAGGACAAGATGAACCTTCCCGAAGCGCGCGTGGGCACATGGGGCGGATTTGTTTTCATTAATTTTGATGCCGATGCCGAACCACTTGAAACCTATCTCGAAAATCTGCCCGAGCATTTTGCCTCATTCAATCTGGAAGACCGCTATGTCGCGGCGCATGTTGCCAAGATTATGCCATGCAACTGGAAACTGGCGATGGAGGCTTTTGTCGAAGCGTACCATGTACCGTTCGCGCATGGACAGGTGCTGAGCTATTATGGGGACAGCAACACCCAATATGACGTTTGGCCCGGTGTGCGCCACGTCAGCCGGATGATCAGTGTTCAGGGCGTCGCCAGCCCATCAAAGCCCGCAACCACGGCTGAACAAACCATAGAGGAAATGCGCCGCGACGTGCCCTTTTTTGCGGGCAAGCCCATTGAAGTGGGCGCGGGTGAAACGGCGCGGGGCAAGCTTGCCGAACGTGCGCGCGAGAAGATTTCGCGCTCGATTGGCCGCGACATGTCCGCCCTATCGGACTCAGAATCGCTCGACCTGATCGAATATATGCTTTTCCCCAATATGGTGCCGTGGGGCGGGCAGGCGTTGCCCATCACCTACCGCTTTCGTCCTAACGGCGACGATCCCGAAAGCTCGATCATGGAAATCATGTTTCTGTTTTCCAAAGCCCCCGACGGATCGCATCCCGAACCTGCAAAAATGACCATGCTGGGACTGGATCAGAAATGGGCCGACGCACCGGAGCTTGGTTCGGCCGCGATGGTTGCTGATCAGGACACCGACAATCTGAAGCGGATCCAAAAAGGTCTGCGTGCGTCGAAGAAACCGGGTGTGACATTGGCGCGCTATCAGGAAAGCCGCATACGCCATTACCACGAAACGCTGGATGCATATATGGCGCGGTAGCGCATTTGAACAAACAGGCATGTTCCGCTAATGGCTCAGCCTTGGGGGAGCATTCATGCCATTAGCATTCACCGTTTATGACTGGGGCATATTGCTTGCCTATGTCGCATTGCTGGCATTTGCGGGCTATCAGGCGACACGGCGGACCAAAACGGCGGATGACTATTTTCTCGCCGGGCATCATGCGCCGGTCTGGCTGGTTGCGGTGTCCGTTCTGTCGACGATGCAGTCGGCGGCAACATTCCTCGGCGCCCCTGATAACAGCTATCGCGGCGATTATAGCTATCTCACAAGCAACTTCGCCGCGATCATCGCTGCCTTTATCGTCGCACGTTTCCTGATCCCGCGATTCTATGCAATCGGTGCGACCACGGTATATGAATTGCTGGAGGCCCGTTTCGACGCTACCGCAAGACGCGCGGCAGCGGGTATGTATCTCGTCGGCCGGATCTTGGCGAGCGGTGCGCGGTTGTATCTTGCCGCTATTGCGGTTTCGATGATCATCTTCCTTGATGTCGAGCCGCAACATATCGTTATCGCGTCGGCGGTCCTCGTCGTCTTCGGTGTTGTGTTCACACTGTTCGGCGGGCTGAATGCCGTTATCTGGAGCGACCTGGTGCAGGTCGTGCTCTACCTCGGCGGTGCGGTGCTGGTGCTCATCTTTTTGCTCGTGAAAATTCCCGCACCTGCCCCGGAAATTTGGGACGCGCTTCAATCTGCACCGGACGGAATGGACAAACTCCGTTTGTTTGACTGGTCGCTGGACTTTACCAAGCCGTTTACCGTGTGGGCGATCCTGACCGGGTTGGTGCTGCTCAATATCGGCAATGCTGGCCTCGATCAGGACACGACGCAGCGCTTTTTGGCATGCGAAAATGCACAATCGGGCAAACGCGCTTTGTATGCGAGCATGTGGGCGGCAATCCCTGTGGTGGCTTTATTCATGGCGATAGGGTCGCTGCTCCACATCTTCTACAACCGCCCCGACCTGATGGGCGTGAGCGTTGGCGCTACCAATGCGTTCGCAGGCGAAAAAATCACGGTCTTCATGTCGTTCATTCTGTCTGAAGTCCCACCCGGCTTGCGCGGGCTGGTAACCGTAGGCGTGATCGCGGCAGCGGCGATCAATTCCGGACTGATTTCGATGTCAGCGGTGGTTGTGAACGATTTTTATCGGCCTTGGCTGGAACGGCGTGGTGCACCGTCCAACGAGCAGCATTATGTCAACGCCGGCCGCGCGGCGATGATATTGCTCGCATGTGCGCTGTTCGCGATGTCGATATTGTGTTTCTATTGGCAGCATTACAGCGACACGCCTTTGCTCGAATTTGTACTCGGCGTGATGGTCTTTGCGTATTCGGGCTTGCTGGGCGTCTATGGCACCGTGGTGTTTACAACGCGTGGGGCGACATGGTCGGTGATCGCCGCGCTGCTGGCTGGCTTTGTCACGATCCTGCTGCAACAGCATTATGTTGTGGACAGTCTTGGTCTGCCAACGGCGTGGAAGGCGCTGGCCTTCCCATGGCAGCTATGTATCGGGACGGCGGTCGCATTTGCTGTTTGCTGCGCGGGCAGGGATATCAAGGATAGATCAGATACCGCGCCCGTAGCTGCATAAAAGCATCAAGCCCCGCCTGCCACTGAGCCTCAATCTCGCTGACGGCTTTTCCGTCCAAAATGCCTTTACGGACTGTGTCGGTTCCTGCCAGCTGATCAAAAAAGCTTGGAGTGCCGGAGCGGAATTCAAACGTGTCCGGGTACATGCCGTGGACTGCCTTCACCACAGCGATACCGGTGCGGAATGGCTGGAATGTTTTGCTGTTGGTGGGGATGACCCAAACGCCGTGACACTGCTGCCCGGCATATTTGGAAAAATCCGGCGTAAAGGAAATGGACGCGAAAGTGACCCCCGGCAATCCCATTGCATTTAATCGATCCGCCAGCGCCGCGCCATCGATGAAAGGCGCGCCGATATATTCGAACGGTTTTTCGCTGCCCCGTCCTTCGGAGATGTTGGTGCCCTCAAACAAGGCCGTGCCGGGATATACTGCGGCTGTTTGGGGTGTCCGCATATTGGGCGAAGGCGGCACCCAAGGCAAATCCCAAGCGACATAGGGCGCCAAGCCGCGATTCCAGCCGTGCATGGGAATAACGCGCAGGCGCGTGCGCAGCTTTTCTTCGCCGACGAACATCTGCGCGAGCTCACCGAATGTCATGCCGTGGCGAACCGGCATGGCAAAGCTTCCCACGAAAGAGGCAAATGCAGGTTCGAGGACTGGTCCCTCTATCATCACCCCGGCTTGCGGGTTGGGACGATCCAGCACGATGACTTCGGCTCCGGATTTCTCCGCGGCGCGCAGCATGAACAGCAATGTCGAGGAATATGTGTAAAAACGCGTGCCGACGTCCTGCAGATCGACCAGCACAATATCAATGCCGTGCATCATCTTGTCAGTCGGCATCTTGGTTTCGCCATAGAGGCTGTGGACCGGCAAGCCGGATTTGGGATCGATGCCCGAGGCCACCTTTTCACCGGCTTGCGCCTCGCCACGCACGCCATGTTCCGGGCTGAAAAGCGCGACGAGATTGATAGCGGGATGCGCGCGCAACAGATCGACGTCGCTGATGCCCTTGCGATCAACGCCGGTCTGGTTGGTCAACAGCGCGACCCGCTTTCCCTTGAGCAACGCCAGTTGGTCGGAAAGCAAAACTTCGATCCCGGGGGTGATATGCCTGATGGGAACGGCGATCGATTTGACGAGGCTTGGGGCTTTTGGCTGAACCGGCGCAGTCGCAACGGCGGCCAGTGGAAGCAACGCAATAATAAAGGTCAAAAATAATCGCATGATGAAGGCTATTGGATAACGGCATCAGCCGCAAAGAAAAAGGGCCGGAGGTTTCCCTCCAGCCCTTTTGATATTCGTTTGATGTCGTGGCTTAAGCGCCAGCGACGTCCGCCAGATTGATCTTGAGGCCTGGGCCCATTGACGAGCTGACCGCAACGCGGCGGACATATTTGCCCTTTGATCCGCTTGGCTTGTTCTTGATGACGGCGTCAATCAACGCATCGAAGTTCTTGCGCAGGTCAGCGTCGGAGAAGCTCTTCTTGCCGATGCCGCTGTGGATGATGCCCTGCTTTTCAACGCGGAACTCAACCTGACCGGCCTTTGCAGCCTTTACAGCTTCAGCAACGTCCATGGTGACTGTGCCGAGCTTCGGGTTTGGCATCAGGCCCTTTGGACCCAAGGTCTTACCCAAGCGGCCAACGATGCCCATCATGTCCGGCGTTGCGATAACGCGGTCATAATCAAGGTTACCGGCCAACATGTCTTCCATCAAGTCTTCGGCGCCGACTTTGTCTGCACCAGCAGCGGTTGCTGCAGTAGCCTTATCGCCACGAGCGAAGACGGCGACCTTCATTTCCTTGCCGGTACCGGCTGGAAGCGAAACCATGCCGCGAACCATTTGGTCAGCATGACGTGGGTCAACGCCCAGGTTCATGGCAACTTCGATGGTTTCGTCAAACTTGGCAGTTGCCAATTCCTTGATCAGCTTCAGCGCTTCATCAACGCCGTAGAGCTTGTCGGCATCCAAGTGCGCGAGCGATTTTGCTTTTTTGGTCAGCTTGGCCATCGGATCAGCCCTCCACTACTTCGAGGCCCATGGCGGTAGCCGAGCCTGCGATGATTTTTACTGCTGCGTCCATGTCGTTCGCATTGAGGTCGGCCATCTTGATGGTTGCGACTTCTTCCAACTGCGCACGTGTAATTTTACCAGCGCTGACCTTGCCTGGTTCTTTCGAACCTGACTTGAGGCCAAGAACCTTCTTGATGAGGTAGGTCGCTGGTGGCGACTTCATCGCAAAGGTGAAGCTCTTGTCTGCGAACACAGTGATCTTCGTTGGAATCGGTGTGCCCTTTTCCATGTCAGCGGTCGCAGCGTTGAACTGCTTGCAGAATTCCATGATGTTTACGCCGCGCTGACCCAATGCTGGGCCGATTGGCGGGGATGGGGTGGCTGAACCCGCAGGAACCTGCAGGCCGATATAGCCGTCAATTTTCTTTGCCATGAATGGCGTCCTTTCATTCTATCGCCGCACTGCCCTACAAGAGCGAAAACGGGTCAAATTAAGTGGTCCAACAGACATCAAATGATGTCCTCCCACACGGAATCACGTCGCTATTGCGCCGGGAAGCGGTGCCACTATCCGCAATGCGGGCATAATGCAAGCCTTTGCGCGGTTACGCCGGCGGTGTGAGCCGCAGCAGACCTTCCTGAACGACGGATGCGACCAACGTGCCATCCTCGCTATAAATCCAGCCATGGTTGATGCCGCGGCTGCCCCCGGTCCAGTCGCTGTCCATGACATACACGAACCACTGGTCGACCTGAACATCGTTATGGAACCACATGGCATGGTCCAGGCTGGTTGAAAACAGGCCGGGCGTCACCCAATGCAGTCCATGTGGGAGCATCGCGGATGACAGCAGCCCCATATCGGACGCAAATGATAGCAGTGCGCGGTGCATCAACTGGTCGCCCTCAATCGGCGCACGCAAGCGGAACCATTGATAATGGCTGGTGGCCTTGGCATCAGCGGCGGGCCGAAAGCTGCGGAGCTCAAATGGCCGCGGATGTGCCATGCGCTCAAGCATATTGTCCGGTATATCGGGATTGCGCGCCATGGCGTCCGAATAATCCCAACATTTTTCGGGTGGCAGCACGTCAGGCATCGGCACTTGATGTGAAAAGCCTGTTTCAGGCTTCTGGAAAGAGGCGGTCAGGTTGAAAATAACCTTGCCTTCTTGCCGGACGACGACCCGACGGTTGGAAAATGCGCGGCCATCAAAATCACGGTGGACGCGAAAATGCAGCGGCAGGGCTTCGCTGCCGCCACGCAAGAAATAGGCATGCAGCGAATGGACTTGTTTGTCCGGGTCCACGGTGCGCGCCGCGGCCATCATGGCTTGCGCAATGATCTGCCCGCCGAAAATGCGATCGCGCGATGCACGAGAGAATGCCGGAAAGGTGAATTCGTCGGGTTCGTCTGCGGCCGAAAAGTCGAACAAGCGCACAAGGCCACGAACCAGCTTGTCAGCAGGTATCGCGCCGAATGCCGCGTTCGCCTTTTCGATGCGTGCCTGTATCTGTTCAGGCGAGAGTGCGGCGGTCACAGGAAAGAAAGATAGCCAGCGAAGGCCATCACTTCATCAATTCGACTTCTTCGAAATCCAGTTCGACCGGTGTCGCGCGGCCAAAGATGCTGACGGATACCTTCACGCGGTTCTTGTCGAAATCGAGTTCTTCGACCGCACCGTTGAAGCTTGCGAATGGACCGCCCAGTACCTTGACCTGATCGCCGATTTCGTAGTCGACCGAAACGCGCTTCTTCGGCGCAGCTTCCATTTCCTGCTTCGTGTTCAAAATGCGCGCTGCTTCGGCTTCGCTGATTGGCTGCGGCTTGTTACCCGCGCCCAGAAAGCCCGTTACCTTGGCTGTGTTCTTGACCAAGTGATAAACGTCGTCGTTCATGTTCAGCTTGGCAAGGACATAACCCGGGAAGAACTTGCGTTCCGCCTTGATCTTCTTGCCACGGCGCACTTCAGTGACTTGCTCGGTCGGAACCTCGACAGCTTCTACGAGCTGGGAGAGGCCAATACGCTCCGCTTCAGCAAGGATCTGGTCGCGGACTTTGTTTTCAAAACCCGAATAAGCGTGAATGATGTACCAGCGTGCCATAATATCTCTTCTTTTCCTCAAAACTCTTTCGAGTGACCGCAGCTTAGCCTTCGGCTAGCGCGAGTAATCCCTTTACGATTGCGGCGAATACCGCGTCGACGCCCAAAAAGAAGACGGCCAAGATGATCGTCATGATCAATACCATGATCGCGGTCTGCACGGTTTCCTGCCTCGAGGGCCATACTACCTTGCCGATTTCGGTCCGTACCTGACGGATGAATTCACCGGGGCTTGTCTTTGCCATATCGTTTCTTCCTGTTCGATCCCGAGGATAGCCGCCAGCGCTCCGACCGGCGGGTCGAGAGCGATATAGGTTCCGATTTCGGAAAGACTAGGCCTTTAGCGATGGATTCGGTGCGAGGCAAGTCCGTTTAGGAAAGCGAAGGCGTCGGGCATAGGATATCAAACGGCCTTGAACTGTTAAGGTTTTTGGCTATCCCTCAACGCTTCATCACATCAGGGGATTTGTCCACATGCCATCCGGTCTTGCCGCCTTACTCGACGACATTGCGACAATTGCCAAAGTTGCGGCCGCATCTGTAGACGATGTCGCCGCTGCCGCTGGCAAGGCAGGCAGCAAGGCCGCGGGTGTGGTTATCGACGATACGGCGGTTACCCCGCAATATGTCACTGGGTTTACGCCGGACCGCGAACTGCCGATAATTTGGCGCATTGCGAAGGGGTCATTCTTCAACAAGCTAGTCATTATTTTGCCGGTTGCGTTGTTGTTAAGCCTGTTCCTGCCATGGGCCATTACGCCGATCCTCATGTTAGGTGGCGCGTATCTATGTTTCGAAGGCGCCGAAAAAGTTTGGGAAAAACTGGTTCCGCATGAGGAAGAGAGTTTGGTCGAAGAACTCGCTGAATTGACCAGCACCGAACATGAACAAAATATGGTGAAAGGCGCGGTGCGTACCGACTTCATTCTGTCAGCCGAAATCATGGCGATTGCGCTGAACGAAGTCAAAAGCATGGCCGAAACGTCGATCTGGCTTGAGGCTGGCGTTCTGGCCTTTGTCGCGATTGCCATCACGATTGCGGTGTACGGCGTCGTCGGCGTAATTGTGAAAATGGACGACATCGGCCTGCACATGGCGCAGCGTGAAAATGGCGGATCGCAGGCCATTGGCCGCGGCCTGGTGAAGGCGATGCCAAAGTTGCTCGCCGCCTTATCAACCATCGGCACCGCGGCAATGCTGTGGGTCGGCGGACAAATCATCGTCCACGGTTTTGGCGTGCACCCGGCGGAGTTTTTCGGCCTGCATGAAGGCGCTTTGGCATGGGTTGCGGATGCCGCATTATGCGGTGTCGTGGGGCTCGCCATTGGCGCCGTGATTGTCTTGGCCCATCACATGATCCCGAAGCGTAAGGCGCATTAAAGGCAGCGGATGCTTTGTCCATCACGCTTTGGCCATAACCTGTTGCTTTACGGATGATGACACGGAGGAAGTGTATGCAGTCTATCCACATCCAGCGCCTTATCGCTTTGCCCTATTTTGTTTTGGGCGGTTGGTGCTTGTTTGCACCGCATATGGTTGAACGGATGACAATCAATCCGGAGTACCAACATTTAAGCGCGACCAGCGCGCTCTTTATTGGCTGTTTCGGCGCACAAGCTGTTTTGGGCGGCCTGTTCATTTGGTTTAGCCGCTTTACCCGCGCAGCGTTTGTTGCTTACGCCATCGCGTTGCTGCCCTTCTTCGGCTTCAACTATTATTTTGTATATGAATTGCCCATTTTAAACCGCTGGATGGCATTGGATTTCGGATCGAATGCCGCGATGTTTATTTTGAGTATCTGGGGATGGCGGATGAAGATCCGCGAAGAGGCCAACGTATAGACGACGCCAATAAAATGGCAGGAGTTGGGGGACTCGAACCCACGACCCTCGGTTTTGGAGACCGATGCTCTACCAACTGAGCTAAACTCCTGCACCCCGCTTTTCAGCGAAGAGATGCGCCCTTAACGCCGATATGCGAACGGGGCAAGTCTGCTTTCGCACACCCGCCCCGTTCTTGCATGATATTGTCGGAAATTTAGAAGCTCATCTCGTCATACACGCGGGAAATGTCACCGGCCCATTCGCCGTGATATTTGTCGAGCATTTGTTCCGCCACGGTTTTGCCGCTGGCAACGATTTCACGCAGCGGGTCCAGAAAGCCGGTTTCATTGTCGCCACTGGCATTCAGGCAGTTGCGTGCAGCAAGCCCTGATGATGAGATATCAAGAATGCGTCCTGCCAAATCGAGCAACTTGCCACCGCCGGGTATCGCTGCGTTCAGGCCCTGCGCTGGCACTGCACTGCGCAGCGTTTCGCGTTCTTCCATCGTCCAGTGCTTTACCTCGTCCCAGGCAGCGTCAAGCGCGTCTTGATCGTAGAGCAAGCCGACCCAGAATGCGGGCAGCGCACAGATGCGGTTCCATGGACCACCATCCGCGCCGCGCATTTCCAGGAAGCTTTTCAAGCGCACTTCGGGGAAGGCGGTCGACATATGGTCTTCCCAATCGGAAACCGTCGGCTTTTCGCCCGGCAGTACCGAAAGTTCGCCCTTCAAAAAGTCGCGGAAATCGAGCCCCGATGCGTCGATATATTTGCCGTCGCGGTAGACGAAATACATCGGCACCTTCAGCATATAGTCGACATATTGTTCATATCCGAAGTTCTCATCGAATACGAACGGCAGCATGCCCGTGCGCTGGGGATCGGTGTCGGACCAGATGTGGCTGCGATAGGAGAGGAAGCCGTTTGGCTTGCCTTCCAAGAACGGCGAGTTTGCGAACAACGCGGTCGCCAGCGGCTGAAGCGCGAGCGAGGTGCGGAACTTGTGGGCCATGTCGGCTTCGCTTGAATAATCAAGATTGACCTGAATCGTGCAGGTGCGCAGCATCATGTCGAGGCCCATGCTGCCCACACGCGGCATATGGCGCAGCATGATGTCATAGCGACCTTTGGGCATGATCGGCAATTCCGCCCGCGTCTTGTCGGGCCAAAGCCCAAGGCCCAAGAAGCTGGTGTTGGTCTTGTCACCAATGGCTTTCACTTGCTTCAAATGGCGTCCGGTTTCCGCGCATGTTTGATGCAGGTTTTCAAGCGGGGCGCCTGACAGTTCCAGCTGCCCTGCGGGTTCAAGGCTGACGGCGCCATCGGTGCCGGTCATGGCGATAACCTTGCCGTTTTCGTAAACAGGTTCCCAGCCAAATTCGGTCATGGCCATCAACAAATCGCGAATGCCGCCTGGTTCGTCATAAGACGGCGCATGATGGTCCGTCCGGTTATAGACGAATTTTTCATGTTCGGTGCCAATGCGCCAGCGGTCCTTAGGCTTTTCGCCCTTGGCAATCGCGGCGATGAGTTGATCGCGCGTTTCAATGACGGGATCTTCGCGGTCCGAAACAGTTTTTGTGCTCATGCGCGCGGTTTAGAAATGTAGCGGCTATATTGCCAGAAAATTCCGTCAGCACGGTCACGGGGCATTGACGGTGATCGCAAAGCGTTACGCGTGCAGCATCACGGGCTATTAAGCCGTCCAATCGCCATTTTGGGACATCCACACAGAAATCGCGGCAACCGCGGCGGTATCGGCGCGCAGGATGCGCGGGCCCAATGACACTGGCCGCGCAGAAGGGTGCGCGCGAATTGCGGCATTCTCACTATCGGTAAATCCGCCCTCTGGTCCAATCAGGACAGCGCCGGGGCCGGGACGGATCGCGTCCGAAAACGGCTCACCGCCGCGCTCGTCGCAGAAATATAGGGTCCGGTCGGCTGGCCATTGGCCCAGCAGTGCGTCGATGCGCGCAAGCGGGTCAATTACGGGTAAGGCGGTCCGCTCGCATTGTTCTGCCGCCTCAATCATATGCGCGCGCAGGCGGTCTTCTTTCACCTTGTCGACAACACAGCGCGTCGTCAGCACAGGCACAAATCGGGCAACGCCAAGCTCGCAGGCTTTTTCGGCGATCCAGTCAAACCGGTCCTTTTTGATGAGCGCCTGACAAATCCAAAGGTCGGGGGTGAATTCGCGGTCGCGCAATTTGGCGTCCACGGTCAAAACAAGGTCGCGTTTGTGCGTTTCGGTGACGGTTGCCAAATATTCGCCCGAAACATCATCGAACAATTTGACGGGTGCGCCCTCTTTCAAACGCATCACGCCGATCAGATAATGGGCGCTGTTGCCGCTGATGTTTAAAGTCGCGCCTTCGGCCAACGGCTGTTCGACAAACAGCCGCGGCGTTGATTTTGGGGGCCAGGCGGGTGTTGCGGGCATGAAGTGTGCATAACCACAAAACTCCGCGCCGTCATCTGCCAACTTCCAGATGACGAACGGGATAAATTTTGGCAGGGCACTCCTATGACCACGCAACTTGTGCCCGACAGCGAATATACCGGCATTATGAATCTGCTCCCGGCAAAGCTGCGGGGCTTTGCGTTGCTGGCACGTTTTGACCGGCCGATCGGCTGGTGGCTATTATTTTGGCCATGCGTGTTTGGCTTGGCGCTATCGGGCGGGCTGATTGCGCGTTGGGATTTGGCGTTGTGGATGTTGCTTGGCGCAATTGCGATGCGCGGCGCGGGCTGCGTCTATAATGATATCATTGATCGTGACTTGGATGCGCAGGTTGCGCGCACGGCAAACCGCCCGCTGGCCAGCGGGTTGATTTCACGCAAGGCGGCATGGGCGTGGCTGATGATATTGGCGCTGGTGGGTTTGATTGTGCTGCTGCAGCTGAACCTGAATGCCCAGCTTTTGGCTTTGGGAAGCCTACTGCTGGTCGCGGCCTATCCATTTATGAAACGCATCACATGGTGGCCGCAGCTTTGGCTTGGGCTGGTGTTCAGCTGGGGCGCTTTGGTCGGCTGGGTCGCGATTGCGGGGCAGGCCGATGTAGCGATGTTCTGGCTGTACGCCGGCACGATATTCTGGGTTGTGGGCTATGACACGATCTATGCCATGCAGGACCGCGAAGATGACGCGCTGGTGGGGATTAAATCGAGCGCATTGCGCTTGGGTGGCAGCGTGCGGGCAGGCGTGGCCATATTCTATCTCCTTGCGCTTTTCGGCTGGGGCATGGCCATATGGAGCGTTCGGCCCGAAAAGCAGGCATTGATTGCGCTTGTTCCCGTCGCCTTTCATTTGGTTATGCAAGTGGTTTCATTGCAGGCCGATGGCAGCAATGCCCTTGGCCATTTCAGGTCGAACCGCATGACGGGTTTACTCGCGGCGCTGGCATTTTTGGTCGTGGGTGCGGCCGGACAATATTAGGGGGAGAAGAATATGGAACATCGTCGTATTGGTAAAAGTGCCGTTTACGTCTCGGATATCTGCATGGGGACGATGACATTCGGCTCGCAAACCGATGAAGCACAGGCGCACCGCATACTCGACCGCTGTTTGGACGCTGGCATCAACTTTTTCGACACCGCCGAAGGCTATCCCGTGCCGCCGGATATCAAATGGGTCGGCCGGACAGAGGACATTGTTGGCCGCTGGATGAAGGGTAAAAACCGCGACGCCATCATCATGGCAACGAAGGTTTCGGGCCCAAGCCATACATGGTTCAAATCGCCAAAGCGCGGCGGGATGACCGCGCTTGATCGCCACAACATCGTTACGGCGGTTGAGGAAAGCCTGCGCCGTTTGCAGACCGATTATATCGATTTGTACCAGACGCATTGGCCAGACCATGGCACCGCCTATGATGAAACGATGGAAGCCCTCGACGATCTGGTGCGCGCCGGAAAAGTTCGTGTTTTGGGTTGTTCGAACGAAACAAGCTATGGCCTCATGAAGTCGCTCGCGACATCGGAGCGTCTGGGCACGGCGCGCTATCACAGTATCCAGAACAACTTTTCCATCAACAACCGCCGGTTCGAAGATGAACTGAAACAAGTCTGCCGTCAGGAAGGCGTATCGCTGCTTCCCTATTCGCCATTGGGCGGCGGCGTCTTGTCGGGCAAATATCTCGATGGCGCGCGGCCAGAAGGCGCACGTTTCTCACGCTATCTGGAAATGGCGGGCGCGCGTCAGGCCGAAATGGCGCAACGCTTTGCCGGCCCCCGCGCGCTGGAAAGCACGATGCGGATCGTGGAAATTGCCAAGGAAGCGGGCATGTCGCCGGTGACGCTGGCGACCGCTTGGTCAAAGCAACATGACTTTGTCGCATCGACGATTGTGGGCGTCAGCACTGAGGATCAGCTGGACGATATTTTCGCGGCGATTGACCTGAAACTCAGCGACGACGTGATGACCGCCATTCACAAGGTGACGAAGGAAATACTTTACCCGATGGGGTGAGGGTAAGCCCGTCTGGCCATGTCTCAAACAAGCTTTCTTGAAGACCCTGTTCGCCGCCCTGAATGTGTTGGTCATCCTGAAAGTGTTCGTCATCCTGAACTTGTTTCAGGATAACACATCAACGTCGCATGTTATCCTGAAACAAGTTCAGGATGACGAGGGGGGGTGTTTGTTCGGGGATGACGCATGTGTCACCGTCATTCTGAAGGTGAACGTCATTGCCTACAGGGAATTCCCCACTGCAACTCCCAATTCGTCACCGAAGTGCCGGTTCATTTAACCGGTGCAATTTTTTCACTAACAACGACCCAGCCATTAGCCTTTTTAACGTAACATCTCTGAGATCCAGCGAATTCACTTCTTACAAGTATTATGCAAGTTTCTTCAAGACCTTCGAGTGTAACTGCGACTTGATAGGCTTTGACGTCCTCAATTGATGATCTTTCTGCGGCGGCTTGACGAGCAAAGGAGTCTTCAATGATTGTATCATATTTCGATAAATCCGTTTCGTCATTTCGGTGGCATGCGGTCAGGATTGACGTAGCGCTAACAATGCTCATTAATCTCAATAATTGAGATCTGTTGTATCGCATAGAAATTTCCCAAAAAATCAAAATCCTGCAATTTCGGTGCAATTACCGTAATTCCCAATCCTAATTCTGAATTATTCATCTAACAGATCAGCGATCGACATTGGACCAAGTCGTTTTCTTGCCTCGATTGCTTCGATATTAACTTCAGGGTTTTCCTCGATTGCTCTGCCAAACCAATAGCGCGCCACGTCAAGATCGTCGAGATTCTCATAGCACTGAGCTAAGCGAATGCCAAGATAGCCCGCGTCAAGCGATGGGTCTCCATCTGCCATGAACAAGTAAATTCGAATGGCATCTTTTGTTCTACCATCTTTAATTAGCATGGATGCTAACACTTCGAGTCTGTTAAAATCATACATATTGTCGCTCATGGTTTTATCGGAACATGAATATTTGGATCGATGCTGCCTGGAGCATTCTCTAGGAATTACGGTGACCGGCACCACTGCTTGCGAGACGACTTCGTAATTTACGGGCTTTTTCATTTATCGGCGCTTCCGCAATTCCTGTATAATCAGCGCAAAGCAGAGAGGTAGTCCAATACCCGAAATAACAAGAGCGCCCATTAAAATAGGTATCAATGGAGGATGTAACGAAATCTTATCTGAAAAAAAGCTTATAGAACAGAGGCATATGATCAAAACTGTCAAAAATGCCACAGCTGCTATTCTAAGTTTTTTCATCGAATTACGGTGACAGTGCACTTAATTTTCCCCCCGCCGCGCCATCATGCCGCCGTCCTCGCTTGAACAAAGCGGAATCCCCGTTCCAATCGGGTGTCTGGTTGATTTCCAGCAATGTCCTGCATAACCACCCGACGCCTCCATTCCTGAAAAATCCACGACGGCGTGTTTTCTGCGCAGTTCGCGTGATCGTGGTTTAGCCGAGCGTAAAATTAAAGATGAAGGCGTTAATATTGCTTTAAAAATGCCCCGTTCGATACGGTTCAGGATGACCAGTCAGGCTTACCCTTCTTCGTGCATTTGTGGCTTTGTGCGAGATACATTGGCGCAGCGTTTGGTTTTGGCGGGGCGTTGCGCTCGCGCGCTAGCGGCGAGGGGGCATCCCCTAACCCAAAATCTCCGCCTGCGCGTAGCCCAAAGCTTCCCCCAGTGCCTGCAACCGGCGCTGGACGCTGTTGGACTGAAGCCGCACGGCGGAGCCGGTCAGGTGCAGGCGTAATGTCGCGCCGTCGCCGTCAATCCGGCTGTCGGCCAGCGCGCCGCCGGTGCCGCCATCAAGCCGGTGCGCGAGACGGATGGCGAGGCCCCAGATCACCGCTTGTGCGAGTGCGCCGGGTGTGGCCAAGGCCGTGAGCATTTCGGGCAAGGTCCGCTTTCCGGCATGTACCGTCCACAGCGCCGCGGCTATCACCGCGCGGTCGCTTGCGTTCACGCCGGGCCAGCTGCCGTCCAGTGCCAGATCGAGCGCATGGTCCGCGCGATATTCGGGGTTTACGTTCCACACGCTGTCGGACAGCAAACAGGCCGCCCGGCACAGCCGCGCATCATTGGGGCTTTGTCCGGCGAACACAGGTGCCATCCATTGCGCCAACGCGTCACCATGAAAGGGAAAGCGGCCCAGCCGTTCGCCTTCAAACTGCGCGGCGGCGATCAGCGGGTCGGCTTGGCGCTCGGCTGGGGTCAGCTGTTCAAACAACAATCCCTCACGCAGGCCATAGATGCTGGTGATAAGCGTGCTGGGTTTCAGCAGGCCCGATATGCCGGCGAGCAACGCATTCGCCCCCGGCAGCGCAGAAATACGGCCTGCGGCAACAACATTGGAGCGGGTTAACGCGTCTTTGTCGTTCACCATCGCCATCATCATTTCGGGTGCGTCGGCGGGCATTTCATAATTGGACAGGATGGTGAGCGGATATGCGGTCTGGTGCATGTGCAGCCGCGCGAATGTCCGCCACGATCCACCGATCATGTAAAATGGCAGGCCGGTTTCGATGGGGAAATTCCCTTTGCCCATCGCTTTGGCAATATCATCGCGCAGCATCTGGCTAATCTGCTTGGTCGTTTTGCCCTGCAATATGCCATGCCGCAATGTGCCCAATGGCAGGGAGATGCGTGTGCCCAGTTTTCCGTCGGATATGCGAATAAGCTCAAGGCTGCCACCGCCAAGATCGCCGACATAGCCATTGGCATGTGGGTTGTCGCTTAATATGCCGAGCCCGGCGGCGGTTGCCTCTGCATCGCCATCCAGCACATCGACGTGAATGCCGAGCGCCGCTGCCTTTTCCACCAGCTCATGGCCATTCTTGGCTTCCCGCGTTGCGGCGGTGGCGACCACGCGCATAGTGTCGACCTGCATCGCCCTTGCCAGCGTTTCAAAGCGCGCCAAGGCGGCCAGCGCCTTTTTCATCGTGGCTTTATCGATGATGCCATCACCGGCGAGGCAGGCGCCAAGTTTTACGCGGCTTTTCTCGTTATAAATCGGCAATGGCGCACGCGGCAACCCGGCGTAAACGACCAGTCGTACGGTGTTGGAGCCAATATCAATGACGGCCTGACGCACCGCCTTCATCTTTGTCGGATGAGGCGCAGCGTTGGAACCTTCTTGTCATCCGCAAGCGCGCCCCCGCGTCCTGACAGTGACGCGTTTGTCATGAAATAATGGTGCAAATTGAAAGGCATCGTTCCTGCTTTGACTCGCTCATATCGGCCGTCTGACCGCAGCATCCAGCTTTGCTGGTTGTCGAGCAGGTTTGCAACCATAACCTGATCCAGAATCTGGTCGTGCACCGTCGGATTTTCGATCGGCAGCATATATTCGACACGGCGGTCAAAATTACGCGACATCCAGTCCGCCGACGACATAAACACCTTTGCGTCCGGATTGGGAAGGTCCGCGCCATTGCCCATCGCCCAAATACGGCTGTGTTCCAAGAAACGTCCAACGACAGACTTTACGCGGATGCGCGAAGACATGCCCTTCACCCCGGGACGCAGGCAGCAAATGCCGCGCACAATCAGGTCAATCTCGACGCCCGCTTCGCTCGCTTCGTACAATTTGTCGATCACGGCCTTGTCGACCAACGAGTTCACCTTTGCCCAGACAGCACCCGACCGTCCCGCTGCCACATGTGCGATTTCATCATCAATCAGCGACATGATTTTTTCGCGCAGGCCAAGCGGGCTCATCGTCAAAAGCTTAAGTTCCGTCGGCGGGATATAGCCGGTGATATAATTGAAGATCTGCCCAGCATCATGCCCGACGCGCGGGTCGGCGGTGAAGAAGCTGATGTCGGTATACACCTTCGCCGTGATGGGGTGGTAATTGCCCGTGCCCAAGTGGCAATAGGTCCGAAATCCGTCCGCCTCGCGCCGCACGACCAGCGAAATTTTGGCGTGGGTTTTCATGTCGACAAAGCCGTAGACGACCTGAACACCGGAATTTTCGAGCTGCGAAGCCCAGTGCAGGTTTTGCTCTTCGTCAAATCGCGCCTTTAGCTCGACGATAGCGGTTACAGATTTCCCCGCATCGGCGGCCTCGCACAAAGCGCGAATGACTGCGGACTGCTTACCTGCGCGATACAATGTCTGCTTGATCGCAACGACATCCGGATCAACCGCCGCTTGCTGCAAAAATGCAAGGACGGCGTCAAAGCTTTCATAGGGGTGATGGACGACGATATCTTTTTGGCGGATCGCCGCAAAGCAGTCGCCGTCATGTTCCAAAATGCGTTCGGGAAAGCGTGGCGAATAAGGCGGGAATTTCAACGTTGGCCGATCTTCGTCCACCAATTGTCCAAGGTCCCCGATGCCCAAGAAACCCACGGTTTCGACAACGATGGATGCGCCAGCGCCAAGTTCTGACCGGATTAAGGTCGCCAATTCCGCGGGCAGTCCTTTTTCCAGCTTCAGCCGGATAATCCGGCCACGGCGGCGGCGTTTGATAGCGCTGCGGAAATAGCGCACAAGATCTTCGGCCTCTTCCTCCACCTCAATGTCGCTGTCACGGATAATGCGGAAGGCACCCGCTGCGACCAGCAGATAGTCCGGAAACATCTGCCCGACGAAATGCTTAATCAACGCCTCAATCGTGACAAAGCGCGTGCCGGGGCCCGGCAACCGGATGAAACGCGCCAGCGATTGCGGGATCATCACCAATTGGCGCACGACTTCGCCATCATTTTTACGGCGCATGTCGAAAATCAGGCTGAGGCCCTGATTGGGGATGAACGGAAACGGGTGGGCGGGATCCAGCGCTTGCGGCGTTAGGACCGGAAGAATCTGTTCTTCGAAATATGTGCCGACCGCAGCTTGCAGATTTTTGCCAAGGGCGGACGGTTGAACAATCTTAATGCCCTCTGCCGATAACTCGCGCATCAATTTGCGCCACAGCTTTTGCTGCTGGATCATGAGGCGGTCCGCCGCGGCAACCGTTGCGGTCAATTGCTCAGACGGGGTGCGGCCGTCGATCGACAGTTCTTCAATTTTGCGTTGCTGTTGACCACGCAAGCCAGCGACGCGGACCATGAAAAATTCGTCGAGGTTTGTGCCGGAAATCGACAAAAAGCGCAGCCGTTCAAGCAGCGGGTGCGCCGGATTCGACGCCTCTTCCAACACGCGTTCATTGAATTTCAGCCAGGATAATTCGCGGTTAAAATAGCGTGCGTCCTCAGGCGTTTTCAAGGGCTTCACTTTGCTTGAACCGGGCGCGGGCTTCACGAAAAATCATCCTTTTTAAATGGCTCATGCGGCGTGCCACGAAAACATTACATATTTACGGCAAGCGTTTCGCGGCGTGTAACAGCATTGCCGCCGAAACATCATCGTCCATATGCTGGTGCGGCACAACCCCCGCCAAACGGTTCGCCAACCCATAACGCATATTGGGGGGAAATATATGCAGCTGCGGGTGTGATTTGCAGGTGGGCCTTTGGGTAGGCAAAAGACTAGGTTGCAATAGTCGTCTGTCGGGTTAATTGCGGGCTATGGCAAAAATCTGGTTTGACGACGCACTTGATCTCAATTCGCTCACCGAAAATGGTGACGATTGCATGCCCGGCTATGTCGGCATCCGGTTCATTGATTATGGCGATGATTGGATCAAGGCCAGCATGCCCGTCAATGAACGCACAAAGCAACCTTATGGCCGGCTGCATGGCGGCGCGTCTGTTGTGCTTGCCGAAACGGTCGGATCGGTGGGCGCGGCGATGACTGTGGATCGCAGCAAATTTGCGACCGTGGGCATGGAAATCAACGCGAACCATATTCGTCCGGCAAAGGACGGTCTGGTTTTTGCAACGGGGAAAGCCGAATCCATCGGCCGGACAACACAAATCTGGTCGATCCGCATTGAGGACGAAGCCGGAAAGCTGGTGTGCATTTCGCGGATTACCATGGCCGTCATTTCCACCGAACGCGCCTAAAATCTTGCGTTTCGGGGCGTTAACGTCCACGGGTAAAAGATAGATGACACCGTTAGACAGAATTTGGGGTGCAGGCGAATGTCGCTTCGATATGTAAGAGAATTTAAGGGCTTTGCCGGGGTCAGACTTGAAGCGGATGATATCGGTTCCGCCGATGAACCCTCGATCGTCCTGCTGCACGGCTTCGGCCAAACGCGTAAAGTGTGGGAAGATGTCGCCGTCGGCCTTGAACAGGCTGGGCGGCATGTCATCAATGTTGACCTGCGCGGTCATGGCGGCAGCGATTGGCCGTCCGATGGCCGTTATGACATCGACGCTTTTGTAGACGATTTGCGCGCGGTTCTGGGGCAGATGCGGACGCGGCCAGTGGTGGTGGCGGCAACGCACAGTGCATGGATCGCAACGATGGCGCTTGCCGAGGATGCAGCGACATTGGCGTCCGGGCTTATCCTCCTCGACCCGCCTGCACATACCGATGCGCAAGCGGTCAAGGTGTCGGCCGAGAAACTGTCTGCGGCCTTGGGGCAGGGGCTTGCGCCATCCGAATATGACAGCAAACTTTTCGCGTCATTCGGCACCGACGGTGTGGATGCCCGGCTGGAGCAAGCCGCGCCACAGATCAACATTCCCGTATTGGTGGTGCGCGGTGCGCTTGGCGCGTCGGATGGTGTTGACGCGCAAACGGGCTTTGCCTCCACTTTTCCCAATGTCGAAGCGATTGATGTCGATGGCGGCGGGCTGCTGATCGTCGCCGAACGAACCGAAGCGTTCAACGGCTTGCTGATCGATTTTCTGGAGCGCAAGCAACCGCGCTTCATTCCGGAATATCGCTCCGGTTCCGATGCGCGCACGTTGCGCGATGCAATGGGCTGCTTTGCAACGGGCGTGACCATCATCACCGCCCATGCGCCCGACGGCCGGCCCGTCGGCCTGACTGCGAACAGCTTTACCAGCGTGTCGCTCGATCCGCCATTGCTGCTCGTCTGCATCGCCAACAATTCGGGCAGTGCAGAGGTTTTGCGCGGGATCGATGACTTCGCGGTCAACGTATTGCAGATTGGTCAGCAGCCGGTGTCCAACCTGTTCGCGGGAAAAAGCGAAGATCGCTTCTCCGGAACGCGGTGGGAAGTCGGCGAATATGGCGCGCCTATTTTGCCCAGCTCGCTCGGTATCTTTGAATGCAAACGGCATACGCTGCACGAGGCGGGCGACCATTTCATCCTTGTCGGGCGCGTCGAAAAAGCCAGCTTTGAACCGCGCCGCGATCCTTTATTATATTTCCGTGGCAAATACCGGCGCCTGCACTTCACATAACGCCCGCTCGCATTGACTCCTGAAGAGTGATGCCGTAAATTGGTTGCAAATGTAACCAGTTTCGCAGGAGCAGTAGCATGGCCGATTTGTTCGAAAACCCGTTGGGTTTGGACGGGTTCGAATTCATCGAATTTTCCGCACCGGAAAAAGGCCTGCTCGAACCTGTGTTCGAGCGCATGGGTTTTACGCGCATTGCCCGGCACCGGTCGAAAGATGTCGACCTGTGGCGTCAGGGTGAAATCAACCTGATCGCCAATTACGAACCCAAAAGCCCGGCTGCTTATTTTGCCGCAGAACATGGTCCGTCGGCGTGCGGCATGGCCTTTCGCGTGAAAAATGCGCGGGTCGCTTATGACGAAGCGATTGCCCGTGGCGCGGAGCCCGTTGAGACACGTACAGGGCCAATGGAGCTTCGGCTACCCGCCATTCGCGGCATTGGCGGGGCGATGATTTACCTTGTCGATCGCTATGGTGACGCATTGTCGATTTACGATATCGATTTCGATTATCTGCCCGGCGTGGATCGCAACCCTGTGGGTGCCGGCTTCAAGATTATCGACCACCTGACGCACAATGTATATGGCGGGCGCATGGCGCATTGGGGCAGCTTTTATGAGCGCGTCTTCAATTTCCGTGAAATCCGCTATTTCGATATCAAGGGCGAATATACCGGCCTCACCAGCCGCGCGATGACGGCGCCGGATGGCAAAATCCGCATTCCGTTGAACGAAGAGGGCAAAGCCGGCGGCGGGCAGATTGAGGAATATCTGCGTGCGTATAATGGCGAAGGCATTCAGCATATCGCCTTTTCCTGTGACGACCTGCCGGCGTGCTGGGACCGGTTGAAAGCGCTGGGCACGCCATTCGCGCCGCCACCGCCGAAAGCCTATTATGATATGCTGGAGGAGCGCTTGCCGGGCCATGGCGAGCCGGTCGACGAACTGCAATCACGCGGTATCTTGCTCGATGGTTCCACCGAAGATGGTGACCCGCGTTTGCTGCTGCAGATATTCTCGCAGACGATGATTGGACCGGTGTTCTTCGAATTTATCCAACGCAAGAAAGATGAAGGCTTTGGCGAAGGGAACTTCACCGCCTTGTTCAAAAGCATTGAGCGCGACCAGATTGAGCGCGGTGCGCTGACGGTACAAGAGGCCGCATTATGACCGCGCCCATCGCGCTCAGCCGCATTCACCATGTGGCCTATCGCTGCAAGGATGCAAAGGCGACGGCGGACTGGTACGCGAAAGTCTTGGGCATGGAATTCACCACGGCCTTTGCCGAGGATCATGTTCCGTCGACGGGGGAATATGACCCCTATATGCACATCTTCCTCGATTGCGGCGGCGGCAATGTCATCGCGTTTTTCGAACTGCCGAACCAACCCGAAATGGGCAAAGACCCCAATACCCCGGCATGGGTCCAGCATATCGCGTTCGAAGTCAGTGACCTCGACGCCCTTCTTGCCGCAAAAGCGCATATCGAGGCGCAGGGCATTGATGTGGTCGGGCCGACATATCACGGTATCTTCCGGTCGATCTATTTCTTTGATCCCAACGGCCACCGGCTGGAGCTTGCATGCAACATCGGCACGCCCGAACAATATGCCGAATTAAAACGCGTCGCGCCGTTGATGCTTGCAGAATGGAGCGAAACCAAAAAAGCCCCGCGCCATGCCGATTGGCTGCACATTGATCCGGACAAGCAAGCTTAGGCCTTAAGCGGCCACGCAATCAGACATTGCGCCTCATTCACTTTTGGTAATTGGTGCCCGGAAGAGGACTCGAACCTCCACGCCGTTACCAGCGCCAGCACCTGAAGCTGGTGCGTCTACCAATTCCGCCATCCGGGCACAGGGTAGGGGGCGCGCTTAGCGGCATTTGAAGGGCTGTGTCAATGCAAAGGCGGGGGAGACGGCATAATATTTGCCGGCACAATGCGACCTTCATTGTCGGCTGGGTAAACGCCACAGGAAGGTTGAGACTTTACCGATGGCGCACCGGCAAAATATCTGACAATTAACAGGCTTGATAAAAGGCTGCAGAGGGTAGGTCATGATGAGGCGGATGTTTTTAGGTGCGGTTGCGGCAATTGTTTTGACCGCCGCTGCAGGCGCGCAACAGTTGCCATTGCCTTACGGCAGCCCGGTCACGCTAGCGCAGGCAAAAAAGATTGTAGCCGCCGCCGAACAGTCCGCGCAGTCGCGCAATTTCACGATGGCCTTCGCCGTCGTCGAACCAAGTGGCGAGCTTGTGCTGTTCCACAAGATGGACGGCACACAATATGGATCCGATCTGGTGGCCCGCGAAAAGGCGCGCACCGCGGCGCGCTTCAAGCGGAGCACGAAGGCGTTTTTCGATTCCATCGCCGGCGGACGCAACGCCGTGCTTAGCCTGCCGGGTGTGGTTGCCATTGAAGGCGGCACGCCGATTGTCATCAACGGCCAAATCGTCGGCGCAATTGGCGTCAGCGGCGGAAGTTCCGAGCAGGATGGCGAAGTCGCCGCTGCGGCTCTGCTCGGAGTGAAATAAGCCCAAATACATCCCATCGAGCAGTCCAATGAGGAACCGGCGCTGAACGAACGTTTCGTGGCGTTTCTTTGTATGACGGCACTTTTTGCTCGAAAGCAAAGATCGAGCAACGGGATTAGGAGAACGCCGTTTCAATGTGACAGCTTGGAATGTCCCTTTATTGCCGGGCAAGCATTCGGTTCAACAAACCGTCCGGATACTACATTATCGTGAAATGCTCCAATCGGAGACATGACCTTGCAAGAAGCTGTCTTAACTGGCCAAGTTCACAATCGTGCGGTAGCGCGGCTTCTAAATGTGCGTATGGCCGCCGCTGTCTAAATAGCGCGACGGGCACATTATTCCCACATCACTAGTAATAGAATGTCGAGAATGCGTCGCAAATTCCCAGAAAAAATTCGTTCACTTCACCCATAAATCGCAAAATAACCAACTTGGCGGCAAATTAGCTGGCGGGGCTTCATTGGCGGCTCTGGCGGCAGGGTGGCGGCACTGCCGACCGAAAGGATTATTACGTCAATCTCTACAAACTCACATTCACTTGAATTTCAGGACGCTGAGCCGCGGCCGGCATTGAAGATTAACGGCAAATATTGCGGGCATAAATTGCCGCCGAACTAAGTATGCACATGTGATCCCGTTCAATAGAAGAAATTTATAAACAATCCCACAATGCTGACTTAAGTTATTATTTTTACATAATTTAAGTTCATGAATGAGGCTCTTATCCTAAAGTGAAACGCGGGAACTGATGTCGATAGAACGTAAAGTCCCGTCGCGATTTGCGACACTGGGCGCGAGGCCACCGTCATTCTGGATAAAATTTGTCGCCATACTAGTTGCGGCCACCTATCTCGCCTGGCTTTCGTTCATTAACGCGGTCGCCAATACAACCTGGGAGCGAAGCCCCGACACCGCGCTATACTATGTGCCGGATCACCCATTGGCACTGTCACGCAAGGCGGACGAACTATTCGCGCAAAGGCAAGATCCCGCAACGCTCGCCAAGGTTGAGGCCATGGCGAAACAGTCGTTGCGTGGCGGTGCCCTAAACCCCGTAGCCATTCGATTGCTGGGCTATGTTGCAGACGCGCGCGGCGACACCAAGAAGGCACGGGACTTGATGCTTCTGTCGCAGAAGGTGTCGCGGCGGGACTTGGGCACGCAATTGTGGCTGATTGAGGATGCCGTCGCCCGCAACGACAAGCGTGCCGCGCTAAATCATTACGACATTGCAATGCGGGCAACACCGAGTAGCTTCCCGATATTGTTTCCGACACTGACTGGGGCACTGGGTGACCCCGACGTGCGCATTGCGTTGGCGCCTATTGTCCGACAGGCGCCCGTGTGGCTGCCTGCATATCTTGGTGACGCCATAAACGGCATCGAAAATCCGGCAAATTTGGCTGACGTATTGGTGAAGGCTGGCCGCCTGCCCGACGAAGAAAATTATCGGAACATTTCGAACGCTCTGCTGGGGCAGTTGGCGGCGAAGAATAAATTCCCCGCCTTCCGGCAATATTATCTGAGCCTGAAGGGTGGCAATAAAGCCGCATTCCAATCTGCATCACTGACCAGGGCGACAGTTAATCTCGCGCATCCCGCCGCGGGCTGGCAGGCGATTGAAAATGTAGGCGTCGGCGGTGTGTTTTCGCAGCCAGACGCCGGGGGCCGGTTTTCGCTCGCGGCATTTGCCGGGTCTGGGGAGCGTGGCGAAGTTATGCGTAAATTGCTTTTCCTTGAGCCCGGAAGTTATCGCTTTCAGGCACAATACGCGGCACTGGATGCCGTGTCCGACGCCGAAATCCGTTGGGACATGCAGTGCATTACGCCGGCGGGGAACGTCGGCAAGTGGTTTGCCGCCACCTCCGTGCGCGCGGGCGATTTTGCGCACATGCAAGATTTTACTGTCGGCAGTGACTGCCGCACGCAGCTGCTGATTTTGCAGGCGGCGGGCGGAAGCAGTCAACTTGGCGCTAAGTTCACCTTACGCTCGGTGGATGTAGTACCCAAGTGACTGTGCACGGGCTTGGCAAGAATACCGGCCAAGCCCTTCGGGGTGGGCGACCTCATACAGTAAGGGGCTGGCCAATGTGCATGTTATTTGACACCATGACTTTGCGACGCGCCTGGCGAGAAACTGCCCAGAGGCGGAAGCCTGTTTGAGGTCCTCAAAAAAAAGCCTCCAGACGTGCCTCAACGCCGCCTCACCTGTCCGGCCCGCGCATCTTGTAGGATGAGCAATTGCCTCTATATCGACTGTCACCTATGCGAACCTTCTTCCGAAAATTACTCTCCCCGACGCCGTATCGGGCGCCGACGCGCGTGCCCGACGGGCGGCGCGTGTATGCGGTGGGCGACATTCACGGATGCGCCGACCTCTTTGGGGACATTATTTCCGCCATTGAGGCAGACGACGACGCGCGGGGCGCGGCTGAGACGACCGTCATTTTGCTGGGAGACTTGGTGGATCGTGGCCCCGACAGCCGCGGCGTGATCGACGCCGCGCGCGACTGGAGCCGGAGGCGGGCAGTGCGCATTCTCTTGGGCAACCACGAGGAAATGTTCCTGAAGTCCCTCGAAGATGAGGGCGTCCTGCGCCAATTCATTCGCTTCGGCGGACGGGAGACCATCCTATCCTACGGCGTCACGCCCGACGAGTATAGGGAGATGACGTTCGAGGAGTTGCGGGCGTCGATGGCGGCTATCATTCCGTCCGAAGACCTCGACTTCATTCGCGGCTTTGAGGACATGATTGTCATTGGCGACTATGTATTCGTGCACGCCGGCATTCGGCCCGGCGTCGAACTCGGCAGCCAGGCGCCCGCCGACTTGCGCTGGATACGCGAGCCGTTTCTGAGCCACGTGTCACACGACCGGGCGTGCGTCGTGCACGGCCACACAATCACCGACGCGCCTGAAGTGCTGCCGGGTCGCGTCGGCATCGACACGGGCGCCTACGCCTCCGGTCGGCTGACGGCCATCGGCCTGGAGGGTGCGGAGAGGTGGCTTTTAGAGGCGCAGCGAGGCGAGCGGTCCACCGCATAATCTGCAAGTGAACCTGGCGGGCTTGGCTGCGCCACTCCTGCCACCGGGCACTGAGCGCGAAGGCAAGCCGAATGTGACACACGCATAAAAAAAGGCGACCCAAAGGCCGCCTCCCTAGACTTGGATAGCGTGCCGCGCGGTTAGGGGCTCGCGGGCTTATCCTTATCAGACAACAAGGCGATGGCGCCGCCAATCGAGGCCACGGCTGCAATGGCGCCGTAGACCACGCCTGAGGGGCGCTTGCGTTTGCCCTCGGCCTTTGAGCCGGCGCGCTTGACGCTCTCATTTCCGACGGCACTCGCTGAGGGGGAGAGACTTTCCGCCATTACTGGCCCGCTAACGAGCGAGGCGGCGGCAAGTGCGGCCAGGCTAATTTTGGTGAGTTTCATTGTGACATCCTGTCTGGCTATGATAATTATTATGGCAACAAAAAATAATTAAGGCAAGCTCTACGAAGTATATGTTAAAAAATGATAATTTTTATCAAAATTAAATTAATAGTATTTTGAAATAAATTACTTATTTTTGAGCAGAATTTTCAATAGTTTCTGATAATTTTTCTCTATTCAACTTAACTATAGCGCGCCGCCCGTCCAGCGGGTCGTTGGTTTTCTCAACTACGCCCAGCATCTCCAGGAACCGCAATTGCTCGAAGCAGGTTCGGAACGACACGCCCGCGAGGTGTGGGATGTCCTTCACTGACAGCCTGTCATGCCGCAGCATCGCCGCAACAATTTTTCCCTTGGACGAGAGTAATTCCAACCCGCCATCCCCGGCGCCGCATTCGTGGAGTTTCTCGAAGCTGTCCAATACTGCGTCGTACGTGGGCATTCCTTTAATTCTCTCTAAAATCTTAACTACCTGAAACACCAAAAGATCATTTTTGCCAAGTATATTTGCCGGCATTTTTTGCCGGTAGATATAACCGGCAATTTCCGCCGCCAATCATGTTATTAAAAAATTATTTTCATATCTATAGTTTTATAGTTTCTCGGTTTTTAAATTATTTATTTTTTAATTGATTTAGAAATATTTATTTAATGATAGTTATTTTATGAATAAATCAGTATATATTAAAAATAAAATTATTAATAAAAAAGAATTGCAAAAAATAATTTCAGTATTGAAAGTATTTTTACACCTCCCTTGGACGCCTCCGGCCGGTGGGTGTGCGCGACATGTATGAAGATCGCCCGCAGGGCGCCGGCTCACCGTCAAAGACGCAAGAACTTGTGCCCGCGTCACCCGACGCGGCAGTCGGGCGCACATCGGCCCCGCGACGCCGTCCGGCGCCTCGCCCGCGGGCGGCTGCCGCGGGCGGGAATTGGTATGTGGCGCAGGTTCTGTCGCAGAAGGAAGGCTACGCGGCAGAGCATTTGGCGCGCCAGGGCTTCCAGACTTTCTGCCCGCGCCTGTATCGGACGCGCAGCCACGCCCGGAGGCGCGACACCGTCCTAGTGCCGCTGTTTCCCGGATACATATTCGTAAAATTCGACATCGAGGCGGACCGCTGGCTGTCCGTCAACTCCACGCAGGGCGTCATCCGCCTCGTCGGGCCGCGGCTGAGCGCGCCGTCGGCCGTAAGCCCAGAATTGATCGACCTCCTAATGTCTCGGTGCAGCGCCGGCGTGCTCACCAAGTTGCCGGAATACATACAGCCCGGCCACCGCATCCAGATTACGGCGGGCGCACTGGCCGGCCAAATTGCCACAATTGAGGCCCTAGATGACCGCGGGCGCGTCAGGGTATTGCTGAGCCTCTTGGGCGCCGAACACAACGTGGCTGTCCGCGCCGACCAGCTCGCGCCCGTGGCCGCCACGTGACTTACCTTAGCGCCGCGACACTGCCCGACGCGAGTGTGGCGGCCTACGTGACCGCGGCAGGATTGCTCAGCCTTATTTTGTGCTACCTCGCCCCCCTGATTGGCCCCGCCCTCGGGCTCGTGGACGATCCCAGGGCCAAGGCGCACAGCCTCCACGCGAGGCCCACGCCCCTCGTCGGTGGCCTGGCCGTGCTGCTGCCCTCGCTGGTGCTGGCGGGCGCCGACGCGCTCTTGGCGGGCCTCTCGCCCGCGGCCAACGCCGCCGCGCCCTCCAATGCGTGGGTCTCCCTACTCGTCGTGGCCATCATGCTCGTCGGCGCCATTGACGACCGCCTCCACCTGTCGGCGCGCCTGCGGCTCGCGATTACGGCGCCGATGTTTACACTCTTCACCTACCTAAATCCCGCCTTCAGTGTCGAGTACCTCAACGCGCCCGCCTTCGGCATCTCTGTCCCCCTGGGTCACCTGGCCGCGCCATTCTCTGCCCTGTGCCTCCTGGCATTTACCAATGCCGTGAACATGGCCGACGGGCGCAATGGCTTGGTGATTGGCCTCAGCCTAATCTGGTGCCTGACGCTCAGCCTCTATGTGCCCGCGCACATACAGATACTGCTACTTGGGGTCGCGGTAAGCCTGCTCGTGACGGGATACTATAATCTGCGGGGCAGGCTGTTTTTGGGTGACAGCGGCACATACGGCCTGGCGGCATTTATTGGCCTCGCCGGCCTGTACGCCCATGGCCTCACGCCGCAGGCGGGCGGAATTTCCTCGACCCAGCTGGCGGCGGTGTTCGCGATGCCCGGCCTCGACATGTTCCGGCTAATAGTCGAGCGCGCGGCGCGCGGCGCCTCACCGATGTCGAGTGACCACGACCACCTCCACCACCGCCTGGAGCGCTTCATGGGATGGCGCTTGGGGCTGCCCGCGTATCTCGCGCTGGCGGGCGTGCCGATCCTGATCGCCTGCAGCGCGCCCGACATGGGCACGCCCGGCCTCCTCCTCGCCGTGTGGAACTACGGCGCGGCGTGGCTTGTGACGCGCAGGCACCGCCAGCAGTCGGGCGACCGCCGGCCGGGCGCGGCGCGCGGCCGGCCGGGGACTTGAGTAATTCCGGCAATTTATGCCGGCGAATATTGTGCCTGGGCGGTTACGCTTCCGCCGCCAGTGGGCTATGACTTTTCGGCTGGCGCCACCCGGTGCGCGCCACGACGCCAGGGCGGTGGGTTTTCACCCGCCGTGCGGTAGCTATTCTGGATGCCGCCATGCCGCCCTGACCACGTCTCAGGGGCGTCGACTGAGGCCCCGCCGACAGCAGTCTCGGCGGCACAAAATGCCGGCGCGGACGTATAAAAATTATTTGAAATGCAACTCCATCTGACACCACACACGCCGCGCGGCGCACTGGCCTGGGCCAAGAGCCTGGCGGGCGCCACGCGACCGGGCGGCACGCTCGTCCTGGCCGGCCTAATTGTCGCCGGCGCATTTGCCTTGGGCGGCAGCGCGCGGCCCGATGTCGCCTCCCTCGAAATTCTGCGCCCCCTGGCCGCCGCGGCGCTGGGGATTGCGTTACTTAGCGTTCGGCGGGCGCACCTCCGCAGCTACCGCGCGCCCCTCGCCATTGCCCTGGCCTGCGTGGCGCTGGCCATTTTGCAACTCGCGCCGCTGCCGGGTGGCGCGGCGAGTGCCCTCCCCGGGCGCGGCCTCGTGGCCGAGATTGACGCCGCGGCGGGACTGGCATCGGCGTGGCGCCCCGCCTCGCTGTGGCCGCCCGCGACGCAAAATGCACTCTGGGCGCTGCTCGTGCCGCTGTCGCTGCTGTTGACTTGCATCCAGCTGTCGGCGAGAGATCAGGCGAGACTGCTTGCCGTGGTGTTGGCGGCGGGCGGCGTGAGTGCCCTAGTCGCCCTCCTGCAGACTATCGGAGACCCGCAGGGCGCCCTGTATTTCTACGACGTCACAAATTTTGGCTCGGCCGTCGGCCTATTCGCCAACCGCAACCACCAGGCGGCACTCCTCGCCTGCCTGATACCCCTGGCGTTTGCCGCCGCGCGGCTGCGCGAGGGCAATGCAGACACGCCAGGCCGCCGCGGCAGGAAATTCGACCCGCGCCTCGCCGCCGCAATTGCCGCGACCGCATTCCTCGTGCCCCTCATTCTGGTAACCGGCTCGCGCACGGGCCTGCTGCTTGGCGCCGTCGGCCTCCTGAGTGTCGCGGCCGTGGCGCCCGCCGGCGGTAGATTTTTGGCCGGCGACGGATTTTGGGCCACGCGCAAGGCCAAGATCGCCCTCGGGGTCGCCGCCACCGCCGCCCTCGTCTCACTCACCGTGTACCTCCAGCGCGATCTCGCGATCGACCGCCTAATTGAGGCCGAGGCCGGCGAGGGCATGCGCGCCCTCATTCTACCCACGTCGCGCGACATGCTGGCGGCCTACTGGCCGTGGGGCACTGGCGCCGGCGCATTCCGGGAAGTCTACGAGGCCCACGAGCCCACAGGACTGTTAATGGGAGTTTACATGAACCAGGCACACAATGACTGGCTGGATGCCGCCCTGACGGGCGGCCTGCCGGGGCTGGCCATTGCCGCTGTGGCAATTGGCGCGTGGCTTGTTAGGGCGAGGCAAGTCCTCGCGGGCCACTGCAAGGATGAGTTTCACGCCCTGCGCGCGGCGGGCCTCGCGGTCTTGCTGATACTGGCCCTGGCCTCCCTGTCCGACTACCCGGCGAGGACGCCGGCCCTGGCCTGCCTCCTCGCACTCGCCTCAGTTTGGGCGGCGCTGCCAACGCGGCGCCGCCCCGGCGGGGCAGTAAAGTGAGACCGCCGCCCCCCGACCCTTCAGAGGCCGCCGTCGAGCGAGACTGCCCCGCCCAAAAAAATTTTGACGCCCAAGGACACTGACGCCCCAATGAACTTTAAATCTCTCACCCACTCGGCCACTATTGCCGTCGGCGCGCTGCTGCTGCTGAGCGCCTGCGCCACAACGCCGCGCCTCGGCGGCGACCCCGGCCTCACCGTCCTGCCGACCCGCGAGCTGCCCGCGCCCGGCGCGGGCGACTACCTCTCGGGCACCCGCCCCTACTTGGTGGGGCCGCTGGACCGCCTCGTCGTCGACGTCTTCAACGTGACCGGCCTCGCGGACCGTGAAATCCAAGTCGACGCCGCCGGCAAGATGTCCTTCCCGCTCGCCGGCGTGCTTGACGTCGCGGGCCGCACGCCGGGCGAGGTGGAGGCGCTCATTGCCGAGCGCCTGCGCGCGACGTACATTAAAAACCCGCAGGTGACGGTAAACGTCAAGGAGGCCGTCAGCCAGATCGTCACGGTCGAGGGGCAGGTCAAGAAGCCCGGCCTGTATCCCGTCGTCGGGCGCATGACGCTCCTGCAGGTGATGGCTGTCGCGGAAGGGCCCGGCGACTTTGCCAATCTCGAGAATGTCATTGTCTACCGCAAGGTAAACGGCCAGCGCTTCGCGGCCATACACGACATCGACAGCATAAGGCAGGGCGCGTACGCCGACCCCGAAATCTACCCCAACGACCTCGTCATGGTCGGCGACGACGAGGCGAAGCGCCTCACGAAGGACTTACTGACGACCTTCTCCCTCTTGAGCGGGCCACTGGTCATCTCCCTCGACCGGCTCGTGAAGTAAATAAAATGAGTATCCAAATGAACACCCGCGACAATTTAGATAATATGCCCGCCGACCCGCGCGCGGCCATCTCCCCGCAGGAGACGCGCCTGCTGCTGGCGCAGGGCGACGACGACCGCCTCCTGCCTCCCGAGATCCTCCAATACTGGCAGGTCGTGCTGCGCTGGCGCTGGGTCATTGCCGGCATCATCGCCGCCAGCCTCGCGATTGGCTTAGTTGTGACGCTGCTGATGGCGCCCCTGTACACGGCGCGCTCGCAAATCGAGATCTCGCGCGAGCAGAAGAACGTCACCAACGTCGAGGGCATCGACCGCGCCTCCGAGGCGCGCGACATGGAGTTCTACGACACGCAGTACACTCTGCTGAAGGCCGAATCTCTGGCCGAGCGCGTGGGCATGTCCCTCAAGCTGCACGAGCAGGAGGCATTCTTTGAGGCACACGGCGTAGACGGCGCCGAGCGACCAGAGGTCCGCAAGCGGCAGGTCATGAGCCTCCTGCTGAAGAACGTCACCATCGAGCCCGTCAAGAAGTCAAAGCTCGTCAACGTGAAGTACACGAGCCGCTCGCCCGAGTTATCGTCGCGCATTGCCGACGCGTGGGTGCGCGAGTTCATCGGCGCCAGCATGGACCGGCAGTTCTCCTCCAACGCCGACGCGCGGCGCTTCCTCGAGCAGCGCCTGAGTGAGCTGCGCGCCAGGCTCGAGAAGTCCGAGCGCGAGATGGTCACCTACGCCAGCGAGAGGGGCATCGTCGAATTGAGCACGACGCGCGACGCCGACGGCAAGACCCAGACGCAGCAGACCCTCGCCTCGGCCGACCTCGAGGGCGTCAACGCCGCCCTCATTGCCGCCCGCACGGACCGCATCGCCGCGCAGAGTAAGGCAGGCTCGGGTTCGGCCGAGAACTCCGCCGAGGCAGTCGCCAACAACACAATCTCGAACCTGCGCCAGCGCCGCGGCGAGCTGTCCGCCGACTACGCGCGCCTGCTGGCGCAATTCGAGCCGCAATACCCCGAGGCCGTGGCCATTAGGCAGCAAATCGACGCCCTGGACGCGGCCATTTCCCGCGAGGCGGCGCGCGTCGGCGCCAGCCGCCGGCAGGGATACGCCGAGGCGCGCGCGCGCGAGCAGGCACTCGAGGCCCAGGTCGGCGAACTGAAGGCGGGCCTCGACCGCCAGCAGCGCGATAAAATTCAATATCAGGTTCTCGTGCGCGACGCCGACACGAACCGCCAGCTTTACGACGCCCTCCTGCAGCGCTACAAGGAAATCGGCATCGCGGGCGCCATCGGCACGAGCAACATTTCAATTGTCGACCAGGCCAAGGTTCCGCGCACGCCCTCGGCGCCGAGCCTGCCGCTGAACCTCGCCGTCGCCCTGCTGGTCGGGATGGGCGCCTCGCTCCTGGCCCTGTTTGCCCTCGAGCAAATGAACCAGGGCATCCACGCGCCCGAGGACGTGCCCAATTTGCTGGGCCACCCCCTGCTGGGCAACGTGCCGCTGACGGACGGCGACCCGGCCGACGCGCTGCGCGACCCCAAGTCCTATCTGTCTGAGGCCTACTTCGCCATCCGCTCCGCCCTCGCGTTTGCCACCACGCACGGCGTCCCGCGCTCGCTGGCCCTGACCAGCACCAAGCCCGCCGAGGGCAAGTCCACGTCCGCCCTCGCCCTGGCGGAAATCATTGCCCGCACCGGAAAGTCTGTCCTGCTGGTCGACGCCGACCTGCGCTCGCCCTCCATGCACAAGATGTTCGGCTTCAAGAATGCGCGCGGCTTCAGTAACGCGCTCACGGGCGAAGACGACTTCGGCGGCCTGGTGCACGAGACGGGCTCGGCGGGCCTGAGCGTCATGACGTCGGGCCCCAAGCCGCCCAACCCCTCCGAGCTCCTGAGTAGCGACCGCCTCGGCCACGTGCTGCGGATGCTCGAGGCCCGCTACGACCACGTCATTGTCGACTGCCCGCCCATCCTCGGCCTGTCCGACGCGCCGCTGCTGGGCCAGGCCGTCGAGGGCCTCGTATATGTGGTCGAGCCCGAGGGCGCGCCCGTGCGGGCCATTCGCTCGTCGATTGACCGCGTGTCGATGCTCGGCGGCAACATACTGGGCGTCATTGTGACGAAGATCGACCCCAGCAAGAATAGCTACGGATACGGATACGGCTACGGATATGGCTACGGCTACGGCTACGGCTACGGATACGGCGCCTACGGCTACGGAAGTGAGCCCGAGGGCGAGGCCGGCACTGAACGGAGCGGCAGGCGCGCCTGACGTGGGTGTCGCGGCGACAGCCTTTACGGACGCCTTGCGTTATCGGCAGTTTGGGGGGGCGTGATTTCTCGTTGATTGGTCTAGAAACATAGCCATGCATAGAGTGTCGGGATGAACTTATGGCGGAGCTTGTCAGCACTTGGAGATTTGAGGCTTGAACGCGGGCACTCCTTCCTGGCCAGCCTAGTTAAGCAGGGCGGGCTATTTTTAGTCGCTTTCATCAACAGCATGAGACACGGTGTTGCCGCGGCATGACAGGCTTGCTTAACAAAGCCCATATGCAGCTCGCTTCGGGCATGTTTTGGTCTACAGTCGGCGCTGTCGTTTCGCGGCTAGTGAACTTCGCCCTAATGATCTGGGTTGCCCGCGAATTGGGCTCTGGGCGGTTTGGTCAATTGGGCGCGGTCCAGTCATCGGTCGGTCTGTTTGGACTCTTTGCTGGCGCTGCTTTAGGCAACGCTGCTACTCGGTTCGTAGCAAAAAGCTTGAATATCGCACCGCGAGATACTCATGGCTATCTGTCACTAATCCGTCGTTTCTCATTCACTGTGATTGCGCTAATCACTGCTTTGTTCCTTGGCAGCGCAAGTTTTATCGGCACGGTCATTTTTCGTAATGAGTCCATCGCCAGTGCTTTACTCGTCGGCGCGGCGCTGATGGTCGCAACTGTGCTTAAGGGTGTTCAGATGGGCGTCCTAGCCGGTTTTGGGCGCTTCCGAGCGATTGCCACCGTACATGTGGTAGAAGCAATTTTGGCTGTGCCCCTGGTATTTGTATTAGCACGCGCAGCTGGAGTGAATGGCGTAATCGGCGGCCTAACCGTTGCGGCGGCAGTTGCTTATTCCCTCGCCCTTCTACTCGGCCGGAGGGACTTGGCAGGCGCTAAGCAGGCAAGCAATGGCGCCTTGGGTCGGGACAAAGCAAAAGATCTCTTATCCTACACAGTGCCTACTTTTCTTGGTGATTTAGTAGCTACGCCAACGCTCTGGTTTTGCGTGGCCTTGCTTGCCCGCTCTGAGCATGGTCTAGAAGGTCTAGGGCAATATAATGCTGCATATCAATGGCATGGCCCGCTAATGTTCATTCCGGCCACAATGATGTCAGCAGCTACTCCTACATTGGTGCAGCAATGGGAGTTGGGTAACAGCCGTGAGTTTATGCGGATCACCGGCCTTCTCTGTGTCGCAATGATCCTAATTTCACTGCCGCCGCTACTCGTTGCCATAATGTTCAAGGAACAGATCAACCTCTTTTATGGACCGAGTTATGACGGTATTGGACTCATGGTGGTGCTGCTTATATTAGCGGCGCCGTTGCACGGAATTTCAAAGGTAGCGGCTACTTCCCTACAAGCTATGGGTAGATCTTGGTATCTGCTGAGCACCAACTTCCTGTACTCGATGACTGTTGGAGTGGTCGCTTTCAGCGCAATACCCGCTCTCGGGGGCTTAGGCTTGTGCATTGCATTGGTAGCTGCCTATTTTTTTAATGCATCTCTCAATGTCGTGGGTGTGCTCAAGGCCGCAGGGCATAATAATAGGTCGCAAATTTAGGAACCTGACGCGGTGCTTTTAGAAAAGTTTCAATACGCTGGACTATGTTGGGACCTTTCGGACTGACACTTTTATCCACCACTAATTCTAGCGACAGAAGTCAACGAATGGAATGCACGATGAATGCCAAACCTAAGGTTTGCGTTGCGATGATAGGTGCCCGAATGCACTATGCGGTACCTCGTTTATTACACGAAGCTGGATTGCTGGATCGTTTCTTTACCGACGGATATATTGGCAACAAGCCTTGGCTTGAAACGGCACTACGTGCCGTGCCGGACGTTTTTCGCTTAGAATGGTTCCAGCGATGGCTGGGTCGCAAGGACGCCAAACTTCCATCCAAACGGGTAACAAGCTTCGATTTGCTCGGCCTCCGTATCGCCCTTGCTCTTCGGAATGTTCGCACGGACGCTGATCGCGAGCGAATATTCGCAGAGACCAACGGACAGTTTGCGAAGTCCGTACTGCGCCATGGCTTTGGTTTCGCAAACACAGTGTGGGGGTTCAATACCGCATCGCTCGAGCTTTTCAGAGCGGCAAAGGCAAGAGGTCTTCGCTGTATCCTAGAACAAACTATATTACCGCGGACGCTCGAGCGTCAACTTTTAGCGCAGGTAGGAGCAGAATGGCCAGATTGGCAGCCCGGGTTTCACGAAGGGATCGGGCAGGGGCGACTGGCCGAAAGGGAAAAGGCAGAATGGGAGTTGGCAGACCAAATTGTCGCTGGATCAGATTTTGTCATGCAGGGACTAATTCAATGTGGAGTGCCAAAAGAGAAGATCCATGTTATTCCATACGGTGTCGATCAATCTAGATTTGGTCCTACTAGGGGTAATACGGGAGGCGATGGGCCGCTGCGCGTGCTTTTTGTCGGCGAGGTTGGTTTGCGCAAGGGCGCCCCGTATTTGCTCGAGGCGCTCAGGCGCATCGGCCGTGATCAAGTCGAGGCCCGCTTTGTTGGGCGGATAGCACTCGACCCTTCGAAGTTAGCAACCTACTCTGGCATAGCGCAATTTGTTGGGCCCGTTCCACGGACAGAAATGCCAGAGCAGTACCGATGGGCGCAACTTTTCGTACTTCCGTCAATTGTTGAAGGTTCGGCTGTAGCAACCTACGAAGCACTTATGAGTGGGTTGCCAGTTGTTGCTACACCCAATACGGGAACTATTGTCACACATGGACAAAATGGAATAATCGTCCCGGCCAGAGATATCGACGCCCTTACTTCTGCAATAAAAATGTATTGCCGAGACCGTGTGCTTTTAGAAATAAATAAAAAATTCTCCAAGGAGAATTTTTATAAAATTGACGTAAAGCGCTACGGGCATGATATCTGTAAATTAATAAATATTGATAATGATTAAAAAAAATAAATATCAAAAAAGTATTTATTCTTACAGAGGATATTATTTTTATTCTATTATTGCTGTTTTTACGGCTACTTTGGGAATTTCATCTGTATCACAGCTGGTTGGGCCGTTATCAATTCCGTATTATATAATCGCATCTATATCGGGTATTTCTGCTGCTTTTGCCATTTATGCGAGCCCTGATAATAAATTAATTTATAGATTCGCGCTCATGGCATCTATAATAATCTTATTATGGTTTGTTCAATCAATCGCTTACTCAAGTGGTATTTATGAATACGAATTAACTGACGCGCTCCTGTTCTACGTAGCGATTATTATATTATTAGCACTTTGCTTTTCTGTAGTTCACATCGACGATGTGCTGTTTTCATTATTGATGAAATATATATCTGTAGGACTGATTATACTAACTATATATGGGTTATCTTCTGGTCAAGCTTCCACGGATTCTATTGGTGACGATAGATTTTCGGGAGGAGGTTTTCGTGACGCTATATGGGGTGAAACTGCTTTAGGATTGTTTCTCGCAGCGGTTCTAAGTAAAAATAGATATCTAGTATTATTGAGCTTGATTTTAGGATTATTTATTTCTCTATTAACTCAAGTTAGAGCTACTGGTTTGATAATTTTAATAGGATTTTTAACATATATTTGTTTTAATATGTTTATTAAAAGGCAAATAATAGTTTTATTTTTTATTTTATTATCTTTAGTTACTATATCTGCATTTTTTATTGAAGCAATATCACAATATTTGAGTGATTTATTTCTGCTAGACAACATGCATCGAGGTGTTGATTCTGGATTTTCAGGAAGAACTGAAAATGTTTCGGATGCATTTTATAGATTTTTGGAAAGTCCATTTATTGGAGTAGGGCCCCTTGATACGGTAGCATCTTGGGCTCACAATGGATTTGTAAAAATGTTCGCCCAGTGCGGCATTATTTTGGGATTAGCTTTTACTTATTTTATATTATTTTCTATCGTAAAATCGTTTAAAAAAAGAGAATTAGAGTTATTTGTATGTTGCTTATCTTTATTAATATTTTATTTATTGCAGCCAAGAAATTTAAATTTTCAAATAATGCCTTTGGTTGGTTTATTGGGAGCATCTAGAGCTTGGAGATATTCATTTAATTCCAAATTGAAATCGAAAGCGAACGCTTAAATGCATTTTTATGGATTATTATATTTTGGCGGAAATTCAGAATTATATGCAAATCTCAAAGTGCCGGGCGGCATTGATCCGCGCGACATTTATATAGAAAACGCAGTTTTATGCCGCGCGTCGCTAGCGCATTTTGGTATTCCTTTCACTGTTATCACCAACGACATCGCTGCAATCCAGCGACGTATGGAAATATTAGGTATTGAAGATCTTGATGTGCGTGAACAAAGTTTTACTTTGCAAGTTCCTATTGGTATTTCTTTTTACTCGGCCCATTTCAAAATTGAATTAATAGAAGCTTTCGGAACAGGAGTTTATGGCGACTATGTAGGCCTCATAGATCTCGACACTGTTTTGTGTAGACCGTTTGACCCACTCCCACGAAAGGGACTAAGTGTCTACGATATCTCCGAGCAAGTTCTTCCAGCTTATGGGATCAATCGCGTGTTCGACGACCTTGCATGTATCGCAGGACGAAAACTCGTTAATCCTCGATGGTATGGCGGAGAGTTCATCTCTGGAGACGCAGCCAGTTTTTATCACCTTTCGCGCTACATCAAAGAGTGTTGGCCTCGTTACGTTAATGCCATCGGTAGCTTGCATCATTTAGGTGATGAGGCAGTTGTGTCAGCGGCACTAAACGTCATGGCAGAGGATGAGGGGCGGGACCACAGATTGTCGGATGACCCCGGTGGTGTTTGCCGCTGGTGGTCGATTCGCACAAAACACCCCCAGGCGCGCCTAGAAGCAGTATTGAATTGCAGTCTTCTACACTTGCCTGCGGACAAGCAATTTCTAGCGAGGCTGAGTAGGGTGCCGTTTGCCCCCGATAGGTTCCGTGCAGCACTAAAGCGCCACGTACGTGCGCGCATGTTGCCACAGACGCTTATGTGGATAAGTGACATACTACGCGGCAAACCACCGACGTGGATGCCCCGCATGTAAGCTGCTATGGTCAGTAAGATGAATTTGAATACAATAGGGAGGCCCATGAATAATCACAAAAAATCAGTCGCAGTGGTACATAATATTTTATGGTCTTCTTACAAAGGTGAAGTTTTTACCAAATTACATTCGCTTGTCCGTAAAAATTATTACAGGACAAACATTTATTTCTTTCAGATAGCTGAAACAGATGATCAAAGAACATCACTTCGTGGCGTTGAATTATCGCACCATAAATACCCTTATAAATTAATTATTTCGGGTGACTACAAATCAGTTAACGCATTTTATAGATCCTGGAAGTTATTAAAAGCTGTGTCTGATAAAAAACCGGACGCATTAATAATTCCTGGATACTATGAAATTGATTACTGGATTCTTTTAATTTACTGTAAATTTACAGGAAAACAAGCGGGTGTATTTTGTGACAGCACTCTTCATGATAAGCCGAAATCTAACTGGTTTAAGCGCTTAGCTAAGCGATATTTTTTAAGCCAAATGCAGATTGTGCTTACCTATGGCAAGCGAAGTGAGCTTTATGCAGTCAGTTGTGGCGCAAAGCCTGATGCAATCATCCATAGATGCCAAGCCGCAGCGCTACCAGAACAATACTCGCCTGAAAGAAGCTTGCTTTTAAGGAGCCCCTCGATAACACCCAGATACTTGTATGTCGGAAGGCTGGCCATCGAAAAAAATATCGATGCAATGTTGTATGCCTTCCAAAAAGTTCACACTGAGCTAAGCGACGCAGAACTGATAATTGTAGGGACAGGGCCCGAAGAGCCGCGCCTCAGGTCGATGGTCGCAGATCTAAACTTATCTGCATCCGTAAAATTCTCTGGTGCGTTAAGAGGCAAAGATCTTTTTGATCAATACAGCAATGCAACATGTCTAGTTCTACCAAGTAAAAGTGAGCCATGGGGTTTAGTGGTTAACGAAAGCCTGCATTATGGTTGCCCAGTTATTGTTAGTGAATATTGTGGCTGCGTTCCCGAGCTTGTGGTCCATGGTGAAACTGGATATGTTTTCAATCCCGATGACTCTGCAGAATTAGCGAAAAGAATGTTGGATATTCTGGATTGGTCCAATTCTAAGAGCACTGCGTTACGCTGCATTTCCCTGATGGAAGATTATACACCAGAGCACGCGGCGCAGTCGATTTATGAAGGAATCAAAAGGCTGCTAAAAATGGGCGAGCCGGACAAAAAGCATGCCTGATACGAGCTTGTACCGTTACCTATCCGAGAGATCGTGTGCTTTATAGGATCAAATGCGCGAGTAGGGCACGCTATCAAAGTTTCGACTTCGGGTTATAAAGGCCAAGATTTCGCTACCTAGCTTTGTTCCTGCGCTGACCAGCGCCCCAGCTGTGCTAAGCCGGATGCACCGCAAAAATAGAGCGATCCCCTTAGGATGCGTGCTCTATGTTTTAGTCTTCATTCAAACCCTGTCGTGACTGATTTCTCGTCTTTAAATGGTTCAAAAGCCTTTAAAACAATAGGGCTTGATCGAAATATCTTTGAAATGGGGTCATGATGTTGAAGGTTAGCATGCTCACACACTCGGCATCCCGGCGAGGCGGTGGCCTTTTTAGCGCCATTTCTGCTATGGCTACCGCACTGGTAGATCAACGTGTGAGGGTAGATGTTTTCTCGGGAGAAGAGGAAATCTCAGACGAAGACGCAAAAGCTTGGGGCGGAGCCTCATTGCGCCTTGGAACCATTAGAGGTCCGCGCTCTTTTGGGTATCATCCTCGCCTGATCAAAACTCTGCGCCAAAGCGCCCCGGACGTAATTCACACGCATGGGCTCTGGACATATTCCTCGGTAGCGAGTTTGCAGACAAATAGACTTAAGTGCAGCAAGATTATTTCGCCTCACGGTATGCTCGATCCTTGGGCCCTGAAGCACTCACGTTGGAAAAAGATTGTCGCGAGAAATTTGTTTGAAGATGCCAATCTCGCGAGAGCCCACTGCATCCATGCGCTTTGTGAAAGCGAACTGCATTCAATTAGGGCTCTAGGAATTACAGGCCCTGTAGCGACTATACCGAACGGTGTTGATTTATACATCCCTGAACTTAGCCGTCCGCCCGCATGGAAAATGAAAATCCCATCTGGCGCCAAGACATTGCTTTTTCTTGGAAGGATTCATCCTAAAAAAGGATTGTCCAATCTCATTAAAGCTTTGAAGCTAACTCGGGATAATAAAAGGTTTCAAGAGTGGCATTTGGTTATAGCGGGCTGGGACGATGGAGGGCACTTGGCTGCGCTTCAGGAACTTGTTGATAGCTATGCACTTTCAGAATGCGTTCACTTTGTCGGCCCGCAGTTTGGTGACTATAAATCAGCCACACTTTTCAGTGCTGACGCGTTTATACTTCCTTCGTTTAGTGAAGGCTTGCCTATGGCAGTTTTAGAAGCATGGGCTTTTAGTAAGCCTGTACTGATGACCGACGCGTGCAACTTACCGGAAGGCTTTGCTTTTGGCGCCGCCGCTAATCTGGACACAGATCCACACATCATGGCGCAGCAGTTGTGTGCTTTTGGCGAACGTACAGACGCCGACATTATAGAGATGGGAAGATGTGGCAGAAGTCTCGTCGAGGCGACTTTTAGTTGGCAAACCGTCGCTGAAAAGATGGTGCGATTGTATGAGTGGAGCCTTGCAGGTGGGCCCGCCCCTGAATTTGTCTCTTTCGCTTAGCTCAAGCAAAATTTAACCGGGAAAGCCGGTGTATTCCAGCGAGATTTCTAAATGAGGCTTGATCAGTATAACGCTAATGAATTTGACCGTGGAGAAACCATTGTACTTGAAAGTTTATGGTATGTACTCGGCGTTTTGCTAGCCTCGCCTATTCCAGGGTCACGCTGGCGAGTAGCACTGCTTCGTGCCTTTCGGGCCCGAATTGGCAGTGGCTGCGTTATTAAGCCCGGTGTCCGGGTCAAGTTCCCGTGGCGCTTGGACGTGGGCGACTACTGTTGGATCGGCGAATGCGTGTGGATCGACAACCTAGCTAAAGTCTCTATTGGCAATAACGTTTGTATTTCCCAAGGAGCCTATCTTTGTACAGGAAGCCATGATTGGCAAAAGTCGAGTTTCGACTTGCTGACGGCTCCGATCATTATTAAGGACCACGCTTGGCTCTGTGCCAAGGTCACTGTTGCCCCCGGGACCAAGATCCAAAGCGGCGCCGTGCTTGGTCTAGGTTCTGTTGGCGGCGGTGTTTTGAATGAATGGACGATTTACAAGGGTAATCCGGCCATATCCGTTAAGAAACGTGAACGCGAATGAAGCGTCGAGCGAGTATTTATTGTAAAATAATGTTACCATCCGTTCATCTGGTTTGATGTTGCTAAAAAAATTTTACCGATGTCATGTCAAGGATTATGGCATCGTCTTTGAGAGTGTAGCGTATAAAATCGGTTGCGTTTATGGAGGCTTTGCGGGCGTAATGCCTCGATTGCAGCCGTCCGCGCTGATTAGTCTCAAGGCATTTTGGCAACTTGCAGTATCGAGGCACGCACGCCGGGACTACACCCGGGCCAGGAGATCTTTTGAAAATATCCATCGTCACTGCCGTTTACAATAGAGTCGCCACTATCCGTGAAACAATCGAGAGCGTAGCAGCGCAGTCTTACCATTCAATTGAACATATCGTACAGGATGGCTGCTCAACAGATGGCACATTGGATGCTATTCAGATAACAGCTAATCACAGGGTTAACTTAGTTTCTGAGCCAGACAGCGGTATTTATGACGGGATAAATCGTGGCATCAAGCGCGCCAATGGTGATGTGATTGGCCTAATGCATTCTGATGACTTATTTGCGCACGAGGGCGTCCTGATGATGATTGCTGATGCCCTAAGCGATTTACGGATCGACGGTGTATATGGCGACCTTCAGTATGTCGCTGCGGACAACCCAATGCATGTTGTCCGCCACTGGCAAGCAGGTAAATACCAGCCAATCAAACTTAAACGGGGCTGGATGCCGCCGCACCCGACGCTTTATTTGCGTCGCGAAATTTTCGACCAGTGGGGTCTTTACGACACCAGTTATCAGATTGCGGCAGACTACGATGCAATGCTGCGATATCTGGTGAAGGGCCAGATCAAGCTCGCCTACATTCCCGAGGTTCTTGTGAAGATGCGGGTGGGTGGTGAGAGCAACCGATCGCTGGGCCGCGTTCTGCTTAAAAGCCGCGAGGACCTCCAAGCTGTTCGCCAGAACAGCGTGGGCGGGATGGTAACAGTTGCATATAAAAACCTCAGTAAACTCCCACAGTTCTTTAAACGGTGACAACACAATTATGGATAAGTCAGCACTGACCTTCGGCATTAGCGGTCACGACGGAAGCTTTCTTGGGGAGTTTCTTCTCGAGAAGGGCTATGCGGTCCCAGGCATCACGCGTCGAGCTTCATCGTTCAACACGCAGCGTATCGACCACATCTACCAAGCTATGTACGCGACGCCCCCTCGGCTGAAACACTATTATGGCGGCCTTACCGATGCCTCGAGCCTAACACGGATCCCTGGTTGGAGGCCGACATGAGGTCGTGTGTATGGCGTAGGAGCATTATTCTTTCCGTTGGTGTCATATTGGTTTGCGTCATGGCTACCGAAATATTCGCGCGTGTGGTCCTGGGGCTTGGTGACCCGCCACTGACCATCCGTGATCCGCAAATCGAGTACATGTTCAAGCCCGGCATCTATCAACGGTTTGGCAACGCAATCGTATACAACGAATATTCTATGCGCTCCCTAACTCCGCCGAGAGGAAACGTCGACGGAGACATTGTGTTGGTTCTAGGTGACAGTGTCGTCAACGGTGGGGCACAGACGGATCAAAGCGACCTAGCTTCTGAAATCTTGCGGAGATCGCTTACTGCGGGATCCTGGGTAGGTAATGTTTCGGCTGGCAGTTGGGGCCCCGCAAATATGGCGGCCTACCTAAATAGGTTTGGTACGTTTGGCGCAGATCACATTCTGTTGGTTCTCAGCAGTCACGACCTGCATGATGTACCCACGTTTCGAAAAGATCTTGGCGAAGATTTTCCACAGGTACGGCCAAGCTTTGCCGTAAAGGAAGCGTTGACGCGCTATCTACCTCGCTACCTGCCTTCATGGTTATCCCCATTAGAGGTGCCAAGCCAGGACGTGTCCGAAGTTGTGACAAAGGGCGATCGCGACGTCAGAAATTTGATTGCACTCCTGAAAACATCTGGAGCGCATTTCGCGGTGTTTCTGCACCCTACCGTAAGCGAGATAGGGTCGGGTCCAAATCAGGACGGAAAAAGTTTGAGGCACCTGCTCGAGACTATGGATGTTAAATATATCGATATGAGACGGGAACTGTTACCGTCCGATTATCGGGATACAATTCATTTGAACCCCGTTGGGCAGAAGAAATACGCGCGCCGATTTTTGGAGGTAATTAAAATCCATCACAACATAATCTGAGGCTAGGAATTCTAGAACGGGTGACTGTAAGGCAAGAAATTTTTTCGGCAAGATTTAGCCTCAGTTCATGCTCTGGGCGCTTTGCAAGTCAAGAGTTAGAGCCTCCGATAATGCCGTGGCGGAGCGGTGTGGTGTTTCCGTGATATCTCTGGAACCTAATGAGGCACTCTCATCGCCCTAACTTAATAATCGCGTCAAACTGGACTTGTAACCGTTTCGAGCCGGTCACTTGAGAGTTAAACACTGATACAAGGAGATCGAAGAGATGATGAAGCATACAGAAGATTTCAAGCAAGAGGCCGTCCGGATTGCTTTGATCAGCGGATTGTCACGGCGGCGGTAACCTATTTGGCGTCCATCCTCGCGCTCTGGTTAGCAGTTGGCCGGCCCACAGGACCGGAAAACAAAGCCGTTGAAGTCTTGGCGAAGAAGCTTCATCGCTGATCGGACTGCAAACACGTACGTATGGAGAGGTTAAAAAAGTCTGTCGAATGCTGAGGACTGGAGATATTACCAATATGAATTTTCAAATTGTTCGATCGGTTCTGGCAGCATATCCCTTCCCGATTGGTCATGGGCGCATTTCGCAACTGGGTATCCTTGCTCAGGTTCTTCCTCCAGAGGGACTGCTGCAGACGAAACTCGCGTCAGGCGAAGTCATATTCTTAGATACGCGGGACCACCTGCACAGAATTATCGCATTCTTCGGTTTTCAGGACAAGAAGATAGCAAAGCTCCTGCCAGCTTTACTAAGAAGCGGAAATTGCTTTGTGGATGTGGGTGCGAATTGCGGGGCAATGTCGTTAGCGGCGGCCTCACTAGTCGGGCCCTCCGGTAGGGTGGTTGCCTTCGAGCCTAATCCGAAGCAAGCTGCGCTGCTGGAAAAATCCTCGAAAGTTAATGGGTTTGAGATCGAAATCAAGCGGATCGGGCTGTCGGATTCCTCAGGCTCGGTCGAGATGATAATCCCAAAAAGCAGTTCCGGGTACGGAGCGATAGCGCACGGTAAGACCGCGAGTGAACATGACGAGGTGATCGAGATTCAGGTCTGCGCCTCTGGCGAGGCCATGGTCACCTGCGGATTGGCGCAAATAGACCTGCTCAAAGTCGACATTGAGGGTCACGAAGAGATCTTCTTCAGAGGCGGAAATGAATTTCTATCGAAGCATCCGCCAGTTCATATCTTGTGCGAACTCAGCGGCAAAGAGCCTTTCTGGGATCGCGCCTCAGTCCAGTTCCTGCACCTGATGGGTTATGAGTTTTACGGGATCCCACACGGAATGAGTTCTTCGCTTCTTAAGAAATTGCATTACGGCAGTCATGTTACATTTGAGACTACGCGAGACTTCATTGCGACGCGGGTTCCTGCCATTTGCGATGCCCTTTGCCGCAGCTAGAACTTAACAGGCAATCGGCTGGAACTTAATGCCCCGATCTTGTCGAGTTGAATTTTCCTAAGTGCCCCCCGTCAGCATTCAATAGACACACTGGCTGCATAAAATAGGAGAGTGTTTTTGGGTTCATAGTAGTGAATGTAAGGAACGAAGATGAACACGAAACACTCAAAGCCGTCCGCGTAAGCGGTTGTAAAAAACCTTCGCCGTGCCAAGTGCAAGCAATATCGCGCGGAAGAGAAGTGGGATCAGGTTTTGGTTGTCCCGTGATAAAATCGCCGCTTATTACGACGCGATGTTACGCTATTTGGTGCGGGGGCAAATTAAGCTCGCTTGCATTCCCGAGGTTCTTGTGAAGATGCGGATCGGTGGCGAAAGCAACCGATCGCTTAGTCGAATTCTCCTTAAATGCCGCGAGGACCTCCAGGCTATCCGCCGGAACGGCGTCGGTGGGCTGGAAACCCTTGCGTGCAAAAACCTCCGCAAAGTACCGCAGTTTTTTCAAAGGTGAAAAACTAACTATGACCAAACGTGCATTAATTACAGGCATCACAGGGCAGGATGGGAGCTACCTTGCAGAGTTCCTGCTGGATAAAGGGTACCAGGTTCACGGCATTAAGCGTCGAGCATCATCGTTCAACACGCAGCGTATTGACCACATCTACCAAGATATACACGCGCCAGCTGCTCGATTAAAACTGCATTATGGCGACCTTACAGATACCTCTAACCTGACGCGCATTCTGCGTGAGGTTGAACCCGACGAGATTTACAATCTGGGTGCGCAAAGCCATGTGGCCGTCAGTTTCGAGGCGCCCGAATATACTGCTGATGTTGATGCCATGGGAACACTTCGCCTTTTGGAGGCTGTGCGCTTTTTAGGTCTTGAGAAAAAATCTCGTTTCTATCAGGCATCGACCTCGGAGCTCTATGGGCTGGTTCAAGAGACACCGCAGCGCGAGACGACGCCTTTTTATCCACGCTCGCCCTATGCCGTAGCCAAGCTTTATGCATATTGGATGACCGTCAATTACCGCGAAGCTTATGGGATGTATGCTTGCAACGGTATCCTCTTCAATCACGAGAGCCCAAGACGCGGCGAGACCTTCGTGACCCGCAAAATCACACGTGGGTTGGCAAACATTAGTCAGGGCCTCGAAGGCTGCCTTTACATGGGCAACATCGATTCCCTTAGGGACTGGGGCCACGCCAAAGATTATGTCCGTATGCAGTGGATGATGCTACAGCAAGACACGCCAGATGATTTTGTCATCGCAACAGGGACACAGCATTCCGTTCGACAATTTATAATCTGGGCTGCAGAGGACTTGGGCATCTCGATCAAGTTCCAAGGTGATGGCGTTGATGAAGTCGGCGTTGTAGATGGCGTGAGTGGCAATATTGCGACGGGCGTTAAGGAAGGTGATATCATCGTCCGCATCGACCCCCGTTACTTCCGACCCGCTGAGGTGGAGACGCTACTGGGCGATCCCACCAAGGCCCGCGAAAAGCTTGGCTGGGTTCCGGAGATCACTGCACGCGAAATGTGCGCTGAAATGGTAGCCTCTGATCTGAACGACGCACGCCGTCACGCACTGTTGAAGGCGAACGGCTTCGACACACCGATCTCGCAAGAGGATTGAGGCAGATGCGCGCATATGTGGCAGGTCATCGCGGCATGGTTGGCAGTGCGATCGCACGCAGCTTGGAAAGCGACGGGGCGGAGATCGTAACTGCCACGCGGTCGGAACTCGATCTTGCCAACCAGTTTGCAGTTAGGAGCTTTCTAGAAAAGGAGCGCCCCGACACGGTAATCGTGGCAGCAGCAAAGGTCGGCGGCATCCATGCCAACAACACGCTGCCGGCTGAATTCATTTACGAAAACCTGATGATCGAGTGCAATCTCATCGATAGCGCTTTTCGTGCAGGAGTAGAGCGCCTTCTCTTTTTAGGATCGTCCTGCATCTACCCGCGCAATGCGCCGCAGCCGATGCCCGAGGAGTCTCTCCTCACAGGCAGGCTCGAGCCCACGAACGAGCCTTACGCCATTGCCAAGATTGCGGGCATCAAGCTGTGCGAGAGTTATAACAGGCAGTATGGGACTGACTATCGTTCGGCCATGCCCACGAACCTGTATGGACCCGGCGACAACTTCCACGAAACAAACTCGCACGTCCTTCCGGCCCTGCTGCGCCGCTTCCACGAGGCCAAGCAAGCCGGTTCTGAAGAGGTCGTCATTTGGGGTACGGGAACGCCGAAGCGCGAGTTCCTGCACGTTGATGACATGGCGGAGGCCTGTGCATTTCTGCTGAACCTTCCGAAAGATGTTTATGCAGAAAATACCGAGCCAATGTTGAGCCACATCAACGTCGGGACGGGCAGTGACGTCTCGATTGCGGATCTTGCGCGGGCCATCGCGCAGGTCACCGGCTTTGCGGGCCGCATTTCGTTCGATGCGACAAAGCCGGATGGCACGCCGCGCAAGCTACTTGACGTGTCGCGCCTCACGAACATGGGCTGGACGGCCGGCGTCCCGCTCGAGGAAGGCATCCGCCAGACTTACGATTGGTATTTGGCGAACGAAGGCTCTCTGAGAACGGCGTAAGGCTGCGAGAACCTAAATCTTAGACCCATTATTTGCATTGCATGGCCTCAGGCTCGGCGCATCGAATTTCTAAACCAAGGAAAATCTAAATGACATCGCATCCGCGTGTCGTCCCCGTAATTCTATGCGGTGGCGCAGGGACCCGTTTGTGGCCCGTTTCCCGAAAGTCTTCGCCCAAGCAATTCAAGCCGCTTTTGGGCGAGACTAGCCTGCTCCAAGATGCGGCGCTGCGTGTGCGAGGGGACGGCTTTGACAGTCCACTCGTCGTCACCGCAGAGCCATTTCGCTTCCTCGTCTCTGAGCAGCTCGAGGGCGTCGGGATTACCCTCGGGGATCTTCTAGTCGAGCCGGAGCCACGCAACACTGCGCCGGCTGTCCTCGCGGCGGCCCTTTGGTGCGCCGCGCGGGACCCCGACGCGCTAATGCTTGTGATGCCGTCGGACCACCAGATCCCCGACGGGGAGGCGTTTAGAAATAGCGTCGCCTCGGCCATT
>NZ_JBIIMC010000056.1:0-5834 GCF_044338195.1 Sphingorhabdus sp. | reverse complement strand
AGCAGCTTTGCGTTCGCAGGCAAAGCCGTTATTGCGCCTTTCAGCGCGCGCCCTTAGCTCAGCTGGATAGAGCGCGAGACTTCTAATCTTGAGGCCACAGGTTCGACTCCTGTAGGGCGCGCCAATTAAACCCAATCTAGTACGTGGCCGAGGCCAGTCTAACGTTTCAGGAACAGCTCCGCCATCGCATCAATAATCGCAGCGGCATCAAGGCGGTAGGTGTCGTACAGATCGATGAGATCACCCGTCTGGCCGAAACGATCCGTGCCCAACGGACTGACCCGCATGCCACTGACACCACCCAGCCAGGACAACGCGCCTGGCGAACCATCAATCACCGTCACGAGCCCAGCGTCAGGTGCCAAAACCGATAGCAGATCTTCGGCATGGCACGTTTGCGTGGGCTTATCAGTCCAGCGCGCGGCCTTGCTGGCAGACCAGTCGCGGTGCAGCACATCGGGCGACGTCACATTTAACACGCCCAATCCGGGAATATCATCCGCCAATTGGTCAAAAGCGGCGAGTACTTCAGGTGCAATTGCACCTGTGAAAACAATAGCTGCTTCGGCGCCGGGTGCAGGTTGCCGCAACCAATAGCCGCCTTTTAACGCGTCGGCTTCCCATGCGGTGCCGGCGCGTTGCACCTGCGGCACTTGGCGTGTGCTCAGGCGCAGATATACCGAGCTGCCGTCGGGTTTCTGTAGGTGCTCAAATGCCCAGCGCATGAACAAAGCGACTTCATCGGCATAAGCCGGTTCAAAATAGGCAAGGCCAGGCTGCCCCATCCCGATCAGCGGCGTATTGATCGACTGGTGCGCACCACCCTCTGGCCCCAAGGTCAGCCCGGACGGCGTTCCAACCAGCAAGAAACGGGCATCGGAGTAACAACCATAATTCAGCGCATCCAATCCGCGCGCGATAAAGGGATCATATACCGTGCCAACGGGAATCAACCGCGTTCCGAAATGCGGCGCCGCAAGCCCAAGCGACGTGAGCAACAGAAAGAAGTTATTCTCCGCAATCCCGAGTTCAATATGCTGTCCCGCCGCATGTGCCGCCCATTTTTGTGCGGACGGAATTTTGGCATCACGGAAGATATCAGCCACATCGGATCGACGGAAAAGCCCACGTTGGTTTACAAATCCGCCCAAATTGGTCGTCTGGGTAACGTCAGGCGCGGTTGTCACGATACGGTCGGCTAATGTCTCAGAGGATTTGGCGAGATCGAGCAAAACATTGCCAAAAGCGGATTGTGTCGACTGAACATCACCAGATGGCACAGGAAGGCGCTCCGGCACGGCGATCACCGGCGCATTCGGCTCTTGCGGTTTGTGCGCGAGAACGCTCTGCCCGACGAAGTCTTTCAGACAGGCCGCGATATTTCCACCCAATCCGGCAAATGGTTCCCATTCCTGACCGACATCAACGCCCATGCTGGCGCGAAGCTGTTCAATCTGCGCGGGGTTCATCATCCCCGAATGATTGTCCTTATGGCCCGCCAGCGGCAGGCCGTAGCCTTTAACGGTGTAGGCGATAAACAAAGTCGGTCGTTCATCATCGGCGCTGTCGAACGCATCCATTAATGTCTCGATGCAATGCCCGCCCAAGTTGGTCATCAGGGCAGCGAGCCCATCATCGTCAAAACTGTCGAGCAGCTTTGCCACATGCGGCTTACCGCCAATATCCGCGATCAATCGTTCGCGCCACGCCGCGCCGCCCTTATAGGTGAGCACCGCAAAATCGGCATTGGGACAATTTTCAATCCAGTCCTCAAGCGATTTTCCGCCAGGCCGCGAGAACGCCGCGCGCTGTAACTTGCCGTTCTTCAACGTGACAACACGCCAGCCGCAGGTTTCGAAAATATCGTCAAAGCGCCGGAACATGCGGTCAGCGGTCGTGCTGTCGAGTGACTGGCGGTTATAATCAACCACCCACCAGCAATTGCGAATGTCGTGCTTATAGGCTTCGATAAGACATTCGTAGATATTGCCCTCATCAAGCTCAGCGTCGCCCATCAGCGATATCATCCGGCCGGCGTCCGCTTCATCTAGCGATCCATGCGCCACCAGATAATCCTGAACGAGGCTGGAAAAAGCCGTAATCGCAACGCCCAATCCAACCGAACCGGTTGAAAAATCCACAGGGATTTTATCCTTGGTGCGTGACGGATAACTTTGTGCGCCGCCCAGTGCGCGAAACTGCTGCAACTGTTCCAGTGACTGATTGCCCAACAAATAATGGATGGCCTGCAACACGGGGCCTGCATGGGGTTTCACCGACACCTTGTCTTGCGGGCGAAGCGCATGGAAATATAGCGCCGCCATAATCGCCGTCATCGACGCGCAGCTGGCCTGATGCCCGCCAACCTTCAGGCCGTCGCGCTTTTCCCGTAAATGGTTGGCGTTATGGACAATCCATGACGACAACCAACGCAGCCGCGCATCCAGCGCCTCAATCGTGGCGATTTTTTCTTTTCGGTGGTCAGTTAAGACGGTGGCCATTTCGGTTATTACATCCCCTCACCCGTTCCATATCAGCCCATCAGGCGCATGTCAGTCTAATGCCGCGGCTTATAAGCAAAAATTATAACCCGTCCGTTCCAACTTTGCGCCACGAAAGACGGCGGGTATCAATTTTGTTTGATAGCCGTCATTTACAGATCACTTGTTTCAAAGCTAGAACCGTTTTGAACGAGGGGGAATCCGACACATGGACACAAGCTTAGCGACGCCACAAGCAGGAACGGGTGCGAACGAACTTAGCCGGACACTCAAGTCCCGGCATGTTTCGATGATCACATTTGGCGGCATCATAGGTGCTGGCCTGTTTGTTGGTTCATCGACCGCCATCAGCACAATCGGGCCTGCTGCCGTTATAAGCTACGCCTTGGCGGGGTTTCTCGTCTTACTCGTCATGCGGATGATCTCCGAAATGGCCATGGCGATGCCCGGTGTTCAGACGTTTCCCGATTTTGCCCGTACCGGCGTCGGTAATTGGGCCGGGTTTCTTGTCGGATGGCTCTATTGGTATTTCTGGGTCGTCGTGATCGCCATTGAAGCGATTGCGGGCGCGAAGATTATAAACAGCTGGTTTCCGATGCTCGAAATTTGGGAAATCGGTGTGGTGTTGATGGCAATATTGACCGCGGTTAATTTGATGTCCGCCAAATCCTACGGAGAATTCGAATTCTGGTTCGCTTCCACTAAGGTTGTTGCAATTATCGTCTTCATTCTCGCTGCCGCCGCTTATGCCACGGGTGTCACGTCGCCTTCTGGTCCGACTTTTTCAAACCTGACCGAACATGGTGGTTTTGCGCCAGCAGGTATTGCCGTCATTTTCGTGGGTGTATCGACGACGATATTTTCGCTTTGCGGCGCAGAAATCGCGACGCTGGCGGCCGCAGAATCGGAAGATGGCGCAAGCACCATCGCGCGTATGACCATATCGGTATCGACACGCATTTTGATATTCTTCGTATTGTCGATCCTCATGATCGTCTCCATCGTGCCATGGAACGAAATCGAAGTTGGCGCATCGCCATTTGCCCAAGCGTTACGCGTCATGGGTTATCCTTCTGCCGATCTGATTATGAATAGCATCGTGCTTGTGGCCGTGTTGTCGTGCCTGAACTCGGGCATCTATATCACATCACGCGCCATGTTCGGTCTCGCCAAAAATGGTGATGCGCCGCAATCTTGTGTGCAATTGAGCAAAGCGAAAGTGCCTGCCCGTGCGATCCTGATCGCCAGCCTCTTCAGCTATTTCGCACTTGCCGCATCGGTGCTGTCGCCTGACAGGGTGTTCAATTTTCTGGTGAATGCCTCAGGCGCGATCATGCTGTTTATCTATCTGCTGATTGCTTGGGCACAGTTACGGCTCCGCGCCGATTTTGAAGCGTCTGCGCCTGAAAAACTGAAGCTCAAAATGTGGTTCCATCCTTATGGCACATGGACGGCCATCGCAGGGATGGTCGGCGTTCTGGTGCTGATGGGCGTTTCTAAATCGCACGCCATTGAACTTTGGACGAGCGTTCTGGTGGCAGCGCTCTTTTTGGTTGGATATTGGATCAAATGCCGCGTGCAAGCAAACAAGCTGAAAAATTGATGCCCACCAAAATTTTCCGGACGCAACAATCTTTTCAATCACGGATAATGGCCTGCATATCGCATAAGCATATGAAACCGGTTGTTGGAGAGAATGGATGAAACTGGAGAATGACCCCCTCGCGGCATTTTGGATGCCGTTTACTGCGAACCGGGCGTTCAAAACCACGCCGCGTCAGTTGGCGTCGGCAAAGGACATGCATTATACCAGCGACGACGGGCGTCAGATCCTTGACGGTACCGCCGGCCTATGGGCGGTAAACGCGGGCCACTGCCGCGCGCCGATTGTTGAAGCGATCCAAAAATGCGCCGCCGAGCTGGACTATGCCCCGCCATTCCAATTGGGTCACCCGCTTGCGTTTGAACTGGCGTCGCGACTGGCGACGATCATGCCTGAGGGGCTGGACCGCATTTTCTTTACCAATTCGGGATCCGAATCGGTCGACACGGCATTGAAGATTGCGCTCGCTTATCAACGCGCCATTGGACAAGGCACGCGCACGCGCCTGATTGGGCGTGAGCGTGGCTATAATGGCGTTGGCTTTGGCGGCATTTCGGTTGGCGGCATCGTCAACAACCGGCGGCAATTTGGCACCTTGTTAACGGGCGTCGACCATCTGCCGCACACCCATAATCTGGAACACAACGCCTTCACCATGGGTCGCCCAGAATGGGGGGCGCATCTGGCCGACAATCTGGAAGCTATCGTCGCGTTGCATGGCGCCGAAACCATTGCCGCGGTCATTGTTGAACCCATGGCGGGGTCAACCGGCGTTCTGGTGCCACCGATTGGCTATCTCGAAAAACTGCGTGAGATCACGCGAAAGCACGGCATTGTGCTGATCTTTGACGAAGTCATCACCGCCTTTGGCCGTGTCGGCGGCACCACGGCATCCGAAACGCTCGGCGTGACGCCAGACATCATCACGATGGCAAAGGGCCTTACCAACGCCGCCGTGCCTATGGGCGCGGTTGCGGTTAGCCGCCACATCCATGACGGTGTCGTAGAGGGCGGCCCTGATGGCATCGAATTGTTCCACGGTTACACCTATTCCGGCCACCCCTTGGCAGCGGCAGCAGCCCTTGCAACGCTTGATCTATACAAGTCGGAGGGGATTTTTGAGCACGCCAGCTCGCTGCACAATTATTGGCAGGATGCAGTGCACAGCCTGAAGGGCAAACGGCACATTATCGATATCCGCAATATGGGCATTGTTGCTGCCATTGAGCTTGCGCCGCATGCAGGCGGCGTTGGCAAGCGGGGCATGCAGTTGTTCCACAAATGCTTCGACAATGGTTTATTGGTCCGCGCGACCGGGGATATCATCGCATTGTCGCCGCCGCTCATTCTAGAAAAAGCGCATATCGACGAAATCGTTGGCCGTATCGGCGAGCTGATTGAAACCGTCGACTAAAGCGACAGGACAATCTTTCCGACATGCTGCTTCGTCAAAAATGCTTCTTGCGCTTTGACGATGTCGAATAAGTCGTAAGTGGCTGCGACCAAGGGCCGGATTTCGCCACGTTCAATATAGGAGACGAGGTTTGCAAAAACCTCCGGCTCTAAAACCGTGCAACCGATCAGGCGCAAATCTTTGAGATAAAGCGTCCGAAGATCAAGGTCGACAACAGGCCCCGAAATCGCACCGGATACGCCATAGCGGCCTCCCCGCTTTAAGACGTTCAGGATCTCGCCGAACTGCGCGCCGCCGACAATATCGACGGCGGCGT
>NZ_JBIIMC010000038.1:0-19593 GCF_044338195.1 Sphingorhabdus sp. | reverse complement strand
AAATTCAGGGCGTGGTTGGCACTATATTGCGGGTGCTTCTGATTTTGGCCAGCTTAAGTGGCGGCGTGGCGTTGGTTATTCGCGCGCTTGAGCTTGAGCGCCCGCTGTTCCGTATCCCTTCTTTGGCCATGCCCAAATTTTCAGGCATCAAAAACGATCTGGGCGCCTTTGACGCAGACGATTCGGATGTTGCCCAAATTATCGAGCCAAAGCCGCCGCGTAAGGCTGTCGAGCCCGAACTACGCAAGCCCCCCGTGATTGAAGACCGCACGCTGGCGCCGAAAAAAGCGGCGTTCTCAACCGGTGCGCGGCAGGGCGATTTCTTTGGCAGTTTTGTGTTGCCATCGCTTGATCTACTCGATCCGCCGTCGGCCATTTCAGTGCCAAAGCTCGACAAGACTGCGCTCGAAGCAAATGCGCGTTTGTTGGAATCGGTGCTCGATGACTTTCACGTTAAGGGACAGATTGTTGCGGTGCGTCCGGGACCCGTGGTCACGATGTACGAGTTGGAGCCTGCAGCGGGCATCAAATCCAGCCGCGTTATCCAACTGGCCGAAGATATTGCGCGCAACATGTCCGCTTTGTCCGCGCGTGTTTCGACAATACCGGGCCGCACCGTCATGGGTATTGAGTTGCCCAACGCACATCGCGAAGCTGTGGTGTTTCAGGAAATGGTCGGATCGGACGCCTTTGCCGATCAAAAGGGCGCACTGCCGATAATTTTGGGTAAGAATATCTCTGGCGATCCCGTCATCGCCGATCTCGCCCCGATGCCGCATTTGTTGGTCGCCGGAACCACCGGTTCAGGTAAATCGGTTGGCCTGAACTGTATGATATTGTCGCTGCTTTATCGCCTGACGCCGGACCAGTGCCGGATGATCATGATCGATCCCAAGATGCTTGAATTGAGCAGCTATGACGACATTCCGCATCTGTTGTCACCTGTTGTCACTGAGCCTGCCAAGGCCATTCGCGCGCTGAAATGGGCGGTTGAACAGATGGAAGAACGCTACCGGATGATGTCATCGCTGGGCGTGCGCAACCTTGCAAACTTCAACGAAAAAGTCCGCGGTGCAAAGGCCAAGGGCGCGCCATTGGGCCGGAAGGTGCAAATTGGCTATGACCCGATGACGGGCCAGCCGCAATATGAGGAAGAAAGCTTGGCCTATGAGCCAATGCCGCAGATCGTCATCATCGTGGACGAGCTCGCTGACCTGATGATGACCGCGGGCAAGGAAGTCGAATTCCTCATCCAACGCCTCGCGCAAAAGGCGCGTGCTGCGGGTATTCACCTCATCATGGCGACGCAGCGGCCATCGGTTGATGTTATCACTGGCGTCATTAAGGCAAACCTGCCGACGCGTATTTCTTTCCATGTGACGTCGAAAATCGATAGCCGTACGATTTTGGGCGAACAGGGTGCCGAACAGCTGCTGGGCAAGGGCGACATGTTGTATATGGCGGGCGGCCGGGGGCTGACGCGTATTCATGGTCCGTTTGTCTCCGATGATGAAGTCCGCCGCGTCGCAGACCATTGGCGCGGCCAAGGGCAGCCCGAATATATCCAGGCGGTGACCGAAGAACCCGAAGACGGCGGTTTCGACTTTGGCGGAATGGGCGGCGACGACAACGAGGAAGATGCGCAATATCGCAAGGCGTGCCAGATCGTGTTTGAAAGCCAAAAGGCATCAACGAGCTGGATTCAACGTCAGCTGCGGATTGGTTATAACAGCGCAGCCCGGTTGATTGATCGTATGGAAGAAGACGGCTTCATCACCGCGCCGAACCATATTGGCCGCCGTGAAGTGCTGCGTGACCGGACCGGCGAGCCGCTTTAGACGTTAAGACGGCGTTCAAGGCGGTTGCCGTAGCCGCGATTGAACCCATCCCAAGGAAAACAGAATGACCTTTCGAAATTACGTCTTAATGTTCGCGCCCGTTGCCCTGATCGCCGCCGCGCCGTCGACTGCGCAATCGCAGGCGGATCGCATGGCGCGCGTGACCACGCATATGAAGACGGTGGGCACAATGACCGCCAACTTCACCCAGACGGATCGCAATGGCGGGCTTTTAACCGGCAAGCTTTTGCTGAAGCGCCCGGGCCATGTGCGTTTTGAATATCAAAAAGATGTGCCGTTGTTGATCGTCGCCGATGGACGCGCGCTGACCATGGTCGATTATGAAGTGAAACAAGTGCAGCGCTGGCCAATCCGTAATAGCCCGCTCGCCGCGTTGCTTGACCCGGGCAAGGACTTGGCGCGCTTTGGCAAATTGGTCCCCACATCGACCGATGATGTCATCAGCGTCGAAGTTCGCGACCCGAAGCGGCCTGAATATGGCACCATTACAATGATATTCGTCAACAAGCCGGGCGCGCCGGGTGGATTGACGCTGAACGGATGGGTTGCGCTTGATTCCAAAAACAATCGCACAAGCATCCGACTCAGCAACGTTACCTATAATGGCGCAATCGCCGACAGCGCATTTTCGTGGAAAGATCCACGGCCTGTCAGACGGAAATCTTAAAATTGGTCGACGAACCGATGCTAACTGCCGACAAGCTGCCGATCTGAACAGATTTGTTCATGTGAACGACAGGAAAGTCATCCTATAAATCAATCGTCAGCAATTGAGAGTTCGTGTGGTTTTCCCCCTGTTGCCCACGACGCTAAATCGTCGCTGATACCCGCGTGACGAACGCAAGCTTAGCCCTCATCCCAAATGCCCCCGGGATGAGGGCTTTGCTTTTTTGGCATGGATTTCACTTCACCGACTTGCCCCTGCCGCTTCTGGCATATAGGGCCATATTCTTATGTCCCAGACCATCCGTATCGCCTCGTGGAATATCAATTCGGTTCGCGCCCGCATCGACATCGTCGAACGCTATCTGAAAGAAGAAGCGCCCGACGTCCTGTGCCTGCAGGAAACCAAAGTCATCGACAGCCTTTTCCCCGAAGGATTGTTTCGGCAGCTTGGCTATCGCCATATGGTTTTGAATGGCCAACCCATGCATCATGGTGTCGCGATTGTAAGCAAGCTGCCCTTAATCAACCGCCGCGTTGAAGATTGGCAGGCGAATGGCGAAGCGCGGCATGTGGGTGCGGAGTTGAATGTCGACGCCGCAAAGGGCGTGCGGATCGACAATGTCTATATTCCCGCTGGCGGCGAAGTTCCCGACAGCGAAGTGAATTCGAAGTTCGGACAAAAGCTTGGGTTTCTTTCGCGCATGACCGAGTGGTCGCGGGCGGTCACCAGCCCGACCATATTGACGGGTGATTTCAACGTCGCGCCGCTTGAGCATGATGTTTGGAGCCATAAGCAACTCGTCAATGTCGTCAGCCATACAAAGATTGAATGCGAACATCTGGCCGCGATTAAGGAAGCTGCGGACTGGGTCGATCTCGCGCGGCATTTTGTTGAACCGTCGAAGAAGCTGTACACATGGTGGAGCTACCGCGCGCAGGATTGGGAGACATCCGACCGTGGCCGCCGTCTTGACCATATGTGGGTGACGCCTGATTTGAAGGAAAAGGCTAAGTCGCATGTGGTGCATAAGCATGTGCGCGGATGGGGTAAGCCATCTGACCATGCGCCCATCGTCACGGAATTTGCCTTTTGAGCGGTGCCCCCGCAATCGAGGGCGATGCCCGCCGTGCGGCGCTGGCCATTGACGCGCTGCGTCGTGGCTGGGCCATCAATGTCGAACATCTCGGCCAAGCCCTCTGCCTTTTGCCGATAGAAACCGCGCGCGACGTTGCGGGTGCGCACGCGATTCTGCTGTCCGCCAGCCGCGCAGCCACGCTTAAACTTATGAACCAGCGCGCCGCCGCTGATACCGCTTTGCCGGTTATGATAAGGGCGCCAGCGGACCTTGATATCAACCTTGCATTGGCGGTGGCGGATCCAACGCTCGATTTGCGTTACCCGATGAAGGGCCCGTTTGAAGCATTGGCCCTCGCCGATGGGCCTTCTGCTGCTGCGGCCATTGAGCTTGCGCGGCTTGCCGGGTTGCTTCCCGCCTTTTTGGTGTTGGCGGATTTGGGCAATTCGTCTGCAACAGTATCACCGCAGGATGTCGCTGCGTTTGACGATAGCGGGGCGCTGCACATTGCCGCGCGCGCACGGTTGCCGGTTGCTGCAAATGTTGATGCTGAAATCGTCGCATTTCGAACGGACGTGGATGCGTCAGATCATGTCGCGCTGCTAATCGGCAAACGCGATGGCACGCCGCCGGTTGTCCGGTTGCACAGCGAGTGCCTGACCGGTGATGTCCTTGGCAGCCTGAAGTGCGATTGCGGCCCTCAATTGCACGAAGCGTTACACCAAATCTCCGAAGCCAATTGGGGTATACTTTTATATTTGCGTCAGGAAGGCCGTGGCATTGGCCTGATCAACAAATTGCGCGCTTATGCGCTTCAGGATCAGGGGTTTGATACCGTCGATGCCAACACCCGATTGGGCTTTGCCATTGATGCACGCGATTTTTCGGTCGCGGCCCGCATGCTTGAACTGCTGGGCATTTCCAACGTTCGGTTGCTCACGAACAACCCTGAAAAGGTTGAAGGTCTTAAGTCTGCAGGCATATCGGTCGATGAACGGCTGCCGCTAAAAATCGCGGCGAACCCGCATAATGCGCATTATCTCGAAACGAAAAAGAGCCGCACGGGTCACGCGCTTTAGCTGCTTGCCGCAAATTGCAGTCCGTTTCCGATGCCTGGATGTTGGAGCCCTTGCTATGTGAACCTTATTGCGGTTCGCGAAGGCGCTCTTCGTCGCGTGACGATCGGGGTTCCCGGCGCCCGATAGCGCGTTCGATAAATGCGTCATCCAAAGGTTCTGGTTCAGTCGCTGGCATAGCACCCGGATCGTCAAGCGCGGCGTCGCCCTCAATCGGCATACCGTTTTCGTCGAACAGCAGCCCCTCTTCCCCTTCGCCAAGCAAAAACTCTTCGCCTTCCAATTGTTCGGGGAAGGTTACTTCGGTCGCAAAATTTTCCACGGGTCGGCCGGACACTGCAACCCGCATATAGGCCGCCCACGCTTGTGCTGGCGCACGGCCGCCTTCCAATCCGCCGATTGAGCGCGCATCGTCGCGGCCCATCCAGACCCCGGTGGTCAAACCACTCGAAAAGCCAAGGAACCAACCGTCCTTGTTGCTGCTCGTGGTACCTGTCTTTCCTGCGACGGGGCGGCCGATATTGGCGGCGCGGCCCGTGCCCGTTGCAACCGCGGTCTGCATGAGGTCTGTCATGGCACCGGCGACCCAATCCTCCACCAATTGCACAGATCTGGCGGTCTTTGCCGTATATAAAATCTCGCCATCAATGGTGGTGACTTTGGAGATCCCATAAGGCGTAATGCTGCGGCCATTGCTAGCCACGGATGCAAATGCCTGCGTCATGTCGATAACGCGGGTTTCCGATGTCCCAAGCACCATCGACGGCTGCGTGTTGATGGGTGTCGTTATGCCAAAACGGCGCGCCATATTGGCAATGCTGCTGGTACCAACGTCTTGCCCGAGCTGCGCTGCGACCGTGTTTTTCGAATAGGCAAATGCCGTTCGCAGTGAAATTTCACCATCATAATTGCCGCTGCTGTTTTTGGGTTGCCAGCCGTCAATTTCAACGGGCTTATCTTCGACCATATCTTCGGGACGGAACCCGGCTTCCAATGCGGCCAAGTAGACGAACAATTTCCAAGCCGAGCCTGGTTGCCGGACTGCGGTGACTGCACGGTTATAATTGCTGGTTACATAATCGGTGCCGCCAACCATCGCTTTGACTGCGCCATCGCGATCAATCGACACCAGCGCACCTTGTGCACCGCGTGGTGCGTTTGCCGCTATCGCAGCCGTTGCCGCACGCTGCATTTTCAGATCAAGCGTGGTCCAGACATCAATGGGTTTTTCGGTCTCGTCAATCAGGCCGTCCAATTGCGGCAATACCCAATCGGTGAAATAGCGGACGCTGTCTTGCGGTTGCTGTTTCGCCATTTTGACGTCAGCCGGCTTCACCTGAGCGGCCTCGGCAGCGGAGATCATTCCGGCATCCTGCATCACGCCGACAACCACCGTGGCGCGGTCAATCGCAGCCTGTGCATCTGCCGTTGGCGAATAATGCGACGGTGCCTTTACAAGGCCTGCAATGATCGCGGCTTCGGCGAGGCTGAGATTTTCCGCGCCATGATCGAAGAATTTCCGGCTCGCCGCATCAACACCATAAGCACCGCCGCCGAAATAGACCTTGTTCAGATATAATTCGAGTATTTGGTCCTTCGAGAATTTCGTTTCCATCGCCAGCGCAAGGATGACCTCGCGGATTTTCCGCCCAAATTCCTTGTTGCTGTTCAGGTAAATGTTGCGGGCCAGCTGCTGCGTGATCGTTGAGCCACCTTGGGTCCAGCGTCCGTCAATTGCGCGCACGTAAAGCGACCGCGTGATCCCAATAGGGTCGACGCCCGGGTGGATATAATAGCGCCGGTCTTCCACTGCGACCATCGCGTCCTTCATTTCAGACGGCAGCTGGTCAATGCTCAGCCATCGGCCGAAACTTGGGCCAAGAGATTGGATAACGGTGCCATCGGCCGCACGGACACGGATCATCTGGCCGTTGGGTGATGCCTTTAAATCTTCAAAGCTGTCGATTTCGCCGCGGGCAATGGCGACAAAAATGCCCAACACCATGACGCCAAGCAGCCCCGCGATAACGCCGGCTTTGATGATACGTAAAATCCACGGTCCCATTGGGCGACGTTCTTTCGAAATTTTGCGCGCGCGTGCCATTGTGCAGGGTGTTAATCGGTCACGGACTCGCCGACAAGCGCGTTCTTATTCGGGGTCGAATGTCAGCGCGGCGCCGTTGATGCAGTAACGCAGCCCTGTTGGCCCCGGACCATCGGGAAACACATGCCCCAAATGCCCTTCACACGCCGCGCAGCGCACCTCGGTGCGGACCATGCCGTGCGAGACATCGATATGCTCATCAATGGCAGCACCGTCCGCAGGCGCGGTAAAGCTTGGCCAGCCTGAACCGCTGTCAAATTTGGTGTCCGATGCAAATAAGGTCGTGCCGCATCCGGCGCAGCGGAATTCGCCTTCGCGCTTTTCATCAGTCAATTTGCCCGCAAAGGCCCGCTCGGTTCCCGCCTCCCGCAGGACATGATATTGAACCGGGTCCAATTCTGCGCGCCACTCGGCTTCGGACTTGATAATTTTTTCCATGAAACGGCCTTTCGTTGATGCAGATGTGGGCCTGTTTGCCATCGGGTTCAAGAGTCCGGTTTAACAGATGTTTTCCCGCCCATTACGGCGCAATATCAGTAATCAAGCCCGGCGCGATGCTGCACGCGCAATGCGGACCAGCTCTTCTTCCAATATCGTGTCCGCCAGGCCATCGCGGACATGCATAAGCTTGGATTCCACCTCAAGCAGATGGCTGTTTAATCCGGCAAGCCGCACCGATGGCCAGCGCGCAAGTTGCTGCGCGTAGTTGTCGGCGTCTTTCCAGAATATCGAACGGGTCGCTTTGACGACGGCGCCGGGGTTTGAACCATTGTCGACCTTTGTGCGCATAGAAGCGAGCAATGTTACCCGCCGCTGCATCGCGCGGATGATGCGGATGGCATCGACCCCCATGTCGCGCGCGGCGACAAGTTCACGCCCCGTCCCCCGCAAATCGCCGCCCATGACTTGATGGATGAGGCCATTGATATTTTCCTCGCCCGTTTCCGCGGACAAGGCTTCAAATATGGGGACCTCAACCGTCGCCGGGCGTTGCGGCGACGAATCATAATATAAGGACAGCTTTTCGATTTCAGCCTGCGCCAGTTTCCGGTCCTGACCCGTGTAGCGCGCGATCCGCGCGGCCAGCGGCCGGTCAATTTTCAGCCCCATCGTGGCTGCGTAGGCCATCACAGCGGCTGCGGCATCGCCTTCCTCCGGTAGGTAACAAATATGCACCATCGCGCGCGGGTGGGCTTCGACAAGCTTGCGCAACTTGCTGGCCTTGGTCAGATTGCCTGCGGTCGCGATGACGGGATTGGCGTCGCCTTCAAGGGCGAGCAGGTTTTCGACGGCAGCAACGCCCTCTTCCCGGCGGAAGTTCAGCCGGATGTGGCGCTTATCACCAAATAGTGACAGCGCCGACGCCTCATCCGCCAGAAGCGCGGGGTCATTGCGGATACGGTCGCTGTCGATATCTATCCGTTCCGAACCCGTCAGCACGGCGGACATTTGCGATGCAATGTCCGCGGCGGCCGATTCATCCTGCCCGAAAATGAAAAACAGGCGAATCTCCGGACGTGTGCCAATGGCACTTATAAAACTGCGTTCTTTTGCGTTGCTCATTCGCCGCGGGCGTAGATTGAAAGCCGGGTGACAATCTGATCCGCAACCTTCTGCGTCAGATTCTCCAGCGCGCTGTTTTCACCAGCGATGGTGGCATATTCCGAACCGGCGACATCGATACCCGCATCGGACCCTGCGGTTGCATCAAGCACGGTTTTACCGGTCGCGACGGAGATCAATTGATATCGTGCGCGCAATGTGCGCCGTTCCCGCGTGACCGTATCGTCGGCGCGGACGCCAAAGCCTTCAATCCGGTCATCAAGTGTGACGACCAAGCGGAATTGGGCGACGTTGCTGTCTTGAGCGCCAAGGCGGTCCGTTAACGCATTGCGCATCAACCAACCGCTTTTGCCTTCGATTGTCGCGACCGATACCGAACCTAGCGTTGTTGCCACCGCGCCCTTTGATCCACCGCTGTACAAAGGCTGCAATCCGCAAGCGGACAACATTAAAGCAAGCAAGATCGGGGCAATGAAACGGTTCATAGGACGATGTTGACCAACCTATCGGGTACGACGATGATTTTCCGGATATCGGCACCGTCAATCGCATGCTGAACCTTTTGGCTGGCGAGCGCAAGCGCCTCCACTTCGGCCTGGGGCAGTCCCTTGGCAACGGTCAGCGTATCGCGCAGCTTACCCTTCACCTGAATGGCAATGGTCACTTCGTCTTCCACCAGCAGGTCAGGGTTGACCTGTGGCCAAGGTGCGTCGGCGATCAGGCCACCGCCCGTTGCCGCGCCAAGCTGCGTCCATGCTTCTTCGGCCAAATGCGGAACCATTGGCGCAGACAATGTGACGATGGTGCGGATCGCTGTGTCGCGGCTTGCCGACGGCGCTGCCTTTTCAATGGCATTGGCAAGGTCATAGATTTTCGCGACCGCTTTGTTGAACGCGAGCGCTTCGATGTCTGTGCCGACGCCGGCAATGATCTGGTGCGTTTTGCGGTCCAGTGCCTTGTCGACACCTTCGGCGCCACTGACCTGACTTGTCAGACGCCACAGACGCTGCACAAATCGCCAGCAACCCTCAATCCCCGCCTCGGACCATTCCAGATCGCGTTCGGGCGGGCTGTCGGACAGCATGAACCAGCGCACGGCATCGGCGCCATATTGGTCCACAATATCGTCTGGATCGACGACATTCTTTTTGGATTTGGACATTTTTTCGATGCGACCTGCGACCGCAGGGGCACCGCTGTCGATGATGGTCCAAATGTCGCCTTCGCGCCGCACCTGATCAGGGCTCAGCCATGTTCCCTTGGCATCTTGATAGGTCTGGTGCGTCACCATGCCTTGCGTAAACAGCGAAGCAAACGGTTCTTTCACGTCGATCATGCCAATATGGCTGAGCGCACGGGTCCAGAAACGGGCGTAGAGCAAATGCAAAATCGCGTGCTCAACACCGCCAATATATTGGTCAACCGGCAGCCATTTTTCCGCAGCCGCACGGTCAAAGGGCTTGTCATGCGGTTGGCTTGCGAAGCGGATGAAGTACCAGCTTGAGTCAACAAAGGTATCGAGCGTGTCGGTTTCGCGGCGCGCCTCTTGATGGCATTTGGGGCAATCGACCTTGCTCCACGTCGGGTGACGATCCAGCGGGTTACCGGGGATGTCAAAGCTGACGTCTTCGGGCAATTTCACCGGCAGCTGGTCAGTGGGCACGGGGACCGCGCCACATGCCTGACAATGGATGATCGGGATTGGCGTGCCCCAATAACGCTGGCGCGAAACGCCCCAGTCGCGCAGGCGATATTGCGTTTGGCCTTGGCCCCAGCCTTCTTTCTCGGCCTTTGCGATCACATCAGCCTTCGCCTGATCGACGGTCATGCCGTTCATCCAGTGCGAATTCACGATGACGCCGGGGTTGGTGTAGGCGACATTTCCTTCGAAATGGCTGTCGGTCAAATCGCCATCGGCAACGACGCGGGTAACGGGCAAATGATATTTGCGCGCGAAATCAAGGTCGCGTTGGTCATGTGCCGGGCAGCCAAAGACCGCGCCCGTGCCGTAATCCATCAATACGAAATTGGCGACATAAACGGGCAGATGCCAGCTGGGATCCAGCGGATGTTCAACGGTCAGGCCCGTATTGAACCCAAGCTTTTCAGCGGTTTCAATATCTGCGGCTGTGGTCCCGCCCTTGCGGCATTCCGCGATAAAGTCCTGCAAATCAGGCGCGTTGGCAGCCAGCTTTTGCGCGACGGGATGGTCGGCGGCAATGGCGATAAAGCTCGCGCCGAACATGGTGTCGGGGCGTGTGGTAAAGACATCAATGCCATCGTTCCCGCCCGGAAAGCGGAACCTGCATTTCAGGCCTTGCGATTTGCCAATCCAGTTTTCCTGCATCAACCGCACCTTGTCGGGCCATTGGTCAAGCGACCCAAGGCCAACAAGCAATTCTTCTGCAAAGTCGGTAATCTTCAAAAACCACTGGCTCAGCTTGCGGCGTTCAACAGGTGCACCCGATCGCCAGCCCTTGCCGTCGATCACTTGCTCATTGGCAAGCACCGTCATGTCGACAGGGTCCCAGTTCACGGCGGACTCTTTGCGATAGACGAGCCCGGCAGCATACAGCTTCAGGAACAATGCCTGTTCGTGGCCGTAATATTCAGGCTCACAGGTCGCGAGTTCGCGGGTCCAGTCAATCGCAAAGCCAAGCCGCTTCAGCTGCGCTTTCATGTTTGCAATATTGTCGCGCGTCCAACCGCCAGGGTGGACCTTTTTCTCCATCGCCGCATTTTCCGCGGGCATGCCAAAGGCGTCCCAACCCATGGGGTGAAGCACTTCATGCCCGGTCATGCGCTTATACCGCGCTAACACGTCACCCATGGTGTAGTTGCGCACATGGCCAATATGGATGCGGCCCGATGGATAAGGAAACATTTCCAGGACATAGGCACGTGGCTTTGTCGAGTTATCGTCCGCAACAAAGCTGCTGCGTTCTTCCCAAATCTTTTGCCACCGCGCGTCGGCGACGTGCGGGTTAAAACGCTCAACATTCGTCATAACAATTATCCGGTGATTGAAGACCGGCGAAGGTCACGTGCCTTGGTAAGGATGACCGCCTCAAGCTTTTGAACGGTTGCGGCACGCAGCGGCGCCGCGACCCACTGGTCATTTTGCAAAACTTCGCGGCTGCCGGCGACGCGCAAGGCGTCAGCGCGCAAATCCTGATCAAGGATCGAAATGGTCAGTTTAACGCGCTCGCCAGGGCTTTGCGGGTTCACGTACCAGTCGGTGACAATGACGCCGCCCGACGAGTCGGTTTGCAGCAACGGCATGAAGGACAAGGCATCAAGCGATGCGCGCCACAGATAGCTGTTTACGCCGATCGTGGTGACTTGGCTGGCCGCGAGATCCGCCTTCGGACGCTCCCTTCCGCCACAGCCGGACAGCAGCCCCAAGCTTAACAGGCTGCCGGTCGCAATAATGAGTGCCAAGCGGTTGGTGCGCATAAAATGTCCTTGAACTATGAATATCGGAAACCTCTATAGCGGCTTGCTGTCCGGAGCAAGCTTTCTGGCTGCTGAACAGCGCGCAATTCATGCTGCGCTCATCTTCGTCCCGCTAAGTGATTGTGGACATCATGCAACATTCGGTCAAAAATCACGTTATTCGAACGATAAATTGGTTAGGCCCCTTTTGAATCGCCAAAAGCATGCGTATACCAAACGAAGACAGGAGAGTCGGTGAACGAGTATCATGGACGTGAAGCGGGCATATAAGCGGAAATACGCGACCATTGCGGCAGCATTGCTAGCAACGGGTTCGCTCGCGGTGTCGCCCCTCGTTGTTCCTGCTTTTGCTGCAAAGACTTTTTCGCAAGAGCCATCAGCCGGGCCAAGCTGGATTTCGATGTTCACGCCTGCGGGTGGTGACAGCATTTTGGCACAGAAATTCTCGGCGGCACGCATTGAACCAAATGCGCGCTTCCCATTTACGCCCGCAAACGCCGGTGACAGCCGCACAATCACAGTGGCTGCGCGCGCAAATTCGCGTTTGACCGCTGGCGCCGTTTCCATCCGCAATGCGCTGGCATCCAACGAAGTCGGCGCAGGCAAGGGCCTTCGCCTTTCGGCGGTGGACTATCGTTTGACAGCATCAAAGGGCTGGCAAGGCTTTGCATTGCCTGCTGCACAGCGTCGCACAGTTAAAGCACCGTTGAGCGAGCTTGGAAAAAGCAGCTTCTCGTTGGATGACGCCGCACGCAAACCAAGTAAGTTCAGCACCAATATCAAATTGGACCAAAGCCGCGAATTGGCACCCCCCGCGCGCGGCAGCGCAGCGTCGGGCGATTACAAGCTTGATGTGGGCGGAAGCTTCTCCATCAGCCGTAAAATCGACGTGACCGCGGGTGTCCGTTATGCCAGCGAAAATGACCGCGTCATTCCGTTGGCTGACAACCGCAAGGACAGCGAAGCTGTCTATGTCGGAACCAAAATCCGCTTCTAAGCGGTATTTTTCTTAAAAGCATCAATCGCCGCCCAACCGTGGATCAACCGTGGCGTGAGCATCTGTGCGTTTCGGCGGTTCATGCCGCCCAAGGCGATGATGTGGCTAGGCGAAGCCAGTTTTGCGAGCCGGTTAAATGCTAGCGGCCCAAGCGGTCGCGCGCCGGGGTGACTGTTTGTTGCGAAAATGGGTGATAGGAACAACAGGTCTGGGCTTGCCGCCTTCACGCCTGCAATTTCACGCGCATCATGGACTGGCGCGCTGTGGAGCAATCGCGACGCGCGACGGCTTCTTTGATGAAAACCATCGGCGTGCCAGCGTATCGCCGTCCGCTCGTCCCCCGCCAGCAGCAGAACATGCCCGCGCCGCCGACACATGTGCATGACCTGCCCGAACAGAAATTTTCGCGCCGCCGCGTCCAAATGATAATGCCGAAAGATAACGCCCGATCGTGCGGGAAGCCGCTGAATGGCGGGCAACAGGTCATCCCCCAATCGTTCATCGGTCATCAGCCAGATCTTCGGCAGGGGGTGGCTTCGCGGCATAGTTCTGCCTATAGCGTCGCGCTATGCAGGAAGCGACACCAGAAACATCCGCCGGTCCTTTGGCCGCAATCCGTGAACGCATGGCGGCCGCCGCCAAGATGGCCCGGCGTGCCCCCGAAGACATTCATTTGATTGCGGTGTCGAAAACCCGCGCGGCCGAAGATATTGAGCCGTTGATTCACGAAGGCCAAATGCTCTTCGGTGAAAACCGTGTTCAGGAAGCGGCGACCAAATGGCCCGCGTTGAAGCAGCGCCACCCTGCCGTGCAATTGCATCTGATCGGCCAGCTTCAATCCAACAAGGCCGACGAAGCGGTCGCCTTGTTCGATATGATTCATTCGGTTGACCGGCTCTCGCTGGTGACGGCGCTTGGCAAAGCCATGGAAAAACAGGCGCGTCATATCCCGTGCTTCATTCAAGTGAACATCGGCGCTGAAGAGCAAAAGGGTGGCTGCGCGGTTTCGGAACTGCCTGCATTGATTGCCGCGGCAAAGGACAGCGACGTTCCATTGGCAGGACTGATGTGCATACCGCCAGCATCGATTGAGGCCGCGCCATTTTTTGCGTTGCTGGCCGAGCTCGCGGCGCGTCATGATTTGCCGCAACTGAGCATGGGCATGTCGGAAGATTTCGACACCGCGATCATGATGGGCGCGACCTATGTCCGCGTTGGCACAGCCTTATTTGGCGCGCGCAGCAGCCCCGCTTAAGGCAAAGCGCGCATAGCCCGCCTTGGTTGCGACCAAGGCTTCCACCATCTCGCCATCCGCCAAATCGCAGGCGTGCATAATCGCGCTGTCCTGCACATCCAGTCCGCCGGTGAGTGCGCCAAATGCGGGCATGATGATTTTGCGCGCGCTTTTGACAAAGCACCGGCGCGCCACCATGCGCCCACGCAACACCTGTCGGAACTTCGGGTGAAAATGCCCTGATATTTCGGGATTGGGATCACCGCGCTGCGCTTCGTGGCGAAATGTGATGCCTGACAGGCATATTTCATCGTGCGTTTTGCCACCCCAGATGCCCGCAACCGCGCGGTCATGGTTCCCTGTGATCCAGAGCCATTCGGTATCGCAGGTCAAGTCGACCAACAATGCCGCCGCCGATTCCGCCAGCCTCGCCTCGCCGTCATCGTCGTGGAAATTATCGCCCAAGGATATGATTTTGGCTGGCCTATATTTGGTACAAAGTGCCGCGATGTCCTCAAGCGTTGCAATGCTGTCGTAGGGCGGCAGCATCTGGCCATTTAAGGCATAAGCGCTCGCTTTTTCCAAATGCAGATCGGACACGAGCAGCGCATTTTGGGCAGGCCAATATAAGGCAGCCTCACCGGCAACCTCAAACGACTGACCCCCAAATTCAAAAGCATGCGACATCGCCTGTGCCTATGCGGATTGTCTATCAGTGGCGCAAGCCGTTGTGGGCGGCGTTCCTATAAAGCGAGTGCCACCCGCGTTCTGGGCTCCAGCGAAACGCCCTTTGGCGGATCGAAGCCCACCCGCCTGTTGCTGAAATCAATCAACACGCGGTCAAACAGTTTCAGTGCGTCCATGCCGAGCAGGATCGCTGGCCGATCCTGAAGCTTGAGGGCCGTGAATGCGTAATTGTCGGCGAAGGTCATCGGCATATCCTTAATGACCAGCCCCCCGACCTCAATTTCGCGAATTTGGGTATAGTCCCCGTTCAGGATCGTGCCGGTCACGCTACGCATCTTCACCGGAATATAGTCAAAGGCGCGGTGCCGCCTGCGCAGCTTATCGCGCAGGGCGATATTGGCCATGCTGCTTTGCGCGCCGGTATCGAGAATGATGTCGACCTTAATGCCATCAATCCGCGCGCTTGATAATATCATCCGGCCCGCCTTACGCCGCGCCTGCACGACAATCATACCATTTTCGAGCTTGGTCTTGCCGCGCGTTTTACGCGATGGCAGCACATCCATTGTCTGCTGTACGAAATCGAGATGCACCCGATTATCCTCCAGACTGTCGATACCCAAAAGCCCATATGCCCCCAGATTGGCGCGTTCCAGACCGGGTGCCTCAACGCCCTGCAAGTTCACGGACGCGGTGGTAATGCTGTCGATGAAGAAGCTGTTGACCTGATACCGCCCCGATATGGTCGCGAGCGTCAGCGTGGGGCCCGCCTCCAACGCCAGCTTGCGCGCAAGGTCATTGGCAATGACGGTCCGTTCAGCGCCGGTGTCGACGATGAAGGGGACGGCGTCGCTGCCGTTCACACGCACCTGCACCGTCATCCGGTTGCTTCGGTCAATGCCGAACTGTTCGGTGATGGCGGGAACATCCGAAGCAGCATCAGGCGTAAGCTGAGGTGGCTCCTGCGCCATTACCGATGTGCTTAAAAATAGGCCGATGAATCCAAGCGCGCTGCGTTGCATTTCAAATCTCCAGTGCCGCCACAATACGCCTCTTTACGCACAGCGACAAGGCATGGCCCGTCGAACCGAATCCGCCTTTTGTCGAAGCGGGAACAAAGTCGTTTGTTGTGGCGGCAGCTTTGCGATAGCCTCTGTTCCATAAAATTACAGAAGGGGATAAATATGAAGAAACTTCTTATGTTTGCCGCGCTGGCTTTGCCGATGGCGCCTGCCCTTGCAGATGCGCCAAAGCCCGACGCGCTGGTCGCCGATGGCGTCCCTCCCGTGCCGGATGAGCTGCCCGCGCAGACACGGCCCTATATGGAATTTCGTACGGCAAGCTTCGCCGGTTGGTACCCTACCGACAAATCCATGCTGATCGCGACCCGTTTCGGCAATACCGCGCAGTTGCACCGCGTCGCCGGCCCGATGATGGCCCGTCAGCAAATTAGCTTTGAGGCGGAGCCCGTTGGCGGCGGTAGCTGGGCCCCGAAAACCGGCGACATATTGCTGACGCAGAAAGATATTGGCGGCAATGAATTCTACCAAATCTATGCGCTGAAGGACGGCAAGCTTTCGCTTCTAACCGACGGCAAAAGCCGCAACAGCATCAACGCATGGAGCGATGATGGGGAGTTGGTCGCCTATACGTCGACGCGGCGCAACGGCACCGACAATGACATCTATGTGATGAACCCGCGCGATCCATCGACCAGCCGCATGGTTGCCGAAGTCAAAGGCGGCGGTTGGAATGTTGGTGCGTTTTCGCCCGACAAGAAAAGCGCCGTGGTCGGGCAATATCTGTCGGTCAGCAATGTTGACATGTCGCTCCTCGATCTGGCCACGGGCAAGATGACCCCCATTGGCGATCATACCAAGGATATTGCTATTGGCGGCGCGTCTTTCGCGCCCGACGGTTCGCTGTGGGTTACGTCCGACGAAGGTTCGGACTTTCAGCGATTGGGGACCATCGACATCGCCACCGGAAAATTCAAGCCGCGCGGTCCTGCAGAGAAATGGGATGTCGACAGCTTCGACATTTCACCGGATGGCAGTTTCATCGTCTATGAAACCAACGAGGCGGGGATAAGCAAACTCAAATTGCTTGATCCGAAAACCAACAAGGTCCGCGTTGTGGATGGATTACCCGCGGGCATCATTGGTGGGTTCGAAGTCTCAGAATGGGGCGAAATCGGCGTCACTTTCACCTCGGCACGCAGCGCGGCTGACGCGTACAGCATTGATCCAAAAACGTTGAAGGTGACGCGCTGGACCGAAAGCGAAACCGGCGGTCTGGATGTGTCGAAGAATGTCGAGCCGGAATTGCTGACGGTCAAAAGCTTTGACGGGTTGCCCGTGTCCGGATTCCTCTACCGCCCTGATCCGGCGAAGTTCCCCGGCAAGCGGCCGATGATCATGAATGTGCATGGTGGTCCAGAGGGGCAATCGCGGCCCGGTTTCCAAGGGCGCAGCAACTATCTGCTGAACGAAATGGGCGTCGCTATTTTCTACCCCAATGTCCGCGGCTCAACCGGATATGGGAAAAAATTTGTCGGCCTCGATAATGGCCCGTTCAAACGCGAAGACTCGGTCAAAGACATGGGCGCGTTTCTGGGCACGCTGGCCAAAGACCCCTCGCTTGATGCAAGCCGCTTTGGCCTCGCTGGCGGATCTTACGGTGGCTATATGTGCTATGCCGCCGCTGTGCAGTTTAAGGATAAATTGCGCGCGACAAACTGCATTGTCGCCATTTCCAACTTCGTTACATTTTTGGAAAACACCCAAAGCTATCGCCGCGATTTGCGCCGTGTCGAATATGGTGACGAACGCGACCCGGTTCAGCGGGCAAAGCTGCTTGAGATATCACCGCTGACCCGCGTGGCCGAAATCACGAAACCGATGTTTGTTGTCACCGGTGGTAACGATCCGCGTGTTCCAGCATCCGAGGCCGACCAAATCGTCAAGGCCATCCGCGACAAGGGCGGCGTTGCTTGGCATTTGTTGGGCAAAAATGAAGGTCATGGCTTCGCGAAGAAGGAAAATGTCGACTATCAATTCTGGTCGACATTGATGTTCTGGAAGCAGAATTTGCTGAACTGACCTAACGTCTCGTCATCCTGAACTCGATTCAGGATAACACGCCACCGTCGCTTGTTATCCCGAAACCAGTTCGGGATGACGAAGCGTGGTGGTCGAGGCTAAGGCGTCATCGCAATACCGGCGAGGCTTTCGGCCTCCATCAAAAGTGCGTCATCGACCGATCCCTGCGCCACGCTCTCGCGGCCAATCATCACCAGCAACGGCACGGCGAGCGGGCTGACGCGTTCAAGGTCGACATGCAGCATCGTGTCGGCGGCGCGGTCCAACAAATCACCAAGCCGCCCCACGTCGGTCAGCCGCGTGCGCGCATCGGCCCATGCCGCCTCAAGCAGCAGATGGTCGGGTTCATATTTGCGCAGCACATCATAGATAAGGTCAGTGGAAAAAGTGACCTGCTTGCCCGTCTTGCGCTTGCCGGGATGCTGCCGCTCGACAAGGCCACTAATCACCGCGACCTCACGAAAGGCGCGCTTTAATAAATAGCTCGATTCCACCCAGTCGACAAATTCATCCTCCAAAATGTCGGAGGAGAATAAAGGGGCCGGATCGGTAATCGGCCTCAGGCTCCATACCCCCAAGGCATAATCGCTCGCGACAAAGCTCATCGGCATAAGGCCACGGCTTTCCATACGGCGGGTAATCAGCATGCCCAGCGACTGGTGTGCGTTCCAGCCTTCGAACGGATAGGTCACCATATAATGGCGCTTGTCGTGCGGGAATGTCTCGACGAGAAGCTGGCCGGGCTTGGGCATCTGGCTGCGATAGGCCTGCATCTCCAGCCATTCGCGCACTTCGTCGGGAAAGCGCGCCCAACCTGCGCGATAGGTCAACATCTGCCGCACCCTGCCCGCAAGATGCGTGGTGAGCGGCAAGCGCGCACCCATATAGCTTGGGATGTTGGTCGCAGGCTTCGTTGCCGCGCGGACAATGAGGTCGAGGTCCTTGATGGATTCGACCTCAAGCGCCATGCCGGCAAAGGTGAACGTGTTGCCCGGGCTGAGCGTGGAGGCGAAGGATTCTTCCACCTTGCCCAACTTACGGCCATTGCGGAAACGGATCTCCAGCATTGGCGCATCGACAATGATACCAGCATTAAAACGGTGCTGCGCGGCAAATTGCGGATGCGACAGCCGCCACCTGCCGTCGGGATCTTTGACCAGTTTCTTGAACCGGTCATACGCCCGCAACGAATAGCCACCCGTCGCGACAAAGGCGATCACGCGGGCAAAGGTCGCGGCGTCCATTGCGGAGTAAGGCAGGGCAGATTGCACCTCCGCCAGCAACTGATCCTCGTCAAACGGACCCGCGCAGGCAATGCCCATGACATGCTGCGCCAACACGTCGTAGCTTCCCGGGCGGAAGGTTTCCCCATCGCGCACGCCCTCGCCCACTGCGTCATAGGCGGCCTGCGCCTCCAGATATTCAAAGCGGTTGCCGGGGACGAGGATGGCTTTCGATGGCTCATCCATCCGGTGGTTCGACCGGCCAATCCGTTGCAGCAGCCGCGAGCTTCCCTTGGGCGCGCCCATTTGAATGACGCAATCGACATCGCCCCAGTCGACACCCAGATCGAGCGAGGCGGTGCACACCAACGCGCGCAACTTGCCGTCGGCCATTGCGCCTTCGACCTTGCGCCGTGCCTCAATCGACAGCGAGCCGTGGTGAATGCCGATGGCATATTTGGGCTCATTCGCGTCCCATAATTTCTGGAAGATGAACTCGGCAAGGAAGCGCGTGTTGCAGAAAATGAGCGTGATTTTGTTGCGGCCGATTT
>NZ_JBIIMC010000037.1:0-19752 GCF_044338195.1 Sphingorhabdus sp. | reverse complement strand
TGGGTCCCATGATCGAAATGACACCCATGCCTGACGACACATTGGTCAGCACGGCATGTGCATCTTCGGGCGTATGGCGTTTCAACCAGTTGAAATCCTTCACCTCGGTTTCAGCGCCGGTGACGATAAGATATGCGGTTTCCGAGAGGCGTGTGACGGTCAGGTCAGCCTCAATACCGCCCTTTTCATTGAGCCATTGGGTATAGACCAGCTTGCCCGGGGCAACATCCACATCGTTGGCACAGACGCGGTTGAGCACGGTCATGGCATCGCGGCCTTCAAGACGGAATTTGGCGAAACTTGATTGGTCGAACAGGCCAACCGCTTCGCGCACGGCCTTGCATTCCTCGGCATTGGCTTCAAACCAATTCTGGCGGCCATAGCTATATGCATATTCGGGCGTGCTGCCCGGTTCACCATACCAGTTGGCACGTTCCCAGCCAAATGCTTCGCCAAAACACGCACCTTGCGCGACGAGCCGGTCGTGTAAGGCGGATTTCCGAACTCCGCGTGCGGTTTCATATTGCTTGAACGGATAATGCGTCGCGTACAATAGGCCGAGGCTTTCGGTAACGCGTTCGCGCAGATATTTGCGGTTAATCTGGAACGGCATATTGCGGCGGATGTCGACGGTCCACAAGTCTGCGGGCGGAATACCATCACGGATCCAGTCCGCCATGACCTTGCCCACGCCGCCCGCCGATTGCAGGCCGATGGAATTGAGGCCAGCGGCAACAAAGCAGCCTTTCAATTCAGCGCTTTCACCCAGATGGTATCGCACGTCCGGGGTGAAGCTTTCGGGACCGCAGAAGAATTTTTGAATGCCCGCTTTTTCCAGTGCAGGCACACGGCGCATCGCATCGATCAACAATGGCTCAAAATGTTCAAAGCTTCCCGCAATTTCATCGAAACAGAAATCTTCGGATATGCCGTCCATACCCCAAGGGCGCGCATTGGGTTCAAATGCGCCGACAAGCAGCTTGCCCGCGTCATATTTATAATAACCACAATAATCATAATCGCGCAGAACCGGCAGGGTATTGTCTATTCCTTCGACGCCTTCGAATAGAACATAATAATGCTCACATGCGTGCAAGGGGGCAGCAACGCCAACGCTGGCTGCCAAATCGCGCGTCCACATACCACCGCAGATGACGACATAATCAGCATCAATCGAACCATCGTCCGTATCCACGCCCGTGATGCGATCACCATTGTGGCGAATTCTGGTGACTTTGGTGTTTTCAAAGATTTTAGCGCCGCCAGTGCGCGCACCTTTGGCCAAGGCCTGCGTAATATCGACTGCATTTGCATAGCCGTCGCTTGGGATATGAATACCGCCGACGACATCATCGACATTGACAATATGGGCCAGCTCTTTGATTTCTTGTGGCGTCACGACATGCACGGGCAGGTCAAATACCTTGGCCATGGATGCGCTGCGCTTTAGCTCCTCAAAGCGTTCGGCATTGGTGGCCATCGAAATCGAACCGCACTGGCGATAGCCAGTGGCTTGGCCGGTTTCCGCCTCAAGCCCGCGATAGAGCTCGCCGGTATATTTTGCGAGCTTGGTCATGTTGATGCTGGGCCGCAACTGCCCGACCAACCCCGCCGCATGCCATGTCGTGCCGCTGGTCAATTGCTTGCGTTCCAGCAAGACCACGTCGTCCCAACCGATCTTGGTCAGGTGATATGCAATCGAACAGCCGATGACACCGCCACCGATGATGACGACTTTTGCCTTTTTGGGTAATTCAGCCACGCGGATCAGACCTTCATCTTGGCGTTATCAGGATCATAAACAGGGTGCTCCAGCACTGTGCCGATGCGTCGTTCGCCCTGTAACACGATATCGAACTGCGACCCCGGCGCCGCATTTTCAATGGGCACGCAGGCGAAAAACAGGCTCTTGCCAACGCGATGTCCATAGCCGCCTGATGTCGTCAGGCCGATACAATGGTCACCCACCAAAATTGGTTCGCCACCGCGCACATCGACATTGTCTGCATCAACCGCGCCGTACACAATGCGGAAGCGATCAGGCGCATCCAACGTCGCCTGCTTGCCGACGAAATCATCCTTATTGAAATTGATGAAGCGCGGCATGTCCGCCTCAATCATCGTCAATTCGTTGGTGAGCTCGGAACCCCAGGCCTTATAACCCTTTTCGACACGCATACTGTTTGCTGCGTACAGTCCGTAATTGACGATGCCGAATTCCTGCCCTGCTTCCCACACTGCTTCGTAGAGTGCCGCGAGGTCCTTCATCGCTGGATGCAATTCCCAGCCCAACTCTCCGGCATAAGACACACGAAGCGCACGCATATTGATGCCCGCAATCACGATCTCCTGACCACTGAGCCAACGGAAACCTTCGTTGCTAAGGTCGGCGTCGGTTAGCTTTTCCAGCACATCGCGCGAACGCGGGCCGTTCATCACGAGGACGCCAAGGTCCATAGTCAGATTGCGGATGGTCACATCTTCGTCCGGCAATTTGCTTTGGATCAGCAAATCCCAATCGCGCTGTTCAGCCGCTGCTGCCGAGAGGCAGTAGAAATGGTCATCGGCAAAACGCGTCACGGTCATTTCGCCATAAATGCGGCCCTGCACCGAAAGCGGGTGCACCAAGCCTATTCCGCCCAATTTCTTGGGCATGCGGTTGGCGCAAATCCGGTTGAGGAAGGCCTCGGCATCTGGTCCGCTCACATCATATTTCGCAAAGCCGGACAGGTCGAGCACGCCAACCCGCTCGGCAACCGCCTTTACCTCTGCGGCGACCGCGTCAAAGCTGTTCGTGCGGTGATAGCCGCCTTCTTCTTCTGCGCCGTCGAGGGCAAAATATTTGGGCCGTTCCCAGCCGTAGGTTTCGCCATAAACCGCGCCAGCGGACAGCAAACGGCCATATAGCGCGCTCATCTTTTGCGGGCGGCCATCGGGCTCTTCTTCACCGGGAAGCCGCGTCGTAAACGTCATACGGTAATCAAGGAAAACCTTAGCGCGGCTGTAATCTTCGTCCGCATATGGGCCGTAACGGCGCGGATCGAATTCGGTCATGTTGATATCGGCGTCACCGAACACCATCCACTGCGCCAGATATTTTCCAGCCCCGCCGCCTTGGGCGATTCCAAAGCTTGTGCCGCAACAATGCCAAAAATTCTTTAGGCCAACCGCTGGTCCCAACAGAGGTCCGCCATCGGGCGTATGTGGGATCGCGCCATTGACGAAACGCCGCAAACCGACTTCACCAAAAATCGGCATCCGTTCAATCGCACGCTCCAGCCATGGGGCGATGCGCTCCAGATCTTCGGGGAACAACTCGCTGGTCGAATCCCATTCAGGGTTTCCACCGCGCGGCGCCCATGCTTCGGCGAGGCCCGTATTTTCGTACACGCCAATCAGTCCGCTTTTCTGCTCCTGCCGGAAATATCCCGACACATGGGGGCAACGCATGACCGGTATTTCTTCATCGCGATCTTTGAATGCGGGGATCGGATCGGTGACAACATAATGATGTTCCATGTTCGTCACTGGAATATCGATGCCCGCCATTTGCGCGATTTGCCGGGCATAGCAGCCCGCGGCATTTACGACTATTTCGGCCCGGACCGTGCCCTTTTCCGTTTCCACATCCCATTCGCCAGATGGCAATTGCGTCAGGCCCGTCACGCGGTTTTTGCGCACAATTTTGGCGCCCATATTCTTGGCACCAATGGCGAGTGCGTTGCAGATACCCGACGGGTCAGCATGTCCGTCTTCGGTCGTCCGCGCACCGGCGATGACACCATCAAGGGTCATGAATGGGTTGTGACGGAGAATTTCTTCAGGCGGGATAATCTCCATCTCGAAACCGATGATTTTCGAAAAGCCCTGAATGTAGCGCATCCACGCCAGCTCGCGCTCATTGGTGGCAAGACGGATGCCGCCGGATTTATGCCAACTGACATATTGCCCGGTCAGACCTTCCAGCCGCGGATAGAGGTCATTGCTATAGGCATGCATCTTGGCAAGGTTGAAGCTGCCCGTGATATTGGGGCACTGGCCAGCCGCGTGCCATGTCGAGCCGGAGGTCAACTCATCTTTTTCGATCAGCAGACAGTCCGTCCACCCGAGTTCAGCGAGATGGTAAAGCAATGAAGCCCCCATTATGCCGCCGCCGATTATGACCACTCGTGCCGATGTTTGCATAAAAGCCCTGCTCCTTATACCACAACCTTAGGGCCGGTTTGCCATCAGACACAAATGGGGAATATGACGGGACCGGTTAAAAAAATTTTTGGATTGGGCGCGCCTGTGTCAGTAAGGTGCACAAGTTTGATTGCGAATATAAAGGTGGGGCTATGAAAGTTGCGTTGGTTACGGGTGCTGCACAGGGCGTTGGCTTTGCAACGGCAAGGCATTTCGCCGAAAAAGGCTATCATGTTGTCATAACCGACGTGCAGCCCTTGGATGCGCAAGTCGAAGCATTGGTCGCTCTGGGCGGGAGCGTATCCGCGCTTTCGGGCGACATTTCCTCTGAAGAATTTGTCGTCGAACTGGCCGAGAAAATTGCCCGCGAGCATGGCGCCGCAGACGTGTTGGTCAACAACGCCGGCATCAGTTTGATTTGCAGCGCCGAAACGACCAGTATCGAACAGTGGCAGCGCGTCATGAACATCAACCTGACCGGACCGTTTTTGCTGTGCCGCGAAATCGGAAAGCAGATGCTTGGGCGTAACCGAGGCAATATTATCAACGTTGCTTCAATTGCTGGCCTTCACGGTGTTATTGATCGATCCGCCTACAACGCGTCAAAGCATGGATTGGTCGGACTGACGCGAACGCTTGCGGCAGAATGGGGCGGCCGCGGTGTGCGTGTGAACGCCGTGTGTCCCGGCTGGATTAAAACGGAAATGGATGAGGCCGATCAAGGCTCGGGCGCCTATTCCGATAGTGATATCATTGACCGCGTTCCCATGGGCCGTTTTGCCAAGCCAGAGGATGTCGCCCGGGCCATTGCGTTTCTTGCGCATGACGACAGCTTTATCAATGGCGCAAGCTTGCCGGTCGACGGTGGGTGGCTGGCCGACGCCAGTTGGGATGCGCTTCGTTTGAAAAAGCGATAAACCATGATATGCCAACGTTCCGCGAACGAAAATTGCGCGGGACCGTCATCGGAAAGTCACAGTCGGCGGCTAAGCACGTTAAGATTAAATTATTGTCCCAATTTTAAAGCGGAACCCGATGGCGACTATTAGCATTGCGATACCAAAGGTTCAGCTACAGGCATATTTCCTGTGCGCCATGCGCGTCGTGTGGATTGCGGTGCCGCTCGCCGTTTTATTGCCGCTTCATCTTGTCTGGCATCTGCTGCGATTACCGTCGCCATGGGCGATGTTATTCTTGCGCATTGCCGCCCGCGCCTTGGGCGCGCGCGTTCATGTGCATGGCAGCCCCCTCCGCCGGGATGTGTTCTTTGTCGCCAACCATATTTCATGGCACGATATCCCGATATTGGCAGGCATTACCGGTTCCTCCTTTGTCGCGCAGGATGGCGTGCGCGACTGGCCCATCATTGGCTGGCTTGCAAAGCTGAACCGCACGGTTTTCATCAGCCGCACGGAAAAACAAAATGTTACGCAGCAAGTGGCCGAATTACGCGAAGCTATCGCCGAAAACTGGTCGGTGACACTTTTCCCGGAAGGGACGACCTCGGACGGACGTGGGCTATTGCCGTTCAAACAGTCCTTGTTTGCGACATTGGCACCGCCGCCCAAGCCAATGATGATTCAGCCGGTTCTTTTGGACTTCGGTGCCAACGCCCCGGACATCGCTTGGGTGGGTGAAGAGACCGGCTGGGAAAGCGCATGGCGGGCATTTACACGGCCCGGCACTTACGCAGTGGACGTCCACTTTCTCGAACCCTTTGATCCGGGCGCACTTGCAGATCGAAAAGTTGTCTGCGCGCTTGCCCGCAATAGGCTGGCCGAAGCTCTGTCCGCCACGCTTGGCTATAGCGTTACGTAAATAGCGCCCAGCCGCGTGGACTGGTTAGGGCGCGGTGCAAAATAATTCACCCAATTGGCCAAATTTTTCAATTGTGGCCGCGCATCGACGGCGCTCTAACTTTTCCAAAGGGCGCATATTGCCCGTTGTAAATGAACTGGGTGCAATCATGAAAATCGGATTTATCGGCCTTGGCAATGTTGGCGGAAAACTGGCAGGCAGCCTGATCCGCAACGGTCATGACGTAACTGTACGCGACCTTGATGCCGCACTCGTTGCCGAATATGTCAACCGGGGTGCATCCTCGGCGGCATCACCAAAAGAATTGGGTGAAGCCGTCGACCTCATCATTACCTGCTTGCCATCGCCCGCGGCCAGCGCTGCCGTGGCCGAGGGCGCGGACGGATTTCTTCAAATCATGCGCCCGGGTCAGGTTTGGCTCGAAATGAGCACAACCGATTATAGCGAAGTCATCCGGCTCGGCGCTTTGGTTGAGGCGCGTGGTGCGATGTTCATGGAATGCCCGGTTTCGGGCGGCTGCCATCGTGCGGACACCGGCAATATTGCGATTTTTGCAGGCGGCCCGCGCGCGGCGTTCGAATTTGTTCTGCCGGTTTTGACGACAATGGGACGTCGCATATTGCACACCGGCGACCTTGGCACCGCGTCGCAATTGAAGGTGATGACCAACTATCTCTGCACGGTACATCTCGTTGCACTGGCCGAGGCGTTGACCACATGCAAAGCCATCGGGCTTGATATGAACACCACATATGAAGCGATCCGGATTTCATCGGGCAACAGCTTCGTCCACGAAACCGAAAGCCAAGTCATCCTCAACGGCAGCCGCGATATCAATTTCACGATGGACCTCGTCAGCAAGGACGTGGGCCTGTTCGACAAAATTGCCCAAGCGGCACATGTCCCCGTTGAACTGTCGCCGCTTATCGTGAAAATCTTTAAGGAAGGCGAAGAAGCCTACGGCCCTCGCGAATTTTCACCCAACATCATACGTCGCTATGAAGAGCCGTTGGGCATTAAGGTTTTGGGCACCGGATTTCCGGCCGATATGGTAGACGATGAACCTGAAGAGCCGGGCTATGAGGTCGTGCCAAAGCGTTAACCTGCGACGCCTGAACGGCTGTCTTCGACATTATTGGCCACCCAATCCATGAATGTCCGAATGCGGAGATTTTCTTTCATATCCTTGCGGCAGATAAGGCCCCATGCGCCGGGGCATACTGCTTTATGCCCAACGGGCTGAACAAGCCGACCGGCGGCCAGATCCTGATCGACAAACGGGCCGTTGACCAGAGCAATGCCTTCGCCGTTCAGCGCCATTTCCAGCGCAACGGCCAAGGTATCAACCATGAGATAGGGCACGGAAGGCTCAAACGCCGAACCGGCCGAAGCGAACCACGTCTCCCAATTTTGCACTTCGGTATAGATGGCAACAAGTGGCTTGGTCATTAAGGTCTGCGGGGTGGGATTTGGACCCATCGCCTCTGCAACGGCCGGGCTACAGACCGGAAACAGCGCATATTCATACAGCGGAACCCAATGAAATTTGGTCGCGTCGGGTTCTGATGCGCAATAGACAAGTCCTACATCCGCGTGGACATCGTCAAATTCCCATTCAACAGCACATGTGTTGAGCGTCAGCTTTACCTCCGGGTGATCCGCCAGAAACTGCGGCACACGCTTTGCGAGCCAACGTATCGACGCGGTCACATAGGTCTGCACGCGAAGTGGCTTGTCCAGCGCGTGCCGGTGGACTTCTTCAACCCCCTCCAGCAACGATTCAAACGCAGCGCGGACATAAGGATAGAGAACCTTACCTTCTTCGGTCGACACGATATGCCGCCCTTCCTGGACGAACAACGTCACGCCAAGCGCATCTTCAATCAGCTGGACCTGATGGCTGACCGCAGGATGGGTGAGGCAAAGCTCGTCCGCTGCATCGCGGATGCTTTGGTGACGGGTTGCCGCCTCAAAACCCTTTAGCGCCTTTAACGGCGGCAACTGCTTTAGATCGATCTTCGGATGCATCGCCACTCCCTCCCCGGATTCGCGCACTCATGATGAGGTAGCACAGCCGAAAAGGACTGGTAAATAAAATTAACGCATGTTTTTTGCATCTTCCAAAATCATGGCCGCGCCCTTTTCAGCGACCATCACCGTCGGGGCGTTGGTGTTGCCGGATGTGATTGTCGGAAACACCGAGGCGTCGATGACCCGCAAGCCATCCACACCATGCACACGTAAGCGGACATCGACCACGGAGGTCGCTGCATCCGGGCCCATCATGCAGGTGCTTGTGGGATGATAGACGGTATCGGCGCGTGCCCGAAAATCCGCGAGCAGGGCTTCATCGCCATCGACATGCGCGCCGGGAATGAGCTCTTCGGTGATGATATCCGCAAGCGGCTTTGTGCGCGCAATTTGCTTCAGCAATCGGTTACCGGCCAGCACATCGTCAATATCGGCTTGCGTTGCGAGATAGTTCGGGTGGATGACCGGATATTTGGCAGGGTCGGCGCAAGCGAGCTCAATATGCCCCCGACTGGTCGGGCGACAGGGGTTATGCGACAGCAGAAACGCCGAGAATGGATCCGGGTTGAGCAGCTTTCGTTCTGACAATGGTGTTTTGGTGTAGCTGACCGGACTGAAATAGAGCTGCAAATTCGGGTGCTTTTTCGTTGCATCGCTGCGCACAAAACCCCCGCTTTGATTGACGCTCAACGACAGCGGCCCCGCCCGGTCGGCCATATAGCGCAATCCAGCGCGGATTTTGCCCAAGACCGGATGCAGCACATCATTCAGCGTCGCCGTGCGGACTTTGTAGAAATAGGACACTGCAATATGGTCCTGCAAATTACGGCCCACGGCCTGTGCATCGACAATCGGTTCGATACCGACATTCTTCAGATGGCTTGCATCGCCGATACCCGACAGCATCAGCAATTGCGGTGAGTTAATCGCGCCGCCGGACAGGATCACTTCGCGTCGCGCCTTCGCCTCTAATTGCGCGCCTTTGCATGTGTACGCAACGCCGACCGCGCGCCGGCCCTCAAACAAAATGCGCGTCGCGTGCGCCATGGTCTTAAGCTTCAGCGTCTTGCGCTTGCGTGCCGGATGCAGAAACGCGTTCGCGGTGGACGCGCGCCAACCACCGCGTGTATTGATTTGATAATAGCCAACCCCTTCAGATGTACCGCCATTGAGGTCGTTGCTCGCAGCAAAGCCTAATGTCTGCGCGGCTTCAATAAAGCTGCGGCAAATGGGATGGGCAAAGGGAGAGATGTCGGTGACATGTTGCGGCCCACCCTGACCATGGTGCGCGCTGTGCCAGTCAAAATCCTCTGACTTTTTGAAATAGGGCAGGACATCGTCCCAACCCCAGCCTGCATTGCCCAAGGCTTTCCAATCATCGAAATCGCGGGGCTGGCCGCGCACATAGACCATCGCGTTGATGGAGCCTGATCCACCAACGACCTTACCGCGCGGCCAATAGCTCTGCCGACCGCCCAGCGCCTCAACGGGCGCGGTATCGTACATCCAGTTAATCCGCTTATCGAAAAAGGTGCGTCCATAGCCAATGGGCATTTGGATCCAGATCGAAAGATCGCTTCCACCGGCCTCCAACAATAAGACGCTATACTTGCCATCTTCGGTCAACCGGTTGGCCAGCACACAGCCCGCCGTGCCTGCGCCGACGATGATATAGTCGAATTCCTCGGTCACTGAACGGGGTGCTGCGTCATTTCGAGGTGCAGCATATCACCAGTATAGGGATTGGCGCGGGCGACATCTTCGTTCAGTTCGACACCCAGACCCGGCGCAGTCGATGGAATGACATGCCCCTCTTCAAACCGGATGGGCGATTTCAAAATTTCCGTATGGAAACCGCCCCACGTCTCAATGCTTTCCAGTATGAGGAAGTTTGGCGAGCAAGTCGCAATCTGGATATTGGCTGCGCCAACGATTGGTCCGCAATAGAGATGCGGTGCAATCTGCACATGATCGACTTCGGCCATTGCGGCAATCTTCTTCGCCTCCAATATGCCGCCAACCCGGCCAAGGTTCATTTGCAATATTGCGGCCGCGCCTGCACGCAACAGCCGCGCGAAATCATATTTGGTTGTCAGCCGCTCACCGGTGGCAACGGGTATCGACGTTGCCCGTGCAACCTTGGCCATCTCCTCAGGTGCATCAGGGGGTACGGGTTCTTCCAACCAGAGCGGATCATATGGCTCAAGCCGTTTGGCAAGCCGGATCGCACCTGCGGCCGTCATTTGGCCATGTGTCCCGAACAATAGGTCCGCTTTCATGCCAACCGCTTCGCGCAGCGACTTGGCAAACCGCTCGCACAGGTCAAGCGCCTCCAACGACAGCTGCCGTCCGTCAAACGCCGAATATGGTCCGGCAGGATCAAACTTCAGCGCGGTAAAACCTTGGCTCAAATATTCTGCCGACCGTTCTGCCGCGAGGTCAGGGTCGTGATAAACATCCTTTGTGTCGCCGGGCCGCGGGTAGATATAGGTGTAGGCGCGCAACCGTTCGTGCACCTGACCGCCGAGCAGCTTATAGACTGGCTTATTTGCTTCCTTGCCAATGATGTCCCAACAGGCCATTTCGAGCGCGGACAAAACGCCCATGAGCGTGAGGTCGGGGTGCTGCGTAAAGCCGCTGGAATAGACGCGGCGCCACATATTTTCGATATCGTGCGGATCATTTCCGGCGACGTAGCGCGCGAACACATCCTCTATCATTTTGGCAACCAGATGCGGTTCGAACGGGACGCAATATGCCTCGCCGATACCCGATACCCCACTGTCGGTTGTCAGTTTGACGAACACGAAATAGCGGCCGCCAAAATGCGGTGGCGGATTGCCAACGACGAAGGTTTCGATATCGGTGAGTTTCATGGAACGCGGAACCCGCTGATCGATTTGATCTCAAGGAAATCGCGCACGCCAAATTCGCCATATTCGCGGCCATTGCCTGACTGCTTATACCCGCCAAACGGCGCCATATAGTCTTGGCTTGTGCCATTGATGCTCACGCCGCCCGCCCGCATTAAACGCGAAACGCGGCGTGCGCGGTCCAAGTCACCGGTCTGCACATAGGCATAGAGCCCATATGGCGAGTCATTGGCAATCGCGATGGCGTCGGCTTCGTCCTTAAACGGAATCAGCACCAGCACAGGGCCAAACACTTCTTCTTGGGCAATCCGCATCTTGTTGTGCACGCCCGCAAAAACCGTCGGTTTCACATAATAGCCGCGGTCAAAGCCATCGGCCCGGCCTGTGCCGCCGGCAACAAGCTGTGCACCTTCATCGATGCCGACCTGAATCAGGCCCTGTATCTTGTCATAATGTGCCTTGCTGACAACGGGGCCATAATGCGGGCCCTTATCCATCGGGTCGCCAAGCTTCGCGGCCTTCGCAACGCGGGCTGCAATCGCCACTGCTTCGTCGTAGACCGATTGTTCCACAAGCATGCGGGTCGGGGCGTTGCACGACTGACCAGTATTTCCGAAGCAATGCAGCACACCGCGCGTGACCGCAGCCTCCAAATCACTGTCCGCAAAAACGATATTGGCGGACTTGCCACCCAGTTCCTGCGCAACGCGCTTCACAGTATCTGCGGCATTTTTGGCGATCTGGACGCCTGCGCGCGTCGATCCGGTAAACGAGATCATATCGACTTCAGGGTGGCTGGTCAGCGCGTCACCGACGGAAGCGCCGGTGCCATGGATCATATTGAACACGCCTTTGGGGAAACCGGCTTCCTCGACCATTTCAGCGAACAGCTGCGCCGACAGCGGCGCCATCTCGCTTGGTTTCAAAACCATCGTGCAGCCCGTAATCAATGCGGGACCGACCTTGCACACGATCTGGTTAATCGGCCAGTTCCATGGCGTGATCAGCACGCAAACGCCGATAGGCTCATGCGTGACGATGCCATCTGTGCCAACATCATAATCCCACGCCATTTCGCGCACGGCCTTAACCGTTGCGCGTAAATGGCCGGGGCCGCTTTCCGCCTGCGCGTCATGCGACAGATCATATGGCGCACCCATCTCGGTCGAAATGGCGGTTACCATTTCTCCGTAACGTCGTTCGAAAATGGTGATCAGCTTTTCCACCAAAGCAATGCGATGCTCAAGCGTGGTCGCTGCATATCCATCAAACGCAGCGCGTGCGGCTGTGACGGCCAATTCGACATCGTCACGGCCGCAAACCGCAACGACGGCGCAGACTTCTTCTGTGGCAGGATTGACGGCATCCACCGTTGCAGTGGACGTCGCAGGCAAAACCCACGCGCCATTGATATAAGACTTTAGCGGGGAATTAGACATATCCAATGGCTCTCTTTTGATCTTCAACTATGTATTTTTCGGCGCGCCAATAATGCCATGCCGCCCACAGGCCGGTTGGCGCGAGAATGAGCTGTGCAAGACGCAGGGAATCGGCATTGCCGCCACCTGCAGCGTCAAAAAAGTCGCTGAGGCCGCCAACAATTGCCGGCGCGATAATCAGGTTGAGCACATTGGCAACAAGCAAAGATATCGCCACAGCCATGGACCGCATTTTCGGTGCAGCCAAGTTCTGACACAATGCAAATGCCGGGCCGATGTAGAAATAAATGGCCGGAATAAACAACCACCACATGACCTGCGCCAGCCCCAGATCCCGTGTATAATATGCAAGGAATGACGGGACAGTGGCCAATGCCGTTACCACGGCCAAAAGACGGGCGATTTTTCGGGGATCGGTATAAGTGGGGCGCGCCACCACCCATGCGGTCAACAACGACGCACCAATACCGCCGATAAGGTAAATCCAGCCTAACATGCCGCCGGCTTCGCCTTCATCCATGCCATAAGTGCGCTGCAGGAATAACGGTGTGAACCACATCAATCCCCAACCCCAAAAAGCCGACAGGCCGCTTCCGGTCATCGCATGCACCGCCGATTTTTGTGACCAGAGGAATTTTAGCGTTTCCATGACCGTCGGCGCCTTTTCTTCCTGCACGAGATCAAGGCGCCCGCGTTTGGGTTCCTTAATCGTTACCATGATGATCAACGCCAAAATGATCCCGGGTACGCCCAGCACTAAGAAAGCGGCGCGCCACCCGTATAATGTAGAGACATAGCCCGCAATGTCCGAACCAAGCCACGCCCCAATGGGCGCACCAAGTGCAAACACGGTCATGGCCATCGAGCGCCGGTCAGCAAGGAAATAGTCGGCAATGATAGAATTGCATGCAGGTGTGCCCCCAGCCTCACCAATGCCAACGCCAACACGCGCCAACAACAAATCAAAATACCCGCGCGTATAACCGGTAATGGCTGTCATAAATGACCAAACGGCGACCGACGCCGCCAGAAGGTTGCGACGATTGGTCCGGTCACACAACCATGACAAGGGGATACCCATGACGACATAAAAAAGCGCCAGCGGAAGGCCAAGCCATGCGGTCTCTGTATCCGTCAGGTTCAATTCTTTGCTGATGGGTCCAAGCAATGTGGACAAAACATAACGGTCAGCAATGCTGATCGTGTACACCAGCATCATGATGATGAGGACATACCAACGCTGCCCCAGCGAGGAGACTTCATCGACACGTATTGGAGCCGTCGGCGCATTGTCAGTCATAAAATTCCTCCTCAGGTTGCAGCCAGTTCAGGCCCTAATTTTTTACGCAGCGGATCGAGAAATTCGCTGAAATTCTCCCATTGATCAACGCCGCTTTTGAAAATCGGTTGTCGCACCTGTTCCGAACTCGCGGTGCGAACCGCGCGTTCATTCTGGTGGAAATTGAGACACGCCTCTTCAAAAGGAAGGCCGCAATAGTCGAGCAAACGCCGGACCTGCGTTTCCAGATCGGCAACGACTTCCTCGTACCGGACGCGCAATATCTTGCCGGGCAACACATTATCCCAATGGTCCATTAACTGCACATAGTCAGTGTAATATTGGCCCACTTCTTCAAGCCCGTAAGTGAATTCCTGACCTTCGGCGAAGAGTTGCTTAAACCCGCTGAAACAGCATCCCATGGCCCCGCGCCGCGCATCGATAATCTTGGCATTCGGCAAAATCATGTTGATGAGGCCGATGTGACGGAAATTGTTCGGCATTTTATCAATGAAAAAAGGCGTGCCGCCCTTGCGGTATATCTGCGTGTCGCGGATAAATTCTTCGCCAAAGCGGGTGACGTCTTCGTGCGTCAAATCCGCCAAGTTGCCGGGATATTCGGGCGCCTCGCCCACAACGCGCTGCCGGTCAAGCCGGAAGGCCAACGCAAAGATATTCGGGAGCTCCATCGTCCCTTCGACCTGACTGTGCGATGCAAGAATTTGCTCGAGCAAGGTCGAACCCGCACGCGGCAAGCCGACAATGAAAATCGGGTCCCGCGCCGGGCAGCCTGCACCGGAAAATTTCCCAAGCAGATCCGTGGTCACCAATTCGCGCTGCAGCCGCATTTCGTTCGTAAGTCTTGCGGGATCATACTTCAGTTCCTCGCGCTTCAAACGGTTACCAAGCTCATAATATTCGAACGAAGCATTATGTTCGCCGCGATCCTCAAGCGCCTTACCCAAGGCAAAACAGAGGTGATACCGGTCATCCAGCGCGGTCATGGGCGACGCTTGTCGTTCCCGCATTTGGGCAATCTCACTATCGTCAAAGCGATATGTCTTGAGATTGGCCAAGCTCCAATAGGCATCACCGCAGTCTGGCCGAACTTGATAGGCGCGGCGATAGGCAGAAATGGCATCATCCTGCCGCCCGACGGTCTTAAGCGCATGGCCGTAGGTCAGGTTTATGCCTGGATTATTCGGCATAGACCCGAGCAGGGCCTCATAAATCAGCATCGCTTCATCAAAATTGCCGACGGCCAGATTTTCATTGGCGTACAGCATTTCAAACTCAGGATTACCCGGTTCTTTTGCGCGCAATTCCGAAGCTTCGCTGAGTGCCAGTTCGAATTTCTGGCGTTTGCGCAATACTTTCACATAATCGAAATGCGCGCTGACATTATCGGGCTCCAATACCTTGCAAGACTCCAGCAAAAATTCCGCTTCGTCATAGGCGTTGAATTTCATGCCGATGTCGGCAAGCAGGCGCATCGCCTCAACATGATGACCGTTGCGTTGCAGGAATGCGCGGCACAATTGCTCTGCCTTGTAGATACGCCCTTCCTGAATGAAGCTAGCAACGCTTAGCAACTCAGGCGGAAGTGCGGAAAGATGGGTATATTGGGCATGCGCAAAATTAGCTGGCCCCTCGCGCCCGGCTTTATCATGCATTTGTGAAAGTATACGCCAGCTTGCGACCAATGCCCCGTTGTGGGTCACTGCGCGCTGGTACGCTGCGATTGCCTCTTCTGGCAAACCGCTATCACGAAAACAATGCCCGCGTTCTTGCCACGCACGGCCGTAGCCAGCGTCGATCGCAATCAATTTATCAAGTGTGGTGAGCGCCGCAGGAACCTGACGCTGCATCCGCTGCGTTACCGCCAAAGTGTACAGAGCGTCAATGTTATCTGGCGCGGCTTCCAATATGCGCGCGCACAAAGCCTCCGCGTCGGCAAAGCGGGCATTTTGCAAATGCGACCGCGCTTCACGCAACATGGCGTCAATATTATCCTGCGAGGCCTCGGCCAACATTGTCACCTACTCTCCCATATTGTGACGAACGGTTGCACGAACCCTGCCGCACTTCATACGCTTGACGCAACGCAGAAATGCAAATGTGGCAAAGCGCCCCCGGTTTCCCAGGGGCGCCCGCCATGTTGCTTAAATCTTGTACGAGAAACGCAGGCCGATTGTGCGTGGACGCGAGGTCGTTGTACGCAGCTCACCGTCGTTCCCGCTCTTGTAAAGCTCGGGACGTTCGTCGGTCAGGTTGTCACCAAACAATTCCAAACGCCACTCGTCTTTCGAGACACCAAGCGATGCCGAAGCCGTGCTGTATGAGTCAAGCTTCTGTGCACCTGGAATTGGCGCAATGACGTCGCCAGGCCGCACCGTGACACCATTGTAGGTGACAGGAATGGATCCAGCATAGCCCAGTGTCGGATTGAACGATTGATACTTGATGTTTACGTTGTCGATAACGTCAGAGACGCTCTTTCCAACATAATGAACACCAATCTGGGCGAACGGAGCAAGACCCGAGGCAAGTTCCTTTTCCCAATGCAGACGCGCATTGAACTGGAATTTGGGGCTCAAAGCAAGCGGACCACCGAGCGGACGGAGCACTGTTGTGCTCTTCCGGTACTTCGTCATTTCAGAGTCGTTGTACGAAAATGCGCTGTTAAACGTCAATTCCGGCGTAGTGCGCCATGTTACGTCGCCTTCCAGACCCCGGATCCGTGCATCCACCAAGTTCGTGGTGAATGTTTGGTTCGAGATGTTCTGGTCGAAAACAGTGATCTGGATGTTGCTCCAGTCAATCTGATACGCAGCGAAGTTAACCTGCAAACGACGATCAAGCAGCGAGAATTTACCACCAACTTCATAGTTTTGCACCTTGTCAGGTACATAGGTACCCAAACGGACAAAGTCTGCATTGGTAGGGCAAATCGCACTTGGTACGCGGCAAGGACGACGGTTGAAGCCACCTGGGCGGAAACCATCCGAGTATGTCGCATAAACCAACGAAGATTCATCGAGGCGATAGGTCAAGTTGGCTTTGTACAACGTGCCGCTATACTTTGCTGGCGACGCATCTGCATAAAGCACGTTCAGGTTGGCGCTGACATTATACGTCGTTGGACCTGAAGTTGCAGCCGTGTAGGTTCCGGTAGTGGCGTTATAAACACCACGTGCACCGCCAAAGCTGCCATTCGACGAACCGTTGATGGAAGCCTTTTCATCATAATAACGAAGACCGCCGGTGAAAGTCAGCTTGTCCGGAACGATATCAAAGGACGCTTCACCATAAGCAGCAAACTGCGTATCCTTACGCTGGATGTCGTTGAAGAAGCCAACATTGACAGAGCGCACACTCTTGTCATTGGCGTTTACCGACGTATTTGGTGCACGGCGATAGATGAAGCCAGCGGCCTGTTGCAGATATGACCAGTCGGTATTGTCGAACAATTTGTTATCATCGTAGAACAAGCCAAAGGTACCGCGAAGACGCTTGTCAGCAGGCGTTGTTACGCGGAACTCATGCGTCATACGCTCAGTCCGGTTACGAACCTGATAGCTTTTGCTCGGCGCATAGCAGGTATTGCCGATATTGCCGTTATACGCTGCGGTGTAATACACGCCGCGATCGCATTCATAATAAGGCAGATAGAGACCGATGTTCGAATATCCGGCATAATCGGCAACTTGCGTTGCACGATGCTTCAGGAACGAACCGGTGTAGATCAAATCGAGAGCGCCAAGGCGACCATTTACGCCCCATGTCGAGAGGCTTACGCGGTCGCGCAGCGAGTTGTCATTGAACTTGGTAACCTTCAGGTCGCCCACATCAGGTTCGAAGTCGAATACACCGTCCGTGTCGAGTTCCTGACGCACATGCATCAGATCAACAGACCAATCGTCGGTGACTTTCCAAGTCAGCGCAACACGGCCACCGCGGTAGGTGGCGTCGTTGTAGTTATCTTCTACAAATGCGTCATTGTTGATCGTCTGACGCGTTGGCGCACGGTAAAGGCTACCTGTGCAATTCGGAACCGCAGTTGTGGCAGTGGCTTGGCAAGACTGAATTGCGCGCATGACCAACAATGGGTTACCCGTTGGCAATTTTCCAGCGACGCCCACATTGCCGTTGAACGGCATTTGATATGTTCCTGCGATATTGTCGATATAACCACCCTGACGGTCGGTATAGAACACAGCGCGGATTGCCAGCTTGTCCTGAATGATCGGGATGTTGATAAAGGCATCGCCAGCGACGCTTTCTTCGCCACCCTTGGTAAAGGCATAGCTCGAGTTGAAACCAGCGCTAAACGCGCTCGCATCAGGCTTGTTGGTGATGTAGCGAACCGCGCCACCCATCGCACTTGCGCCAAAGAGAGTGCCCTGCGGACCTGCCAGAACTTCGACGCGCTGAAGATCAACCGCATAAAGATCAAGGTTACGTCCGACGAGCGATGCTGGCGCGTCGTTGATGTACAATGCGACCGTAGGCTGCGCGCCAGCGGTACCGGCGATTTGCAGGCCTGGCGAATCCGTTGAAAGACCACGGATGAAGATGGACGATGCACCTGGACCGCGCGAAGCAGCGCGAACATTCGGCAGATATTCGATGAGCTTGTCGAATTTCGTGATATTGAGATCGTTCAGCGATTCACCGCCCAAGGCAGTAATTGCAAGCGGCACGCGGTTAGCCGACTCTTCGCGGCGTGTTGCGGTCACAACGATATCTGCAATACCGCGGTCCTGCTCTTCAGCTGTTTGCTGCGCAAATGCAGGGTTTATGCCGATGCCGACACTCGCCGATGCAATCACAAGTGCCGCAGTCGAAATTTTCAAATAACTTTTCAATTTTCGTCCCCTCAACCTTCCCCCAATTTTCTGGGGGCTTTAATTCTCCACCAGTAAGACTGAAACTGCAGCCCCCGTCAAGCAATTGACCAAATTTTCGTGATTGGTAAATTAAATTCCCCGACCAATCATTTCATCTACATGTTGCGATTAGAAGACCTAATATATGGATGAGGCAATGGATAGCGTGAGCTTCGACGGCTACGCGGTGCCACGTTTTGCGAGATGAGGATTGATAATGGGTATGGGAGCAGATTTTGTACTGTTGATAGTTTGCGATGACCGTAAGGGTATCGTCGCAGCGGTGGCCAATTCAATTGCCAGCCAGGACTGCAACATCGTCGAAAGCTCGCAATATGGGGATGAAGCAACCGGACGATTCTTTATGCGGATCGCCATTACATGCCCTGCTGGTTCGACGAAGGAAAGTTTCGAGGCAGCATTCCTGCCTGTTGCTACGGCGTTCCAGTTGGAATGGCGCATTCACGATTTGCGTAAGAAGCTGCGCGCGATGATCATGGTTAGCCAAGGCGGCCATTGCCTGAACGACCTTCTCTACCGCACAGCAACCAAACGGTTGCCGATGGAAATAACCAGCGTCGTTTCCAACCACCAAAATTGGCAGCGCCGCGCGGAGCATGAGGGCATCCCCTTCTATCATTTGCCGGTGACGCCAGAAAACAAGCTGGAACAAGAAGCCAAGCTGCTTGCGATGGTCGAAGAGCAGAATGTCGATCTCGTCATCCTCGCCCGTTATATGCAGGTGCTTTCAGATCAGCTTTGCCGCAAGCTCGATGGGCGCGTTATCAACATTCACCACAGCTTCCTGCCGGGTTTCAAAGGCGCAAAGCCGTATCACCGTGCCTATGAGCGCGGCGTCAAAATGGTCGGCGCTACGGCGCATTATGTGACGCCCGACCTAGATGAAGGTCCAATCATTACCCAAGATGTTTCGATCGTTGATCATGCCGATACTGTTGACGATCTCATCGCGCAGGGACAGGAGACCGAAAGCCGGGTTCTGTCACGGGCGGTCAAACTGCATCTGGAGCACCGCGTGATGCTGAATGGCAACCGTACGATTGTGTTCAAATAAAAGGGCGCAACCAGCCCAACGATTTGGTTAAGTTTAGGAGACCCGAATACCATGAAGACGCGCGCAGCAGTTGCCTTTGAAGCGAAGAAGCCACTTGAGATTGTCGAGCTTGACCTTGAGGGTCCCAAGGCTGGTGAAGTCTTGGTGGAGATCATGGCGACCG
>NZ_JBIIMC010000036.1:0-19806 GCF_044338195.1 Sphingorhabdus sp. | reverse complement strand
TGGTCTGGACGAACCGTTTCTTCAGCGATTTCGCGCAAAGCCACAACGGGGTTTTTATCGCGATCACGATCAACAGTCAGTTCAGCACCACCAGAGATTTCACGCGCGCGTTCTGCGGCGAGTAATACGAGGTCAAACCGGTTGGTGACCTTGTCGATGCAATCTTCAACAGTAACGCGTGCCATCTTGGCTCCTGATTCTTCGGAATTTCGGGAAGTTGCTCGCGCCTAAAGACAACCAGCGAAAATGTCAATGAAAAGGGCAGGCAGCTTGCCGTAGCCTGCGCAAAGCGGTAACTTGGCTTATGGCAACGCAATCAGGCACCCCCGGGTTTCCCGGAAAGCAGTTTCAGGTTGCTGGCCATCAGCTCCATCTGGTGCATGCCCCGAACGACAGGCTTGATGCGGTGTTACGCCTGATCGCGTTGGCGGAACACTCCATCCAGATGTTTTTCTATATGTTTGCCGACGATTCGGTTGGACGCGACGTCCGGACGGCGTTGGTCGAGGCGGCAAAACGCGGTGTGCAGGTACAGCTGATCATCGATAGCTTTGGCTCTGCCGCGATTAGCGACCGTTTCTTTGACGAACTGACCGATGCGGGCGGGAGATATCATTGCTTCAGCACCCGCAAGGGCTTGGGCTATATCATCCGCAATCATCAAAAAATCCTCATCGCCGATGGCACGCACGCGCTCGTGGGCGGATTCAACATCACCGATCAATATTTCGGGCGATCCGGCGATGCGGATTGGGAAGATTTGGGCATCATTATAACCGGTCCGGAAGTGCCGCGTCTGGCGCGCTATTTCGACGAAATGGCAGGTGCATCGGCAGGCGGAAAGGTGCGCTATCGTAAAATCCGTTCGATTATCCAGCAATGGCGTCCGGGCATCGGCGAAATCCAATGGCTGTTGGGCGGACCGACAAATCGCATCTCGCCATGGGCGCTTACGTTCAAACGGTCTTTGGAGGTTGGAAAAAGGTTCGACATTGCGTCGGCCTATTTTTCGCCATCGCAAACGATATTGCGCCGATTGGCGAAGGTATCGAAACACAACAAAGGATCGCGCCTCGTCATGGCCGGCAAAACAGACAATGGGGCCACCATTGCCGCAGCACGGCTGCTGTACCGTTACCTGCTGCGGCGTCGTACGAAGATTTACGAATTCCAGCCGCGCCGCCTGCACATGAAGCTGATGGTCATTGATGATGCGGTGTATATTGGCTCGGCCAATCTCGACGTCCGCAGCATGTTCATCAATCTTGAGATCATGGTGCGCATAAAGGATGATGCGCTGGCGCTGTATATGCGCACGTTAATCGACGGGCTGGTTGCCCAATCCGAAGAACAAACGCCTGTCTTGTTAAAAGCGCGCGACAATATTTGGAGCCGGTTCAAGGCTGCAATTGCATATTTCCTCGTAAATTCGGTGGACTATAGCATTGGCCGGCGGATCAAGTTCAGCCTGCTGCGCAACCGGTAAACTTTCTTTCGAGCCCCAGAATTGGGCTCCCTCTATGCAAACCCATTCATCAATAATCTGCTCTGCCGCGCTTGCATTGTCGGACATATCGGTCCTAATGCCTTGGTCATGGCAAAGCTTCCCCGAGGAACAATCTCAGTGATTTTCGTGGCGCAGCGGACCGATGCTGACGCTGTGGGCTATGCAGACGCAGCCGCGATGATGGAAACGCTGGCTACGCAACAGGAGGGGTATATCGCCATGGATTCAGTGCGGGGGTCAGACGGGCTTGGCATAACCGTCAGCTATTGGGCAGATGAAGCCAGCGCGAAAGCATGGCGCGATCACCCCGAGCACTTCGCGATCCGAAATGCGGGACGCGATCTTTGGTACAGCGATTACAGCCTGCATGTCGCAGAAGTCACACGCAGCTATGATTGGAAAAAGCCATGAGTGCAGTTCAGGCCATACCCAACAGCCGCGTCGTTATACTCTTCCTCGTCATGCTTGTGGCCGCTGCGGGCAATACGGCGATGCAGTCTGCATTGCCTGCCATCGCAAGCGAACTCGATATGCCCGACGTGTTGGTCAGCCTCGCGTTTAGCTGGTCTGCACTTTTATGGGTCATCACCGCCCCCAAATGGGCGCGCTTGTCCGACCGTCGGGGCCGCAAGCAATTGATGAGTGTCGGCATCATTGGCTTCATCTCGTCAATGGGCCTTTGCGGGCTGGTGTTGTGGCTTGGACTTGCCGGCCTAATCGGCCCAGTCGTCACATTCATACTCTTTGCGATCTTCCGCAGCCTTTATGGCGGTTTCGGTTCCGCCGCCCCGCCCGCTGTTCAGGCTTATGTTGCCGCACGAACCGAACGCGCGGAGCGGACGAAGGCATTGTCCATGCTTGCATCGTCGTTCGGCGTGGGCACCGTCATTGGCCCGGCGACCGCGCATTATCTGTTGTTCCCGCCCTTTGGACTGGCCGGACCGTTGATCATGTTTGCGATATTTGGCGTCGCTGTCCTGATCGCTTTGCATGTGCTGTTGCCGAACGACACGCCGCGCTTTGCCGCACGCGGTTCGGTTGCAGCCTATCCCAATTCTGCGTCGATGAACGCGCTCGATACCGAAGACGTCGATGGCGAAGCGCTGGGCTCCTTACCCGATGAAGAAGTTCGCTTGCCATGGCGCGATGAAAGAATGGCGTCGTGGCTTATTGCGGGCCTCATTGGCGGGCACGCGCAGGCAATCATCCTTGGCGTCGTCGGCTTCCTCGTCCGCGATCGCCTTGGGCTGCATGATCGCCCTTGGGAAGCGGTGCAGGCCAGTGGCTCCGTCATGCTCATTGGCGCGATGGCGACGTTATTGGCGCAATGGGGCCTCATCCCGATCTTGTCCCTCGCCGCACGCAGTTCCGTGCTTTGGGGTTCGATACTTGCGCTGATTGGCACCATATTAACCGGCGTTAGCCACGATTTTTACGGCATCAGCACAGGCTTTGCGATTGCGTCTTTGGGCTTTGGGCTGTTCCGGCCGGGATTTACCGCAGGTGCCTCATTGGCTGTCAGGCGGCATGAGCAAGGCGATGTCGCCGGCAAAATCGCCTCGATCAATGGCGCAGCCTATATTTTCGCCCCAGCAGTCGGCGTCGCCCTTTTGAGCTGGTGGGAGCCAGCAACCTTCATCCTCATCTCTGCCTCATTGGTTTTTCTGATCATTTGGGGCAGGCGGGCGTTGATTGTTCCCGACGAAGCTTAGGGCGCTGGCCGCATCATTGTTAGATCACTACATTATGACGTTTCGCAAGCTCGACTAACAGAGGCAGATTTGACGCCAAAAAAAAGGGCCGACCGAAGTCGACCCTGAAAAAGTCTTTAGGAGAGGATGCCTATAAGGCTTGTCCCCTATCGCGAGTTTTCATTTTTTGTGCAAGTGCGAACAGTGCAATAGCAGTTGCATATCCTGCAACTGCTATTTATAAGAACATCATGAATTCCGCGGCATTTGCACGATCGCAGAATCAAGTCACTTTTGTTGCAGTGCGACAAAACGGGGAGATCATATGCGCAGATTGCCACCATTACGGTCATTGGAAGCCTTTTTGCGCGTCGCCAAATTGGGTTCGGCCAAAGCCGCGGCCAGTGAACTGGCTCTGTCACCTCCTGCCTTAAGCCGCCGCATTAAGGCGCTGGAAGATTTTATCGGCAAATCGCTGTTCGACCGCCGCGCTCAAGCCATGGTCATTAACGCCGATGGCGAAACCTTGCTGGCTGCTGTCGAGCCCGCGATGGATGCGATGGCCGAAGCGGTTGAAGAGCTTGCCGGACGTGGCGGCGAATATCGCCTGCGCCTCGGCTTGCTTCCGCTTTTCGGTTCACAGCGCCTCATCCCGCGCCTCCCCGAACTGCGCAAAGCGTTCCCGAAATTGCATATCGACGTTGATACCTCTGGCCATGCGGAAAATCTGTTGGGCGATGTGATTGATGCCGCGATTATCATCGCTGCCGAGGTTGACCCAAAACTCTACAGCGTCCGTCTCGACCGTAACCTTGTCTATGCGATCGCTTCGGAACAATGGGCCAAAGAACATAATGTGCAAAAGCCCGAGGACTTGGCCAAACATACGATCATGGTCCACAGCGACATGCCCATGATATTCGATGCCTGGCGTCAGGCCATGGGTGTACCCCGCTTAAAGCCCGCCGCCATTGATAGTTTGGATAGTGGCGCGCTCATGCTTGAAGCTGCCGCCAATGGGCTGGGCGTCGCGATCATGCACGGAAGCCATTTTTCGGACGCGCGTGATCCACGCCTAACGCGTCTTTTCGATACAGAGGTTGAAAGTCCCTATAGCTACTGGTTCGTGTGTCGCCCGCGCGCGCTGAAGCAGCGCGCCGTCAAGATTTTCCACGACTGGTTGTTAAAGGCCGGCGTATAAAATCGATAGCGCGAACACTTGACCCGTCGCCCGCCCCGCGTCATTGCAGTGTGATGACTGACGACGTTGCTGAATTGAACTTCGAACAGGCGCTGCGCGCGCTTGAAGATATCGTCCACAAGCTGGAAAGCGGTGAAGCGCCGCTTGATGAATCCATTGCATTATATGAACGCGGCAACACGCTGCGGGCGCTGTGCCAGCAACGGCTTGATATGGCGAAGGCCCGGATTGAAGCGATTACGCTTGGCCCTGACGGTGCGCCAACGGGCACCACATCGTTCGACGCGGGATGAATGTGATGTCGGAGCTATCGACATCTTCGCTGCTTCAAGATGCGCTGACCAGCATTGCAGCAGATGTTGACCAAGAATTCGACACGCTGCTGACATTACCCGGGGACGCACGCGACCGTTTATATGCAGCCATGCGGCATGCAACGATTGGCGGCGGCAAGCGTCTTCGTCCGTTGCTGGTAACGGCCACCGCAGCCTTGTTCAACGTCGAGCGCAAAACGGCTTTGCGCGTGGGTACGGCGGTTGAAGCCATTCACGTCTATTCGCTAGTGCATGACGACCTGCCCTGCATGGACGATGATGATTTGCGCCGTGGCAAGCCCACCGTGCATCGCGCATTTGACGAAGCGACGGCGGTTTTGGCCGGTGACTCGCTGCATGCGCTCGCTTTTGAAATCTTGGCCAATCCAGATACCCATAGCGACCCATTTGTGCGTGGCGAGCTGGTGTCAACGCTGGCGCTGGCCAGTGGCCCTGAAGGCATGGCGGGTGGCCAGATGATGGACATTGAGGCGGAGAACGCATCGTTTGATTTGCAAACGGTGATGCGCCTGCAGGCGCTGAAAACCGGCGCGCTTATTGCGGCCAGTGTCGAAATGGGGGCCATTTTGGGCCATATCCCACCCGAAGGCCGCGCGCATTTGCGGGGCTATGCCCGCGACATTGGCCTCGCCTTTCAAATTGCCGATGACATTTTGGATGTCGAGGGCGACCCCGAATTGGCTGGCAAGGCGCTTCAGAAAGATGCCGAGGCAGGCAAGGGCACATTTGTGTCACTGATGGGGCTTGATCGCGCCAAGCAACAGGCTGAAATGCTGGTCCAGCAAGCCAATGACTATCTATCAAGCTATGGCGCAGAGGCGGATTTGTTGCGCGCCATTGCAAATTATATCACGGAAAGAGATCGCTGATGACCCACCGGATTGGCGTATATCCCGGAACTTTTGACCCCATCACCTTGGGCCACATGGATATCATCCGGCGCAGCGCAAAGCTTGTCGATGAGCTCATCATTGGCGTGACCACCAACGCGTCGAAATCGCCGATGTTTGCCGATGAAGAGCGTATTGCGATGGTCGAACGTGAAGTGGCGACAATTGGCGCGGATCATATCCGCGTTGTCGGGTTCAATTCACTGCTGATGGACTTTGCCGAAGCACATGGCGCAAGCACGGTCATTCGCGGCATTCGCGGCGTCACTGATTTCGAATATGAATATCAACTCACAGGTATGAACCGCCAGCTGAATGACCGCGTAGAAACGCTGTTCCTGATGGCAGATGTCTCGCTTCAGCCCATCGCCTCTCGGTTGGTGAAGGAAATCGCCATATATGGTGGCGAAATTGGCAAGTTTGTGACGCCTACGATCCGCGACGAAGTTGTCGCGCGCGTTCAACTATTGGGCGGCAAGGCAAGCTAACTACGCGCCTGCGCGTTACATCGTCTTACGCCGCTTGCGTTCCTTAGGCGCCGGCAGCTCAAGATATTCCTCAGGCACATATATCGCATAAGTTGCCAAGCGGATCTCGTGCACGAATTGAAACAGGCAAGCCGACAATAGCGCCAGTGCTAGCATGAATACGGCCACAGCGATCCATGCTGCGGAAATATTGGTGAGCCCCATAACGAACAAGACAACGATCATGATGCACACCGAAATCGCGGACAAAACCGCGCACAATATCGATCTTCCCACCACACGCATGCGCTTTTCAATGATGCGCAGTTCGGTAACGACCCGTTGATGCGCTTTCCCGTCGGTGTCCGCATATTGCCGCTGCAGATCGCGTGACCGGTCAACAATGCGCGATAGTCGGCCCGTGAGGACATTGAGCAGGCTGCCTACCGCAACCAGCAAAAATGCGGGGGTCAGTGCCGTCTGCAGAACGGAAATGACCGCCGCCAAATCTGGGCCAAATTTACCGTCCATTTTGCAAATCTGCCGCCAATGTCCGCAAATCGGTTTTCAGCAACTTACCGATATGGCTGCGGGGCATTTCGTCGATTGGGTATAGCACCGAAATGCGTTGGGTTTTGCCAAGCTGCCCATTCACCCGTTCCAAGATAGCGTCGGGCGTGCTGCTGGCGTCGGGATGCAGCCGCACAAAGCCAACCGGCGTCTCGCCCCACGCATCGGATGGCATGCCTACCACGGCAGCCTCAGCAACCTCCGCTTGCGCCTCCAGCAGCTCTTCCAGATCTTTGGGGTAAATATTGAACCCGCCCGAGATGATCATATCCTTCGCGCGTCCGACGATGGAGACAAAGCCGTCTTCATCAACGATCCCGATGTCTCCGGTTTTCAGCCAGATATTGCCATCCTCATCGCGCCATTCCATCTCGCGCGTTTTTTCAGGCTGGTTCTTATAGCCGGACATCATGGTGGGTGACCGGCCGGTCAAAACGCCTTTTGATCCAGCAGGCAGGCGATTGTCGTCGTCATCAAGGACGATCAGTTCATGGCCCGTCACGGGCTGCCCCACAGTGTGCAGCTTGTCGGGGAAATTATGCGCCTGCAACATGCAGACGACGCCGCCCTCCGTCATGCCATAAATTTCAATAAGCCCGCCGGGCCAGCGTTTGACGACATCGGCCTTTAACTCCGCCGGGAATGGCGCGCTGGTGCAAAATTTGATGATGAAATGCGAAAGATCGTATTGTGCAAAACCATCATGCGCCATGAGCCGCTGATATTGGACGGGCACCAGCATGGTATGCGTCGTCCGGTCGGCCTGCGCATGGTCAAGATAGCCGGTGACATCAAATTTATCCATGATCCGGGCAAATCCACCATGGCACATGGTCGGCAGGAACACAGCGAGCGTCGTGTTTGAATATAAGGGCGTGGAAACCAGCGAACGGCTGTCACGACTGTAAATGGATTTGAAACCGCCTGCCATCTGGTGCCAGCGCATGGCGTGCGAATGGATGATGCCCTTTGGCGTGCCTGTCGTTCCGCTCGAATAAATGATGTTGAACGGGTCAGTCGGCGCAGGTGCGGCTGCTGCAAATGTCGCACTCTCTTCGGCCATCCAAGCGTCAAGGCTTGGGTGCGCTGCGTCGCCATTATCCAATATGACAATGCGTACATCGCCCAAGTCTATACCGCCGAGCTCAGCCAGCTTTGCCGCATCGACGAAGAGATGCATCGCCCCTGAGTCGCGCAACATTGCAGACAATTGCGCCGGCGTAGCCGATGTCGTCAGCGGCGCAGCGCAGCCACCTGCACGCACTGCGGCCAAATAGACCAATGCGTAATTGATGTTGCTCATGCCCAAAATGGCAACCGCCTGACCATGCTGAAGACCATCGCGCTGAAGCTGGGCTGCAATGCGGGACGTCGACTGCGCAACTTGGCTCCAAGAAACCGTGGTAAACTTGTCTGCGAGCGCTGGCGCGTCGGGCTTTTCTATACCCCAAGCACCGATGAGAGCGCCAAAGTCACCAAAGCTCTTTTCCAGTTCAGTCTCGATATTCATTACGTTTTGTGCCTATCCCTTAGATGCGCATCTGATGATTTAGCGCGATATCGAAAACTTTCACCGCTTAATTTTTCGTCGCAGGCCGCCACCCAAAAACGCAACAGGCGACAGGCGCAAAAGATTGTGGAAAAATAGCCCTTTATCGCCGCTTTTCCTTGGGCTTTTCGGCCTTGGGGCCTATAGTCCACAGATGACAGATCAAATCCCGGAAAACTCCGAAAATAACCCGTCTGCGGACAGCGCAGCCAACCCAAATCAGAACGAATATGGTGCCGACAGCATCAAGGTTCTCAAGGGCCTAGACGCGGTTCGCAAGCGGCCGGGAATGTATATCGGCGATACGGATGACGGCAGCGGCTTGCACCACATGGTGTTCGAAGTATCGGACAACGCGATCGACGAAGCGCTCGCCGGACATTGCGATCTGGTGCTGATCGAATTGAATGCCGACGGATCGGTATCGGTCGAAGATAACGGCCGCGGCATCCCGACGGGCATGCACAAGGAAGAAGGCGTTTCCGCAGCTGAGGTCATCATGACTCAACTGCACGCCGGCGGTAAGTTTGAGAACACGTCGGACGACAACGCGTACAAGGTATCGGGCGGTTTGCACGGCGTCGGTGTGTCCGTCGTCAATGCACTGTCTGAGTTCTTGGAGCTCACCATCTGGCGCGAAGGCAAAGAGCATTGGATGCGCTTTGAACATGGCGACGCCGTTGCGCCATTGATCGTTCGTGGCGATGCCCCTGTGGCCGATGGTAAACCCAAAAAGGGTACGCGCGTCACCTTCATGGCGTCGACCGAGACTTTCAAAAATGTGCTCGAATTTGATTTTGACAAGCTTGAACATCGGTATCGCGAACTGGCGTTTCTAAACTCTGGCGTCCGCATTCTGCTGCGCGACAACCGCCATTCCGAAGTCAAAGAACATGACCTCTATTATGAGGGCGGCATTGGCGCGTTCGTTAAATATCTGGACCGCAACAAAACGGCGTTGCTTGCCGATCCGATTGCGATTTCGTCACACCGTGACGGCATCGGCATCGATGTCGCGCTGGAATGGAACGACAGCTATTACGAAAACGTCTTATGCTTCACCAACAACATTCCGCAGCGCGATGGCGGCACCCACTTGGCGGCATTCCGCTCGGCACTGACACGCACGCTGAACAACTATGCCGAAAAATCGGGCGTGTTGAAAAAGGAAAAGGTCACGCTGACTGGCGATGACATGCGCGAAGGCCTGACCGCGATTGTGTCGGTGAAATTGCCTGATCCGAAATTCTCGTCGCAGACCAAGGACAAGTTGGTGTCATCCGAAGTGCGCCAGCCGCTGGAAAGCCTGATGGCCGACCGGATGAGCGAGTGGCTTGAAGAAAATCCCGCCCATGCGCGCACCGTGATCCAAAAGGTCATCGATGCCGCCGCCGCCCGCGAAGCCGCACGTAAGGCGCGCGAGGCCAGCCGCAAATCGGTGATGAGCGTTGCGTCTCTGCCCGGCAAGCTGGCTGATTGTCAGGAAAAAGATCCCGCCAAATCCGAACTGTTCCTGGTCGAAGGCGACTCCGCAGGTGGTTCGGCAAAGCAGGGTCGCGACCGCCATTATCAGGCGATTTTGCCGCTCAAGGGTAAAATCCTGAACGTCGAGCGCGCGCGTTTTGACCGGATGCTTTCGTCCAAGGAAGTGGGCACGCTCATTCAAGCCATGGGCACAGGCATTGGCCGCGAAGATTTCAACATTGAAAAGCTGCGCTATCACAAGATTGTGATCATGACCGACGCTGACGTCGACGGGTCACATATCCGCACATTGTTGCTGACATTCTTCTATCGCCAGATGCCCGAGATTATCGAAAATGGTCATCTCTTCATCGCGCAGCCGCCTTTGTACAAGGTCGCAAAGGGCCGCAGCGAGATTTACGTTAAGGACGACAAGGCGCTCGACGACCATCTCGCCGAGCTTGGTCTTGGCGGCGTTGTGCTTGAAGGTGCCGGCGGACAACGTGCGGGTGCCGATTTGGGCGCATTGGTCGATCATGCACGCCGTATGCGCAGCCTGATGGCATTTGTGCCGCGCCGCTACGACCCCACAATAGTCGAGGCCATGGCGCTAACCGGCGCGCTTGACCCCGAAGCAACCGACCGCGCTTCTGCGGTGGCCAAGGCGGCCGCATGGATGGGCGCGCAGGATGTTGAGGGCAAATGGTCCGGCCGCGTATCCGAAGACGGTGGCTATCACTTCGCACGCCTATGGCGCGGTGTAACCGATCACCACATTATCGACGCGGCATTCCTAATGTCGGCAGAAGCGCGCAAGCTGCACAAGCTCGCCAGCGAAGAAACCGCTAGTTACGAAACCCCTGCTCGATTGGTGAAGGTCACTGCCGCTGCAGCAGCAGATGCCGCCGAAGACATCGAAGCAGATAGCGACGCAGAAGCCGCTGACGCCGTTGGCGACCAAGCCAAGCGCGCGACGACCGCGGTCAGTGTGGGCAATAAAGGCGCGATCACGCGTCCATCGGAATTGCTTGAGGCCATACTCGCCGCCGGCCGAAAGGGCCTATCGATTTCGCGCTACAAGGGTCTTGGCGAAATGAATGCGGAGCAATTGTGGGAAACGACACTTGACCCTAATCACCGGTCGCTGCTCCGTGTCGAAATTGACCAGGCCGACTTGGCGGACGATATCTTCACCAAGCTGATGGGCGAAGTTGTTGAGCCACGGCGTGATTTCATCGTCGAAAACGCGCTCAACGTCGCCAATCTGGACGTTTGAACGCAAAGCCTGTGCACATTATCGCTTCGACAATTGGAAGCGTGCGGCGTTTATTGTAGCCCGCACGCCTCGGGGGGAATATCATGCACAAACGTCACTATCTTGCGCTCGCGCTCATCGCCTTGCCGGTTTTGGTGCAGGCGGGCGACAGCCGTGTCGACATCGGCACGGGATTGGCCAGCTATTATGGCGCTGAACTCAGCGGCAATCGCACGGCCAGTGGGGAGCGTTTTGATCCAAATGCGATGACGGCGGCGCACCGGACCTTATCCTTTGGCACAAGGGTGGTGGTCACCAATCTGGCCAATGGTCAGGAAGTTATCGTACGGGTGAACGACCGCGGCCCGTGGAGCAAATCACGCATCATCGATATATCTTATGCCGCGGCCAAACAGATCGGCATGCACCGCAGCGGGACCGCAAAAGTTAAGCTCGAGCGGCTCGATTAACCAAGCGCAGCGCGCTGCCAGTCTGGCAGAACAAGCGCCGCCAAATCTTCGACGCGGCGATACTCCACCGATATATCCAGTTCCGGATAGACGCAGCGCTGGCGGCTCTCGTCGGCTTGCGCCAACGGGACGACCACCAGCCGTCGATTGACCTTCTGCCGCCAGTTCATGCGCGCAGTATTCTCCTGCCCGACATAGCAGCCCTTGGTGAAGGAAACCCCGTTCAATTCCGCGGCGTTGGCCTCTAGCCACAAAGTCTGTTCGCTACCCAGTTCATTTACGCCCTCAGTGATGCCCAGCCCAAGCCGATGCGCGCGATAGTCGGCGCTCACATCGACATCATCGTCCGCCAGGGCGGCCAGCCAGCGTGTCCCGAGCTTCGCATGGCGTGGGTCTGAACTGCCGTCGCTTTTCCAGAAAACGCCGCATGCCGGATCAATGGCAATGGCGATTTTCCGGCGTAACCGATACATGGACAGGCGGCGGACCAATGCGTCTGCTTGCGTGCCTTCGCAGTCGATAAGCACATCGCCGCCATCTGCCCAAAGGATGAAATCGAACAGCGCCTTTCCCTGTGGGCTCAGCAAGCCCGCCCATAAGGGCATTTCTGCCGCGGTATCTTGCGTCACTAGACCCTGCAAAAATTGGCGCGCGTCCTCTCCCGGCTCGGTGGGCGACAGACGGATAACGCTACGGTCGAATAGACGGGTGTTTGGCATAGGTGACAGATAGGGGGAGAGGCGCTTAAAGGGAAGCCATGACCGACCAGATGATTCTTTCCATCCGCCGCCCTGATGATTGGCATCTCCATTTTCGCGACGGTGCAGCGATGCGCAGCGTGGTGCCTTTTACAGCAAAACAGTTTGCGCGTGCGATTGTCATGCCCAATCTGTCGCCACCAGTCACGACGGTTGAAGGGGGCGCCGCCTATCGTGACCGGATTTTGGCAGCGGTGCCCGAAGGCGTCACGTTCACGCCGCTTATGACGGCCTATCTTACCGACGTAAGTGACGGGAATGAACTGGCGCGCGGTCACGCCGAAGGTGTGTTTACAGCGGCAAAGCTATACCCTGCGCATGCCACCACCGGCAGCGCGCACGGTGTCACCAGCGTAACCAACATCATGCCCGCGCTTGAGCATATGGCGCGGATCGGGATGCCATTGCTGATCCATGGCGAAGTCACAGACTCGCATGTCGATATCTTTGACCGTGAGGCTGTGTTCATTGAACGGACGCTGTCGACGCTGGTCCGCGATCTGCCTGAGCTGAAGATCGTGTTTGAACATATCACCACCGCTGATGCCGTTGCTTTTGTAGATGCCAGCGGTCCCAATGTCGGGGCGACCATCACGCCGCAACATTTGCACATCAACCGCAACGCCATGTTTGCAGGCGGCATCCGTCCGCATGCGTACTGTCTGCCGGTTGCCAAACGTGAGGTGCACCGGCTTGCGCTTCGCAAGGCTGCGACATCGGGCAGCGAAAAATATTTCCTCGGCACCGACAGCGCGCCGCACGACAAATCTGCCAAGGAAAGCGCCTGCGGGTGCGCGGGTATCTTCAACGCGCCCTTCGCATTGGAAAGCTACGCCGCCGTCTTTGAAGAAGAAGGCGCGCTGGACAGATTTGAAGCCTTTGCTTCGGAAAATGGCCCGCGTTTCTATGGCCTGCCGTTGAACGAGGAGCGCATAATATTGGAACGCACCGATATCGTCGTGCCCGAGCTGCTTACGCTTGAAGGGCTTGATGTCGTTCCGTTCCACGCAGGGGAAACATTGCGCTGGCGTCTGAAAGCTTAAGCTTTTGATGCCCTGTAGGTTTTAATCGCGTCGGCACAGAAAATCGCGATACTGAACCAGATCAGGATGAAGCACGCCAGCTTGGTCGTGCTCAACGGCTCACCGTACACGAACACACCCAGCAGGAAAGCAATGGACGGTGCCGTATATTGCACAAAGCCCAGGCTGGTATAGCTCATCCGGCGGGCGGCGGTCGCGAACATCAGCAACGGGATGGCGGTGACCGCACCTGCCAATATCAAAAGCCCCGACGTCGTCACATCATCGCCAAATCCGCCGCCGCCAACTTGCGCGAAATAGAGTACCGCGCCCAAGGCCAGCGGCGCGAGCAACGTCGTCTCTGTTGCAAGGCCGGGCACAGAGCCAACGGGCGTAATCTTGCGGATAAGGCCGTAGAGGCCAAAGCTTAAAGCGAGCGATATCGATACCCACAAGGTATCGAGCGCATCACCGATGAGGATCGCAACGCCAACGGCGACCATCTGAAGCGGCCGCAATCGCTCACCTAAAAACAGACGCCCCAGCAGGACGTTCACCAAGGGGTTGAGATAATAGCCAAGGCTCGCGGCCAAAATATGGTCCGTGGAGACGGCCCAAATGTAGATCAGCCAGTTAATGGCGACCAACGTGGCAGAGGCGAGCAAATTGCGCAAATGCGCCTTATGGCGAAAAATGGCGGCATATTCGCCAAGCTGTTTGCGAAAGGCCATAATGACCAGCAGCAGCGGAATGGACCACAAGACGCGCTGCGCAACGACCGCGATTGGCGAGACATGGCTCAGCAGCTTGAAATAAACCGGGACGAAGCCCCAGATGAGATATGCCGACAGGGCATAAGGCAGGCCACTTGGCTGCGCGGTTTCAGATTTGTCGGTCATATGTTTTGCTAAGCCTTCGCGCGGGGATCAAATGATCCCGCCGCCTATCCAGAGGCGCAGCGCGCAAATAGCTATCACGACCAAGCAGAAGTTGCGGCCGCTGTCCTTTTCAGACGCGAAGCCAAAGGCCGCGCCGACGCCAGCGATCAAAATAATGAGCCAGTTCAGCCATCCCAGCAACGGGATGAACCCGATAATAGCCAGCAAGAGCGCAATCAGGCCAAACAGAAATGCGAGGATATTTGCCATCAGGCGACTGTGGCGGGTTTTTAGGATTGTGGCAAGCACAGCCAGCCGCCCCAATCAGTCCCGCGCGTATCGCGGCACCGAAATGAAAAGAGGCTCAGCCTGTCACCAGACTGAGCCTCATTATACCCACGCACCTGTGAACATTCAGCGCCACTGTTCCAATCCGCGATAGTTGATGTCGACCACGCGGCCACGCTCTACAAAGCAGGTGAAGCGACCTTTGTCGTAACCGCGCTGATACGCGTTGCCGCCAAATCGGTCATTGCCGTAATGGTTATTGTCATACCGGCCACGTCCGCCGTCTTGAACAACGACATTGCCTTGGACCCGATAGCCAAAACGTGTCCGTTCGATGCTGCGCACTTGCGTGACGTCTGAACGGCTGTAGCCATTGGCCCAACGTTCAACGCTGGCGACGCACTGGTTTACCGCGGCGCGGCCGCCGCCGTTGCGATTGTCGTAATTATAGCCTGCACGGTTGTCATCATAGCGATCGTCATAACCGCGGCGATCGTTGCGGCCTTTGTTGCCGCTGGAAAGCACAGCGGCAAGACCACCGAGCACCACCGCGCCGGCAATAATTTCGCCAGCACTTATGCTATCACGGTCGCGGTCGCGGTTGCGGTCATAGCGATCACGCGCTTGGGCGGGAACGGTTACACTCACCAAAGCTGCTGCAGCAGCTCCCGCGCCAAGCAAAGTTTTGGTCATGAAATTCATCTTCGTTCTCCTTGAACCGGTCCAGTCATTCTGTGCCGATGGAGAGCGAATAGGCGATTCGGGTTGACCGGATGCTGAATTGACTTGTCAGCATCCGTTCATCTAAATTGCCATTTTGATGAACAATTATTCGGTGAGGGTCAGCCCCGTCCATTTGGCGAGAAACGCATAAATGTCCGAATATTCGTCAATAACCTTATCGGTCGGCTTGCCTGAACCATGGCCTGCACGGCTTTCGATGCGGATGATCTTCGGCTTGTTGCCGGTTTCTGCAGCTTGCAAGGCGGAGATATATTTGAAGCTATGGCCCGGAACCACACGGTCGTCGGTATCGGCGGTCGAGACGATGACCGCTGGATATTCGACCCCCGATTTGATGTTGTGATAGGGGGAGTAGGTCATCTGCATTTTAAAGTCGGCTTCCTTGCTGGGGTAGCCATAATCATCGACCCAATAACGGCCAGCGGTAAACCGGTCGAAGCGGACCATATCCATCACGCCCACTGCGGCATGGCCTGCCGCGAACAGGTCAGGACGCTGGTTCACAACGGCACCAATCAGCAGTCCGCCATTGGACCGCCCTTCGATGGCAATCTTGCCCTTGGCCGAAACGCCGCTGGAAATCAGATATTCCGCTGCGGCAGCAAAATCGTCAAAGACATTTTGTTTGTTCATCAAACGACCGGCGTCATGCCACGGCTTCCCATATTCGCCGCCGCCACGAATATTGGCGAGGGCGAAGACGCCGCCCGATTGCAGCCAAGCCATGCGCGTTGCCGAATAAGTCGGCGTCTGCGAAATGTTGAACCCGCCATAGGAATAGAGCAATGTCGGCGCGCCCTTCGTCAGATCGAGATCTTTTTTGTGCACGACGAACATCGGGATCTTCGTGCCATCCTTCGACGGGTAAAACACTTGTTCGACCGAGAAGTCGGCTGGGTTAAAGCTTAGCTTCGGCTGCGCGAAGGGCGCCGAAGCACCGGTCTTGCTGTCAAAGCGATACACGGCGCCGGGCTGATTAAAGCTGGAGAAACCGTAAAATGTCTCTGGATCACCCGGCGTTCCTGAAAAGCCACTGGCCGTCCCAATCGCGCTCAGCTTGATTTCCTGCACGGGCTGGCCTGCGAGGTCGGTCATCAGCGCCATCGATTTGGCATCTTTGATATATGACAGGATCAGCCGGTCGCCGACGATCTGCGCGCGCGATAGGGTTTCCGCACGCTCCGCAATGACATCGGTAAATACGGGCGTCTTGGCACCCAGATCCACCTTAACAACCTTAAGCTTTGCCGCGTCCTTGTTGGTGGTGAACCACAAAGTGTTGCCCATGCCTTCGATCAGGCCCCAATCATGCTCCAGACCCGTCACGAGCGGTTGCGGTTGCCATGTTGGCTTTTTGCCAAGTGGCATCACGTGCAGTTCATATTTCTCATCGGTTCCGGACGACGTCGTAATGACCGCCCATTTGCCGTCATGCGTCACTTGCGCACTATGCCCATATTCGGGCTTGTCCGGCGTTGCGTATATCGCCTTGTCTTCCGACTGGGGCGTACCGATTTTGTGGTAATAGATCGTCTGGTTATAATTCAGCTGCTGGAATGCGGCGCCTTCTTTTGGCTCTGCAAAGCGCGAGTATAAAAACCCGTCATTGCCCACCCAGCTTATGTTGGTGAATTTCGCCCAGTTGATTTCGTCCGCGAGCACCTTGCCGGTCACAGTGTCGATGACTTTAATCGTCCGCCAGTCGGAGCCCCCGTCCTGAACAGCATAAGCAAGCAACTTGCCATTTTTCGATGGCACCCAGCTATCGAGCGCAGTGGCGCCGTCTTTTGCCCATAGATTGGGGTCGATCAAAATACGGTCCGCACCGGTCAGGCCCTTGCGCACATATAAGACCGACTGGTTTTGCAAGCCGTCATTCTTTGTGAAGAAATAATAGCCACCGGCTTTTTCAGGAAGGCCAAAGCGCTCATAATCGAAAAGCTTTTTCATGCGCTCGGCGAGTATCTTCTTGCCGGGCAAGGTTTCCAGATAGGCGTCGGTGACGGCATTCTGCGCCTTCACCCATTCGGCGACTTCAGGATTGACGCGCACATCGTCTTCCAGCCAGCGATAGGGATCAGCAACCTTCACACCAAATTGCTCATCAACGACATTGACGGTTTTGGTCTGCGGATAGGTCAGTTTGACTGCGACATCGGCGGTGGCTGAATCTGCGGCCATGGCGACCGACGAAATCGGTGCCATCATGAAGGCTGCACCAACCAAAAATACACTTCGCATATTATCATTTCCCCAACTCTCAAAATCTCTGTCATCCGACTATAGCGTCCACGCGTGAACGCCAACTATTCCTGCCGTCGCCCGCAAGAATATTTCGCATTTTCGTCGAAATCATGCGCCCCGCTGCCGCTGCGCCAGACATCGTTCATGCGTTGAACGGGCGATCTCATGAAAGAAGCTGACCCTATCGATAACAAGAACCCCAAAAACGAAAAAGGGCGGCACCCTCTCGGATACCGCCCTTTTGAAACTCTTAAAGCAAGACGTGCTTATTCAGCGTCGTCCAATACTTCAACTGGGCCGCTGTCCTGACCCTTGGCGTCGACATTGCGGTCAACGAGTTCAATGACGCCCATTGGCGCAGCATCGGAACCACGGAAGCCAGCCTTGATCACGCGGCTGTAACCACCGCTGCGGTCGGCATAGCGCGTTGCCAGTTCGTCAAACAACTTTACCAGCTGCTTGTCGTCCATCAAACGGCTCATCGCGAGACGACGGTTGGACAAGCCACCCTTCTTCGCAAGCGTAATCAGCTTTTCGATGTAAGGACGCAGTTCCTTCGCCTTTGGCAAAGTCGTCTTGATCTGTTCGTGCTTGATAAGCGACGCCGCCATGTTGCGAAGCATCGCGGTACGGTGCGACGTTGTACGTTGCAGCTTACGGTGGCCAACTTTATGGCGCATAATTCATTCCTTTCTTGCCGACCCTTCCGGGCGGGAGGTGCGAAGCAGACCAAAGGTCAACCCGGTTCCCACTTTCCCTGAAGGGATCGGTTGTTCGTAGGGGGGCCGTATCAGGTACCCCGATCCTGGCCGTTTAAGGGCGGCCATTTCCCTTTTGGTTGGGCCGAAGCGCTGCCTCGGCCCAATATTCTTTAGCCGAGCAGTTCTTGCTCAAGCTTCTTTGCCATCTCTTCGATGTTTTCTGGCGGCCATCCGGGGATGTCCATGCCAAGGCGCAAGCCCATCGACGAGAGCACTTCCTTGATTTCGTTCAGCGACTTGCGACCGAAATTAGGCGTACGCAGCATTTCGGCTTCGCTCTTTTGAACGAGGTCGCCGATGTAGATGATGTTGTCGTTCTTGAGGCAGTTTGCGCTGCGAACCGACAATTCCAATTCGTCGACCTTCTTGAGAAGGTAACGGTTGAGCTGGTTTGCATCCGATTCTTCCGAAGAAGCTGATGGTGCAGCCATGCCAATCATTGGCGACGATGCAGACATCGAATCTTCGAAGTGGACGAACACTTGCAACTGGTCCTGAAGGATGCGTGCGGCATACGCCACGGCGTCTTCTGGCGTTACGGTGCCGTCGGTTTCGATGGTCAGCGACAACTTGTCATAGTCAAGTTCTTGACCGATGCGTGCATTGTCCACCTTGTACGCAACCTGACGTACAGGCGAATACAGGCTGTCGACCGGGATGAGACCGATTGGCGCATCCGCTGGACGGTTGGCGACTGCAGGAACATAACCCTTACCGATGTCGGCAGTGATTTCCATGTTCAGCGTCGCGCCATCGTCGAGATGACAGATGACGAGATCAGGGTTCATCACTTGGATGTCGCCCGAAACAGCGATGTCACCAGCGGTTACCGCGCCGGGGCCAGTTGCCGAAAGCTGAAGACGCTTTGGACCTTCGCCCTCCATCTTCAACGCAACTTGCTTGATGTTCAGAACGATGTCGGTGACATCTTCACGAACGCCGGCGAGTGACGAGAATTCGTGCAACACATTTTCGATTTTGATCGATGTAATCGCTGCGCCCTGCAGCGATGAAAGCAATACGCGACGCAGCGCATTGCCGAGAGTCAAACCAAAGCCACGCTCCAGCGGCTCTGCAACAAAAGTTGCCTTACGCTTCGCATCGCTACCTGACTTGAGTTCAAGTGCGTTGGGCTTTTTCAGTTCCTGCCAGTTCTTAATATTGACGGACATGGATTTCCCCTTGGGTTTTGCGGGACCGGCAATTTGGTGCACCGTGCCGGTTCGCGGGTAAAAGAAGGAACGACTGAACAGCCGTCCCTGAAACGAATGCTTAGACGCGCCGACGCTTGGAAGGACGAACGCCGTTGTGCGGGATCGATGTCACGTCACGGATCGAGGTGATGGTGAAACCCACTGCCTGCAATGCGCGAAGTGCCGATTCACGACCCGAACCGGGGCCCTTAACTTCGACTTCAAGCGTGCGAACGCCGTGTTCAGCAGCCTTCTTGCCTGCGTCTTCCGCTGCAACCTGTGCGGCGTAAGGCGTCGACTTGCGGCTGCCCTTGAAACCCATGGTTCCTGCGGATGACCAGCTGATCGCGTTGCCCTGGGCATCGGTGATCGTGATCATTGTGTTGTTGAAGCTGGCATTGACGTGCGCGACGCCTGCCGAAATATTTTTACGCTCCCGCTTTTTAATGCGTTGTGGTTCGCGTGCCATATAATGTGTATCCTATTCGAAAATGCGAAGAAAAAATAATCAGGCGAAAG
>NZ_JBIIMC010000035.1:0-20049 GCF_044338195.1 Sphingorhabdus sp. | reverse complement strand
TATTACTCGCCGCAGAACGCGCGCGTGAAATCTCTGGTGGTGCTGAACTGACTGTTGATCGTGATCGCGATAAAAACCCCGTTGTGGCTTTGCGCGAAATCGCTGAAGAAACGGTTCGTCCAGACCAACTGAAAGAAGGCCTCGTGCAGTCGCTTCAGAAGGTTCAGGTGGATGAAGATGAAGAAGCCGATGCCGTCGGTTCGATCAGCCTTTCGGCAGAAGCGCTCCGCCTCACGGCCGCTGCTCCCGCACGCGGCGCAGGCATGCAGCGCGATTACGACCGGTAATATAGCGCACATATATAGAAGAAAGAGGCCCGGCTTGTCCGGGCCTTTTCTTTTGGCATTCGCTTGCTGCGCTGATACATAGCCACAATGAGTGGGGAACTGGCAGCCGCAGCAGATATTATCACCGGCGCAGCGCTTGCGCGCGCTGTTGAGCCGGATGCGGGTGAGGGTAAAGACCCATCGGATATGTGCTTGAACTGCGGCACCATCTTGCTTGGGCCACATTGCCACGCGTGCGGTCAAAAGGCGAAGGCGCACCGCACACTGAGCGCGTTCGGTCACGACATCCTGCACAGCGTCCTGCATTTTGATGGTAAGATTTGGCGCACATTGCCCATGCTGTTCTGGAAACCCGGGGAATTATCGCGGCGCTATGTCCATGGCGAACGCGCCAAATTTGTTTCACCACTCGCGCTATTTCTATTCTCGGTGTTTCTGACCTTTGCGGTATTTAGCTGGATGTCGCACGGCAACGAAGGCGCTGAAGATTTAGGCGCTGGAACCACCAAAGTAGAAATCAGCACGCCCGAATTTGCGGCCGAACAACGCAAATTGCGGGACGATATCGCCCGGCTGGAAAAGGATGTTCTCGCGGCCCGTGCAGCAGGCAAGCCCACGCAAGCGTTGGAGCAAGAGCTGAAATCCGAAAAATTGGCCCTCCAGCTTATGGGAACCGCCGCGAACAGCTTCGGCAGCGCAACCAATGATGCCGACGGATATCAATTCACCGGCTTGGAATTTCCGGGCGCAGCCTATCTGAAAAACGCCGTTGAAACCGCGCAGAAAAATCCGCAGCTGCTTTTCTACAAGATGCAGTCCAATGCCTATAAATATAGCTGGGCGCTTATCCCGATATCCGTTCCCTTTGTATGGCTGCTGTTTTTCTGGCGCCGGCGGTTCAAGATGTTCGATCACGCCGTGTTTGTGACCTATTCACTGACGTTCATGATGCTGCTTGCCCTGATCTGCGGAATATTGATTAGCTTTGGCCCAACAGAAATCATTGGCGGATTGTTGCTCACATTTTATCCGCCCATTCACATGTACCGGCAATTGCATCAGGCATATGAAACGTCGCGTTTTGGTGCCTTTTGGCGGATGTGCTTGCTATCCGTCTTTGCCATGACCGCGCTGACTTTATTCGCCGTTCTCGTTGTCGCCATCGGTGTCAGCTAACATTTAACTTTCCCGCTCTCCGGCGCGATCTAGCACGGAAAACGACGGATCACGATTTCCCGCCACGCATCCCGAACGGTTTGAATGCGCCGACGTTCTTGGGGAATGCTCGCGAAACTCTCCAGAAATTGTTCGGCGGTCATACGATATTTTTTGGGCGCGCAAAACAATGGCTTGCCGGCAGCATGCGCTTGTTCATTTTCGGCTTTGACGGAAGCCGCGGCCGCTTGAAACAGCTGTGCCATCGGCTTTATCTCTTTTGAGAATATAGCGCCCATGCCCTTTTTCTTGAGCGCGAGTGCCTTCACATAAAATGTTTCCGCATCCATGGCTTGGGCGGGAACGGCACACAACAGTGCGCCGCTGGCAATAAGAACAGCGAATTTCATATTTGCGACCTCAACTCTCTCGTCAACCGGACTAGAGCGTTGAGGCTATGTTGCAAAGATGAAAATCAGACGCCTTGCGGCGTTACGTCACCAACGGGCGATGATTTGCGACGACCTGCCTTTGGAATGGCCGTGCCCACTGTCGGGATAGACGATGGTTGCGCAACCTTGCCATCGTCGCGTTCGAACTTGCCGGTTTCAAGCAGCTGCTTGATTTCATCACCAGACAGGGTTTCAAACTCCAGCAATGCGTTTGCCAAAAGATGGAGCTGCGTGTCATGCTTTTTCAAAAGGTCTGTGGCGCGCTTATGGCCACCCTCAACCAGCTTACGAATTTCAGCATCGATCTTACGCGCTGTCTCGTCCGACATGGCCGACCGCTGCGACATGCCATAGCCAAGATAACCTTCCTGGCGCTCTTCATATTGCAGCGGGCCCATCTCGTCCGACATGCCCCATTGGGTGACCATGTCCCGCGCAAGGCTTGTGGCATATTGAATGTCGCTTGAGGCACCGGAGCTGACTTTGTCGTAGCCGAAGATCAGCTCTTCCGCCACGCGGCCACCCATTGATACGGACAGGTTGGCATGCATTTTGTCGCGATGATAGCTGTAATTATCACGCTCTGGCAGGCGCATGACCATACCCAGCGCGCGACCGCGCGGAATGATGGTCGCCTTATGGATGGGATCGGACGCTGGTTCATGGATTGAAACGATCGCATGTCCAGCTTCATGATAGGCGGTCATTTTCTTTTCGTCTTCGGTCATGACCATGGACTTACGCTCGGTGCCCATCATCACCTTGTCTTTCGCGTCCTCAAATTCGCGCATGGCCACCAGGCGCTTGCCGCGACGTGCCGCCAACAGGGCCGCTTCGTTGACGAGGTTCGCAAGGTCAGCGCCGGAGAAACCGGGCGTACCGCGTGCAATGACACGGCCGTCAACATCAGGTGCCAAGGGCACTTTCTTCATATGGACTTCGAGGATCTTTACGCGGCCATCAATGTCAGGACGCGGCACGACGACTTGCCTGTCGAAACGACCGGGACGCAGCAGCGCAGGGTCAAGCACGTCGGGGCGGTTGGTGGCTGCAACGATGATGATGCCTTCATTCGCTTCAAAGCCATCCATTTCAACCAGAAGCTGGTTCAGCGTCTGTTCGCGCTCGTCATTTTGGTTACCAAGGCCCGCACCACGGCTGCGGCCTACGGCATCGATTTCATCGATGAAGACGATGCACGGTGCGTTCTTCTTTGCCTGTTCAAACATGTCGCGCACGCGGCTCGCGCCGACGCCAACGAACATTTCAACGAAGTCCGAACCTGAGATCGAGAAGAATGGAACGCCTGCTTCACCCGCAATGGCGCGTGCCAGCAAAGTTTTGCCGGTACCCGGCGAACCCACGAGCAATGCGCCCTTGGGAATCTTACCACCAAGGCGGCTGAACTTATGTGGGTCTTTCAAAAATTCGACGATTTCCTGAAGCTCTTCACGTGCTTCATCAATGCCGGCAACATCATCAAAAGTGACCTTACCATGCTTTTCGGTCAGCAGCTTGGCCTTGGACTTACCAAAGCCCATGGCGCCGCCAGCGCCGCCACCCTTTTGCATTTGGCGCAACACGAAAAATGCGACGCCCAAGATCAGGAGGAAGGGCAGCGCTTGATATATGAGGATTAACAGCAGGCTCGGTTGTTCTTCGGCCTTCGCTTCAACCACCACGCCTTTTTCAATCAGCAAGGAAGGGAGGCTCGAGTCATTGGGAAGCGGTACCGTGACGAACGTTTCGTCATTTTGAAGTTTGCCGCTGATACGGTCAGGCGCGACGGCGACGGATTTGACTTCGCCTGCCTCAACCTTGTCGCGGAATGACGAATAAGTGATACCGTTGGTCGGCGTGGATGAGCCGTTGAAAATCGAGGCGACGACCAGAAGCGCCACAATGATGGCTGACCAGATGGCCATATTCCGCAGCATCGGGTTGCTCTTTGGTTCCTGCTCGTCGTTCATCATCACTGCCTTGATTTCAGCCCCGCGCCAAATACGCGGAGATACTGGTGCAATGTAGGCGCGATTATGTGAATGACAATATAGGGATTGGCAAAATTCCGGTCGGCATAAACTTAGTTCCGCCGTGGCGGTGCCATGGTAAACCGCCAATTGTCGCCGCCTTCGCATTTGACTGCACCCATGGTGGCGGTGCGTCCGTCCGAAAGTTCGGAAAGCAAGCGGTCAATGGCATCGCCGCGCGGGGCAAGTTCGGGCTCCAGCATTTGCAGGCAATGGATCAACAGGCGGCGTTGCATCTCACGCGGAACATAGCGCGCATCGCACATGACCGCGTCCGTTTCGCGCTGGACCCTTTCTTGCGCCAGTGTTTCCGTCATCCAATTTAGCGCTTCTGACGCATCTGCCATTGCGCTGGCGGTGCGGGCGGCACGGTCGGCGCGAAAGGGGTGCTGCGTGTTCGCCAGCCAATTGCGCATCGCGACCCGTTCAAAATCGGTATTTGCGTTGCTGGGGTCTTGCACCGGATCGAGCCCAGCGGCCGCGCAAATGGAAATCAGCTCGTCTTTCGTAAATCCCAATAAGGGCCGCAATATCTTCCCATTTGTCGACCGGATAGCCGACAGCCCATCAACACCGCTGCCGCGCGCGAGGCGCATCAAAACGGTTTCAAGTTGATCGTCGGCATGGTGGGCGGTGGCGATATAGGCACAATCATGCTGCTCTGCTGCCTGCGCCAACAACGCGTATCTTGCGCCTCGTGCAGCGGATTGAATATTTCCGCTGATTTTTTCGGCCGGCGACAAAATGACATGCGGCACATGCATGTCTTTGCACATGCGCTGCACATATTGCGCCTCGTCAGCAGATTCTGGCCTTAACCCATGATCAACGGTCGCCGCGACAACGCGATCGGGCATGGTTTTGTGCAGCAATATAAGCAGTGCCAGGCTATCGGGGCCGCCGGATACGGCGCACAATATGCGCGCACCCTCCGGAACAAGCAGCGCATTTACCGCGCCGTTAAAACGGTCGAGAAGCGCAGCGTCGACGGTTACTTGCACTTCGCGCGCGTTTTACCGGCAGTGACCCGATCCGCCAAGCGACCGGTCGCAATGTCTGGATAGGCTCTTGAAAGCTCGCCAAATGCTTCGCACGCCTCAGCCGTTTTGCCGAGGTCGGTTAAAGCTGACCCTAAGAACAACAGACTGTCGGGTGCGCGTTCGCCACGCGGGTCTGCCTTGTAGTTATCGTAGAAAATCTTGACGGCAGTTGCAGGCTTTTTGTCGTCGAGCCACGCCCGTCCCAGCAAGTTGCGCAGGAAGCTTGCACGTCTGTGCTTTGGATATGTTTTAAGCGTTTCTTCCAGCGTGGCTTGCGCTTCTGGGTAGAATTTCGCTTCCCACAATCTGAAGCCATAGGTGTAGCCATCTTCAAAAGCGTCGCCAGTGGCTGGCCGTTCAATGGCCGCAACTGCGGCAACGCGGGCGGCACTTGGTTTGGCTGTCGTAGCCACCGGCTTGGCTGCTGCTGCTACAACGGGTTTTGGCTTGACGGTCACTGCTGCGGGCACAGGTGCTGCGGCAGGCAAGACGCTTGGAGCGGTTGTGGCCTGTGCGATTGCCGGCACGGCGGTTTCCTGCGGTGCACTCGCCAGCTGCGCGCTCGCCAGTTGCGCTTCCAAGATTTTCAAACGCGCTTCGAGGCCGCGCATATTGTTGCCCTGCTGCTCCACCTGACCCGTTAAAGTGGCCAGTTGCGCTTCCAACGCATCGACACGCACCAACAGGTCAGACGTAGCTGAGGTGGTGGAGGGGGTCTCGGGCTGCGCTATGGTCGGTGACTGGATGTCCGGCGCGATAAATTTGCCGGCACCTGCGGGAAAGACCTGACGCTGGACAGCGCGCATTTCCTTCTCAAGCTTGCCCACGCGTCCGTCAATATTTGCATCTTGCGCAACTGCGGATGCGCTGAGTGCAAATGCTGCGCCGCTCAACAAAGCAAGCCGAAAATTCATTGCTCATTCCCCTTAAACTGACAAGTTTGGACGTATCGCTGATTGGACCAACGCGACAAATAGCCATCACGCGATTTCAGTGCAAAGAAAACCTGATTTTATTTAGATTTATATGGCGTCGTCGGTGCCTTGCTGCGCAGATTCAGTATTATTTGCCGGCAGAGGCGCGATCGGTGCTGTGGCGGCTGGCTTTACGGAGATCGGTGAAGCGACCGGTTTATCGGCTGGCGCAGCATCGGTGAGTGTCAGACTTCTGAAAATCAAATATGCAGCCAGCGCAACCGCCGCGATTGCAGCAGATGTCCAGGCGAGTGTTTTTGATGGTACGCGCGCCGGGTCGGCAGGTTCGTAGTTTTGAGCTGGTGCCTGATAGCCTTCATGGCCACTGCGTGCCAATTCCAAGCGCATCGCCTCACTTATTGCGGTGGCATCCATTTCGACAGCATTTGCATAAGATCGCGCGAAACCGAGCGTGTAGGTTTGGCCGGGGAGGGCGTCAAAATTTGATTGCTCAATAGATTGGAGGTGGCGCATCGGCACGCGCGTTTTTTCCGCGATATCAGAAAGACTTAAACCCAACCGCTCGCGGCCTGCTTTTAGCTGGCTACCAACGGATCCGTCATATTCGTCAACAGAAGCTAATAAGTCCACTGCAATCTCCACGCCCCGTTTTTTCCACCTCTTTGTGCAGTTATGCGGACAATGGTCATCTTCCAGATAAAGTCAACGGCGATAACAACTTTTCACCTTTGGGAAATCCCGCAATTTAGCCGGTTTCAATGCCTTGGCTTGCGGCCCATATGGCCAGTTCCTCGCGCAAATTCCCGGTGGGATTTTTCAGCAGCTCGTCCATTTTCTTGCGGATATCCGCATGGTTGGTCGTGCGCACCATCGCTTTTATGGGTCCCACGGCCGCTGGCGTGATCGACAGGCGATGGATGCCCAAGCCAATCAACGCGAGCGCCTCGAGTGTCCGCCCCCCCATTTCGCCACATACCGCGACGTCGACGGGATAGCCGTCCGTTGTTTGAACCACGCGCCGGATGAAACGCAAAATGGCGGGACTTAGCCAATCATATCGCTCGGCAAGGCGCGGGTCTGCGCGATCCGCTGCAAATAGGAACTGTGTGAGGTCATTTGTGCCAATCGACAGAAAATCGATTTTAGGCAGCAACATATCGAGCGTTTCGGCCAGTGCCGGCACCTCGAGCATGGCCCCATAACGGATTTTCGTGGGCAGCCGTTTCTTTTGCCGGCCCAAAAATTGCATCTGGCCTTCAAATATTTCTCGAGCCGCGTCAAATTCCCACGGCTCGGACACCATGGGAAACATGACGTTCAATGTGCGGCCTGCGGATGCTTCAATAAGTGCGCGGGCCTGTGCTTTCATAAGCCCTGCATGATCCAAAGACAGGCGCAGCGCGCGCCAGCCGAGAGCAGGGTTTTCTTCTTCGCTCGTTTCGTCTTTTAAATAAGGCAGGGGTTTGTCGCCGCCGATATCGAGCGTGCGAAAAATGACGGGCTTGTCGCCTGCCGCTTCAATGACATCGCGATAAAAACGTTGCTGGCGCTCACGTTGCGGCAGTGTGGCAGATATCAAAAACTGGAATTCTGTGCGGAATAGGCCAACGCCCTCCGCGCCGGTGGTCGCCAAGGCGGACATATCGTCGCGCAATCCGGCATTGATCATTAACGTCACCGGCACGCCATCATTGGTGACCGATGCTGCGTCACGCATCGCCGCATAGCGGGCTTTTTTCTTTTGCCGATCAACCAGATCATGTTGGAAAAGCTCTTCGGCAGCCGACGATGGCCTGATGATGACGCTTTTTTCGTCGGCGTTCAGCAGCAGCATGTCGCCATCGCGCACCTTGTGGCGGATGCCTTGTACGCGCCCCAGCACGGGGATGCCCATTGCGCGTGCGACAATCACGACATGCGCAGTAAGCGAACCTTCTTCAAGCACTACGCCGCGCAGACGCCGTTTGTCATATTCCAGCAGTTCGGCCGGGCCCAAATTGCGCGCAATCAGGATCGAGTCTTTTTTCAGACCGAGTTGCGCAGCTGTGCTCATCTGACCCGACACAATACGCAGCAACCGGTTTGATAGATCCTCCAGATCATGCATGCGGTCCGCAAGCAGCGCATCGTCAATCTGACGCATACGCATGCGGGTGCGTTGCTGGACGCGTTCGATTGCGGCTTCCGCCGTCAGGCCGCTGTCGATCGCCTCGTTAATGCGGCGGCTCCAGCCTTCGTCATATGCGAACATTTTATAGGTCGCGATGACCTCTTCATGTTCGCCGCCCGTGCCGAAATCAATTTGGCTGGCCATGCGGTCGATTTGTTCGCGCATTTTGTCAAAGGCGGAATAGACGCGGTGACGTTCGGCTTCGATATCCTCAGCGACGGTATGTTCAATGCGGACATTGGGCTGGTGGAAAATAGCAACGCCAGCAGCGGCGCCTTTTACGAGCGGTAGACCCGTGAGGCTAATGGTGCCAGTGTCATTCCCGCCCCGCGCGCTGGGTTCGTCGACAAGGTCTGCATTGGCGATCAGTTCTGACAGCACCATGGCGACGGTTTGAAGCGCCTCAATTTCGACCTCTTCATATTTGCGTGGTTCGACATGCTGCACGGCCAACACGCCGACCGCGCGTTCGGAACGCACAATCGGCACGCCTGCAAAGCTGTGAAAGCGTTCTTCGCCTGTTTCGGGGACATAACGGAAATTCGGGTGGGCCGCGGCCTCATCCAAGTTCAATGTTTCGACATTTTCGGCAATCGTGCCGACAAGGCCTTCGCCTAAGCCGAGGCGGGTGACGTGGACCGCCGCCTCGTTCAATCCGCGCGTCGCAAATAATTCAAGCGCACCGTCGCGCAACAGATAGATCGAGCACACTTCGCTCGACAGCGCTTCACCGATGATATTGACCACATGGTTCAGCTTGCCCTGCGCATGATTTCGCGAGGCCATCACTTCGTGAAGACCGGTCAATATGTTGCGGGCGGAACGGGTAGCGCTTTCCATATGCCCCATCTAGCAGAGACACAAAAGGCAAGCGATACCCCGCTTGAAATTATTCGTAGTCAGCCAGTTAGGGCCGATTCTTGCATAAGTACGTCCTTAAGGTGCAGCTTTTGCTTCTTAAGGCTATGAATGATGCCGGTGTCAGGAAAAGGTCTATGTTCTTCGCGCTGCAACTTTTGCTCAAGATCAGCATGTTTGCTGCGAAGTGCGGACAGATGATTATTATTCACATCATTCTCCTTCAGTGTGAGACTCGGTGGTCCAACAGCCAAAGTAAATCACGAAATGCGCCGCGAGTCTTGTCGATAATTTTGCGTTTGGCGGACGCCAAAAACATGCCCGCGCGATCATGCCCGCTTTTAACGATGACTTGTTTGCGCGACTCTGGTTAGAAGGGGGCATGAATGACGACGGCTACCAGCAACAGCTTGAACAACTGAAGATTGAGCATCGCGACTTGGATGACGCTATTGCGGCGTTGACCATGCAAACGGTCGTTGATCAGCTGCAGATTGCACGTTTGAAAAAGAAGAAGCTGATATTGAAAGACCGTATCATGCGCCTTGAAGATCAGCTTGTGCCCGATATCATCGCCTGAACGTTTACAATTGCGCTATGATTGTTTCATACCGGTACATCCGGAATATGTTACCGCCACGGAATCGTTTGCACTAACATCGGGGCATAGTTCGTGTCATAAAAGCATATGAGCAACGCACAACTTGAGCTGACCCCATTATTGCTGGATTCTCTATACACAGAAGCGATGCTGCTGGCCGACGAAGCGCGCGCCTGTTTTGACCGCAGCTTTGATGCGGGGCATTTGTCTCCGGAGATTGCGGTCGCCTTTTCCTGCGAGTCTCTCAAGGTTACCACACGCCTGATGCACAGCATTGCGTGGTTGTTGAATCAAAAGGCATTGCGGGCTGGCGAAATAACCGAGAGCGAAGCGCAAAACGAAACCAACAATCTGGGCTATGCACCAGCCAGCGATGGACCGCTGGTGCTGCAATTTCCCCTAGAGACGCAAGCGCTGATCGGCGCGAGCGAAGAATTATATGGCCGACTTCAACGGCTCAGCGAGAAAATGCGCGCCGCTGTTCCGCAAGCGTCGGAACCACATGCCATGCGCGACCGTTTGCGCGCGTCGTTTTAAGCGTCGAACTGCAGGCTGGCCAAACGGGAATAAAGGCCGCCTGCCGCGCTAAGGGTCGCGTGGTCGCCTTCTTCAACAATCTGACCTTGGTCCATCACAATGATGCGGTCTGCGGACCGTACGGTCGCCAAACGGTGGGCAATGACGATTGTCGTGCGATCCTTCATCAGCATGTCGAGCGCGTCCTGAACAAGACGTTCGCTTTCGGCATCCAATGCACTGGTTGCTTCGTCGAGCAACAGAATTGGGGCATCGCGCAGCAGCGCGCGCGCAATCGCGAGGCGCTGCCGCTGACCCCCCGACAGACGCGCACCGCTCTCGCCCAAAAACGTGTCCAATCCCTCAGGCAATGTGCGTAGGAATTCTGCTGCATTCGCTTGTTCCGCCGCAGCCCAAATCGCGGTGTCATCAGCCAGCCAATTTCCGTAGCGCAAATTGTCCCGTGCAGAGGCCGCGAATAAAACGGTGTCTTGAGGAACCAAGGCAATGCGTTGGCGGAATTCGGCTGGATCTGCGCTGGTCAGCGCAACTCCATCGATGCGGATGGTGCCGGCTTCTGGGTCGTAAAAACGTTCAGCAAGCTGGAACAATGTCGACTTACCGGCGCCTGATGGCCCAACGACAGCGACAGTCTCACCGGGGGAAACCTTCAGGCTGAAATCATCAAGCGCAGTAACTTCGGGTCGGGTAGGATAGCGGAACCGGACATGCTGAAACTCCAGCTGACCGCGCGCTGGTGGCATAACCACTGGGCTGGCGGGAGGCGCAATCTCGGGAACTTCATTCAGCAATTCTGCCAAACGCGAAGCCGCGCCCGATGCGCGCACAAGATCCCCATATACTTCGGTCAATGCGCCGAAAGATCCAGCGACGAGTGCGCCATAGAGCACTACGGCGAACAAAGTGCCCGAGGATATAACGCCTTCTTTGACTTGGTCCGTGCCTTCCCACACCAGCAGCGTGATGCCGCCGAAAATGAGCGCCATGACCAAAGCGGTCAGGAACGCGCGTATCCGTATACGCTTTTTCGCCGCGGCAAATGTGCCCTCGACGGCGTCGGCAAATCTGACGCCCTCACGCGTTTCTTGACCAAATGCCTGAACGATTTTGATTGCGCCAAGGGCTTCCGAAATGATGGTGCCGACGCTGGCGACATTATCTTGGCTGGTGCGCGAAGCCTTTTCCAACCGCCGGCCGAGAAAAACGATTGGGAGTACAACAACCGGAATGCCCGCCAAAAGCCAAATGGTCAGGCTTGGAGCCAAGCCAAAAAGCAATGTCACGCCGCCGATGCCGATAAAGATATTCCGCAACGCAACGGACACTGTGGTGCCAACAGTCTGTTCGATAATCGCCGTATCTGCGGTCATGCGGCTCGCGATTTCGCCGGGCCTATTCTCTTCAAAAAACCGAGGCGCAAGCCGAAGCAAGTTGCTTTGAACGGCAACGCGGATGTCACCGACGACGCGTTCGCCCAACCAGCTGACAAAGTAAAAACGGAATGCCGTCGAAACACCGATGATAACGACAATGCCCAGCAACAGGTAAAAATATGGCGCGGGGTCGCCGCCATTTTTCGCAAAGCCCTCATCAATAATCAGCCGCAGGCCATATGGGATAGCCAGTGTCGATGACGCTGCTGCTATGAGCGCGAGAAGCGCATATGCAATCTGTCGTGGGTATTTGATCGTAAAGTGCCCGATCATCCGCAAGCTGCCGAAATTAGGCTTTTGTTTGACGACAGGCGCTTCAATGGCGCCGGCTGTAGGCGTTGTCGGAATGTCGGAAATTTCGTTCGTCATTCGGTCCGCCTAGCAGTGCGCCGAAGCGGGAACAATGCGCGACAGATGATGCGGATGCCTTTTTCTATGGTGCAATGCACAATAAACGCTTATGGCTTCCACAAGAACGCCCTGTTTTTCTGGGCCGAAAGACGGAAATCTAAGGATTGCAGATGCTTTATACCGGTTATGATATGCAACGGAGCTGGTTAGCAGGTGCGGGAAAAATTGCACAGGCGCAGGCAGATGTGCTTAAGAATTTCACTGGGCCATTTAGTGTGGGCGGTCTTGCACCCATCGCGGCGTCGGCATTGGATGTGTTCGCGCATTCGGTTTTGCCACGCGGAAAGCCAGCATTCGGATTGGATAATGTTACTGTCGATGGCAAGGCGTTGCCGGTTCAAGAAGAGAATTTGGCACGCAAGCCCTTTGGGCAGCTGAAGCGGTTCGTATATGAAGGCAGCAGCGCGAAGCCGCGGCTGCTGATTTGCGCGCCGATGTCTGGGCATTTCGCGACGCTGTTGCGCGGAACGGTCGAGCGCATGATTCCAACGCATGATGTCTACATCACCGACTGGAAAGATGCGCGCGATGTGCCGTTGACGGGTGGCGGTTTCGATCTTGAAACCTACATCGATTATCTCATCGAATGGCTGGAATTCATCGGCCCTGATGCCGGCGGACGCGGTGCCCATATGTTGGCAGTGTGCCAGCCCTCTGTTCCAGCTTATGCCGCTGCTGCAGTGATGAGCGCGAAGGATCATCCGTTGCGGCCACGCACCTTGACGATGATGGGCGGTCCAATCGACACCCGCGAAGCGCCGACGGCGGTCAACGACCACGCCACACGCCGCCCGCATGAATGGTTCGTGCAAAATGTCATTGCGACCGTCCCGCCTTATTATAAAGGGTCGGGACGTCGGGTATATCCGGGTTTTCTGCAGCTTAATGGCTTTATGTCGATGAATCTGGGCAACCATATGATCAGCCATTGGTCAATGTTCTCCGACCTCGTCAAAGGCGACGGCGAAAGCGCGGATCGGCACAAAGAATTTTACGACGAATATCGCTCCGTCTGCGACATGACGGCGGAATTCTATCTACAGACCGTAGATACCGTATTTCAGCGTCATTTGTTGCCCAAGGGCGAATTCAACTATCGCGGCAAGCTCGTTGATCCCGGTGCGATTACGGACATCGGCCTGCTGGCTATTGAAGGTGAACGGGACGACATCAGCGGCCTTGGGCAAACCAAGGCAGCCCTCAACATTGCAACCGCTTTGCCCGACGGGCTCAAAAAATATCATATGGCGCCAGAAGTTGGCCATTATGGCATCTTCAACGGCAGCAAATGGCGCGAAAAAATTGCACCTGTCGTCGAAGACTGGATTGTCAGCCACAATGGCTAGCGCCATTGGTGCGATGTCGCGCTCATGACATTGCACATCACTGCACCGTCGAACGCTGGCCGGTGGATGGCCATTTCACCATCGCACGCGGATCAAAGCAGCAGGCGCGCCTTATAGCGCGTCGAGATACTCAACCTCAGGTGCGCCCGCGAGGCATGCGCCAAGCTTTGGACCAGCGGCTTTGAAATAGTCGCTGCTGCCATGTGCGGTGAGCGCATCCTGATCGACATATTGCTCAAGCACTTTGTAGACCTGTGGGTTCGACCGTGACCGGGTCAACGTATAAAATAGGTTCCCCGGTTCATTGGCCCGAACGGCAGCCGCAAGCTCTGCAAACACAGCCTCAAAGGCTTCGTTTTTGCCTTCGGCGACGGTTAAAGTTGCGATGACACCAATAGCTGACATGCGGCTGCTCCGTTTCGTTCTTAGAAAATTTCAAAAAGGCCGGCTGCGCCCATGCCGCCGCCAACGCACATGGTGACGACGCCATATTTGGCACCGCGACGCTTGCCTTCGATCAATGTATGGCCGACGCAACGTGCGCCCGTCATGCCATAGGGGTGACCGATGGAGATCGATCCGCCATTGACGTTCAGCAACTCGTTTGGAATGCCAAGCTTGTCGCGGCAGTACAGAACTTGAACAGCAAATGCTTCGTTCAATTCCCAGATACCGATGTCGTCCATCTTCAGACCAAAGAGCTGAAGCAATTTTGGAATTGCGAACACGGGGCCAATGCCCATTTCGTCTGGCTCTGTGCCTGCAACGGCCATGCCGACATAACGGCCAAGCGGGTTCAGACCCTTTTTCTCGGCGACCTTGGCTTCCATCAAGATGGACGCGGAAGAACCGTCGGACAACTGGCTGGCGTTACCGGCCGTGATGGTCATATCTGGACCAAGCACGGGCTGAAGCGATTGCAAACCTGCCAGCTGCGTATCGGCGCGATTGCCTTCGTCCTTGGCAATCGTGACTTCCTTCTGGCTGACTTCGCCCGTTTCCTTGTTCACGACATTCATCATCGTGGTCACGGGGACGATTTCAGCATCGAAGTAACCGGCTGCTTGAGCAGCTGCGGTGCGCTGCTGCGATTGCAGGGCGTATTCGTCCATCACATCGCGGCTGATGTTATAGCGCTTGGCCACGACTTCAGCGGTTTGAAGCATCGGCATGTAAATCGAATTGTGCAGGGCAACCAGTTCAGGGTCGGCCTGAACGCGCATTTCCTTGGTTTGCACCAGCGAGATCGATTCCTGACCACCAGCTGCCATCACATCGACATTGTCGACGATGATTTGCTTGGCTGCAGTTGCGATGGACATCAGGCCCGACGAACATTGGCGATCCATGGTCATGCCCGAAACAGAAATCGGCAGGCCAGCGCGCAACGCAACCTGACGTGCAAGATTTCCGCCCTGTGTGCCTTGCTGAAGCGCGGAGCCCCAAAGGACGTCATCAATTTCGCCGCCTTCAATGCCGGCGCGCTCAACGGCAGCCTTCAACGAATAGCTGCCGAGCGTTGGCCCGAGCGTTGCGTTAAATCCACCACGATAGGCTTTGCCGATGGCGGTACGGGCGGTTGATACGATTACTGCGTCACGCATGGTAATAGTTCCTTGAATTGAAAATTATACGAAAAACTGGCTGATCCATTCAGCCTGAAGTGCTGGTTTGTCTTCACCCTCAATCTCGACGGTGAACTCAAGCGTCTGCTGCCATTGGCCAGGGCGCTTTTCAACGAGTTCCAGAAGCTTGAAATGTCCTCGCACCCGCTTGCCCGAACGGACAGGCGCCAGAAAACGCGTTTTGTTGCCGCCATAATTGACGCCCATTTTGACGCCTTCGATCTTGGGACAATCGGACTTCGCGCTGAGTACCGGAAAGAGCGACAGAGTCAGAAATCCATGCGCAATGGTGCCACCGAACGGTGTCATCTTGGCCATTTCTTCATTGATATGGATGAACTGGTGGTCACCGGTTGCATCTGCAAATTTGTTGATCATGTCCTGATCAACCAAAATCCATTCAGAGGTGCCGATTTTTTCGCCGACCTTCGTCGCGAATTCCGCTGGGGTAATAGTGGTCATGGGTGTGTCTCCTGCAAACTATTTGGCCGCACCGTGGCGGTTTCGAACGTTCAATACAAGCCCCGGCGATTTGCCGTTACGGCAAGCTTGCGCCCCAGCAACCCGGCATCCGCGAATCAGGCTTTATGCGTAGGAACAGGCGGCGCATAGGGCATGACCATATGGCCATCGGGGGCTGCGGTGAATGTCGTTTGTGTGGGATAGGCAAAGGAAATGCCTTCACGGGCAAACCGGTCGATGATGGCAATGCCAATGTCATGCCGTGCCCGAAACATAACCTCCACATCATCGCTTTCGATATCAAAGACGAGATGGAAATCGAGCGAACTTGCGGCAAAGTTGTTGAACCCAGCACGGATAAACTGCGCGCCATTGCTTTCGACGACTTCGCGCAAAATGTCCGGGATCCGCTTCGCAAGGGCGGGCGGGGTTTGGTACACGAGCGTTAGGACGAAGGTGACCCGGCGATAGAGCGTCAGCGTGTTGTTCGTGATTTCCTTCTCGAGCAGCTTGCTGTTCGAAATTATCTTCTCTTCACCTGTCAGCGCACGCAGCCTTGTGCTTTTCATGCCGATGACTTCGACCCGGGCGACGGTGTTGTCATAAGACACCGTGTCACCGCGGCGGAATGGCTTGTCGAAAATGATCGATATGGCGGCAAACAAGTCTGAGAAAATCCCCTGGGCGGCAAGACCAATGGCAATGCCGCCAACGCCTAAACCAGCAACAAGGCCAGTGACGTTAACGCCGAGATTGTCGAGAATGACGATTGCAGCAACGGCGAATAAGGCAAAGCTGACGAGCAGCCGGATTAAGACCATCGCACTTTGAAGCGTCTCATGTTCGTGCAGCCCTTCGCCAGCGCGCCGCTCAATCATGCCCAATATGATTTCGCGCAGCCATATCGCCACCTGCACAACGATCGCGATGGTGAATAAGATATCGATGGCGTGGGTAAGCGCCGCCGGCGCATTGGCAATCTGGTTCACCAGCTCAATCGACACCATGACCCGGAAAAACTTGCTCGTACGCGCAAATGTGCGGGCGACGATTGATTTCACATGTGCACGATGTTCGCTTTCACGCGCAATTTTGGACGCAATGCGTTTCAGCCAGCTGAGCGCGATGAAAACGATAATGGCCATGCCAATGGCGACGCTCAGTTCAAAGACATTGCCCTGAACCCACGTCACTATTGCGTCCCAATAATATTGGAACCGTGGAATGACTGCGTCTGGTTGAATGCGTTCTATTACAGGTACGGATTTTGCTGTCATATTTTATGTGTAAGCCCGAATGCGCCGCTTAACAACCTTTCGGCATGCGACATGTTTGAAAACTGGAGCGCGTTACGCCGCGGAAAATTCGCGCCTTTTGCAACCGCTACCAATGGGATGCCATGCGGCAAAGGGCACGGCATTTTGTGGAGACGGAGCGCAGCTGGCACACCAATATCTACCGTTACGATCCTGTTTACCATTTTTTGTTACAGCATAATCGAACCGCTAAAGCCGCCTAAGGCTTGGCTTAAAAGCAGGACTGACAATGCGTAGCATTCGACCCAATAGCCAGACAGGTGCGCTTGGCATAGCGATGGCGGGCGCAGCTTTGGCAGCGGTGACGATGATGTTCGTGCCCGTTTCGCTGCTTGAGGGTGTCGCGGAATCGTCGGGACTTTCCGAGCTTATACCTGCCGCCGGGGCGCCGTTAGGCGATATTGCGCGCGGATGTATTGCATTTGCAATAGGGGCAATGACATTGGCCGCCTTGTCCTATCTTTTGTTGCGTGCGGACGGCGCTTTGGTTCGCCGGACCGCGAACGATGTCGACATGTGCGACGCCGCAGCGCAGCAGGATGTTGAACAGCAATCTGAAGCGATGCCGGAAACCGCCGATTCGCAGCCCACCATCGCGGAGATGGTCGCGCAGTTGGAAGCTGCCGTCGCGTTTCGCCGTCAGAAGCTGGCTGAGCTGGAAGCCGTTGCTGCAGACTTGTCGGCAGACGTTAAAGATTTCGACGAACCCGGCCCTGTAAATTCGGAACCGGTTGCACCGGCAGTCACGGAACATGACGCAGCCGGCGCTGAATCTCGTCCCATGGGTCGTCCCGTTTTGGACGCCGTGCCAAGCGAAGCCGTGCAAGATGATGACATCGATTCTGCGCTTGCAGCGGCGTTGACGGCGCTGCATCGCATTAACCCGGGCGCGCGCTAATCCTCCAGTAAAAGCGCATCGATGATCAGGCGGTATTGGCCGCCCAGTATCGCTGTCTCGGTTATGGCGATGTCTGCAACCAGCTGGCTCGGTAACGAGAATTCATGATCTTCCAGCAACTGTGCGAAGGTCGAACGCTGTTCTGCGGCGGTTATTGGCAATGCAACGGACAGGCATATTTGGGCGCCGCTAAATGTAAGGCTGTGCCAGGGCCGTTCGTGCAATATCGTGATGCTTGCTTGGGGTGTTAACGCTTGAAGCGCACGAACAAGGCTGCGGGACGGTGTTTTCCGCGTCATTGTCGATGGCTCGCTTGTGCGTCGGGCCTCTCGCCATAGCTGCTCATGAATGTTCGCAGTTTTTCCTCCATTTCGGGTCGGATTTCGCGACCCATTCTGATATCGAGCACGAGTCGCGGATCGCGCGCTGCTAAGCGCCCAAACTTGGTGGGAGGTAGGCCCTGATCACGCAGAAACCGTTCAATCAGGCGTTTGATATGCATAATGTCTCCTCCAAGTTCGACCCGGATTTGCTTGCCCGAACCAGTTAGAACAAATATAGAACAAACGTGATAGGATAAATCCTACAAGTCTAGGATATTTCCAACCGAAGCGGAGGGATGACCATGGAGGAAGAACCAAGAGCGGCGCTGGAACGGCTCATTTTGGAAAGCGGCGAAGATTTTGCCGGATTGTCGAAGCTGGTGGGTCGAAATCCAGCGTATATCCAGCAGTTTATCAAGCGTGGAACGCCCAAAAAGCTGCCCGAGACTGAGCGTGGCATATTGGCCCGATATTTTGGTGTTGATGAGACTTTGTTGGGCAAATCATCAGACGCCGCGGTGACGTCCGGAATTCGCCTCATTCCGAAACTGGCTGTCGGTGCTTCTGCCGGTGCGGGGGCGATCCACGATGGGGAGGCGCTTGCCGGCAAGATCGGCTTTGATGAAAAATGGCTGCGCAGGATGGGGCTTGATCCCGCCAAGCTTTCTCTCATCCGCGTGGATGGTGAATCGATGTCGCCTACGCTTAATCATGGTGACGATATCATGGTCGACAACCGCGCGGCGGCCCAAGCGGTGCGCGACGGCATCCATGTTATCCGGCTGGACGATATGTTGATGGTCAAACGTCTTGCGCAACGGCCGCGGGGGCGACTGTCGGTACTTTCCGACAATCCCAATTATCCCGACTGGCCCGATGTTGACGGCGCAACTGTAACGGTCATCGGCCGCGTGGTGTGGGCAGGACGTCGGCTCTGAAGGCTTGCCTCGCGCGCTTCAGTCGGCCACATAGTGCCGCATGTCGAACGTCACATCTGCCGCACCCAAAGCACCGCCCTTAAAAGCCGCCATCATTCCGGTGACGCCGCTTCAGCAAAATTGTACATTGTTTTGGTGTACCGAAACGAACAAGGCGGCACTGGTCGACCCCGGCGGTGATCTGGATAAGTTGAAAGCCGCGGTGGCGCAGACGGGGGTTGAGCTTGAAAAGTTATTGGTGACGCACGGCCATCTTGACCATTGCGGCCAGACCGGCATGCTTGCCAAAGAATTGGGCCTACCGATTGAGGGGCCGCATGAAGAGGACCGCTTCTGGATTGCAAAGCTCGACGATGATGGCGCACGCTGGGGTATGGAAGCACATTCGTTCGAACCAGATCGCTGGCTGGTGGATGGCGATACGGTCACCGTGGGCAACCTGACGCTCGATGTCATTCATTGCCCCGGACATACGCCAGGGCACGTGATTTTTTATCACGCGCCCAGTCGTCTGGCGATTGTTGGTGACGTTTTGTTTCAGGGCTCTATCGGCCGCACCGATTTTCCACGCGGGAACCACGCGGACCTCATCAATGCCATTACGACAAAGCTATGGCCGTTGGGGGATGATGTTACCTTCATCCCCGGTCACGGACCAACCAGCCAGTTCGGTTATGAGCGACAGCATAATGCATTTGTCGCCGATGACGTTCTGGCTGCCCGGTAAGTTAAAGCACCGCTGAGTAAACGCGGGCGAGCGCCCATCCAGCGAGCCCGAGCAGCGTGAGCATAGAGGTCAGCGTGCCGACCATGCGGCCTTTGCCCAATGCGCCGCCATCCATGCCCAGGCCGTGCGCAAGCCGACCAACGATGTAAACGATACCCAGGCCCCACAACCAGTTGTTCGTGCCACCTGTTGCCTCAAGTGCGGCAATCAAGACCAAGACAAATGGCGCGCTCTCGACGAAATTGGCGTGCGCGCGCATCCGCCGGATAACAAATTCGCTGCCGCCATCGCCAATCGAGACGCTTTCTTTGGTGCGTGCTTGCCCACAGCGTATCATGAGCCAAATGTTCACCAAAGCGGCACCTGCAGCGATGGTAAGGGTTACGGGTAAACTCAACATATATACTCTCCCTGTTCGTGTGCGGTGCTTATCTGCTATCTCACGGGTTGCAAAGCCCGGAAAAAGAAGTATAGCGCGCGGCTCACACAGACATGTGCGGTTGAC
>NZ_JBIIMC010000055.1:0-6085 GCF_044338195.1 Sphingorhabdus sp. | reverse complement strand
CCGAATTTGCCGACCGCAAGACGACCAAGACCATCGATGGTCATAAAATGACCGGCTGGTTCACCGAAGATTTCACGCTTGCCGAGCTTAAGACTCTGCGCGCCAAGGAACGGCTGCCGCAATTGCGCAAGGACAATATGGCGTTTGACGGGCAGTTTGAAATCCCGACCTTTGAAGAGATACTGACGCTCGCACAGGCGCACAATGTCGGCGTCTATCCCGAAACCAAGCACCCCAGCTATTTCGCGTCGATCGGCTTGCCGCATGAGGCGCCGTTGCTGGCGATGCTGACCGCATTTGGCCATGTCACAAAAGATGCGCCTATTTTCATCCAGTCGTTTGAGGTCGAAAATCTGAAAGCACTGCGGCCCAAGACCAAATTGCGGCTGATCCAGTTGATGGAAGAAAAGGGCAGCCCCGCCGACCGCAGCGATTTAACCTACACGCAAATGGCCACTGCCGAGGGCCTGAAAATTGTCGCGACCTATGCCGATGGCGTTGGCCCGAACAAGGCGATGGTCATACCGCGCACGTTGATCGGCAATCTGGGCACGCCCACGACGCTTGTGGCCGATGCGCACAAGGTCGGTCTTGCGGTCCACCCATGGACATTCCGCCGCGAAAATTACTTTCTGCCGCTGGCGCAAAAATCTGGGATCGACCCGCGCAGCATTGGCGACGTTGAAGCCGAGATGAAGGCGTTTTTGGCGACGGGTGTCGACGGCATTTTCAGTGATAATGTCGCAGAGGCAGTTGCGGCACGCCGATAACGATCAGGCAAGTCGCGTCAGTCCCGCTGCCACTGAAAAACCTCTTCAAGCGGCTTTCCAAAGACATGGGCGATGCGAAACGCGACCTCAAGCGAGGGTGAATATTTACCCTGTTCGATGGCGGCGATGGTCTGGCGCGTCACGCCCACCTTGTCGCCCAGATCGCCCTGCGTCATTTCTCCGGCGAGGAAGCGCAGCGTCCGTATATCGTTGGTGAAGGATGTTTGGGCCATCGGGTCAGTAACCACGGCGATATCCAACCAAATTTAGTGATGCACGTATAAGCTCGGCTATAACAACCACCGCGAGCAAAACGTTGAACGTCATGAAACCATCGAAGCCCGAAAATAGGAGTGACAATACCAAAAAGCAGCCCACAATTAGGACGTAGTAAGATATCCGGGCACTATGTTGTTCAATCGCACGGTCCCGCTCATCTTCATTCTGGCGCGCGCTTTTTCGATCATATGCGGCTAAGGTTGCCGTTACTCCTAAAAACAAGAAAACCGACAGCATTGCGATTTTGAAAAACAAGCCTTGATAGGCGGGAACATCCAGCGCTGCGCCCTGTGCCGCCAAGCCTAAGCTTACAAAATAATAGCCCCAGCAAAGCACGATAACGAACAAACGAGCCCAGTATAGTTTTTCACGAAACGACATGCTTCCACTCCATGTTACATGATTCGCACTTAATGTTAGTTATTTTTAACATTGAGTCAAATATAACATACATACCACCCGTTCTTCCTTTCGTGCGGTGCGTTTAGCGGCTAAGTCTGGGGCTATGTCTACCAATTCAAAAACGCTCACGTTCGACACATCCACCAGCCGTGCGAACCCGACGCCGTCGCCGATGAAGCGGCTGACCGTGCCGCGCATCCGTCAGCAAAAGGGCCAAGAACCGCTCGTCATGCTGACCGCGTACACCGTGCGTATGGCGCAATTGATGGACCCGCATTGCGATATGCTGCTCGTCGGCGACTCGCTGGGTCAGGTGATTTACGGCCTGCCGCATACCGTGGCGGTGACGATGGAAATGATGGCCGCGCATGGCGCAGCGGTTGTGCGCGGCAGCTATCACGCCGCCGTCATCGTCGACATGCCCTTTGGGTCGTACGAAGCCTCGCCCGAGCAGGCATTTGTGAATGCATCGCGGCTGTTGAAGGAAACCGGCGCCGCTGCGGTCAAGTTGGAAGGCGGCAAGGTTTTGGCCCCGACGGTCGAATTCCTGACGTCACGCGGCATTCCGGTGATGGCGCATGTCGGCCTGACGCCGCAAGCCGTAAACATCCTTGGTGGCTATGGCGTGCGCGGCAAGAGCCCCGAAGAAGCCAAATCGATTGTCGACGATGCCATCGCCATGTCCGACGCCGGCGCCTTTGCAATGGTGATCGAAGGCGTGCTTGAACCCATCGCCATTGAAATTACGCAGAAAGTTGCATGCCCGACGATTGGCATTGGTGCGTCCGCACAATGCGACGGGCAAGTTTTGGTCGCCGAAGACATGCTTGGCCTGTTCGACCGCGTGCCGAAGTTCGTCAAAAAATTCGGCAATATGGGCGTCAGCGTGGAAGATGCTGTGCGCGAATATGCCGCTGGCGTGCGTGACCGCAGCTTCCCCGGACCCGAACAGCTGTACCAACCTGCGTAAAGCAGGCTGGCCTATCCAGCCAAGTCGGGCTAAGGACGGCTCCAACTGATCAAGACTATTTATAATCGGAGGCCCTCTTGGCTTTGACACCGACAGAACAGCGCCCTGAAAAAGACCGGAGCGGAAGTGACGAAGCGTTTCTGCGCGAAGTGGATGATGCCGTCCGCGCAAGCGATCTCACCAATTTTTGGACACGTTACGGACGCTGGTTATTGGCCGCAATTGCGGCGGGTTTGCTCGCCTTTGGCGGCTGGATTGTCTATCACAACCAAAAGCAGGCTGCGGCCGATTTGCAAAGCGAACAGTTCGTTGACGCGATGGACAAATTGCGCGCCGGTCAGGAAAAAGAAGCCCGCGCGCAGCTGGCCACACTCGCCAAGGCGGACCAACCGGGATATCGCGCAATGGCGCAGCTGGTCGAAGCCAATTTGCTTGGCGAAGACGGTGAGACCAAGAAAGCGGTCGCAATATATGCAAAAGTCGCAGCAGACAGCAGCCTGCCGCAGACATTCCGCGACCTCGCCCTCATTCGTCAGGTCAGCGCCGAATTTGATTCGATCCCGCCGCAACAGGTTATTGACAGGTTGAAGCCACTTGCGACCCCCGGCCATGCATGGTTCGGTAGCGCGGGTGAACTGACGGCTTTGGCCTATCTGAAAATGGGTAAGGACAATTTGGCTGGCCCGATTTTTGCCCAAATTGCAAAGCAGGAGGACCTGCCGGAGTCGCTACGCAGCCGTTCGCAACAAATGGCTGGCGCGCTTGGCGTAGATACTGTTCAGGTTGACGCAAAGCGCAATGCGGCATCGAAGGCGGATGAAACCGCCTCCAAGGGAGAGTGAAATTGAAGACTGTCACTAAGCTTTTATTGGTCCTCGCTGCATCCTCCACCCTTGGCGGCTGTGCCGTTTTGGACGGCATGCGCGGCGATGCTGGCAAGAAAAACAACACCCCGACCGTCGGCAGTCGTGTCGCCATATTGGGTACCGAGCGCGACACCGACGTTGACCCCGCGCTGGCCAATGTTGCGGTGACCTTGCCGCCAGCATATATCAACGAAGCATGGGCGCAGCCCGGCGGTAACGCATCAAAATCACCCGGCCATGTGGAATTGAGCCAAGGTCTGAAGCGCGTCTGGACCGCAAGCGTAAAGGGTGCAAACCCACGCGCGCGCCTCGCCGCGAGCCCGGTGATGAGCGACGGACGGTTATATGTTGTCGACACCACGGCGCGGGTCACGGCCTTTGACGCCAACACGGGCGCGCAAATCTGGAGCAATGCGCTTGAAGTCAAAAATGATGGCAAGTCATCACGCTATGGCGGCGGCGTAAGCGCAACTGCCACCAATGTGTTTGCGACCAACGGCGTTGGCGATGTTGCATCGCTTGCCGCCGATACCGGCGCGCTCATATGGAAAAAGCGTCCTGCAGGGCCCCTGCGCGGTGCGCCCACACTGTCCAATGGCAATCTCTATGTCATGACGCAGGACAACCAGATTTACGCGTTGCGTCAAAGCGACGGTGAACCACAATGGAACGAAGCTGGCCCCGTTGCCGCATCGGGCATCTTTGGCGTTGGCGCACCTGCGGCGGCACAAGGCACGGTCATCGCGGGCTATTCCAGCGGCGAGCTTGCCGCCTATCGTTATGAAAATGGCCGCAGCCTGTGGAGCGACACATTGTCGCGCACGGCCATGTCGACATCTGTATCGACATTGACTGACATTGACGCCGACCCCGTCATTGACCGTGGCCGCGTCTTTGCGCTTGGTAAGGGCGGCCGTATGGCATCCTATGAACTGGTCAGCGGCCAGCGCATTTGGGAAATCAACATTGCCGGCATTTCGACACCTGTCGCCGTGGGCGAATGGGTATTTGTGATGACGGACGAAGCAAGGCTCCTTTGCGTTGCGCGTTCAAGCGGCAAGGTCCGGTGGATTTCAAAGCTGCAGCGTTTCAAAAATGAAAAGAAGAAAAAGGGCCCGATCAGCTGGTATGGTCCGGTCTTGGCCGGTGGCCGTCTGATCGTGGCCAATTCGAATGGCGCGATCTGGTCGATTTCCCCCGAAGAAGGCGCCGCCACTGAAGTATTCGACGTCAAGAATGACGTGTCGCTCGCCCCAATCGTGGCGAACAACACATTGTATATCTTGGACGATTCCGGCCGCATTTCCGCGTTCCGGGGTTAAGTCTGTAAAGGAGTAATGCCGGCATGTTGCCGACGGTAGCCATTATCGGTCGGCCCAATGTCGGCAAGTCAACTTTGTTCAACCGTCTGGTTGGCAAGAAGCTGGCGCTTGTCGACGATACGCCTGGCGTGACGCGCGACCGGCGTGAGGGCCAAGGTCGCTTGTTCGATCTTGAATTCACCATTGTCGATACCGCAGGCTATGAGGATGAAGATCCCGATACCCTGCCCGGCCGGATGCGGATGCAGACCGAGGCCGCCATTGCAGGTGCGCAGGTTGCGTTGTTCCTGATCGATGGACGTGTCGGCGTCACCCCGCTCGATGAAGAAATTGCCCGTTGGCTACGCGGCAGCGCGACCCCTGTCGTGCTGGCCGTGAACAAGGCCGAGGGCAAGCAGGGCGATAACGGCATATTGGAAAGCTACGCGCTTGGCTTTGGCGACCCGATTGCGATCAGCGGCGAACATGGCGAAGGCATGGCCGACCTGTTCCAGTCGCTGTTGCCGCATATTGACGGCGGTGCATTTGAAGTGCCCGACCCCGAAGCCCCTGACGCGATCTTGAAGCTGGCCATTGTTGGCCGCCCGAACGCAGGCAAATCCACGCTCATTAACAAGATTTTGGGCGAGAACCGTTTGATTACCGGCCCTGAGGCCGGGATTACCCGCGACAGTATTTCGGTCGACTGGGTCTGGACCGATCCAAGCCCGAAAGAGCGCGAGCCCGATGAAGAAGGCAATATCCCCCCGATGCTGACCGAACGGCGCGTGCGCCTGATCGATACGGCAGGGATGCGCAAGCGCGCCAAGGTGCAGGATAAGCTTGAGAAGCTGTCGGTGGCCGACGCCCGCCATGCGATCGATTTTGCAGAAGTCGTCGTATTGCTTTTGGACGCAACCAAAGGTTTGGAAGTCCAAGACCTGAAAATTGCGGACCATGTCATTCAAGAAGGCCGCGCGCTGATTATCGCGATTAACAAATGGGACGTTGCCGTCGATGGCAGCGGCCTGTTCAAAGGCATTCGTGCCGCGCTGGAAGAAGGCCTGTCGCAGTTGAAGGGCGTTCCGATGATCGCCGTGTCTGCGCTCACCGGCAAGGGGCTGGACCAGATGATATCCGCGGCGTTTGACGCGCGTGAGGCGTGGAACAAGCGCGTGCCCACCGGCATACTCAACCGCTGGTTCGAAGCTGCGATTTCGGCAAACCCGCCACCTGCCCCCGGCGGCAAGCGGATCAAATTGCGGTATATGACGCAGGCGCGCAACCGCCCGCCGACGTTCGTGATTTTCGGCAACCGGACCGACGAATTGCCCGCCAGCTATGCGCGCTATTTGCTCAACGGTATTCGCCGTGACTTGGATTTTGGTGCCGTACCCGTGCGCATCAATTTCCGTTCATCAAAGAACCCGTTCGCGGATTAAGCCCGCACGCAGCGCAGTCTGGCAAACAGACTATGTCAACGCTCTGTTTACTTCT
>NZ_JBIIMC010000054.1:0-6258 GCF_044338195.1 Sphingorhabdus sp. | reverse complement strand
CCATTTGAACACCACCGATAAGCAGCGCCATCGATAGCTTGTGATATTTGCCGTATTTTTCGAAATTCTCCGCAACCTGCGCCGCAAGTTCGCGCGTCGGTTCGAGAATGAGGCTGCGCGGCATGCGCGCACGCGCGCGGCCATTGGCAAGCACATCGATCATCGGAAGAACGAAGCTAGCGGTCTTGCCCGTACCCGTCTGTGCGATTGCGATGATGTCACGCATCATCTGGACCTGCGGGATAGCAGCGGCCTGAATTGGGGTTGGCTCGTCATAGCCAGCCTCACTTAAGGCTCTCAATAATTCATCAGACAGGCCGATATCGGCAAAACGCATATGTTGTTCCGGAAAAAAGATGCAGTGCCACCGGTGCCAAAGCCATAGCGACGAGGGTCGCCAATGGTCTCTGCGGGCAGAAATGTCAAGGTAATTGGCCGAATGCGGCCGGCGCTATCGCGGTATCAGCAATCGGAATTTATCAATCGCGCATTTTGCCCCGGTGCGGGCATGCAACACATCCCGATCCACGCATAATTTGCCGTCAAATGACCGCTCCATATAAGCGCCGGCATAAAACTCCCGTGCCAGACAACCCTCACCCAAATAGGCGCGGATAAGGATGCCATCGCGCGTCAACAGGTCGAGCGTGCGGTCGGGTCCGGGACGCGAACCGCCCAGTCTGTCGACCCAAAGGCATTTGCCGATTTTCTTTTCTTTATATTGCAGCTTTGCGACCGATTGCCGCTGTGCGCCCACGGCCGCCGGTGCTGACGAAGGGCTTGGCAAACGAATGATAATGCGTTGGTCAATGCGCACTTGGTTAAATTCTGTCTGCAAACGGAGGAACGGCGTGAACGGATTGTTCGCCATACCAACGTTAAAGTCGGCCCAAGCCTTTTGCGGCACGGTCGTCAGACCTGCCGCAAGCAGGATTATGGCAAAAACTATGCGCAAGAAACATTCCGGTATGAAGTTGAAGTTCTAACGACTTTACCCGATAGGGTTGAACGTATCATGAATTAAATGCCCTGAACCTTCGCACATAATGGGAAATACCGTGCCAGATGTAAACGCCTTATCCGAACTTCGCTCAATTTTGGGACCAAAAGGCTATTCGGATGATCAGGACGTCATATCCCCGTGGCTGACCGACTGGCGCGGGCGATTTACCGGCGCCGCCGCCGCATTGCTTTCACCCGCCACCACACAAGAAGTTGCCGCAATTGTGCAGATTGCCGCGAAGTATCGGCTGTCACTCGTTCCACAGGGCGGCAATAGCGGAATGGTCGCGGGGGCCACGCCCAATAGCAGCGGCAATCAACTGATCCTTTCAATGCGGCGGATGAACAATATCATCGCGATCGATGCAGATGCCGGCCTGATAAGCTGTGAGGCGGGTGTCATCTTGCAGAACCTGCATGAAGCCGCCGCACAGTCCGGACGGCGCTTTCCACTCACGCTTGGCGGCAAGGGGTCGGCGACCGTTGGCGGCCTGATTTCAACCAATGCGGGCGGCACGCAAGTGTTGCGGCACGGCACGATGCGTTCGCTCGTTGCAGGTCTTGAGGCTGTTCTGCCCGATGGCTCGATCTATGACGCCATGGCGCCATTGAAAAAAGACAATCGCGGCTATGACCTGAAACAACTGCTGATTGGCGGCGAAGGCACGATTGGCGTGGTGACGAAGGCCGTGCTGCAAACCGTCCCCGCGCTTATTGACCGTTGCGTCGTGTGGGCAGGCATCGATAGCCCGCAACAGGCATATGAACTGTTGCTGTTCATGCAGAAGCATGGGCGCGATCGTTTGGAGGGCTTTGAAATCCTTCCCAATCGTGCGCTCAACGCCGTGCTCACGCATATTTCGGGCACACGGCCCCCGCTCGACACCACGCACCGCTGGCATGCGCTTATGGAATTTGTGCAGGACGACCCTGCCCAATCCAGCCCCGGAGAGCTGGCTATGCATCTGCTGGAGGATGCCATCGCCCAGAATTTACTCGAAAACGCGACCATCGCAAGCAGCGACGTGCAGGCAGAAGCTTTTTGGAAAATTCGCGATTCGATTGCGGAGGCCGAACGTGCCGCCGGCGCCGCGCTGCAACATGATATCAGCGTTCCGGTCGCGGCCATGGCGCGCTTCATTGAACAAGAATCGCCGCGTATCGAAGCGGACTACCCCGGAACCAAGACCGTTGCGTTCGGACATTTGGGCGATGGCAACATCCATTTCCACGTAAAGGCCCCCGAAGGCGTCGATGTCACGGCTTGGTATGCGGGGGATGGCAAGGCGATCACGTCGCACGTCTATGATCGTGTGCGCGCTTATGGCGGTTCATTGTCGGCGGAACATGGCATTGGCCAATCCAAAATCGACGAATTCGCGCGGCTTGCCGAGCCTGCCCGGCTTTCGGCTCTGCGGGCCATTAAAGGCGCGTTCGACCCGCTTGGCATTATGAACCCCGGCAAGCTTGTTCCACTTGCGTAAAGGCTGCTGCCCGACTAAAGCGCCGCATTAAATTTTTGCCCCATAACAAGCACTGGAGTTTCACATGGCCACAGCGCCCCAAGCCGCAAACTTGCCGCTTCTGTACAAAGACCTCATCCCGCTCAACAGCAACGATCACGTCACGTGGAAATCGCGCCTGTTGGAGAATGCAAAGTTCCTTGAAGGGCAGCATGCGATCCCGTTGACGATCGAAGAGTTCGTCCCTGCATCGCGCACCTATCCCATCATTTTTTCCGCAACAGACAATCCTGTTCCGCTGGTCCTGATGGGCATGAACGAAGGTGTAAACACGTTCATGAACGAGGAAGGCTTTTTCGAGCGTCCCGTTTACGTCCCTGCCTATGTCCGCCGCTATCCATTCCTTTTGGCCAAGCTGCGTCCTGACACCGAAGAGCTGTCCTTGTGCTTTGACCCCACATCGGGCGCCGTTGGTGAATTTGAAGAAGGCACACCCCTGTTCGAAGATGGCAAGCCAAGCGAAAACACGCAGGCTATTTTGAAATTCTGTGAAGAATTCGAAAATGCCGGTGCGCAGACCCACGCCTTTGTTGAAGAGCTGCAAAAGCTTGACCTGTTAATGGACGGCGAAGTGTCGATCCAACAAGAAGGTCAGGAACAGCCATTCATCTACCGTGGTTTCAAAATGATCGACGAAGCGAAACTGCGCGAATTGCGTGGCGACACCGTCCGCAAGCTGAACCAGAACGGTATCCTTGCACTCATCCACGCGCATCTGTTCTCGTTGCAGCTGATGCGGGAAATATTTGCAGTTCAGGTTGCTCAAGGTAAGGTACCGCAGGTGACGGAACTGCCTTCGGCCTAATCAGGCGAAATGCTTCATGCCGTCACTGTCCATCATGGAAAGTGACGGCATGGCAAAATATAGCAAAATCGCGATCCTTTTTCACTGGTTGATTGCCATATTGATCGGTGCCAACGTACTGTTGGCAAATCTGGGCGAAGGTCTGCCCCCCGCCGCGCGCGCTGCCTATATGAGCCCGCACAAGGCCATTGGCATTTCCATCTTGATACTGACCATTGGCCGCATATTATGGCGCCTTGCCAACCGCCCGCCTGCGCTGCCTGATAAGGTCGCGGGTTGGCAGGCCAAAGCCGGCCATACCGCCCATATGTTATTCTACGTCCTCATGATCGTCATGCCGCTCACCGGTTGGCTGATGATCGGCGCCAAGGGCAACGCTGCGCCCGTTGATTTCTTTGGCCTGTTCACGCTCGATATGGCGGTTGGCAAAAATGCGATGCTGGCGGACATCGGGAATGAGGGGCATGAGATATTGGCCACGCCGCTTATCGTGCTCATCGGACTGCATATTTTGGGCGCTTTGAAGCATCAGTTCATCGACAAAATGCCCTTTATCCAACGGATGTGGCCTTAAACGGGCGTTAGCGCGGTCAACATAGCCAGCGCAACAACTACCCGCACCAATGCCTCGCCTTAACGACATTGGGGCAGAATGTTTTTGCTCTGACTTGAAACTGCAATGCTCAGGTCCCATTCTCGAATCTGGACGGAGACTTCCCCTCCCGTTTCTGTCCAACGATGCCCTAACCGGCATCAACTCCCTGAACCTCGGCCACCCCGGAGCATTCCGGGGTGGTTTTTTTATGCGATCCGTGCGGCTTTATTCCGCGGCAATCAACGCAGGCGAACCAAGCGCCTCGTCCGCCAAAGCCTCCACCAGCCCGGCTATCAACAACTTCAGCGGTTCAACGCCAGCCCCAGGCTGTCGCAAATCAGCATCAAGGTAAAGCGACCGGTCCACTTCCAATTGGATCGCATGGATATTGGCCCGCGGCTTGGCATGGCGGCGCAGGATATAATCCCCGGCATAGGGGTGGTTAAGCGCAGCGGTAAAGCCGTGCCCCTGCAAACGGGACATCAGCAATTCGGCATATTGCGAGGATGCACTTTTGCCGAACCGGTCGCCAATAACAAATTGCGGCCCCGCGCCAGTTGCCGGGTTGTGGAGCGGTGGCATGCTGTGCACATCCAGCAGGATCGCGACCCCGAACTTTTGCCGCATATTTTCAAGCACCGTTGATACGGCCTTATGATAGGGCCGATGCAGCGCCGCAATGCGGTCATTGATATCGTCTAACGTGAACTGCCGTTTCCACAAATCGCCTTCGCCCGACAATCGGCGCGGCACAAGGCCAAGCCCGCCGCGCTGCTTCACGCCGGGCGCGGGATAATCCGCGCGCTGTGCGCCTTGGACCATCTCAACGTCGATATCCTGTTCATCGCGGTTCAGGTCGATCCAGGCGCGCGCACGGTGGGCGACGATGGCCGGATGGCCAGACTGCACCGAACGGCGCACCATTAGATCGGCATAGCGATCTTCAAGCCGGACAAGCGATGCCGGCGGCACGCGCAGCGCGTCAATAACAGCTGCGGGATAATCGCGCCCCGCGTGCGGCACAGACAACAGCACAGGCACGGACATATTCTCCGTTCCCCACATTGCAAATCCGGATGCCGCTATGTCCAACACGTCCTCTTCATTAGACTAAAATATGTTGTTGGCAGGTTTTGCGCAAAATGGTGCAAAAAAATTAAGCCTCTGCAATTATAGATAGAACCGGCGCCGCAATTTGGCGCGCAAAAGATGTTTAAGGATTTGTTATGACCCGAATTCTGCTCGCCGAAGATGAACAGGCTATGCGCGAATATCTCGCGCGCGCACTGGAACGGTCGGGCTATGACGTTGTCGCGGTCGACCGCGGCACAGCGGCAGCGCCCTTGCTGGAACAAGAACATTTCGATCTGCTGCTCACCGATATTGTGATGCCCGAAATGGACGGCATTGAACTCGCGCGCCACTGTAACCGTGTGTCTCCGGGCACTGAGGTCATTTTTATCACCGGCTTTTCGGGCGTAGCGCTGCGCGCAAGCGCATCCATGCCAAGCGCCAAAATACTGTCCAAACCCTTCCATCTGAAAGACCTTGTCCTTGAAGTTGAACGGCTGTCTTCCAAGGAAAGTTTTGGCGAGCTGAAATAGGCTTGAATGATAGCAAAAGCCCAGCTAGAGGCTGCGGCATAATGGGCGTATAGCTCAGCGGTAGAGCACTGCATTGACATTGCAGGGGTCGCAAGTTCAAACCTTGCTACGCCCACCATTTAAAAACCCCGCCGTCCGAATGGAACGGCGGGGTTTTTTAATTTCGTAATATGTTCCCTTGTGCGGCATAGGAATGCCAAACGCGCCGAACTGAACCCGTCATGTGCCATCCAACGCCGAATGCACGAAAAGCCTATGATAAAAATACCACAGCGGAGCGATAAAGTTGCGGGTTTAGCTGAGCAGTTTCCGGCGGCTGTCGTAAGGGCAGGTCTCTTGCACGACCAATTTAGACGCCAGCAGCTGCTTCAAAATCTCGTTGAACCAGCGTGACGACATGCCGGACTTATTCATATAATATTTTACCGGTTGCCCGGGTTCTTGCTTAATGAGGAGCAGCACATCCCCCTCTTTACGCATAAATGGCAAGCCAATTTCCTGCTGAAAAGTCGCTAAATATCTCAAACAATGCAGATAATCGCTAATATGCGTGTTGTAAATTTCATCATGCGAAGACATTGCCCCCCCCCCCTTAAAACATGAGTTGAAGCGTTTTCGTTATAAACGAACACCATCAAACATGATCATTGCCCCAACTGCCCATCACTTTGCTAACTTCAGAAAGCCAGCTTAAGGCGTAGCTTCCCTCTGTCATATAGATAAAGAAAA